>DATKSQ010000101.1:0-59900 GCA_035531615.1 Binataceae bacterium (SeqCode)
GAACTCGAGCTGCTCAACTTGATCGAATAGCAACCCGGCGCGCAACCGCCCGGCGCGCTTTAACCGGAAGCATAGCCAGATGCAGGATCGACCCAGCGCAATCGAATTGCTCGAAGCGGCGGCGGATTTCGTCGATCGCGAAATCGTCACGGCGACCCAGGGCCGCGTGCAGTTTCAGAGCCGGGTGGTGGCCAACGTAATGCGGATTGTCGCGCGCGAGATCCGCGACGAGGACCCGTTTGCGCGCGCCGAGCTGCGCGCGCTGGCCACCGTGCTGAAGTGCGAAACCCCGCACGTTCACGGCCTTCAGGACGTCGGCAAAGCCGCCGCGCGGATGGGCGAGGATCTGAGCGCCAGAATTCGCGCCGGCGAGGCCGACCACGGCCCATGGCGCGCGCAGGTGCTTGCCGCGGTGCGGCAGATCGTCGAGGACAAACTCAGAATCGCGAATCCGCGCTACCTGGAGGCGGATCTGGCAATCCGCGCCGAGCGGCGCACGTGAACGGATGTTAGGCTGCGCGCGCGGGCGCGTGGTATGAGATCGAACGGCGCGCGTGATCGTACGTGCGGCCGATTTCCGATGGAGATGACTTCGATGGCCGAGCGCAAAGTGATCCTGCTCGAGCAGGACGACCTGATGCATCCGAATACCGGCGAATCCAACTACAACGAAAGTGCCTACTACAATTTTTACGATCGCGAGCGGCACGCAGGCGGTTTCGTGCGCTTGGGTAATCGCCCCAACGAGGGCTACGCCGAAATGACGGTGTGTTTCTATCTGCCCGACCGCACCGTGGGCTTCATGTTCGGGCGCCCCAAGATAGACAACAACAATTCGCACGATGCGGGCGGGCTCAAGTTCCAGGTGCTCAAGCCCTTCGAGCATCATCGCGTCACCTATCAGGGCAAGCTTTGCATGCTCAAGAATCCACTCGAGATGGCAGACCCAGCGGTCGCCTTCAAGAACAATCCGTACGCGAGCGCGATTCTTGAAATTGACTACCGCGCAACCGCGCCCGGCTGGGGCGGCGAGTTGCGCGAGAAGTCAGGCGACACCTGGATCTCGCCGCGCGACGACGGCGACGCCGAAGCGCAATTCGCCAAGGGACATCTCGAGCAACTCGGCCGCGCCACCGGCCGGATGATGGTCGGCGCAACCGAGTACAAAATCGACGGCCTGGGCCTGCGCGATCATAGCTGGGGCCCTCGCTACTGGCAGGCGCCCAAGTACTATCGCTGGCTTACGATGAACTTCGATGAAGGGCTGGGAGGCATGGCGACGATCACCGTCAATCGCGACGGCACCGAACGCCCGGGCGGGTTCATCGCGCGCAAGGGCGCGCCATTTCTGAATATCCGCAAAGTGGAGGTGCAGACCGAATTCACCGGCGAGCAACAACTTCACGACCGGCTGCGCGTGACCGCGTGGACTGACGACGGCGCCGAGCCGATCGTAATCACCGGCAAAGTGCTGGCGATAATCCCGCTGCGCAACCGGCGTGCCGGGATGGTCACACGGATCGCCGAGGGTATGACCGAGTGGCGATGGGGCGACAAGGTCGGCTACGGACTGGCCGAATATCTAGATCACCTGGATGAATAGCAGCCCCGCGCCGGGCGGCTTGACGCGATAAGGCGCGCGGCGGGTCAGCCGCGTTTTTTCATCGCGGCCAGGCTTTTTCCGTACGGGGCGCGGGCGATTCCGCGCTCGGTGATGATCGCGCTGACGAGCTCGGCGGGAGTCACGTCGAACGCGGGATTGAAGGCCGGCACACCGCGCGGAGCGACTCTTTTGCCGGCGAACTCGGTGACTTCGCTTTGCGCGCGCTCTTCGATCGGAATTTCGGCGCCCGAGCGGCAATTCAGATCGATCGAAGACAGCGGAGCCGCGACGTAAAACGGCACGCGATGCCGGCGCGCCATCACCGCCAGCGGGTAAGTTCCAATCTTGTTGGCGACGTCGCCATTGGCCGCCGTGCGGTCCGTGCCGACGATAACGCAGCTCACCCCGCCGCGCGCGAGAACAGTGGCCGCCATGTTGTCGGCGATCACGGTGACGGGGATGTGGTCCTTGTGCAGCTCCCATGCGGTCAGCCGTGAACCTTGCAGGAACGGGCGCGTCTCGTCGGCGAATACGCTGACTCGTTTGCCGGATTCGCGCGCCGCCCTGATCACGCCCAGCGCGGTGCCGTAACCGGCGGTGGCGAGCGCGCCGGCATTGCAGTGGGTCAGCACGATCGCGGGGTCCTCGAGCAGCGCGGCGCCGTGGCGGCCGAGCGCGCGATTGACCGCCAAATCTTCCTCATAGATCGCGATTGCTTCGTCGCGCATCCGGCCAAACAATTCCACCGCGCCAAGGGCGAGGCTCGCAGCCAGCACCGCGCGCATCCGCTCGATCGCCCATGCAAGGTTGACGGCGGTCGGGCGCGTCGCGCGCAAGGTTGCGGCCACCGTCTCGAAGCGCCGCGCCGCGCCGCGTCCGCTGGCGCCCTTCATCCCGAGCGCTATCCCCATCGCGGCGGCGACGCCGATCGCGGGCGCACCTCGAATCACCATCGTGCGAATCGCCTCGGCAACCCCGCGATAGTCACGATAAGTGCGTATCACTTCGCGTCCAGGAAGCAGGCGCTGGTCGATCATGCGTACCGTGCCGGCGCGCCATTCGATCGTCTTTACAGACATCGGCCGCTACTCAAATGGAAACACGCTTGCTACCTGTTTCCAGGCAGCAAGCGCTTGCGGGCAAGTTGAGCTCGACGAGCTGAAGTACGCGCCGCTAGATACGTTCGTAAAGACCGCGCGCCTTGCGCTTGGCCATCCCACCCTCGATCCATCGCGTGATCGCGGCGAAGATTTCGGACGGGCGCTTGGACTTTAGCCCGCGCACGGCGCGCACATCGGCGGCTTTGAACTGCTTTGGCAGCTCGGCCAGGATGGTACGCCAATTGATCCGGCCGCCTCCGCGTGGCGCCGCCGCTTTGGTCTGCGCGCGGACCGCGGGTACGGGCCCGATCAGGCGGCTGAGATTCGCCGCTTCTTCCTTCAAGCGCGCGAGTTCCGTCTCCTGGTCACTAATCTGCTTGTGCAGATCGCCCAACAGATCGCGTGCCTGCTGCTGCACTTGCTTCAATGCTGATGTAATCCCAACCGCACTCTTTCTTGGCATCTTATCTGCTCCTCATCATTCTTATGATCATTATCGTCGCGACTGCTTATTCGACCAACGTTACACAATGTGAATCCCTGCCACAAGACGGAGAACTGCTGATAGCAAAATAGGTATGCTCTGAGATTCTCATTGCGCGCCCCGCAATCGCATTGGATAAAGACCGGACTACCAAGCCGATTGTGCGCTTTGGAATCACGGTTCGCAATTGATCCACCCGCGCTGGGACATTGGGTTGCTTCGATTATCCGGCGCGCTGCCGCCGCTGCCGCGCGTATCGCGCGAGTCGCGGCGATGCGTCCCCCCCCGAACAAACGCTCCGCCGCATCCGCCAGAGGCAGTCGAAATGCCCCGGACCCGGATGTCTGGTTTGCTTCGCGCCACGGACAGAGGCCGAGCAAGCTGTTACCCGCCGGGGCGTGATTGGTCAGCGTCCGGATCCGCGCGGTGACAAGGATCCCCAAGGCTCCGGTTGCTGGAAAAATTCTGATTAGTCTGCTCCCGACTTTTGAGCAGTTCTAATCGTTAGACCTGTGCGCCCGCACCCCGGCCCCGGCCATCGGGCGGGTCGGCTAGCCAGGCCCCAAGCGGTCTGATCGCACTGGAAATATGCTTGCGGACGCGCGCTCGGGGCGATCGGGAGAAGCGAAGGTATCCGGGCTCGAATTGGGCTGTTTGGTCTCGGAGAATATGCCTCAAAAGCTGGCAAAATGCTCCATAATTGGGCGGCATCCCGACCACCAGAAATCGCGCAGGCAGGCTGCGGCACAGGCTGGCGGCGTTCGAATTCAATCCGGCGGCGGCTCGCGGTAGCGTGGTTCGAGACGGTTCCCGCGCCGGCCGGGGGCCCGGTTCGCCAATTAATATAGCCTTTGCGGCATCGCTGCGCCTGGATCGGTGCGTACTTTCTGATTCCCGAGACTCAGTCGTGAACGCCGAGTTAGCCCTATTTCAGCCGATCCGGGGCGGTCGGAGCTATTTTTGCACTTAGCCGGATGCTATAAAATCTGGCAACTTTCAGAGGTGCGCGCCGTCAATCCTGTCCGTCCGATTCACCCCCGCCGACACAGTACGGATTCAGTGCCACCGGAAGGTGCCGAGCGTTCGGAGTGCCGGGAGGAAATGGAGCAGCGCCGGGGAGAAGTTAATGGGCCGCAGATTGTATGTTGGGAATCTGGCTTGGACGGTGACTGACCAGGATCTGCACGACGCGTTTTCAGAGGCCGGCACGGTCGATAGCTCACAGGTAATTATCGACCGCGCGACGAATCGCTCGCGCGGATTCGGCTTCGTTGAGATGGCTTCGGATGAAGCGGCCGAGGCGGCGATCAAGAATCTCAACGGACGCGATATCAAGGGACGTCCGATTCGCGTCAACGAGGCGCAGGCGCGCAGCAACGATCGCGGCGCAAGGCCGAGCCAGCGCGATCATTAGTGGTCCGGCCCGCGGCGGGGGGCGATTGCGCGCCGCGCGGCTCGACTTGTTTTCAAATTGCGGCCGTTCCGCCGCGTCGGCCGCTTCGCGATCATTTGTCTGTCTCAAGCCGGGGCGACGCCCAGTCGGCGATCGCGGTTCAATAACAAAATTTCCGCGCTCGACGATGCCTGCGCCGCACTCGCTGTGCGCTTTGGTGCGCGCGATGGAACCTTGCGCATCCCCGGGCTACAGTCGTGGGTGTGGAATTTGTAACCCTTGAGGCCCAGAGCGAGCGCGTGGTTATCGCGCCCGAGCTTGGATGCCAATGCTTCGGCTACCGGGTCGGGGCGCTCGAAATAATCGCCGCACCGCCGAGCGTCGAGGCCCTGCGCGAGCATCCGTTCCGCAGTGGAATACCGATCCTGTTTCCATGGCCGGGCCGGGTCGCGCAGGCCGAGTTCGTCTTCGAGCAGCGCCGGATTGCGCTGCCGGTCAACGAGCCCGCACGCGGCCACGCGATTCACGGGCTTATCTGGAACTCGGTATTTCGCGTGACTAAGCGGGGACCCTACTATGCCCTGATGGAGCTGGATTCGGCCTCGGACCCGAGTCTGTCACGGGTATGGCCGTATCCATTCGTGCTCGAAATCGATTACGAGGTGGGTGACGGCTTGCGAATCAAATTCCGGGTGCGGAACTCGGGAGACTCCGCGATGCCGTTTGGGTTCGGAGCTCACCCCTATTTCAATGCGCCGCTCGCACCGGGCGGCAGCCGCGAAGCGTTGACCATACAGATGCCGGCAGCCGCACTGCGCTGGCCGCTCGATGCGGGACTGGTTCCGTGCGGGTTGCCCGAGCCGGTTGCAGGCCGGTTCGATCTGCGTGCGCCGCGCGCGCTCGGCGCCGAGAGCTACGACGACGTATTCAGGCTCGAGGCGGGGCGCGACCCGGCGGCGCCGTGCGCGCGGATGGTGGATCCCGCGATGCGCCTTGCGCTCGAGGTGCGTGCCGACGCGCCGTTTGAGGACTTCGTGATCTACGCGCCGCCGGGAAACCCGGTGGTCGCGATGGAGCCGTACACTTGCGCGCCTGACGCCTTCAATCTGGCCGCGCGCGGAATCGAAGCGGGGATGCGCACACTCGCGCCCGGGGCGACTTTCGAAGCCGGATTCGAGATTCGCGTCGCCGCGCCCTGAGCCTGCCCCAAACGGGCTAATTCAGCCGGGCAAGCATCCGCGCGAGCCGATCGAACGCGGCGCCGAGATTCTCGCGCGAGGCGGCGTACGAAATCCGCACGTGACGGGGCGCGCCAAAGTCGTTGCCCCCCACCAGCGCGACCTTCGCCTCGTCAAGCGCGATCGCGGCAAACGAGTCGCCATCCTCAATCTTGCGCGCGCCGCACGATTTGCCGATCAGTTTCGAGATATTCGGAAAGGCATAGAACGCGCCCTGCGGAACCTGCGGCAGGCTGAAACCCGGCAGAGCGCGGACCCGCTCGACGACCAGCGAGCGCCGCGCGCGAAATTCCTCGGCCATCGCGCGCACGTCGTCTTGCGGTCCGGTCAGCGCCTCGATCGCCGCGAACTGCGTGATTGAATTTGGATTACCGCTGTTCTGGCCCTGCAGGCGCGCCGCCGCGCTGATCGCTTCCTTTGGACCGGCCGCGAATCCGATCCGCCAGCCCGTCATCGCATAGGTCTTCGACAACGAATTGAAGACTATTCCCTTGGCGCGCAGCCGCGGCTCGACGGTAAAGATGTGTGCGGGCAATCCGTCGTACGAGATGTGCTCGTAAACGTCGTCCGACAGCACCCACATGCCGGCGTCGAGTGCGACCTTGGCGATCTCGGCCAGATGGCTTGCGGTATAAATCGCGCCGGTCGGATTGGACGGCGAGTTCAGGATAATCCCGCGCGTGCGCGGCGTGATCGCAGCCTCCAAATCCGCCGGGCCGAGCAGGAATCCGTTGCCCTCGGAGCAAGGCACGAGGACCGGCGTCGCGCCCGAAAGCCCGACCATCGCGGCCAGGCTCACCCACGCCGGAGTCGGTATGATCACCTCGTCGCCTTCGTCGAACAGCGCGGCGATCACGTTGGCTTCGGCCTGCTTGCATCCGGCGGCAGCCATGATCTCGCTGGTCTCGTAGTCGAGCTGATTGTCGCGCTTGAGCTTGAGCGCGATCGCCTTTTTCAGGTCGGTGATTCCGCTCACGGTGGTGTATTTCGTGCGCCCCTCGTTGAGCGCGCGGCGAGCCGCGGCCTTGATGCGTTCGGGGGTGTCGAAGTCAGGCTCGCCCGCCGCCAGCGAGATGACGTCGATGCCCTGTTCCTTCATTTCGGTGGCGCGCGCTTCGGCGGCCATCGTGGCCGACGGCTTGAGCGCCGCAATTCTGCGATTGAGCTTGATCATGTTCGATAGTCCGAGGGAAAAAATGCGGCGCGCGCACACGCCGCGATCGCTGTGATTGTAGCGGCCGGTTAGCCGCGAAAAAACCGCTGCGTAGATGTTCCGCGCATCCGCACCGGCGCTTAATCGACGCCCAGCTTCTTGCGCAACCGGTTCATCACCGCTTCGGGCACCAGCTCCGGCACCCGTTTGCCGTAGCCGGCGACTTCCCTGATGAGCCGCGAGGCGCTGAAGAACAGGCTCGGATTGGCGAACAGGAAGACCGTCTCGACGTTGGGATTCATCAGCCGGTTCATCTGCGCCATGTTCATTTCGTAGTCGAAGTCGGTCACCGCGCGCAGGCTGCGGAGGATCGCGCGCGCTCCGATACCCTGCGCGTAATCGACCACCGGCCCGCTGAATTTATCGACCCGAGCGCGCGGCTCGAGGTCGTGGATGACTCCGCGAATCATCTCGACCCGCTCGTCGGGCGAGAACAGCGCCGCGTCTTTGTGCGGGTTGTAGGCGACCGCGACGATCACCTCGTCGAACAGCAGCACGCTGCGCCGAATCACGTCGATATGGCCAAAATGGATCGGGTCGAAGGTGCCCGGATATACCGCGATCGAAGTAGTGTGTCCGCCAGGTTTGCTAGTCATCGGAAACCATCAGCTCCCATCCGGCGCCGCGTCGGGCCGCCGGTAAAAGGCGATTCGATGATCGCCCAGATTCGCGACGTTCGTGCGCTCGAGTCCGGCCGGCGCCGCGGGCGCCGCAGCCGCGCGCTTGGACTGCTCGGCCACAATCCATCCGCCCTCGGCCACCAGCCCGGCCGCCGCGATTCGTTCGAGGACCGGGGCGCTCAGATCGTTCTTGAACGGCGCGTCGATGAAGATCAGATCGAAGCGCGCGGCCGCCGCGCCGAGATCATCGAGCCCGCGAAACACGTCGGCCGTGATGATCCGCGCCCGTGCTTTAAGCCCCAGCGCCGCAAGGTTGGCGGCGATCGCCGCCGCCGCCGCGCGCGAGGAATCAATCAGCGTGGCGTGCGCCGCGCCGCGCGACAACGCCTCGCACGAGAGCGATCCGCTGCCGGCGAAGAGGTCGAGCACGGCGATGCCGGCGAAATCGAGCCGCACCGAAAGCCGTGAAAAAATTGATTCACGCGCCCGCGCCGAGGTCGGCCGGGTGTTAAGGCCGCGCGGCGCCTTGAGCCGCTGGCCATGCGCTTGTCCTGCAATAACCCGCATCGCTCTTCGCGCCGGGACCGCGTAGCAGAGGGTTTCCCGGCCGCGCACGATAGATATCCCGTATCGTAGCCGCAGGGCAAGTTCGAGCCATCTGGCGCGGGATCGGCTTGCGCCTCTGGAAGGGTTGCGGGAATTTAGCTACAGATCATAAGATTCACGAACACTCAGGCATCGAGTGTTGTAAGGATTTGTAATACTGCCGCCATGTCTGAATCGGCTGAGCTTAAGTTTTCCGAAGCCACGCTGCGGGAATATCAGGAAATGCTGACGCATTATCCGACCCGCCGCGCCGCCTTGCTGCCCACCCTATGGCTTGCGCAGCGCGAGTTCGGATGGGTCGGCGAGGACATCCAGCGCTACGTCGCCGCGCTCATGGATCTCCCGCTGTCGCACGTCAAGGCGGTGGTGACGTTCTACCCGATGTTCCATCAGGAGCGGGTCGGGAAATTCCTGATCGACGTATGCACCAACCTGTCGTGCCGGTTGCGTGGCGCCGACCAGATCGTCGATTGTATCCGCGGCCGTCTCGGTATCGAGCTTGGCCAGACCACCGCCGACGGCAAATTCACGCTTGCCAGCGCCGAGTGCCTGGCGTCGTGCGGGACGGCGCCGATGCTGCAGCTCAACCAGGACCGGTACTACGAGAACCTGACCGAAGCGAGCATGCTTGCGCTGCTCGACGAGCTTGCCGCCCGTGATGATTGAACTGATAGTCGGCGCGGTCGAGGCGGTCCTGATGATCATGGTCGGGCTGCATCTGGCGATTTTCCTGCTCTATTTCGAACGCAAGGGCAGCGCGCTTATCCAGGATCGCGTGGGCGCCAATCGCGCGTCATTCACCGGGCTCGGGCGCCGGCTCGGGCTACCCAACCTGGGCATCATCAACACTCTGATCGCGGACCCGATCAAGCTGTTCACCAAGGAAGATTTCGTGCCGGAGGGCGCCGATCATTTTCTGCACGCGCTGGCGCCATTCGTCGCGCTGTTTCCGGTGTTGATCACGTTTGTCGTGATTCCGTTCGGCGACACGATCACGCTCGGCGGGCGGACCTTCGGCTTGCAGGCCACCAACCTCAACGCCGGCGCGTTGTATTTGCTCGCCACCATCGGAATCGGCGTGTATGGAGTCGCGCTCGGGGGCTGGGCCTCGAACAATCGCTGGGCGCTGCTCGGCGGAATCCGCGCGACCGCGCAGATGATCTCGTACGAAATCGCGATGGGGCTTGCGATTATCGCGGTCATCATGACCTACGGCTCACTCGACTTGCAGGAGATGGTCCGGATGCAGGGCGGGGTATGGTTCGGATGGCTGCCGCGCTGGGGAATCTTCGTGCAGCCGCTCGCGTTCATCCTGCTCCTGACCGCCGGGATCGCCGAATCCAAGCGCGTGCCGTTCGATTTGCCCGAAGGCGAGGCCGAGCTGATTCTGGGCTACATGATCGAATACTCGGGCGGCAAGCAGGCCGCCTTCATGCTGACCGACCTGGCCGAGCAGGCGTTGATCGCGATGCTGCTGGTGACGTTCTTCTTCGGCGGATGGCAAGTGCCGTGGCTCTATCGCGACGGGTTTCATCTGCCGGGAGGCGCGGTCCTCGCGCTCGGTCCGCTGCTGGTCTCGATCGCGGGTATCGTCGCGTTTTTGATCAAAGTCGTCATCGTGTGCCTGTTCATGGGGCTCATCCGCTGGACGCTGCCGCGCTTTCGCTATGATCAACTGATGAGGCTCGGATGGAAAATCCTGGTGCCGCTCGGGCTGGTCAATATCCTCATCACCGCGTTCATCGTGGTGGTAGCCGGAGGCGCACACTGACATGCCGCTCGCGCTGTTCTGGTTTCTGGCCGCGGTCGCGCTGATCTCGGCGCTGGGCGTGGTGCTCCAGCGCAACCCCGTGCATTGCCTGCTCGCGCTGATCGTCACGCTGCTCACGATCGCGGTGCTGTTTATCGGCGAGGACGCGATTGTGGTCGGCTTTCTGCAGGCGATTGTTTACGGCGGCGCGATCATGGTGCTGTTCCTGTTCGTGATCTGGCTGCTCAATCTGCGCGCCGAGGTTGGACCGACCGGGCACCTGGCGCTCAAGTTCTTCGGCACGATCGCGGTCGCCGCGATGGCCGCGGAGTTGATGAGTTTCGTGGTGCCGCCGCACTTGCAGGTCAAATTCGCGGGTCACGCGGCCGGGTACGGCTCGATCGACAGCCTGGCGCAGAAATTATTCTCGGAATACCTGGTCGCGTTTGAGGTGACCTCCCTGCTGCTGCTGGTCGCGGTGGTCGGCGCGGTCGCCCTGGCGCGGCGCATCTCGGCCTCGGAACTCGCGGAGCGCGCGGCGGCGATCGCCGCGCAAAAGGTCCGCTGATGGCGCCGCTTCCCTACCTGATGGCGCTCAGTGCCGCGATCTTCGCGATCGGCGTGCTGGGCTTTCTCACCCGCAGGAACATCCTGGTCATGTTCATGTCGGTCGAGCTGATGCTCAACGCCGTCAACCTGGCGTTCATTTCGCTCGGCAGCAGGCTGGGTACGATGGATGGCCAGGTGATCGTGTTCTTTGTGATGACGGTCGCGGCGGCCGAGGCGGCGGTGGGACTTGCCATAATCATCTCGGTCTTCCGCGGCCGCGAGACCGTCCACGCTGACGACCTGACGATGCTGCGATGGTGACCACGGTGGTGAATCTCGAGTCTTCCGCGCTGGGATTGATTCTTCTGTTCCCCGCGCTCGGCGTGCTGTTCAATCTATTTTTCGGAGCACGGATGGGGCGCCGCGCCGTGAATATCGTTGGCCCGGGAGTGATGTTCCTTGCCTTCGCGGCGGCCACCTGGGCGTTCGTGCGTATCGTGGCGCTGCCACGTGGCGACGCGTTGATGTTCACGCTGTGGCCATGGATCGAAGCGGGCCGCTTTCACGTCGATTTCGCGCTGCGGGTCGATACGCTGTCGGGGGTGATGATCATGATCGTCACCGGAATCGGCGCGTTCATCCATCTCTACTCGGTCGGCTACATGGCCCACGACGACGACTTCGCGCGTTACTTCACGTACCTGAACCTGTTCGCGCTCTCGATGCTGATCCTGGTGCTGGCGAACAATATGCTGATGATGTTCGTAGGCTGGGAAGGCGTGGGGCTGTGCTCCTACCTGCTGATCGGGTTCTGGTACACCAATCCGCAATATGCCTACAACGGGCGCAAGGCGTTCATCGTCAACCGGATTGGCGACGCGGGATTTATTCTCGGGATGCTGACAATCGTCACGGCGCTCGCGCGCGGCGGCGTGTGGACGCTCGACTTCACCCGAATCCAGGCGCACGTCGGATTGCTCACGACCGGCACCGCAACCGCGGCGTGCCTGTTGCTGTTTCTGGGCGCGACCGGAAAGTCCGCGCAGATTCCGCTTTATGTATGGCTGCCGGACGCGATGGTTGGCCCTACGCCCGTCAGCGCCCTGATCCACGCGGCCACGATGGTGACGGCGGGCGTGTACATGGTCGCGCGGCTCAACTTTCTCTACATGCTCGCGCCCGACGCGATGGCGGTGGTGGCGACGGTCGGTGCGCTGACCGCGTTCTTCGCCGGCACTATCGCGATCGTCCAGCCCGATATCAAAAAAGTTCTCGCCTACTCGACGATCAGCCAGCTCGGCTACATGTTCCTGGCCGTGGGCTCGGGTGCGTTCGCGGCGGGCATCTTTCACGTGATGACGCACGCGTTCTTCAAGGGGTTGCTGTTCCTGTGCGCCGGTTCCGTGATCCACGCGCTCGGCGGCGAGCAGGACATGAACAAGATGGGCGCGCTGCGCAAGCATCTGCCGATCACCTTCTGGACGATGCTCATCGCGACGCTCGCGATCGCGGCGGTGCCCGGGTTTTCGGGCTACTTCTCAAAGGATCAGATTCTCGAGGGCGCCTACGAGTCGGGCCACGTATGGCTGTGGCTGCTGGGCGTGCTGACCGCCGGCATCACCGGCTTCTACATGTTCCGGCTGATCTTCATGACGTTTTTCGGTGAGTCGCGCGTCGAGCCCGACCGGCTGCATCATCTGCATGAGTCGCCGCCTTCGATGACGATTCCGCTGGTCGTGCTCGCGATTGCTTCGATCGCGGGTGGATGGGTGGGGCTTCCGAAGGGGCTTTTGTGGGGCGACGCGTTCGCGCGTTTTCTTGCTCCGGTAGTCGGGACCTTCAAGCCCGCCCTCGAGGCGTCGGCGCTGGGACTGTCGGCCGTGGCGACGACGGCCGGGATGCTTGGAATTCTGCTCGCATATATCTGTTACATCCGGATGCCGGGATTGCCGGCGATCATCGCGTGGCGCGCCGAGTCGCTCTATGAGCTCTTGATGGAGAAGTATTACGTCGACGAATTCTACAACCTGATCGTCTCGCGCCCGCTGTTCTTCATCGCGACGGTAATCCTGAACCGCGGGGTCGACCGTTTCGCGATCGACGGCGCGGTCAACGGAGCCGGGATCACGGTGCAGGCGGGCGCGCAGCTTGCGCGGCGCTCGGAAACCGGCAACGTCCAGCATTACGCATTCGTTTACGTGCTCGGCGTGATCGGCGTGGTGGCCTACTACCTTTACCTGGTGAAGCACTGATGGGCGGGGGACTGCTCACCGCGATAGTATTCGTGCCGCTGCTCGGCGGATTGTTCGTGCTGCTGCAGCGCGAGGGCCGCGCCGCGTGGAACTCGGCGTTCATCTTCTCGCTGATTCCGCTCGGGCTGAGCTTCTATCTGTTCGCCGCGTTCAATCCGCATTCCGCCGAGTTTCAATTCACCGAGCAATACCAGTGGATTCCGAAATTCGGCATTTCGTACCATCTGGGGGTTGACGGAATCAGTCTGCTGCTGGTGGTGCTGACCACCATCCTGATCTCGCTTTCGCTGCTGTACTCGGGCGGCGGCGATATCGAGGAGCGCCCGCGCGAGTTCTGCTTTTTTATGCTGGTGCTCGAAACCGGGCTGCTGGGCGCGCTGCTCTCGATCGATCTGTTCCTGTTCTACGTGTTCTGGGAAGTAATGCTGATTCCGATGTACTTCCTGATCGGCATTTGGGGGCACGGCCGCAAGGTTTACGCCGCGATTAAATTCGTGCTGTTCACGATGGTCGGCTCGCTGTTGATGCTGGCCGCGATAATCTACCTGGTGCTTCAGGCGCGGCACGCCTTCGGCCGGCTCAGCTTCGACCTGCCGCTGCTCTACCAGGTGCCGCTGTCGCAGACCCAGGCGCGGTGGCTGTTCGCGGGGTTCGCGCTGGCGTTCGCGATCAAGGTGCCCATGTGGCCGCTCCACACCTGGCTTCCCGACGCGCACACCGAGGCGCCTACGGCGGGCTCGGTGATGCTGGCGGGGGTGATGCTCAAGATGGGGACCTACGGATTCCTGCGCTTCGCGATTCCGCTGTTCCCAACCGTCGCGGTCGAGGCGATGCCGCTGTTCCTGGCCCTGGCGGTGATCGGGATTATCTATGGCGCGCTGGTCGCGATGGTCCAGCCGGATCTCAAGCGCCTGGTCGCCTATTCCTCGGTCAGTCATCTGGGCTTCGTGATGCTGGGAATTTTCGCGTTCGATCCGCAGGGCGTCGAGGGTTCCATCTACCAGATGCTGAACCACGGCATTTCCACCGGCGGACTGTTCCTGCTGGTGGGGATGCTCTATATGCGGCGCCATACGCGCGAGATCAGCGAGTTCGGCGGGTTGTGGAAAAGCGTGCCGGTGTATGCCGCGATCTTCATGGCGGTGATGCTCTCGTCGGTCGGGTTGCCGGGACTCAACGGATTCGTCGGCGAGTTTCTGATTTTACTCGGAACCTTCATGCGCAACTGGGTCGCCGCCGCGTTCGCGGTCAGCGGTATCGTGCTCGGGGCGCTCTACCTGCTGTGGACCTATGAGCGCGTGATGTTCGGGCCGATCACCAAAGCCGTCAACGAGACCATTCGCGATCTGACCGGACGCGAGATCGCCGTGATGATCCCGGTCCTCGCGCTGATGCTGCTCATGGGGCTGTATCCGCGCCCCCTGATCGAGCGGATGGAGCCGTCGGTCGAAAAGATGCTCGCACCGGTGCATCTGGCCGAGGCGCGCCTCGACGCGCAGCGCCAGGCACGCCGGCTTGCCCGGTTGGCGGCGCCGACGCGTAAAACTTCCGCGCAAACGGTGGCCGCGAAATGACCCCGCTCAATCTTGCCGCGATCAATTTCGCATGGCTGCCGATCCTGCCGCTCGTGATCATAGCGATCGCCGCGATGACGGTGCTGCTGGCCGGCGTGCGCGTCGATGAAGACGAGAGCGAGGGGCTGGGCTGGCTCACGCTTGCCGCGCTTGGCCTGGCGTTCATCTTCGCGCTTGGGCTGGTCGGGCAGAGCGGAGTCGCGTTCGCGGGCGCGATCTCGGTCGATGGCTTCTCGGCATTCTTTCAGCTCGTCATCCTGATAACGGCCGCGTTCGTCGTGTTAATGTCGCTGGATTACGCGGGCGAGAATCTCCTGCCGGGCGCCGAATATTACTCGCTGCTGCTGTTCGCGACGCTCGGGATGATGCTGATGGCGACGGCCGGCGACCTGATCATCATCTTTCTCGGACTCGAAACCATGTCGATCGCCGTGTACGTGCTGGTCGGACTGCGCCGCACCGACCCACGCTCCGGCGAAGCCGCGATGAAGTATTTTCTGCTGGGCGCGTTTTCGACCGGGTTTCTGCTCTACGGTATCGCGCTCATCTACGGCGCCACCGGAACCATCAAACTCGCCTCGATCCACGCCGCGCTCATGAGCAACATGGAGTCCAATCATCTGCTGCTGCTCGGCCTGGCGATGCTGCTGATCGGGTTCGGGTTCAAGGTCGCCGCGGTGCCGTTCCATATGTGGACCCCCGACGTTTACGAGGGCGCGCCGACGCCGATCACCGCGTTCATGGCGGTCGGGGTGAAACTCGGCGCGTTCGCCGGGTTCGTGCGGATCGTGCTGGTGACTTTCGGCCCGGTTAGCCTGCATTGGTCGCCTGCGCTGTGGGTGCTGGCCGCTCTGACGATGACCGTCGGCAATCTGATCGCGGTTGTGCAGACGAACATCAAGCGGATGCTGGCGTACTCGGCGATCGCGCATGCCGGTTACCTGTTGGTCGGGATGACTGCGGCGGGTCCGCAGGCGGGCTCGGCGGTGCTCTACTATCTGCTCGCCTACGCGTTCACCAATCTGGGCGCGTTCGCGGTCGTGGTCGCGCTCGAACGTCGCGCCAGCATCAGCGACGAGATTGCGGACTATCGCGGGCTCGGGCGGCGCGCGCCGGCGCTGGCCGCGGCGATGACCATCTTTCTGCTATCGCTCACCGGGGTGCCTCCGCTGGCGGGCTTCATGGGCAAGTTCTACATCTTCAGCGCGGCGATCGGCGCGGGCTACGTGGGCTTGGTCATTATCGCGGCGCTGAACAGCGTGATTTCCGCGTATTACTACTTCTACGTGATCGTCGCGATGTACATGGAAGAGGGCGGCCTTGAAGTCGCGCGGATGGCGGCGAAGCCCGCGCTGGTCGCGGCGATCGGCCTTGCGCTTATCGCGACGATACTGGTCGGCGTTTATCCCGCGCCGTACATTAATGCCGCCGCCAATGCGTATCAATCCGCGCTCAGCGCCGGCTTGGTGCGCTCGGCAGCCCTGCTCCCCTAATCGCGCGCGTCGGCTATTTTCGGCGCTTGGATTTTTTCGCGGCCGAAAGCTTGGGCGGCTTTCTGGGAGCTGGCGCGCGCTTTTTCGCAATCGCTGTGGGTACCGGTGCGGATACTTTCACCGGGGCCTCAGGCGCGGATCGAACCGGTTCGGGAGCGTAAGCGTCGGCCTCGATTTCGATCAGCATCCGCGCATCGACCAGGCGCCGCACTTCGACCATCGTGGTTGCCGGCGGCGTCGCGCCAAAACACTCGCGATGCGCCCGCGCGGCATCCGCGAAGCGTCCAATATCGGTTACGAACATCCGCGTTCGCACCACGTTGCCGATCCCGAGGCCCATCCGCTCGAGCGCGGAGCGGAGGTTGGACAGCGCCTGGCGCGCCTGCACGTACATCTGGCCGGCGCCGACGATCGTGCCGTGCTCGTCGGTCGCGGTGGTGCCGGAGACCGCGACTAAATCGCCGTAGCGGACGGCACGAGAATATCCGGCGATTGGTTCCCACGGCGTGCCGCTCGAGATGCGCGCAATTTGGTCCATCGGAGGCGCCCTCCATCGGCCGGCCGCGAGGCCGAGGCCGAGCGATAACGCTCAGTTATCGCGCGAAGGAAAGATCTCTTCAAGCTCGCGCGCGACCGAGCGCATCGGCGACCCGACCTGACGCGACTCCGGCATCAGCCATCGTACGATTCGGAAAATTCGCGTGATCAATATCGGCGGCTGGTGGCGCTCGCGATTCATGTCGAGCTCAGGTTCGACAATCCGGTCCCGCGCGCAAGCACCAAATCCGCCAGCAGCAAGAGAAAAACGCCTCTGGTTCAAAACCCCATCCTCCCCGCCATCAACCTCGTCCACGCTTGATAATACAGAACCGATACAAACTGTCAAAATATGCGCCCAAAAAACCTCCGGGGTGCGATGCGCGGCGCCGCGTCGCAACCCGGTTCGCGGGCGCGCTTGAAGTTGCTCCGCGCGTGTCATATCCTTTGCGGCGCCTTCGGTTAGTACGCTATTCTTGAACAAGGAATTCCAAGGAGGAAGCGATGCGCAAAGTCCTGCTTCTGGCACTAGTCACGATGTTTCTGGGGGCCGCGGCCTGCAACAAGTCTGAGGAACCGGCTCCGGCCGCTCCGGAAGCCGCGGCTTCGGCGGCTGCGTCCACGGCTGCGTCCGATGCCGCGAGTTCGGCTGCCAGCCCGGCCGATATGTCGAGCCCTGGGGCGGCGGCCAGCCCGGCCACCCCGTAACTTTCTCGACCGCTGATTGATGGTCAGTCGCCGCGCGCCGGCCGTAACGCCGGCGCGCGGCCTACAACCCATCACCAACCACGGCGCGGGCCGCGCTACTCGAACCTTGCGGCGCCGTGCATGCGATGGTCTGGTCCGCGCCCCGGTCCGGGCGAATTTCTTGGACTCGTCCAAGCAGCGGCCCAGTTCCTGCCGGCCGCCGCGATGCCTTCGCCATGCGAGCCGCCACGCCTGACACCAACCAGTTCGAGCACGGCCAGCTAAGGGCCGGGCTGTCGCTGTTCGATTCCGCCACGATCGTCGCCGGGTCGATGATCGGCTCGGGCATCTTCATTGTCTCCGCCGATATCGTCCGGCAAGTCGGCTCTCCGGCCGCGCTGCTGGCCGCCTGGATCGTCGCGGGCCTGATGACAATCGCGGGCGCGCTCGCGTACGGAGAGCTGGCGGCGATGATGCCGCAGGCGGGAGGGCAATACGTCTATCTGCGCGAGGCATACGGCCAATTGTGGGCGTTTCTGTTCGGCTGGACTCTGCTGCTGGTAATCCAGACCGGAACGATCGCCGCGGTCGCCGTCGCGTTCGCGCGGTTTGCGGGCGTGATGTGGCCGGCGCTGGGCTCAGAGCTGTGGTTCAGCGCGGGCGGCTTTGGCATCTCGGGTGAAAGGCTGGGCGCGATCGGCGTGATCGCGCTCCTGACGGCAGCCAATCTGCGCGGACTCGATCTGGGGCGAATGCTCCAGAACAGTTTCACGATCGCCAAGATTCTTTCGCTGCTGCTGATAATCGTGGTCGGATGCGTGCTGTTCCCCAACGCGATTGCGGTCCAAGCGAACTTCGGCAGCGCCCGCGCGTTCCTGGCCTCGGGAGCGCCGCACGCCGGTTTTCTGGCCGCGTTCGGAGCCGCGATGGTCGGTACGCTGTTCTCCGCCGACGCGTGGGCGTCTGTAACCTTTGCCGCCGCCGAGGTCCGCAACCCGCGCCGCGACCTGCCGCTGGCGCTCGCGCTCGGCACTGGCGTCGTGATCGTGCTGTACGTGCTCACCAACCTTGCTTACTTGTGCGAATTGCCGGCGGCCGGGGTCGCGGCGGCGCCCAGCGTGATCGCGCGCGGAATCTCGCACGCCGCCAGCGACCGCGTCGCGTCGGCCGCGATGCAGGTGGTGTGGGGACGCGCGGGAGCCACCCTGACCGCGATTCTGGTGATGATCTCGGCGTTCGGATGCGCCAACGGGTTGATCCTGACCGGGGCGCGGGTGATATACGCGATGGCGCGCGACGGAGTGTTCTTCGCGGCGGCGCGGCGGCTCAACCGTAATCGCGTGCCCGCTTTTGCGCTGATTATCCAGGCGATTTGGGCTGGCGTGCTGACGCTCAGCGGGACCTACTCCGACCTGCTCGATTACGTGATTTTCGCGCAGCTTTTGTTCTACGTCCTGACCGTCGCCGCGGTGTTCGTGCTGCGCAGGTCGCGCGCCGATGCATCGCGCCCATACCGCGCGTGGGGATATCCCGTCGTGCCGGCAGCCTATATCGCGGCGGCGGCGGCGTTGATGCTCGATCTGCTGGTGGTCAAGCCGCGTTTCACCTGGCCGGGGCTCGCAATCGCGGCCGCCGGCGCGATCGTGTACGCGGGGATGAAACGCAGCGCGCCACGCGGCTAGTCAGCGGCCGGAGTTGACCGGGGTGACGATCATGGAGTCGTGCCGGACGATCCGCTGCCCACCCCGGGTGCAAGTCCCGAGCTTTCATCGGTGGATACCGCCTTGACCGGCTGCCCGGCCGCGGCGCAATCTGCGGCGGTGAGTTGCTTGGCGCTGAATTCGTGCGCGACGCGATCGAGGATCACGGCGCTGCGCGCGGCCGGCTGATTGCCGCCGAGCTTGAAGAGCTCAGCCGCGTTTTTCGCGGCGGCATCGGCTTCCGCGTCGGATTTAGGGATTCCGTAGATCTGGAACACACGGCACAGCGACTGGATCCCGTCCTTGCGGTCGGCGTCGCTCAGCATCACTTCGGTCTGCGCCACGCCTGCGGGGGATTGCACGCTTGGGCCGCGTCCCGGCAACATCCCGGCGACTCCGCGCAGCGCCGCCAGCACGATGACCACGATTACCAGGATCATCGCGCCGCGCCCCGCCTTCTGTCCGGGCGTGAGCGCGCTCCACGGCAGAAGCTCGATTCCTTTTCGTTGTGGCTGTTGCGCCGCCGTATCGATCACCTGCGCGCCGGACCATGCTGCCCCGCGCGATCACGTTGCGCGGGCGCCTGCGCGCGCATCCTTCCCGTGGAACCGTGTCTATTTTGCGGACTTCTTCCCAAGCAAGCTACATCGAGCCGCGTCAAAGTCAATATGACCCTATGCCTCGGTCCGCCGCCGAGTCTATTTCATCACCGTATCGATGAACTTCTGGGTGTCAACGTATTCGCGGATGCGGCGAATCTTCCCCGCCTCGATCTCGAAGATGAAGCAATACTCGTTCTGGTAACTTTTGCCGTTGTGGGCTTTGCCGCGATTGGTCATCTCGACAATCACCGTGTCGCCGTCGCAATAGACGCGCTGAAATTCGCTGGTCAGGCCTTCGGGGAAGACCTTGCCAACCCCGGACATAAATTCCAGGATCTGATCCTTGCCCTTTTTGACTCCCGAGGTTCCCGGCATGTTTCCCGGTACCAGCCAGCTGATGTTGTCGGCCATGTTCGCGAACGCGGACTTGATGTCGCCCTTGCCAAACGCCGCCCAAGTCTGCTTGACGAGTTCCTTGTTCTGCTCGGAATTCATAGCGAATGCTCCCGGCAGGTTATCCCTGCTCTCGAAATTGTACCCAATCAGTATCGCGTTTGAAGGGCGCAAGGCTATCGTCCCTTGGCGGCGGGAATGTCGCGGGCACGCGGGCCGATGACATCGGCGCGGCCGCGTGTCACGATAGATCGAAGGCAGCGCCCGCGGCGGACCATTGCGATTGGTCCACCGGGAGTCTTGTGATGCGATCAAAGATACGCGCCGTATCAGGCGCAATAGCTGGTAAAATCGCCGTGGCCGTGACCGCGCTGGCGATGCTGGCCCTTTCGACTCAGCGCGCGTCCGCGATGGCGCAGGACTATCCGCCGCCGATGCCGGATGCAGGAGCCTACGGCGGCCCGAGCGGCACTCCGCCGCCGGATATGTCGATACCCGCGCCGGACCCCGATCCCGGCGGCGACGGCTCGAGCGTTACCGTCCCGATTCCGGGGGGCGGCACGGTCTCCGCCGACGGTCCCGCCCTTGCGCCGCAAAACGCCCCGCCGCCGATCGAGACCTGGACCACGCTGGGCCAGACTCCATATAGCGTCGGTGGCGCCCCGATGGGGCCCTAGCTTTACTGGCTCCAGGTCAACTGATTTTTTACCGCGACCACGCCGGGCGAGTTGGCCGCGATCTTCCCAGCGCGCGTCGCGTCTTGCGATGATTTCATCACCCCGGTCAACAGGATCTTGCCGTGGTCGCAATCCACCACGATCGGAGCTCCTTGGGCGAGTCCGTCGTTGACCAGCGCGCTTTCGACCTCGGTGATCATAAGGGCGTCGTTGGCGCGTTCAGCCGGGGAATTGTAATGGTGATGAGCCAAGAGGCTTACGCTGGCGTTATCTTTCGTAACCGAGCTCGATTCCACCGGGGAGCCCTCCGCGGCCCGCACCCGGTCTGCGATGAGCTGGGTTCCGGTCAGCGCGGCAACCACGACGGCTGCCAATACGACCCTTCCAATATCCGCGGCTGAACGCTGGTTAAACATTGATATCCACCGATCCGTGGCAATATCCATTCTTCCGAAACACCTGATTCGGAAATTGCTCAGTTGCTAGGCGCAACGGTCGTCGAATCGCTGCGGCGATTGGTCGTGGTGCTTTCCGTTCCCGAACCTGGATAGGAAGTTGTCGAATCGCTGCTCCGGACCGAGGAAGTAGTCGAGGTGGTGGTCGGCGGCATCGGAGCGATAACCGGCGCTGGAGCCTGCACCACAACCTCAGCCGGCTGTGTCGGCACATAAGTAGTAGTCGTTTCCTTGGTGGTGTGAGTGGCGCCGCATGCGCCGATTGCGATAGCGGCCGCAAGACTCATCGCGCCGATTGAGAAGCGTTGTATCAATTTCATTTCCTTCCGGTCTCCCTGCGAGCTGGTTGTAAAGTGCAACTTGCTTTTTCAGTACATCAGATTCAACCCGGCGTGTCCCAAACTATGTACTGCACGACCGCCAGCAACGGTTATCTCCGGAACCGAAAGAACTCGAAGCAGGCTTCGCCCGCGGATTCATCCAGGGGTGCGGACTCTATTTCGCCGCGGAGCGTCGCGATGCGGCGCAGGGAATGCCGCCTGCTTTCGATTGCCGGCAGACCGCGCGCATTAGGCTACGGCGCTGCGCCGCGTGCCGCGCCCGCCATATCGCCGTCACTGCACGGTATTGAAGACGTATCCGCCGAGCGCGGTCGAGTAATATCCCTGAAACCCGAGGGTTTGCTCATCCGACTCGGGCGGCATCACGCGCTCGTTGTTCCAGACAAAGGCCTTCACGCCGGTCTGACGCATCGTGGCCGTCATCCGTACCGCGTTGGCCGAGGAATCAAAATCGAACCACATCTCGACCGTGTCGCTGATGATCGGCTCCCCGGCGGCCAATGAATTGAACTGATTGATTGAACCGGTGGTGCGATTGCGATGGAAGTACACGGTGCGAGAGCCGCGCGCCCGCAGCGGCATCCGCGCCCCGTCGGCGGCACGATCGGTCACGACGAAATCAAGCGTATAAGTGAACAGTCCTTCGCCGAAATCGCCGCCGGGGTCGGCGTGCGGGAAGGGCCAGCCGTGAATTATCCCGCGGATCGATCCGCGCTGCGTCCCGCCGCTTGGGTCGGCGAGCGTCATCACGGCGACCGGCGCATCCGCCTGATAGACCTGGCGCGAGACCACCGGGAACGGCCAACCCGTGACAGTGAGGGGCGGTTGCGCGGTGCTGGATCCGCATCCGCCGATCGCAAGGGCGGCGGCTATTGAGCAGGCGGCGCGCAAAAATGCTCGCATGGTGGTCCCACCCTCCGCCTCCGCGCCCAACCCAGCCGCTCAGTACGCGGCTTCGAGCAGCGCCACCAGATCGTGCTCGGTCACTTCGCGCCCGACCACGTTCGAGGCCGCAACTTCCGCCAGCACCGCGGCCGCGATTGCGCCCAACTCCGCCCGCGCCACTCCCACGTCGCGCAGGCGCGTCGGCACCTCGAACTGGGCGATAAATTGCGCCGCGCGGTCGGCGCATTCGAGCGCCGCCGCGCGCGGACTCGCGGCGTCGAAGCGCACCCCGAAGCCCGTCGCGATCGCGCCGAAGCGCTCGGGCGCAACGTTTGCCATGAACCGCATCACATGCGGTAGCGTGATGCACGACGTGTAGCCATGCGGCACGTTCCAGTAGGGACCGATCTGATGGCCGAGCGCGTGCGAGATTCCCGCCCGCGTATTCGTCATCCCGAATATCGACAGCCAGGCCGCGAGCTGGCACTGCATCCGATGCTCGATCTGCTCGGCCCCGACCGTCGCCAGCGAGGGCCGCAGATGCTCCGTCAGCATCGCGATCGCCCGCGCGCACAGCGCGTCGGTCACGACCTGGCGGCGCGTCGAGTAAGAGGACTCGACCGCGTGGTCCAGCGCGCGCATCCCGGTCGAGGCCCACAGCCACGCCGGCGTCTCGGCGGTCAGTTCGGGGTCCAGAATCACGCAGCGCGGCTGCACCCGCGGGTCGCCGGCGCCGCCCTTGTGGCGCGTTGCTTCGTCGGTCATCCCGCCGAACGCGGTGAACTCGGCGGCCGACAGCGTGGTCGGAATTGCGATATGAACCGTCTCGCGCGCGGGACGGTCTTTCAGCAGGCGCACGCCCGCGACCTTGGCCATGTCGATCGGGCTCCCGCCGCCGAAGCTGATGAATGAATCCGCGCCGACGCGCCGCGCCTCGGCCGCGAGCGCCTCGACGGTCTTCGCCGGCACGTGCTGAACCGCGCCGGTGAACACGCCCGCGAGCGCGGCTCCGGCCGCGCGCGTAACCCGTTCGAGCAGGCGTGAGGCGCCAAGCGACTTGCCGGTCACGACCAGCGCTCGGCGCGCACCCCTGCGCGAGAGTTCCTCGCCCAGCGCCCCGAGCTTGCCGGCGCCGAAGATCACGGACTCGAGATTGCCGAACCGGTAAACCCCCGAGCTTTGGTCCATCACAACTCCTCACTGCGCCGTCCGCGCGATTGCGCCTTCGCCATCCGCGCAGCCAGGTCTCCTTGCGCGGTCAGGGTTTGATTATAACCACCGTGCCGATTGGCAAGAGGCGATGCAGTTGCGCCACATCACGATTGTCCACCGAGATGCATCCTGTGGTCCAGTTAATATCACCCGAATTCAGCAGCGGTACGTCGGTGCCGTGGATTCCGATCGACCCGCCCTCGCCGATGACGCGGCCGTCGCGCAACACCGGCGCGACGTCCGCGGCGCGCAGCGCGGCGTAGCGCAATCGATCGATCGCGTTGGGGTAGTCCAGGGTCAGGAACCAATGCCAGCGCGCGCTCGGATGCTTGCCGCTGATTATGTAAACCCCTTCCGGAGTGCGCCGATCGCCTTCATAGAGCTTGGTCCCGTGCTCGTGCGAGCGCCCGAACACGGCGTGGTATGCCTTGAACAGGCGGCCCTTGTAATACACCCCGAGTTCGTGACGCGCCTTGAAAACCATCACCGCCCAGTTCGACGGATCCCGATACGACCCGTCGCGGGTATGGTAATAATCGCGCTCCCCGGCGCTCAGCGCGCGTGCGGAAACATAGTGGTCCCGCGCCGGAGCCCCGGCGCAACATCCCGCTGGCGTTGCGATTGCCGACGGCGTCGCGCTGGATATTGAGGTTTGCGATGCGGCGGGCGCGGCTTCATACGCCGCCGTGCCGGGCTGCGGCGCCCATCCGGGCGCGATCCCCGAGGAATCTTCAGCGGCGAGCGCGGGGCCAGCGAGTATCGCGCACAATACAGCGATCGCGGCAATCCGCGCCGCCGCGCTGATCGTGATTCGATTCAGGCGCAAGTCATGCTCCGCTGTCGCATCGTGCCGTCACAAATCATTTTGAAAACATCACCGCCGCGCGTCAATTATGTAATGAGCCGAGGCTCGGCGAAGAGGAGAGATTACACCATGAACGATCAATTTGCGCGCGCGATGGCTGCCCTCACCAATGGCATCTACGTGCTGACCGTCGCCAACGGCGCGCGGCATCACGGGATGTCCTCGTCGTGGGTGACGCAGGTCTCGGGCGAGCCGCCGCTGATAATGGCGGCGGTTGATCGCAATCATTCTACCGGCGGAATAATCGCGCGCAGCGGCGCATTTGGGCTGAATGTCGTCGGCGTGCGCGGCCGCGCACTCGAGGATTATTTCTACTCGGCGCAGGCGCGCCGCCCCGACAATCTCGAGGGGATCGATTACACGCTCTCGCCGCACCTCGGCGTGCCGTGGCTCGCGCTCGCGGCGGTCTCACTCGAGGCGCGGGTCGTGCAGAGCCTCGAGGCTGGCGATCATGCGCTGTACATCGCAGAGCTGGCGGGCGTCAGATTCGGCGCCGGCGAGCGCCCGCTAACGTCGCTCGATCTCGGTTACGTGTATGTGGGCGGCAAGCAGGTAATCGCCCGCGACCGCACCGGATGGGAGTGAGCGGTCGCGCGCATCTTCCATAAGTGCTACGATGTTTCTTACCATTGGTAGGACGATATCAAGACAATGAGCGTCGCAAAACTTTCCGTCTCGATACCCGACTCGCTGGCCGGGTTCGTCGAGAAATACCGCAAAAAGCGCGGGATGAACCGCTCCCAGGTTTTCGAGGAAGCGGTCAAGCTGCTCAGAAGCCGGGAGCTCGAGGCGGCTTATCGAGAGGCCGGTTCGAAGTCGGACAAGGTCTGGGAGAGCACGGTCTCGGACGGACTTGGCGATGAGACGTGGTGAGATCTACTACGCTGACTTAAGCCCCACCGTTGGCTCCGAGATAAACAAGCGCCGCCCCGTGCTGATCGTGAGCAACGAGGCGAATAACCGCGCGGCGAACACGGTGACGGTCCTTCCGATCACGTCGAACGTCAGCAAGGTTTATCCTTTCGAGATTCTTCTCTCGCCCAAAGATAGTGGCCTGCCCAAAACCTCGAAGGCTCAGGCCCAGCAGATTCGCACCATCGCGAAGGAACGTATCCGAGGCGCCGCGCTAGGCAGGCTCAGCGCTGCCGTGATGCGCGCAGCGGAAGACGCGATGCGCCTGCACCTCGATATTTAACGGGCGGCAGCCGTCAACGATGGCCACGCCTTCCCGGCAAGGTTCGCCAGTTTGCCGTCCATTGGTGCGAGTGCGAGCGCGCGTTGGTATGGTGTTCTCCTGTGTCAGATGGAGGCGGGCGGTTGGATGTGCATATCGAGTGGACACCTAAGCGAACGATGCGTAACCAAAACTAGGTTGGCGCCCGTTGCGGAACGGACCACGCACTTACGGCCGGTGCACCGATGTCAGACGACTACGATGAGTTCGATGATGGACAGCGACGGTCGACCGATAGTGAAGAAGGGTACGTCGATGCTGCGAAGGCCGAGATCCTCAAGCTGATCGGAGAACGGCCCGAAGACGTTTTTTACGAGCGGCAGTTCCAGGTTTTTTTTGAGAAGAGATTTTTTCACTGGATCACAGCTCGGGCGGTCGACGAGCTTGCGCAAGACGCCGTGATAGAGTCGGAGTTCGTGCCGTTGCCAGCGGGTGGTCCGGCGCGTTTCTTTTTCTCGAAGCAGCTTCGGTATTGGCGTCGCAAGGCGCAGGAATCGGTAAAGCTGATCGGGCGGTACTCCAGCCATGTATTTACTCAGGCCGTCGGTCATCACGCGGAATTGCTCTTCGACGCGGCGCTTGCTAGAGCGGGTTTTTTGCCGGTTGCGACCGAGACGCGGGAGTTCAACGGCAGGCGCTGGGAGGAGTCGGCACATGATCTGGACAGGATTTATAATCGCGACGGTTTCTTCTATGGCACAGAGATTAAGAACAAGCTGGCTTACATCGACGCGCAAGAATTCGCGATAAAGTTGAGGATGTGTGGATTCTTGGGAGTGCGGCCACTTTTCATCGCACGCTGGATGCCGAAGTCGTACGTGTGGGAGGTCGTCAAGGCAGGTGGGTTCTGCCTGTTGTTCAAATTTCAGTTGTTTCCGTTTGGCAATGAGCAATTTGCGAAGGAGTTGCGAGATAAACTTGGTTTGCCGACCGACTGCCCGCGAGGGATCGAGGAGGGTACGGTGAGGCGACTTCTTGATTGGCATCTTAAATCGTTTAAAGCCCCGTGAATTAGAATTCGAATTCACGGGGTTGAGTGGTTAAGTAACTGAAATAAAAGGGGTTTCTTTGTGGTCCTATGAATACGTTCTTTCTGGTTGAGACCGTGGCCTGTGTCGGGCGCTCAAAACCCGTCGTCTTGCCGCGCGAAACCCATCGATTGAAGGGGAAGCGTAGGCTGCACTTTATGGGGCTCTACCGGGAACGCAAAGGCGCGTGATTCCGCGCGACTGCGGCCTGACGGGTGGCGAGAGCTTTCGTCATTATGGATCGCAGGGGGAAATCCCGGATCCGGGTTTTCTCGCTTCGGCAACCGCTGCCCGAAATGACACAGGGAGCGCCGTGCGCCCCCTCACCCCTCCGAAGATTTTTCAGAAATCGCGATCTGGCTTAAGCCGAGCGCCCAGATGATCGCTGTTGATCTGTCGCCGCCGGGCGCGAAATTGACGGGCTTGGAAAGCGTCTGATAGCATTCGCGCGCGGAGAGTTTCTGCGATGCCGATTGAAAAAAATGAATTGCGCCGCGTGATGGGCCATTTCGCCACCGGCGTTACCGTTATCACCTCGATGCGTACGTCGGGCGAGATGCACGGCTTGACCGCCAATGCGTTTTCGTCGGTATCGCTGGTGCCGCCGCTCCTGCTGATCTGCGTGGACAAAAAGGCCGAGAGCTATCCGTGCTTCGATGAAAGCAAGGTCTTCACGGTCAACGTTCTCGCCTCCGATCAAGAAGGACTGTCGCGGAAATTCGCGGTCAGCGGCGGCAACAAGTTCGAGGGCGTCAGCTACCGCGTCGGCGCCAATGGCGCGCCGATCCTGGATGGCACTCTCGCCTATCTCGAGTGCAAGCTTGCGGGCAGCATGGACGCCGGCGATCACACGGTTTACCTGGGCGAGATCGAGCAGGCCGAGGCGCGCGAGGCCAAACCGCTGTTGTTCTTCCGGGGCGGCTATCGTGAACTCGGCGACTGATCGCGCGCATGCGCGGTGGCTGCGCTGCGAGGCGCCGCAATCTCGCGCCCGCTGAAGCGTCGCCCGTGGCAACCTCCGCACGCCTTCCCGGATTGAGCGTTTTCCTGCCCTCGCACAACGAGGAAGCCAACGTCGAGCGCGTCGTGCGCGGATACCTGGCCGAACTGCCGAAGGTCGCCGCCGACTACGAAGTGATCGTCGTCAACGACGGCAGCCGCGATCGCACCGGCGAAATCGCCGCGCGTCTGGCGGCCGCGGATCCTCACGTCAAGGCCGTAAACCATAGCGTCAATCGCGGCTACGGCGGCGCGGTGGTCTCGGGAATCCGCGCGGCGGCGATGCCTTACGTGATGCTCTCGGACGGCGACGGCCAGTTCGATCCCGCCGATATCGCGAAGCTCGCCGCGTTCATGCCCGAGTACGATGTCGTGGCCGGTTACCGCGCGCACCGCGCCGATCATCTGATCCGCAGGCTCAACGGCAAGGCGTGGACAATCCTGGTGCGAGCGGTGCTGGGCGTGACGATTGGCGATATCGATTGCGGCTTCAAGATGTTCAAGCGCGAATTCCTTGATGGGATGGAGCTGCGCGCGCACGGAGCGATGATTTCGACCGAGTTGATGGCGCGGCTGATGGGACGCGGCGCTCGAATCAAGGAAGTCGAAGTGCGCCATCTGCCCCGAGTCGCGGGCGAGCAGAGTGGGGCGAACCTGTGGGTGGTGGCGCGCGCGTTTCGAGAATTATTCGTCCTGTACAGAGAGTTGCACGCCGAGCGGCGTCGGGCCGGCCAATCACCGTAAAGCGGTTAACCGGGTAGCCCGATTGGTCGATACGGAGGGACAGGTTCGGGGAATCGGTTCGATTCCCGGGCGGTTTACCCCATTGCGCAGGTGGCACGGCAATCGCTATATGCTTTGCGACAGTTCGGCCCAATCACGGGCCGCCAAGGTTCAAGGAGATCAGACTACCATGAAGCGCACCCTTTCGATTCTTTCCGCCGCCGTGTTTGCAGCCGCGATGGCGGTTCCCGCGTTCGCCCAGGCCCCTGGGACGCCGCCCAACTCCGCGGCGACGGCACCCGCGGCGGCGGCCAAGCCAGCCAAGATGACGAAGAAGCATCGTCATTCGCATCATCGCAAGGCCCACAAGAAGGCCGCCGCGGCAGGTGCGGATTCGGGCGCGGCCGCAGGCGCTCCGGCATCCAAGTAACGATGTAACGATCCCGCGAAAAACCACCGGGGGGCGCACGGCCGCCCTCCGGTGGCATGTCCTGACGGTACTAAATCGCCGCTGACGCCCGTCCATCTTTAGCGGCGCAGGCGCGGAAAAACGCTCGAAAGTGCCGCGCGCATTTTTATTGCATCGATTTTCCTGCTAACTTCAACTTAGCGCCTGAATTCACACGGGAGCAGGCGCAGCCACGTTGTCAATTTTCCGCCGCCGGGCTTGGATGCTAGTCTTGATCGTCGCGCTGGTTTTCCAGTGGCGATCAATCGCCCGCGCCAATATCGCGCAGGATTCGGCCGATCCGCAGGTCTGTGACCCGGTGGCCGATTATTTCCTCGGGATGGAAGACTACCCGGAAGCCATTCGCCGCCATCGTATCGTCATTCAGGCGCATCCCGGCAACGCTCTGGCGCATTATCATCTGGGCTTCGCCTACGGCGTGATGGGACAGCATCAGCGCGAACTCAGCGAGTATCAAACGGCGATTGGGCTCGGCCTCGATGACTGGCAGTTGTTCCTTAACCTGGGCCTGCTCTACCTGGATAACGGGCAATTGCGCGACGCGACCGAAGTACTGCGCCTGGCGACGCTGCTCGGTCCCGATCACCCCGAGCCGCATTTCAATCTTGGCCTCGCATACGAGCGCCGCGGGATGCTGGGGCCAGCCGAACAGCAGATCCTGCTCTCGCTTCAGATCGACCCCGACCAGGTGGAAGCGCACAACACTCTGGGCGCAATCTATGCCGAGGAAGGCAAGTACCTGCGCGCCAGTCAGGAATGGACTGAGATCGTGCAGGCCAACCCGGATTACGCGCCCGCGCGCGCCAATCTTGACATCCTGGAGCGCGCCGAGCGTGGCGAGGTTCGCGACACCTCGGTGCCCGGCGGCCTGGCCGGCGGGCGCTAACACGAGCATCGAAATTCCGACCCGCGAACGCGTGACGGAAGAGACAGGTGGTGGAACAGGTGGTGGAGTCTAACGGGTGGAATAAGATCTTTCCGGCCGCCGCCGCAGCCATCGGTGTGCTCGCGCTGGTCGCGTTTTCGGCCAGCTCGGCTCGCGCCTCCGTGCGCCATCATCATCATACGCACACGCTGAGAAAGCGCTCGCGCACCGCCGTCCAGCCCTATAAGGGCGCGCTGCTCGAAGACGCCGACAGCGGGAAAATTCTTTACGCCCAGAACGACGACATGGAATGGCCGCCGGCCTCGATGGCCAAGATGATGCTCCTTTTGGTCACCGAGGATCAGCTCAAGGCCGGCCACGTCCACCTAGACGATCCAGTGCGAATCTCCGAGCGTTCCGCGCATACGATGGGCTCGAG
Source organism: Binataceae bacterium (SeqCode) (assembly GCA_035531615.1). Classification (GTDB taxonomy): domain Bacteria; phylum Desulfobacterota; class Binatia; order Binatales; family Binataceae; genus JBARDN01. Next base: position 29,987 of record DATKSQ010000101.1, read on the forward strand.
GCTGGGGCTGGTCGAGGGCCAGGTCTATCCGCTGCGCGAACTGATGAAGGCGGCGCTGATCAAATCGGCCAACGATGCCGCCGTGGCGATCGCGGAAAAAGTCGGCGGCTCGGTCGAGGCGACGGTGCGCATGATGAACGCGCGCGCCCGGGGCCTCGGCATGGATCACACCGAGTATCGCACCGTCGATGGATTGCCGCCGCGCCCGGCGCACGATGTCGATCACACCAGCGCCCGCGACCTGGCGACCGTCGCCCGCCAGTTGATTCTGACCACCAATCTGCTGCGCTGGTCGAGCCTCGAGCAGACCGAATTCGACGGCGGCGTCTGCATGCTGCACACCACCAACCATCTGATCGGGCACTTCGAGGGATGCGACGGGCTCAAGACCGGCTTCACCTTTCAGGCGGGCTTCAACGTCACGGCGACCGCCAAGCGCGGCAACCTGCGCCTGATCGCCGTGGTGCTGGGCGCGCCGTCCAACCAGCAGCGCTTCGCGCAAGCGGCCAAGCTGCTCGAGTGGGGCTTCGACCATTACACGGCGGTGTCGCTGCTCAAGTCGGGACAGGCGCTGCCCGTGCAGGTGCAGCTCGATTCGGGAAAATACATCCAGCCGATCGCCGCGCACGATCTGACCGTGGTCCTGCCCAAGGGCGACATCGGCTCACTCAAGGTCTCGTACCAGGTGCCGAGTTCTGTCACTGGTCCGGTCACGACCGGCGAGACGCTGGGACGGGTGGTGGCGCGCGATCGCGGCGAGGAGATCTCCGAGATCGCGGCGATCAGCCCGGTTGCGGCTGGAGTGCCGGAATCGGCCGGCGCGAACGACGGCTGGAATCCGCCCCCGCTCAGCACATACAATCAGGCGGATAGAGTTCAGGAGCCACAGCCACAATGAAAGTAGCATCGCGAACCCGTAACCGCCGCAATCGCAAACTCGCCCGCAAGCGGCGTAACAACCCGGCTCAGGCCAAGTCCCGCCTGCGCAAGATGCGCCGCACCCGAATCCGCGGCAAATAGCGCCGCGTATCGCGCGTATTCTGCGCGGAGCCGAAGGAAATCCCGATCTCCCGCATTGCCGCTGATCGCCCAGCCGGCCGACGGGCCGTCGGCCGCCACTGACACAAGGAAGCAATGCACTATGCCAGTGGGGGCGGACGATGTGCCAGTGGCCCTTGAGGCTGCCCGGCTGCGGTGCCAAGGTGCGCTCCTCGTCAACGCGATCATCAGTGTTGAAGGAATCTGTTGATCGCTGCCTGCACGTCAGGCATTGACGCAAGCCTACGCTGCTCCATCGCTTCGACTTCTCCAGCCGAGCACGGTGTGTTCAAAAGCGTTCGCTTAAGTCCGCTGCCCTCGACAAATAGCACCCCGCGTTCATTGGCCAACTGACAGGCGCGCTTCGTCAATGTTCCATTGGTGCTGAGAACCGCTCGAAGCACGTAACTCGATGTAGAAACTTTCAATCGCCGCGCGCGGTAACCGTCAACTGCCTCCAAAAGTTCAGCCACTGCGTCGGCGTCAATGCTGCCGCCCCATCGCGTGTGCTTGCATTGAATTAACCGGATTTCCTTGCGGCACAGGGCAATCACATCGATCCCCTCGTCATGGGTGAACGGTGTCAAAATTACATCGGCTCCCTGCTTCTTCTCAATTTCCGCCACGAGCGCCTCGAAGCGATCGTCCTGGAGGCGGCGCACGTCTTCGTCCGAAAGTGCATTGACGGCTTCCGGCCCCGGCTGCTGGTCAAACAGTTCGCCGGCAAGTTCCAATTTGAGGTCCTCTTCCGCCGGCATTGGCGCGAGGAACTCGGCAGCTAGGGCGCGCCGGCGCTGAATCAAGTCGTGCATTATCTCATCGAGGCTTAGAAATTCTCCTTTGGGGTCCCGTGCGATCAAATAATACACATGAACTTCGCGAGTCTGGCCGATTCGATAGGCGCGGTCAGTCGCCTGATCTTCTTTGGCTGGATTCCACCATCGGCCATAATGAATGACGTGATTGGCCTCGACGAGCGTCAGCCCGATACCAGCGACGTCCGGCGAAAGAATGATCGCGTTGAAACCAAGGCGTTCTTTGAACTGTTCCAGCGTCGCGCTTCTGGTTTGGAGTCCCCGCTTCGTTGGGTGGCGCGGCGTCGCCCCACTGACGATACCCACGTCGAGCCCAAACTCAGCGTCGATGACTTGTTTAAGAAGGTTTTGCATATAGATCAGGCGGGCGAAAATGAGAACCTTCTCGCGTTTAGCCTTAATCTTGCGGAGGAGCTTCAATAACTCGTCGAGTTTGGGGCATTGTTCGATCGCTTCCTTCGATGAGGGCGATTCATAACCCGTCAGTAGCGCCGGATGCTGGTACACCTTGACTAATTGGTCGATTAGCGCCAGCGAATGGCGGCTCTCTCCATCGGAGTCCCTAAAACTTCGGAGATTGCGATCCCATTCACGCTGTCGAGGCGAAAGGTCGCACATTATTTCGTGTGGGGGGTGTTTGGGCGGAAGCACATCACCGAGCTCCGCTTTTTCTCTCCTCAGAAGGTATGCGTCGGGTTTGCCGAACAGGAGCGTCTTCTTGAGCAGGGGAATCGGCGGAGACTCTGTTTCCGCCGCCGGTTCACGCAGAGGTTTCACATACTTCTCCGTGAACTCCTTTGCACTGCCCAAGAGTTCACCGGGTTCGAGAGCATCTAAAATATTCCAAACGTCCAGCAAGCTCGTCTCAACAGGCGTTCCCGTGCACGCGATTCGGAAACGTGGCGCGAGACTTTTCAGAGCATGAGAAATCTTGGTGCTGGATGTTTTGTATTCATGCGCTTCATCCGTCACCACAACTGACCAATGCTCCTTCATTCGTGCAAACGAATGCTGGTAGTTAGTCACGGTTTCATAATTGGTCAGGATCACCCGCGATTGCCGCAGCTTGTCGAGGTCCAGAACTGGCTCGCCGATTACCGTCTCCTTGCCGCCGCCTGGTTTACGCAACTTTTGGAGTTCGTCTCCCTGAAGACAAACAAGGGGTTTGAAGATTGAGCCGTCGTTCTCGAAGTATTCGCGCATATCCGAGCGCCAAGGGCCGCCGCTATCGACCAGCATCAGCGGGGCGACAATCACAATTGGGTCCCATGGCGCAGCCTCTGGAAATTTCGGTTTGTTGTCGCCCTGTCCGCGTTCGATCAGCCAGGCTAAGAAGGCCAATACCTGAAGGGTCTTCCCCAAACCCATATCGTCGGCGAGCAAACAGCCATGGCGGTCAAGCAAAAAATTACGCTGCAACCATCCGAGGCCCTTAAGCTGATGGGGCTTAAGTATAGATTTCTTAAGAGCGCGGGGGACTTTGCCGACCTGCTTCTCTATCTCGCGGAGCTGAGCCTTTGAAACGCTGGCTTTGTAATCAAGGTTTTGTTCGTTGTCGTATATGAGCACATAACGCCGAGATGGAGCCTCTTTTGCCTCTTCTGGCGGGACAGCCGATCCCATGAGGCAACGCACCTGTTGGCCGATCGCTTGGGCGAACGTACGGTCCGCCACGATTGACTTCCCGCGAAATTCTACCGTGCCTCGCCCGCTTCGCCTAGCTTCTTGCACCTCGCGCTGGAGGGCCAGAACTTCATCGAGCGAATCAAATTCAACTCGTTCGGCAGTTCCGTCTTTGTACTGGCATATTAGACCGCCGTTCGATCGCGATGGCGGAGCGTCATCCGTCTCTCGAGTCTCGAAAACGCCCGTTTCGGAACGCTGGACATACGGTCGAGCGACAAAAGGAAAATCACCAATGCCCTTCACCCTGGGTCCGAATGTTGGGTCTATTTCGATTGCGTTGCCGACACCGTCGAAAACGGCATCAGGATTGCGTAGCACTTCGGCGCGTTCAACTCCTCCCAAATGGCGGACGCGCTGCATCCGACGGAGACACTCGCGCTGATCCTCTTCGAGCACGACGCGTACCCGGCCGCCGTGGCCGTCGTCGAGTGCGTATATCTCATCAACATCATCGGAGGCCAAAAAGGCAGCGCGCATCGTTTCGGCAGGGACACCATCGACCTTCGGAGCAAACGTAATCCGGTCGCCTTCCTCGACAATTAGGTCGAGACCAACGTGATTTGGAACCAGCACACGTTCCTTACCGAGAAAGGTGTCGAGCCGAGCGCCGATTCCTTCTCCCAAGCCTTTGATCTCGGCAAACTCGATAAACGCGCCAACGCTCGCTTTCTTTTCCGCCGACAAAGAGTTGAAGTCGTCGATCGCGCCGACCAACTGGAAGGTTTGATCGTCCAGGCGGTTTACGGTGCCCCTCCTGCGGACAAAGCAGCCGATTCGGTCAAGGTGAACGATCTGGGTTCCGGAGTAATATCGATAAAAGTACCCGAAATCCTCACGACCGAGCGTTCCCGTCGATCCAAGCTCAAGCGCGAATGGAGCCCAGGGAGCTATTTCATCGAACGCGTCGATGCCTTTGCTGGCCAGGGCCGTCAAGTCAGCATATGAAATCTTGACCGCACCGCCATGTGCTTCTGCAAGCTCAAGCTCGAAAAGTTGAGGAAGAAGCGAGGGAAGCAGGCGTCCAAGCCGAGAGCGCGTCCCGCGCGCACGCAAATTCTCCGAGTTTGCCGCGTTAAGGTCATCCGAGCGCAGCCATACTCCGTCGGCCTCGGCGAACAGGCGAACCCCTTCCAGTGGCTCGGCGAGCAACCATGTGTCCTTTTTTTCTTCCATCTTTAGTCGGCCCGGCGTTGACGGACCCCGTACCTCGCAAGGATCATTTCAAGATCGCCGTGCCATCGCATCTGAGAATCATGCTTCACCCATTCGGCTTTTAGCCGCTTGGATTTTAGGCTAGGCGCAGAAAACGGCTTAGGACTCCAGAAATCGGGGATTACCTTTTCAGCCGCCGGCTTTTCGTAGAGATAACAGGCATTTCCCGTTTTACTGAATTCGACGGCGATGACCGTGCCGAAATCGAGAAGGAAAGCACTTGTTTCTCCAACTATTCTTCCAAAGTTGCCGACTTTCTCTTTTGCGTTCTGGAGCCTGGCTCTATCGTCGTCGCAAAGCAGAGGGCGCGATTTCTTGACGTTGCCCACATAGTCCAGCCAAAACTTTTTGCGCCCTTGGGGATCCTTGCCTTTTGGCAAGCCGAGCTCAAAGAAAAACACGATATCATCCTTTGAGAGCCATTCGATAAACCGGTTGCGCGCCTCAGTTCTGACACCGAGCCAGTTTGTTGAATTGCGAGGCAGGCGCGGGTCTCCTAACCGGCTGTCGCCGAGTACCATTCGTTTGAGCGCCTGGGCGAATTCCGTATTTGGAGACGTGCGCTCGATAACGTCGTTGACGAGCTTCTTGAAACGTTCGATCGGCCATCCACTCCACGCTATAAGCTCGCCGACCATGTATTGATTATAGAGTGAGTGCTCTCCAATTTTGTTTCTACATGCCGCGGCCGCTTCTTCGACGGCTTGCAACAAATATCTCGATTGCTCCTCCAGCTTCCAGAACTCACAGGTATCTTTGATGGGCTTGCGACCGTCCAAGATCCACTTCGCAAGCTCGCCCGTGGCCTTCGACCCGAGCACCAGCGAAAGCCCTTCTTTCCATTTGGCGATCACTCGGTTGGCGCCGCTGAAGCGGTACAGACGGCTGCGCACATCGGCGGCGACAGCCCCGCCAGCGAGATCGGAGGACCATCGAGCATGGCATGATCGCACTAATCCCTGTAAAGAACGGGCGCTCAGGTCGGATTCAAAGCGTTCGAGGTATTTCTGGAACCGGAGGTCGGTCGCGATATCGGGTTCCCAGCAGAGGTAACGGATTGCGCGCGGTTCAAGACTGTCGCGGCGCTTGTCGATGAAATCCTGCCATTGCTGCTTGTAGTCTTCGGGGACTTTGGGTGGTTTAGCGGCTCGTTCTGGAAAAGACTCGATCGTGGCTTTCAGACGCGGATTGTCGGTCGGAATTCCGGCAAACGGCTGTTGAATTTCCTGCGCGAGAGAATGGTTCGCAATGCGCAGTGAAGCGAGGGCTTCCAACAGGTCAATGTTTGCTGGGCTGGTTTCCATTTGAATCGCCGGACAAGCCATGAGAACCGGGAGGTTGGAGTGTATTTAATGCCGCCTCGCTGGTCTGCACTTCTCTCTGCTCGAAAGAGCGAACGCGGATCTTGAATACCACCCGCCGACTCCTGTCGAGGTCTTCCTTGCCGTCCTCTAATAAAATGGGGTCGCTCGAACCACGACCGGTCGCCGAAAGCAGGTTCAAGAAACAAGGATAAGCAGTCTTGGACTCCGTTCCTTTTTCCTTAAGAATCAACAGTGAGGTCTGGACGACGCTCATTGCTCGGCCTTGGCTCACTTCCATATTGTGTATGTCTTTGTGCTCAGGATTCTTACCTGATGAATCTGCGTGCCCTTCAACTACTATGGAGTTGAGCTCATCCCTGAACCTCTGGCTACAGGCCACATGTGCAAGGCTTGGAATGAATTCGTCAAGGAACTGTTGGCCGTTCTGACTTAAATCGGTTCCGTCGACCGTGAATCGCATGAGTTGTTCGGGAACTACGATCAATAGCGAAAGCGGGTCGTTTGGGTCTTTCTTCACGTTAACCCCCGTTTTGCTGAATTGCTTTTGCAGTTCCTCCAAGATACTTTCACGGGTCTTCTTCGTCTTTTGGTTCTTGGCTGCGGATGCCATCACCGTGTTCTGCGTGATTGCCACCAGAAGCAAGATGAAGATCACGGCCAATGATGTCATCAAGTCCGTAAACGAACTGGCCAAGACCGAGGATGAACTCTCCGACGCCATGATTATGCCCTCAAGCGCGGGGTTAGCTTCCCAAGCAGGTCGTTCAAGTCATCGAGGTATTCCCGTAATTCCTCTATCGAAGCGCCAAGGCGTTGAACGGCCGTGTCGAACTGGTCGTTGGAAAGTTTGACCATCCCCTCGAACCCGTTTCGTGAAGTTTGTGTGTAGTTGTTCAGGTGTTGCGCAATCTGTGCGAGCAATTCACTTGCGCTTTTGCGGACCTGATCAAAGGTCTGCTGATACTTTTGCATGTCGGCCTGCGTCTGCCGGGCGACGCTGGCCAACTGTTCGACCTGGGACTGCGACAGTCCCGCGACGCGCTCTATCGCCTCCTGAACCGTGCGCATCGCCGTCGCGCTCTCAGCGGTGCGCGCCGCGGCTGCGCCAACCTGATCCATGGTTGCGCGAAGCTCTCCTGCGATCCTGGTGAATTCGGGAAGGGTCTGCTTGAACTGCGCGAGGGTGCCGTCCAATAGCAGTCCAAGATCCTCGACTTTGTCGAAATGCATCTTGAAGCGCTCAAGCATGCGGGCGATTTGTTCGGAGTTTTGCGCTGAGAAACTACCTGCCTGCTCTACTACCTTGCCCGCCGCCCCCGTCGCCTGCTCGGTCGCGGCCAGCATCGAGCTGCTCATCTTCTCGCTCAGTTCCGCTACCTTAGCGGAAAGTTCATGGGCCGCCGCCGCCATCGCGACCGACATGTTTGCGACCGAGGAGCCTGCTGTCTCGTTCATCTGGTTCATCAGGCGGTTTAGTACCGCGGTCAGCTCTTCGGTCTGCGCCTTGCCCAGCGCAAATTGCTCAGTGGTGGAATTCTTTGCAAAGCTGACCAGTTCATTAAGCGCCGCTTGCGTGGTTCTGAACTGCGCGTTCATGCTCTCCAAAAGTGACGCGGTGCTGTTTAGCGATGCGGCGACCCGTTCGAATTGCTGGGTGGCGTTTCCCGAGAGCGAGTCGGTAAACCGTGCTCCCATCTCTGTGAGCGAACTCGCGATAGAACGCTGCATTTCCTCCATCGCCGCTGATAATGTTCCCGTAATCGATTCCTGCTTTTGAGCTTCGGAGGAGCGAAGCAGGCGGTTAAGTTCGTCGATGGCATCGACCATCCGCTGCTGAAGCGGGCCGATACCCTCCGAGAAGCCTTGCCTTAGCTTCAGCGAGAAGTCGGCATTGAATGAACGAAACGCCGCCGATTGCTCGGCGATGTCTCGATGAAGATCCGCAAGAATGCTGGCCGCCGTGCGTCGCGGCACCAGTGCGTCAATTGCGGCAACAAGACTCCGGCGGCTGTTCTCGATTTTGGGCAGCCGCAGTTTCTCACAAAACAAGAAGACGCTCGCCGCAAAGAGCGCCGCGACCGAGGAAACGAACTTGCCCGCCAAACCCTCGACAAGGTCTGGAACGCCCTTGACCTCTGTTTCTGAAAAATGCAGCTCCTTTAGGGCGAACAAAATCGCCACGAACGTAAAGAGCAGCCCAAGTCCCGTGATGATGCCTGGAAACGAGGAATAAAAATTCCGGTTGATGCGCGGTTCGATTACTGCGGAATCGTTGAAGGCGCCATCGGCGCTATCGGTACTATAGAACCGGTCGTCGCCTGACCCATTGCGCACGACAAAAACCTGCCTTTGGAAGCCGCGCCAAGCATCCCGTAACGGCTCGGAAATTTCGAACAACTGCCCGGCGGCGTCGAAGGTGGCAGGGCTGAGACCCTCTCCTGCGATCACGGGGTTGGCAATCTTGAGCTTGTTCAGTTGGCTCACGATGACCGCGTACAGACGACTTTCTCCGGAAATTATCCAGAGGAAGCGTCCAAGAACAACGGCGGTAAGCAACAGAAGTCCGCCAGCTGCCAGCAAAATTAGGAGCGGAGCATTGACACCCAGAAGCGGGAAGGGTCTTAGCAAAAATGAAGCGGAAGTTTGTGGGTTGACCGAGTTCATCTGTCTGTCCGCTTCCTGTGACGGACTCTACCTAAGAAATTGCGGAGTGATCAGGGAAAAGGCCCTCGCGATTCAGCCCCATACATACACTGGACGGCCCGCCTTTGCACGGTGCCAGCCCGGCTTGGTCCGCAGTTTCACAGCGGGCTGAAATGGATGAGTTGCGCCTTTCATGAGATCCCATCTCTCAGCCGTTGCCGGGCGAGTAGGCTCGCCCTTGAGGCGCGCGCGGCTGTGGGAAGTTCACGGGGGCGAAATTGACAGGCGCCTGTTCCGACAGATAAATTTGATCGTGCACCCCGCAATTCCATACCTCGGAGAATTCACCTGCCTGACGCATCGGTAATCGCCGTCATTCCGGCGCGGTATGCTTCGACGCGCCTGCCCGCCAAGGCTTTGGCGGAGATCGACGGAGTGCCGATGGTGGTGCGGGTATGGCGGCAGGCTGCGCGCGCGGCTTCGATTACGCGCGCGATCGTCGCGACCGACGACGAGCGGATCGCGTCCGCGGTGCGCCTCGCGGGCGGCGAGGCGATGATGACCTCGCCGGCGCATCCGAGCGGCACCGATCGAATCGCGGAGGTCGCAGCGAAGATCGCGGGCGAAGTGTACCTTAGCGTGCAGGGCGATCAGCCGTTTATCGCGCCGCAGGATCTCGACGCGCTCGCGGCCACGATGCGCGCCGATTCGACGCTCGACATGGCCACGCTTGCCACGCCGATCGTCGATCGTGACGAATGGACCAATCCGGGCAAGGTCAAGGTGGTGTGCGCGGCCAGTGGCGACGCGCTGTATTTTTCGCGCGCGCCGATTCCATATCCGCGCGATAGCGACGCGGCGCCGGCGAGCGCGCTTCGCCATATTGGCGTGTATGCCTATCGGCGCGGATTTCTGCTTAAGTTCGCCTCGATGCCGCAAGGGGTGCTCGAACGGATCGAGATGCTCGAACAGTTGCGCGCGCTTGAAAATGGTTACGCGATTCGGGTGGTGGCCTCCGTGGCGCCATCGCTTGAAGTTGATACAGCCGAGGACCTCGCCAAGGCCCGGGCTGTCGCGGCATCCGCTCGGCGGACCTAGGGGAGGGCAAGGTGGAACGCGGCAAAACCAAATTTATTTTCGTCACCGGCGGTGTGATCTCGGGGCTCGGCAAGGGGCTGGCGGCGTCGTCGCTGGGCGCGCTGCTCGAAGCGCGCGGGCTCAAGGTCACGCTGCTCAAGATGGATCCCTACATCAACGTGGATCCCGGCACGATGAGCCCCACCCAGCACGGCGAGGTGTTCGTCACCGACGACGGCGCCGAGACCGATCTCGACCTCGGCCATTACGAGCGCTTTGTGCAGACCACGATGAGCCGGCGCAACAACTGCACCACCGGCCAGATCTACGACACCGTGATCCAGAACGAGCGCCGCGGCGACTACTTGGGCGCGACCGTGCAGGTCATCCCGCATATCACCGACGAGATCAAGCGCCGCATCCTTGCCGCCTCCGAGGGCGCCGATCTGTGCATCGTCGAGATCGGCGGCACGGTTGGCGATATCGAGAGCCTGCCGTTCCTCGAGGCGGTGCGCGAGTTCCGCTGGGACCTCGGCCGCGAGAACGTGCTTTATGTCCATTTGACCCTGGTGCCGTACATCCCGACCGCCGGCGAGGTGAAGACCAAGCCGACGCAGCATAGCGTCAAGGAACTGACCGGACTCGGCATCCAGCCCGACATTCTTTTGTGCCGATGCGATCGGCCGCTCGATAAACACGTGAAGGCCAAGATCGCTCACTTCTGCAACGTCGAGGAAGGATGCGTGATCGCGGCGCCTGACGTGCCGACCACCATTTACGAAGTTCCGCTTCGATTTCATGAAGAGGGTTTCGACGCGCGCGTGTGCGAGAAGCTGGGCATCTGGACCGGAGCGCCGAATCTCTCGAAATGGCGCCGGATCGTAAAAACCGCCCAGAACCCGAAGACTCAGGTCACGGTCGCGATCGTTGGCAAGTACGTCAATCTGGCCGACTCCTACAAGAGCCTGCACGAAGCGATCGCGCACGGCGCGATTGCGAACGAAGCCAAGGTCACGATCGATTACGTCGATTCCGAGGAACTCGAAAAGCAGGATCCCGCCGAGCGGCTCAAGGGCGCCGACGCGATTATCGTTCCCGGCGGCTTCGGCGCGCGCGGCACTGACGGCAAGATGCGCGCGGTGCGCTTCGCGCGCGAGACCCAGGTGCCGATTCTGGGCATCTGCTACGGCTTGCACATGATGGTGATCGAGGCGGCGCGAAATTTGCTCGGGCTCAAGCGCGCCAACTCCCGCGAGATCTCGGCGGACACGCCCGATCCCGTTATCGACATCATGGAATCGCAAAAAGATCTCGACAAACTCGGCGGCACGATGCGCCTGGGCGCGTGGCCGTGCGTGATCGCGGCCGGCTCATTAGCCGCGAGCCTTTATCGCAAGGCGAAGATTTCCGAGCGCCACCGCCATCGCTACGAAGTCAACAACGCCTATCGCGAGCAGCTCGAAGCGGCCGGCCTAATCGCGACCGGGACTTCGCCCGACGGCGCGCTGGTCGAGATCATGGAACTAACGGGCCATCCGTGGTTCCTCGGCTGCCAGTTTCATCCCGAGCTCAAGTCGCGCCCGCTAGATTGCCATCCCCTGTTCCGCGGGCTGATTCGAGCCGCCGTGCAGCGCCGCACCCAGAGCGGGCGCAAGCGCGCGACGGTCCGGGAGCTCAGATCGGCGTCATGAATGTGGCGCCAGTCAAAGTGGGCGACGCGGTCTTCGGCGGCCCGGCGCTGGTCTTGATCGCGGGGCCGTGCGTAATCGAAAGCGCCGAGTCGTGTCTCCGTCACGCGTTTGCAATTTCCGAAATCGCGCGGCGCGCCGGGCTTCCGTATGTGTTCAAGGCCTCGTTCGACAAGGCTAATCGCACCAGCCATGGGTCGTTTCGCGGGCCGGGCCTTGATGCGGGACTCGAGATTCTCGCGCGCGTCAAGCGTGAGGCGGGGGTCGCGATACTTACCGATATCCACCAACCCGCGCAGGCCGGACCGGCGGCCGAGGTCGTGGACATTCTGCAGATTCCCGCGCTGCTCTCGCGCCAGACCGATCTGATTTACGCCGCCGCCATCACCGGATGCGCGGTCAATATCAAGAAGGGGCAGTTCCTGGCCCCGTGGGACATGCGCGCGGCGTTGGCCAAAGTGGTGGATACCGGCAATCGCCGCGTGCTCCTGACCGAGCGCGGCTTCAGTTTCGGCTACAACAACTTGGTCACCGATCCGCGCTCGCTTGTGATTATGCGCGGCTTCGGTTACCCGGTGGTCTTCGATGCGACCCACTCGGCACAGCTTCCGGGGGCCGGCGCGGGCGGTCAGAACTCGGGCGGCCAGCGCGAGTTCGTGGCGCCGCTGGCGCGGGCCGCGGCGGCGGTTGGAATCGACGCGATTTTTATGGAAGTGCACGAGGATCCCGACCACGCGCTCAGCGACGGGCCCAACTCCTACCGGCTTGACGAGCTTGCGTCTCTGCTCGACGACCTCAAACGAATCCATCAATGCGCGCGCGAGGCGGCCGCGCGGCGCTGATCCGGGGTCGCGGGCTGATCACTTCGCGCGGGGCGTGGCAAGACGCTCTTGACCGCGCCGTAGCCGCATTCAAACCGAGCCTTGGTTTACTTGAAAAAACCCGCTTGATACCGTGAAGGGACGGAACTAATCGATGAGCTTGAAGTTTATCGCCAAGGCGTTGGCTGCGTTTGGAGCTGCGGCGCTGGTAGTGCTTCTGGCCGTCACCGTCTACGTGGTGCGGCATCGAGCCGACGCTCAGGCGACCCAGAAAATCGCCGGTGTGATGCCCGATTCGCTGCTCCACGCGAAGAACTTTCACTGGACCCAGATGAAGGCTGGCCAGATGCAGTGGGTCCTGACCGCGGCCGACGCCAGCTATTCGGCCGATCGCACGGCGGTAAAATTAAAAGGCGCGATTCTCGACATGACTTCGACCGACGGCAAGCAGGTCCATATTAGCGCTCCGCAGGCGCTCCTGTTCATGAATGGAAATCATGTCAACCGCGCCAACTTGAGCGGCGGCACGGTCATCCGCTACGGCGACTTTGTGCTTAGCACGGACTCCGCCAGCTTCGAGCCTGACGCCGATAAGATCGCGGCCGACGGTCAGGTAACGATCGTCGGTCAAGGCGTAAAGGTCACCGGAACCGGGCTCACCGGCAGTCCCAAGAATCGAGTTTTCAAGCTGCATCAGCAGGTCAGCACCGAGATTGCGCCGAGTAAAGATAGTGCCAAGCCCAAAAAGAGCTGAGCGCGCCGCGCGTCGGACAAACGCGCCCGCGCGATTGCTCGGTGCGATTTGCGCCGCGACGATCGCGATCTTCGCGCTCTCGCCCGGCGCCTTTGCGCAATCTGATTCCGGCGCCGCGCCCGCGCCGGGTGAGGCGGTGGGCGATTCGATCCGTGCCGGCACTGAGGCTTCGGCGCCGGCGCCGCCCGCCCCCGTATCGACGGTCGATCCCAATATCGTTGACGAGTTCGACTCGAGTGGTGATTCCATCAAGGTAGTTGGTGGCGTTCCCGCTGCGTCCGCGTCACCCGACGGATCCGATACCGGCGACGCCACCGCACCTGCGGCCGCGTCATCCGTGGCGACGGCGCCGGCTCCCGAGGCGGTGCCATCGGTCGCGAGCGCGCCCGTCCCTGAGGCGGAGCCATCGGTGGCGAGCGGTCCTGCGCCTGAGGCGGAGCCATCGGTGGCGAGCGCGCCGGCTCCCGAGGCGGTGCCATCGGTGGCGAGCGCGCCCGCGCCCGAGGCGGAGCCATCGGTGGCGAGCGCTCCTGCGCCTGAGGCAGTGCCATCGGTCGCGAGCGCTCCTGTGCCTGAGGCAGTGCCATCGGTGGCGAGCGCGCCCGCGCCCGAGGCGGAGCCGTCGGTGGCGAGCGTGCCTGCGCCTGAGGCGGAGCCATCGGTCGCGAGCGTGCCTGCCGCCACGGCGCCTGACGCTGCAGCCGCCTCCGCCAGTATGCCGCCGCCGGTGGTCGTGAGCGCCCCGCCGCCTGAGGCGCCAATCGCAGCGGCGACGGCCGCGCCGGAAGCCGCGGTCACTCCAGCTTTCGTCAACGCGGCACCGCCCGCCGCCGCATCGGCGTCGGCATCGGCATTGCCGTCGAGACCGCGCGCGGCGAAAAAAGCGCCGACCCAAGTCGCGTCGGTGGGACCATCAAGCGGGCAGCATGAGCCGGGCGGAGCGTTCGGCGGATTTCAATTTTCGAACAACAAACAGCCCATCAATATCAAGTCGGACACGATGCAGCTCGATTACAAAGGCAACTCGGTCCTGTTTTCGGGGCACGTCGATGCCGTGCAGGCAACAGGACGTTTGACGAGCGATCGGTTGCGGGTAAATTACGGGCAGGGCTTCAAGGATGTGCGCGAGATGATCGCCGATGGCAACGTACGCATCAGCCAGGACACGCGATGGGAGACCAGCGATCACGCGGTGCTCGATCAGACCAAGCACACCGTGGTGTTGACCGGAAGTCCCGTAGTGCATGACAGCACCGATCAAATTACCGGGCGGCGGATAACGGTGTATCTGGACACCGGCAAGAGCGTGGTCGAGGGCGCGCGAGCGATCATCTTTCCGAAGTCATCGCCGTCGCCGGGGCAGACGCAGGCGGAGAACACAAGAAGCGCTCCGGCCGGGATGCATTGACGACATGGCGCTCGAGGTAAAGCTCGGACAGAATCTGCAACTCCGCCAGCAACTGGTAATGACCCCCCAGTTGCAGCAGGCGATCAAGATTTTGCAACTCTCGCTCCCCGAGCTCGAAACCATCGTGCAGTCGGAACTCGAGCAGAATCCGATGCTCGAGCCGCTCGACCAGAGCCCCGCCGAAGCGGCCAGCGACTCGCCGATTCCCGACGAAGACAGCGTGCCGCCCGAGCCGGACCGCGCCGAGGCCGAGGTTTCCCCCACCGACGACCCGATCGATGATTGGGAGCCCGGAGCGGGCGCTCCCGAAGAGCCGATTCGCGCGCTCGAAACCGAGGCGCACGACGCCACGATCGAGATGCGCGAGAACGACGGACTCGAGAAGCTCGATTGGCGCGAGTACCTGGAGACCTATTCGAACAACTGGCAGGAGAGCGCGCCGCCCGACAACGATGACGACCATCGCAGCGCGCTCGAGAACACCGCAATTCGGCGCGGCTCGCTCGACGACCATCTTATGTGGCAGCTCAGGATGTCGAGCCTTAGCGCGTCCGATCAGCGTATCGGCGCGACGATAATTTACAACCTCAATAACGACGGCTATCTCGAAACCCCGCTCGAGGAGCTGGCCGGGCAGCTCGAAACCGACCTGGGCAACGTCGAGCGCGTGCTGCGCCGCGTGCAGCGCTTCGATCCGCCGGGATCGGCCGCGCGCGATCTGCGCGAATGCCTGCTCATCCAGCTCGAGAACCTGGGGATGGAAGGCTCGCTGGCGGCGCGGATGGTGCGCGACCATCTGGACCTGCTCGAAAAGCATCGCTACGGCGAGATCGCGAAGCATCTCGAGGTCGCGGTCGAGATGGTCGGGCAGGCGCACAAGGTGATCGCGCTGCTCGAACCCAAGCCGGGCCGCGACTACGGCGGCGCCGAGCCGACCTATGTGGTGCCCGACGTGTATATCAACAAGCTCGACTCGGACTACATGGTGACGCTCAATCGCGACGCGGTGCCGCGGCTGCGGATCGCGGGCTATTACCAGCGCGTGATGAACGACGTCAATTCGGCGCCCGAGACGCGCGCGTACCTGCAGGAGCGGCTGCGCTCGGCGAAGTGGCTGGTCAAGTCGATCTACCAGCGCCAGCAGACCATCTTCAAGGTCGCCAACTCGATCGTGAAGTTCCAGCGCGCGTTTTTCGATCATGGCGTCAGCCATCTGAAGCCGCTGGTGCTCAAGGACGTCGCCGAAGATATCGGGATGCACGAATCCACGATCAGCCGCGCGACCGCGAACAAATACGCGCACACGCCGCAGGGTATCTTCGAGCTCAAGTTCTTCTTCACCTCGGGGGTCAAGGGCGCCACCGGGGAAGACGTCAGCGCCGAGACGGTGAAGGAAAAAATACGCGGGATGGTCCAGGCCGAGGCGCCGCACGATCCGCTGTCGGATCAGGCGATCGCCGAGCTGCTGCGCGCGGGTCAGATCAATATCGCGCGCCGCACCGTCGCCAAATACCGCCAGGCGCTGGGCATCCTGCCCTCCGCCAACCGCAAACAGGTCGGATGAAACAGGGCGGATGAAACAGATCGGATGATAGTCAGTCCGCACCCGCTGCGAGGCCCTATGCGAAGCAAACCAGGCAATAAAAAACCGAGCCGCCCGGCCGCCGCCAAATCGCACACTACGCCCGCCGCACGCGCGCGCGCGGCGGCGCAGACGAGCGTGGTCGTCACCTTTCGCCATCTCGAGCCGAGCGATGCGCTGCGGCGCTACGCGGAGCGCAAGCTCAGCCATCTCGGCAAGTACGCCAAGCGGGCCTGTGCTGCGCATCTGATTCTGTCGGTTGACAAATATCGCCAGCACGGCGAAGTTACTGTCAAATCCGGGCGCATCTCGGTGACCGCGGAGCAGGAATCCAAGGACCTCTACGTGGTGATCGATAGGCTCGCGGACAAAGTGGTGGGGCAGCTCAAGCGGCATCTCGAAAAAATCACTGCGCGCAAAACGCGCTCGCCCTCCACCGGCGAAGTGTTGAGCGCGGCCGAGGAAATCGAACCTTTTGACGTCGAGCGCGAGTAATCCAGCCGCGATGCGCCGCAAGATGACCATCGCCGCGCCGCGGCCCGTTGCGAAATCCGGCCGCGATTTCCGGCCGATAGATGGATCACCCAATTGAAAAGACAGCCTAATGAAGATCACTGAAATCCTGACTCCCGAGATGGTCCTGCCCGAGCTCAAGAGCAACACCAAACCCGAATTGCTGGGCGAGCTGGCGGCGGCGCTGTCCGCGCATTATCCCGAGATCAAGCTCGGCGATCTGACCGCGGTGCTACTCGAACGAGAGCGGCTGGGCTCGACCGCGATCGGCGACGGGATTGCGATTCCGCACGGCAAGCTGCCCGGAGTCACCAGGATTCTGGGCGCCTTCGGGCGCCATCGCGAGGGCGTTGACTTCGAATCGCTCGACGGCAATCCGACCCAGTTGTTTTTCGTGCTGGTCGCGCCCGAGGATTCCGCGAGCCTGCATCTGAAGGCGCTGGCGCGGGTCTCGCGCCTGCTCAAGGACGACACCTTCCGCACCCATCTGCTCAACGCGCCCGGCGCGTCCGAAATCTTCAAGCTGATCAAAGATGAGGACGCGAAGTACTGACGCGCGGGCTTGACCGCGCGCCGCGTCCGATGGCAGCACGATGGCCCAAGCGGGTAGCGGAACGCCGGTAAAGCCGCGGCTGATTATAGTCACGGGAGTGTCGGGATCGGGACGGGCGTCCGCGATGCGGGTGCTCGAGGATCTGGATTTCTACTGCGTCGATAATTTGCCGGTCGCGCTGGCGCCCGAGGTGCTGCGCCTGGCGGCGGGACTCGACCCGGCGCTGGCGGGAGTGGCGCTCGGAATCGACGCGCGCGAGCGGCTGTTTTTTCCGCAATGGCCGCGCATCTTCGCCCAGCTTGAAACCGAAGGCGTGCGCCCGGAAATAATTTTTCTTGACGCTTCCGATGAAGTTCTGGCGCGGCGCTACTCGGAGTCGCGCCGCCCGCATCCGCTGGCCGAAAGCGGCTCGACCGTGGCCGAGAGTATCGGACGCGAGCGCCTGGCGCTGGCCGAGATGCGCGATCGCGCCAGCCGCGTGATCGATACCACCACGCTCACCGTACACGAGCTGCGCGAAGTCGTGATGGCCACCGTGATGGGCGCGGCGGCGGGCTCGCGGATGGCGATTTCGATCGTCTCGTTCGGCTACAAATACGGCGCGCCGGTCGGGATGGATATCATCCTCGATGTGCGTTTCATTCCCAACCCGTTTTTCGTCCCGGAGCTGCGCCCGCTCGACGGCGCCGATCCGCGCGTGCGCGATTACGTGCTGCAAAAGCCCGAGGCGCGGAAATTTATCGACGAGACCGGCCGCATACTCGACTTCCTGATTCCGCTCTACCGGCGCGAGGGCAAGAGCTATCTGACGGTGGCTCTTGGATGCACCGGCGGACGCCATCGCTCGCCCGTGCTCGCGCGCGCAATCGCGGAGCGCCTGCGCCAAAGCGGCTTCGCCGCATCGGTGCGCGACGCCCACATCGCGCGCTAATTCATAATCGATCCCGCGTCGACGTTGAGGGTCTGGCCGGTCATCCCGGCGGCGGCGGCGCTGACGAGGAGCAGCGCTACGGGCGCGAGGCTCGCAATTCGGAGCGACAGGTCCTGCGCTTCTCCGTCAACTCCGCATCCGTCAACTCCGCAACTGAAGCCCATTATCACCGAATCGTGCATGCCTTGCTGCGTGGCTTATTTTCGGATTAGGATTAGCTAGTCTCGGCCATATGCTGCTCAGAGTGAATGGGATGGTCCATACAACTGTCCATATTGGTCCGCGGCTGAAAACCCACCGTGAGCGGCGAGTCGCCGAGGTGAAGCTCCCCTACGCTGCCGTGCTCGCGCTTTCCCTGCTTACCTCCTGCGGACCGACGATCCAGCAGTCAACAACGCGGGCAGAAACCGCAGCCGCTCGCGCTGAGCGATCAGCAGACCATGCCGAACAGGCCGCGACTCAAGCGTGGAAGGCTTCGGTTCTGGCGGGGAAGTTAGCGGACGAGGCAGACGAGCACGTTCGCCGAGCAAATGACGCAGTGAGCAGGTTGGAGTTTCCAACTGTGGCGCATGGCGACCTGTTGGCGGCACCTACGGTGGGTTTACCGATACGATGGTGCCTTATGGGGCCGCCGATAATTCAAGGCTGTCCGAGTTGCTCGGAGTCCATAGAGTGGCATGCGCCGCGATCAAGATTTTGGGTCGGCGAGATATTCGACTCGAAACGCGACTGTCACATGGCTCTGCGAAAGTTCCATCGCCAATTTCTGCGCTCGGGCGGCAAGGACATGCCATTCAGGAGCTTTTGCGCTGCCTGCGCGAATGACGCGGATGACGACGAGGATTAGGGTCCGCCACGCCGAGGCGGTCCAATTCGGCGGCGCTTGGACGGGGCAAACGTCTTCGAAATCAAACGCGTTGGCGGGCACGCTGATAAAGAGAAGCGCAAGCGAAGCCATCAACCCGATGGCCAGTTTCTTTGGTGGCACCGGCTTTAGCCGGTGTTGGACTCCACAGGCTAAAGCCTGTGCCACCAAGAATCCCAACCGGCGCTGCGTCTGACCTGCGATCGCGAGACGCATTAATTCATAATCGATCCCGCATCGACGTTGAGGGTCTGGCCGGTCATCCCGGCTGCCGCGGCGCTTACCAGGAACAGCGAGACGCGGGCGACTTCCGCCTCGGTCGCCATCCTGTTCATCGCGGCCTGCGACAGAAATTGGCCGCGCACCTGCTCGTAGGGGACTTTCATCGCCTCGGCGCGGGCGCGCATTACGCGCTCGATCCGGTCGCCGGCGATCGCGCCCGGACAGATACAGTTGCAGCGAATTCCGCGCGCGCCCCATTCGGCGGCGACGGTCTGCGTCAGCCCGATCATCGCCCACTTGGCGGCCGCATACGGCGAGCGCATCGGATAACCGCGGCGTCCCGCACCCGACGAGATGTTCAGGATGTCGCCGGCCCGCTGCTGGTCCATCGTGGGCAGCACGGCGCGGGTCGCGAGCCACGTGCCGGTCAGGTCGATATCGAGCGTTTCCTGCCATTCGGCGAGCGACATATCGGTGATGCGCTTGGTTGGTCCAGCGATACCGGCGTTGTTAACCAGAATATCGATGCGTCCGCCGAAGGCCTTGCGGGTTTCCTCGGCCATCTTCGCGCAGTCGGCTTCCTTGGATACGTCGGTTGCGACATAGGCGGCAGCGGCGCCGAGCGCTTTCAGCGCCTCGACGGTTTCCTGCATCGGTTTGAGCGAGCGCGCGGCGATCATGATTTTGGCTCCGGCGCCCGCGTATGCGATCGCGATCTCTTTACCGATTCCGTACCCACCGCCGGTGATAATCGCTACCTTGTCCTTGAGTTCATTCATGATGGATTGTTCCTTGCGCGCCGCCGCGGCGAGGTAATTTGGAATTTATAGACTTTAGTGCGTTCGGCGCCGCACGACAAACCGGGCGCGGAACGTCCGGCGGATTTTTGCCAACCGCACCGCGCGGGCTTTGCAACCGGGCGCGTGCCCGTGCTTTTCTCAAGTATCATGGCGCTGCGTAACCCAGGTGCTCCTCGATGGCGGCGGTAAGTCCGATCGGTAATCCTGCGCGCAAACCCGGCGGCGCCGGCTCGCTCGGAATGACCCTGGTCAAGATTGCGATTGTCGCGCTCATAGTCGGCGGCTCGGTGTGGCTGCTGATCGCGCATAGGGAATGGTTCACCGATCCGCGGCTGATCAAGCGCGAGGTGCTCGAGGCCGGGGTCTGGGCGCCTATCGTGTACATGCTGATGTACGCGGTCGGGCCGTCGTTTCTGGTGCCGGGCGCGGTGATGACGATCGCGGGCGGGCTCGCGTTCGGGACAGTGTGGGGGTCCGTGTACTCGCTCATCGGCGCGGACGCGGGTGCGATTATCGCGTTTGGCGCGGGGCGCTTTCTGGGCCGCTCGTTCGTTGAGCGGGTGGTGGGACCGCGGTTTCACGCGATGCTGGATAGAATCGCGCGCAACGGTTTCGTGATCATTCTCTACCTGAGATTCGTTCCGGTGATTCCCTACAACGCGCTCAATTTGCTCGCGGGCGCGTCTCCGATCACTTTTCGCGATTATTTTTGGGCGAGCATGATCGGGATGGTGCCGGGGACGATCCTGTTCGCGTTCCTGGGCGACGCGCTATGGCATCCGATGTCGTGGCGCTTTGTGCTCGCGCTCGCGCTGATCGCGGCTTCGGTCGGATGCGGTGAAATCTGGCGGCGCTGGTCGTCGGTCAAGCTCGAAGCGTAGGACAAGAAAACCCGAACAATCCACAGATTACACAGATTACACAGATGGATAGGGGGGACGAACGGACCTACGCGATAGTCGGCGCCGCGATGGAGGTTCATCGCGAGCTCGGCAATGGGTTTCTTGAACCGATCTATCAGCAGGCGCTCGCACTCGAAATGGAAGCGCGCGCGATCCCGTTCAGGCGCGAAGTCGAAATCGTTGTGCGCTACAAGGGGCGGGAATTGGACAGCACCTATCGCGCCGATTTCGTCTGCTTCGATGAAGTGGTGGTCGAATTGAAAGCGCTCGCCCGGTTTAGCGGCACGGAGCAATCTCAGGTGATCAACTATCTAAAAGCAACGGGATTCAAAGTTGGGCTGTTGCTCAACTTTGGAACCCCGTCGCTGGAATACCGCCGGTTTGTCTTCTGAAAAAATCGGTGGAATCTGTGTAATCTGTGGATTGTTTTCAGGTGCCCGATTCCCAGCTTTCGAGGTACTTCTTCTGCTCGGCGGTCAGCGCGTCGATCTTGATGCCCATCGCGGCGAGCTTTACCGTCGCCACGCCCTGTTCGATTTCGAGCGGCACATTGTGCACCTTGGCCGGGAGCTGCTCGCCGGTCGCCACCCATTCCGAGGCGAGCGCCTGAGTCGCGAAGCTCATGTCCATCACCTGCGCGGGATGGCCCTCGGCGCAGGCCAGGTTGACCAGCCGCCCCTGGCCCAGCACATAGAGCGTGCGTCCGTTGGACAGATGGTACGCATCGACATTCTTGTTGACGTCGTGATCGACCGCCTTGGCCGCGTCGGTCAGATAGGCCATGTCGATCTCGACGTCGAAATGGCCCGAGTTGCACAGGATCGCGCCGTCTTTCATCACGGTGAAATGCTGCGCGGCCAGCACATGTTTGTCGCCGGTCGCGGTGACGAAGATATCGCCGACCTTGGCCGCGTCGTTCATCTTCATGACGCGGAACCCGTCCATCGCGGCCTCGATCGCGCGAATCGGATCGATCTCGGTCACGATCACGTCGGCACCCAGGCCGCGCGCGCGTGACGCGATCCCGCGTCCGCAGTAACCGTAGCCGCCGACCACGATGATCGAGCCCGCGATCAGCACGCCGGTGGCGCGGATGATTCCGTCTAGCGTCGATTGCCCGGTGCCGTAGCGGTTGTCGAACAGATGCTTGGTCTGGGCGTCGTTGACCGCGACCACCGGAATCTTGAGCGCGTGATCTTTCTCCATCGCGCGCAGCCGGATCACGCCGGTGGTCGTCTCCTCCATGCTGGCGAAGACGTCCTCGGCGCGGTCCTTGTACTCGGTGTGCAGCAGGCTCACCAGGTCCGCGCCGTCGTCCATCGTGATGGTGGGACGGCGGTCGAGCACAGAGCGCAGGTGGCTGTAATAGGTGTCGCGATCCTCGTTGTGGATCGCGTAGGTGGGGATGCCGAATTCGGCGACCAGCGCGGCCGCGACGTCGTCCTGGGTCGAAAGCGGATTGGACGCGCAGCAGAAAACCTCGGCGCCGCCCGCTTTGAGAGCGCGCAGCAAATTGGCGGTCTCGCAGGTGATATGCAGGCACGCGCCCAGGCGCTGGCCCTTGAGCGGCTGTTCTTTGGAGAACCGCTCGCGGATCCGCCGCAGCACCGGCATCTGGCGGTCGGCCCATTCGATGCGCTTTTTTCCCGCCGCGGCCAGTCCCATGTCGCGCACGTCGTGATCGCGCGCGCCCGAGCCGGCGCGGGTTTTGGGCATAACTTTACGTTTTGCGATAGATCCCATCGTTACTCCAATTCTTAGAACAAGGTTGCGGCGGACTCGGCCGGTTAGCGCTTGGCGCCCAGGCCAAACGCGCTTTGCAGGCGCTCGGCCATGTCGATGCGCTCCCACGGGAACAGTCCGTCGTGCGGTTTGCGGCCGAAATGGCCATAGGCGGCGGTTGCCTGATAAATCGGGCGCTTGAGATTCAGCGTGCGGATAATTCCCGCGGGACGAAAATCGAACAGCTCGCGCAGCGTCGCCGATAGCTTCGCGTCCGGCATCACCCCGGTGTCAAACGTGTCGATAAGGATCGAGACCGGCTCGGCGACGCCGATCGCGTAGGCGACCTGGATCTCGCATTTCTTGGCGAGCCCGGCGGCGACCACGTTCTTAGCCACGTAACGCGCAAAGTAGCACGCCGAGCGATCGACCTTGCTGGGATCCTTGCCCGAAAATGCGCCGCCGCCGTGGCGTCCGTAGCCGCCGTAGGTATCGACGATAATCTTGCGCCCGGTAAGTCCGCAGTCGCCGTGCGGTCCGCCGATAACGAAGCTGCCGGTCGGGTTGACGTGATAGACGGTCTGCTTGGTCAGATACTCGGCCGGAATCGTCTGCTTGATCAGCTCTTCGATCACCGTCTCGCGGATCGTTTCGTACTTGACCTCGGGCGAGTGCTGGGTCGAGATTACCACCGCCGTGATCTCGACCGGACGCCCGTCATCGTAGCGCACCGTTACCTGGCTCTTCGCGTCGGGGCGCAGCCAGTTCACGCGCCGCTCCTTGCGCATCTTGGCCAGGTTTTCCATCAGCCGATGCGCCATCGCGATCGGCATCGGCATCAACTGCTGCGTCTCGTCGCAGGCGTACCCGAACATCAGTCCCTGGTCGCCCGCGCCTTGCTCCTTGTGCAGTCCTTCGCCTTCAGTGACGCCCTGCGAGATATCGGTTGATTGCGGCTCGATCGCCATCATCACCGCGCAGGTCTTGCCGTCGAAGCCCGACTCGACACTGTCGTAGCCGATCTCGAGCGCGACCTTGCGCGCGAGGCTCACGAAGTCGGGATGCGCGTGGCTGGTGATCTCGCCCGCCAGAACGATGAGCCCGGTCTTGGCCAGGGTTTCGAGCGCGACCCGCGAATTTGGGTCCTCGGCAAGCAGGGAATCCAGGACCGCGTCCGAGATCTGATCGCACATCTTGTCGGGATGGCCCTCGGAGACGGACTCGGAAGTGAACAGAAAATCCTTAAGCGGCATGCGCGATGGCTCCTTGGAGACTGGCTTGGCCGGCATTCACACTCGCGGTGAGTCCGGCGATGCCACGAGGCAGCAGGGGTTCAAGGTCGTTCGAGGTGCGATAAGGGTCGCTCGGCGACGCCTGCAAAGGCATCTGGTCCCGGCAGGTTCGCCGACTGGCCGGAAGCCACGGTTTTCGATGATATAACCGACTGATCGTGGCGAATCAAGGCGACGATTCGGGGTGGATTTGGCGCGCGGCATTATTCCTCGCCGAATCGGTCTTCAAACAGCGTTTCGATCGCCTTCACCGCCTCGCGTGCGTCGTCACCCTCGGCGCGCACCCGCAGTTTCACGCCCAACTCCGCGCCCAGCATCATCAGGCTGGTGACGCTCTTGGCGTTAACCTGCTCCTTGCCGCGGCCGATCGAAATTTTCGCTTTGAACTTGCCGGAGGTCTGCGCCAACGCGGATGCGGCCCGGAGATGCAATCCGAGTTTATTCCTGATTTCGACCGTCGCCTCCGCCACACTCACGCGATCCAAGATACGGGTAAGTCGCCCGCAGGTAAACGAAGCCAACCGGCTCAGTTGGCGCCGCGCGACTCGGCGGCGATCTCGGCGCTGAATAGCTCGCGCAGGCGCGCTTCGATTGCGCGGTCGCGGGTCGTGCCTTCGCGCTTGGCCCACGCCCGCAGGGGGATGACGGCCTTGGCCATGTTGCGATGCCCGCCCGCGCTGCCGATATCGCCAAACAGATTTTTTGCCGCCTCGCCGGCGTTGTCGCGTCCGGTTCCGTAACTGCGCACGGCGATCACCAACTCGCGTCCGAGCTTGCCCGCGATCGCGACCCATTCGACGCCTTCGAATTGCAGGCAGAAGTCCGCCATCTGCACAATCATGTCGTCGCGCTCGACGCGGCCCAGGTTGGCGGCGATCAGGCGGTCGCGAATTTCGAGCCGGCCCATCACGCGCGCCAGCACCTTGGCGAAGCTCTGCGGAATTTCCGGCCGGTCGATCTGGCGCAGCATCGTGAGGTTGGCGATCGGATACAGATGCACCAGCGCCTGGAGCACGTCGTCGGTGATGCGCCGCGACAGCGCCAGCGAATCGGTGCGAATCCCGTAGAGCAGCGCGGTCGCGAGCCGTTCGCTGATCTTTTCCTCGGCGGCGATCATGTATTCGGTCATGATCGAGGCGGTCGCGCCGTATTTGACCCGCACGTCCTCGAACGGTGCGCCGCCGGGGGTGTAGCCCGGATGATGATCGATGACGATATCGGCGCGCGGCAGTTTGCCCTCGAAGTAGCCCGGCTGCACATCGACCATCGCGATCTTGTCAAAGCCCGCCAGCGCCTCGGTGGTCGCGGGCAAAATTCCGATTTCGAGCAGATGCACCATCGTGCGATTCTCCGGCCTGGTCACCGGCTTGAAGCTGAACAAGGGCGTGGTCTGGCGGTTGCGGCCGAGCAGCGTGCGCAACGCGATCGCGCTCGACATCGCGTCGGGGTCGGGATCATCCTGCAGCACAATCGCGACCCGGTCGCCTTCGTTGACGATCGCCCGCAACTCGCGCAGTTTTTGTCTGGTGTCGGTTTGATCCATATGTGATCGCGTCGCCCGGGCGCCGCGGGCCCCGGCCTACATCGATTTGATGCGTGCGTCGAAACAGGCGATGCGCTTGAAGGCGATAATGCCGCCCATCATGGGCTTCATGAGGTTTCCGGAAATACCACAGCCTCGCGCGATGAATCAATGCTATAAATCAGGCACCCCTATGCAGACCCAACAGGATTCTTCATCCAAAGCGCCGCCCAGCGCGGACAAATGTATCGTGTGCCGCCGTGCCGCTCCCGAGTGGCTCCTGCGCGTGACTGTCGAGGACAGCGGCGGCCTCAAGCAGGAGGGCTTTATCTGCGCCAATTGCGCGGTTAAGCTCAGGCTCGCCTCGGAAAAAAACCGCGACTTGCAAATCGACCCGTGGATTCATGACGTGGTCGCACGCATCCTGCGCGGTATCGAACCCGAGCAGTCCTAGCGCCGCCAGATTCATTCAAGGAAACATATGCCATGGCACCTGGTCCCGAACCATCCGCGCACCCCGCTCCCGCAAGCAGCGACCTATGGCCGCACGAGGAAGCCGCGCGCCTGGCCGATCGCGTGCGCGGCTATCCGCCCGAGCGTCCTGTCATCTTCCAAAGCGGCTTCGGTCCCTCTGGCCTGCCTCATCTCGGCACGATGTGCGAGGTGCTGCGGCCTTCCTATGTGCGCCACGCGCTAAAGCTGCGCGATCCTGCGCGCCCCTCGCGCCTTATCGTCTTCATCGACGATATGGACGGCCTGCGCAAGGTTCCCGAGAACGTGCCCAACCGCGAGGCGATGGCGGCGCATCTGGGCGAGCCGGTCTCGCGGATTCCAGACCCGTTCGGATGCTGTCCGAGCTTCGCCGACCACATGCTGTCGCTGCTGCGCGATTTCCTTGCGCCGGTCGAGGTCGATTACGAGCTGATCCGCTCCTCCGAGATGTACCGCGCCGGCAGCTTCGATGCCGGGCTCAAGATCATCCTGGCAAAGCATCGCGAGATCATCGCGCTCGTCGCGCCGACGCTGCGAGAGGAAAATCGCGCCGGATGGTCGCCGATCATGCCGCTATGCCCGAGCTGCGGCCAGATCGTCGAACGCTCGGTCACCGCCTATCATCCCGAGCGCGCCAGCGTCGAGTTCACCTGCGCGCGCAGCGCCAAGGCCAAACAGGGCTGTGGCTTCAGCGGCGAGCAGAGCGTGCTCGGCGGGCTGGCCAAGGCGCAATGGAAGGTGGACTGGGCGCTCAGGTGGTACACGCTCGCGGTCGATTACGAGCTGTACGGAAAGGATCTGACTCCGTCGGCGCAACTGTCGGCTCCGATCGTGCGCATCATGGGCGGCAATCCGCCGCTGGGGTTTGCGTTCGAGATGTTCCTGGACGAAGCGGGGCACAAGGTCTCGAAATCGATCGGGCGCGGGGTCAGCGTCGATCAATGGCAGCGCTACGCTCCGGTCGAGGTGCTGAAATTTTTCCTGCTCCAGAATCCGCGCCGCGCCAAAAAATTGTTCCTCGAATCGATTCCCCAATACGTCGATGAATACCTGGACGCGCTGCGCGAGTTCGCCGCCGCGCCCAACCACGAGGCGCGCCACAACGCGCCGCTCGAATTCGTTCTCCAGAGCACCAGCGCGCGCCGCTTCGACTCGCAGCTTTCCTTCGGGATGATGATGAACCTGGTCGGCGCGCTCGGCAGCTCCGATCCCGAATTCATCTGGAACTACCTGACCCGCTACGACGCGGCGATCGCGGGCGATCCTGAGACCCGCGCGCTGGGCCGCGCGCTGATGGACTGCACGCTCAATTTCTACCGGGATTTTATCGAGCCCGGCAAAACCCCCTTCGCCCCCAACGCCGCCGAAAGTACGCAGCTAAAAAGCCTGGCGGATTTTCTGTGCGCGAATCCGGACGCGAGCGCGGAAGATATCGAGAAAACCATCTACGATCTCGGACGCGCCAGCTACGATAAGCCCGGCAAGATTTTTCCGCTGATGTATCGCGCGATCCTGGGCCAGGAGCGCGGACCGCGCCTGGGCGCGTTCATCCGCCTGGCGACCCCGGCGCGGATCGTCGAACTGCTCGAAGCCGCGATCGCCCGCACCGCGTAAGGGAAAACAAAACAATCCACAGATTACACAGATTTCACTGATTAAGGGTTTTGGGGTCAAAATTCCCCTTCCCATGCGGAGACTGTCGATAAACGTCAAGTTTTTGTCCGTCATCCTGAACGGAGGCTGCCGGAGTGAAGGTTCTCCGCGCAGCGATTAGTGCGAAAGGCATTGGCGGTGCTAAAGAAAATCGCTTCGCGTAGATCCTTCGCCTTCGGCTCAGGATGACATCGACGGGGTGTTTGGAAGAAAATCGACCGTCTCCATGCGGGAAGGAGACAGAGATTAGGCCGATCTTATCTGGAAATCTGAGAAATCTGTGTAATCTGTGGATTGTCTTATTCTTCAGTTCGGGCCGGAGCCGCCGAGCTCCGGTTCCTTCGATTTTATAAATTCCTTGAGCCGCTTCTTGAGCCGCGTTTCGATCTGCCGTACGCGCTCGCGGCTGATGCCGAATTTCGCGCCGATTTCCTGCAGCGTGGCCGGCGACTCGGCGAGCATCCGCGCGCGAAAAATCTCGAGTTCCTTGTCGCGCAGCGTGGCCTCGAATTCCGTGACCCGCTCGTGCGCGAACTCGCGCCACTGGCCCTCGGCCGCCGCCTCTTCCGGATTGCTCCCGTGGTCCGGCAGCACGTCGATCAGCCGCGTGTCCTCGTCCGCCCCGGTCGGCTGATCGAGCGACACCTCGCTCTGGGCCATCCGATCCTGCATCTCGCGTACTTCGCTTTCCTTGACTCCCATGCGCTGCGCCAACAGCTTCGGCTGCGGCGCGAAGCCCTGCGCCTCGAGCCGCTCGGTCTCCTTGCGCAGGTTGAAGAACAGCTTGCGCTGCGCCTGCGTGGTGCCGATCTTCACCATCCGCCAGTTGTTGATCAGATAGCGGTAGATATACGCGCGCACCCACCATACCGCATACGAGGGAAAGCGAATCCCGCGGTACGGATCGAAATTCTTGACCGCCTCCATCAGGCCGACGTTGCCCTCCTGGATGAGGTCGAGGACGTTTTTTGAGGCGCGCGCGAACTGAATGGCGAGCTTGACCACCAGGCGAAGATTCGCGGTGACCAGCCGGTACGCGTCGGCGGGATCGTGGTCGCGATGGTAGCGCTTGGCGATCTCCGTCTCTTCCTCACGCGTCAGGAGCGGGAAGCGCCGCACGTCGGCCAGGTAACGGCCAAGAGGATCGACCGTGACCAAGGCGCCGCCGTCGTCATCGTGATCGTGGGAAGCGGCGTCGGGGTCGCGAAGCTCCCGCACGGCGTTATCTTCCGGAGCGGCGGAATCGGCGGAGTCGAGCGGATGAAAATCCGAGACCTCGATTACCGGCTCGAGTTCCGCGTCGTCGCCCGCAATCCCTGCGGCCGGATTGTCGAGCTCGGCGTCCGCCAGCGATGCGTCCTCGGGCGGTACGAGGGTCACCGCAGCGGCGGTTTTGCGCGGCGATTTGGGTCGAAGTGACTTGCTGGCTTTGCGAGCCATTGGATGAATCCGGCCTGCGGGTGGTGCGCAACCTTCGCGCAGGGGTGGCTTTCAGCCGCGCAATGTCCGCGCTCGCGGGGGGCGGAACTCGCGCCGGGCGGCCACCGCGTGGATTACTTCTCGGCGGGAGCTTCGATCGTGGCCTTGCCGGCCGCGATTTCGCGCAGCGCGGTGACGACTTCCTTGTTGTCGGTCTCGACCAATGGCCGTGCGCCCTTCAAAAGCTGCTTGGCGCGGCGCGCGGCGGCAAGCACCAGCTCGAACCGGTTGGGGATATTATCGAGGCAATCTTCTACGGTGATTCTCGCCATTTGAAGACAATTCTCCGGCGCTCGCGCCCCCGTGTCAACGCACCGTTGCCGCTCGGGCAAAGAGCCTCGTCAGCGGCCGCCGAGACGGCGGTCCTACGGAGCATGCTATCTGGGTTCAGTGGGACCGGCGTCCCGCCGGTCTATGTGGGCTGCTCGGCCTTGTGCTTCGGGGCGGGATCGATATGCTCTCGCACAGGCCAGCCGTGTGGTTCCATGAAGATAGGCCCGCGCCCCGCCATCCCGGGGATGCGCGCGGGGCGATCAATCCGTAAGATTGTCTGCGCTTGAGCTCGAAATCAAAAAAGCGCGCGGCGCGTAACGCCGCCCACAAAGATTCCGGCCGCGCTTCCGGCCCGGCGGCGAGCGCGCGGCCCGAGCGGCCGCGGCGAACCGCCGCGCGCGGCTCGATTCTAGATTCTCCCGTGCTCGGCCCGTGGATCGCGGTCGGCGTGACGCTGCTCGTATATCTGCGATGCTTCGGCAACGCGTTTGTGTACGACGATCATGAGATGATCGATCTCAATCCGCTCATCGCGCAATGGTCGTTTCTGTGGAAGTCCTTTGGGCATGACCTGTGGTGGTTTCGCCCCAACGGAAAATTTCCCAAGAGCAATTACTATCGGCCGCTCCAGGACCTATGGCTCGGC
>DATKSQ010000102.1:0-10004 GCA_035531615.1 Binataceae bacterium (SeqCode)
CACTCGAACCGGCACGAGGTCGGTGACGCCGCGACGCTGTACTTAAGCCTCAAGACGCGCGAGGCGCGCGGGAGGGTTTAACCGTGCCGGCTGATATCACCCACGATATCGAATCGACCCTGAACGAGTCGCGCAAGTTCGAGCCGCCCGTGGAATTCGCCGCGCGCGCGAGTATCAAGGGCATCGCCGAATACGACGCGCTATGCGCCCGCGCCGAAGCCGATCCCGAAGGCTTCTGGAGCGAATGCGCGAAGAACCTCGAATGGTTCAAGCCGTTTGGCCAGGTTCTTGATTGGAAGTTTCCATTCGCCAAATGGTTCCTGGACGGAAAAATCAACGCCGCGTATAATTGCCTCGACCGCCATCTGTCCGGTCCCACCCGCAACAAGGCCGCGATAATCTTCGAGGGCGAGCCCGGCGACTCGCGCGTGCTGACCTATCAGATGCTGGCCGACGAAGTCGCGCGCGCCGCCAACGCCCTCAAAGAACTCGGCGTCAAAGACGGCGACCTGGTGGCGATCTACATGCCGCTGGTGCCCGAGGCCGCGATCGCGATGCTCGCGTGCGCGCGTATCGGCGCGATCCACTCGGTGGTCTTCGGAGGCTTCTCGGCCGAGGCGCTCGCCGATCGGATCAACGACGCCGAGGCCAAGGTCTGTATCACCGCCGACGCCGGATGGCGCCGCGGCACGCACGTCGAGCTCAAGCGCAACGTCGATGAAGCGCTGAAGAAGTGCCCGTCGGTCGAAAAAGTGATCGTGCTGCGGCGCGTCGGCGTTGCGGTCGAAATGAAACCGGGCCGCGACTTGTGGTGGCACGAAATCGTTTCGCGCCAGAGCCCCAACTGCCCCGCCGCCGAACTCGATTCCGAGCATCCCCTGTTCACCCTCTACACCTCCGGCACCACCGGCAAGCCCAAGGGCGTCCTGCACACGACCGGTGGCTATTTGACCCACACCCTAATGACTATGAAGTGGGTATTCGACCTCAAGCCCGGCGATATCTACTGGTGCACCGCGGATATCGGATGGGTGACAGGCCATAGCTACACCGTCTATGGACCGCTGGCCGCGGGCGCGACGGTGATTATGTACGAAGGGGCGCCCAATCATCCGGAGAACGATCGCTTCTGGCGGATTATCGAGAAATACCGCGTCAGCATCTTTTATACCGCGCCGACCGCGATCCGCACGTTTATCAAGTGGGGCGATTCGTGGGTCAAGAAGCACGACCTGTCGAGCCTGCGCCTGCTCGGCACGGTGGGTGAGCCGATCAACCCCGAGGCCTGGATGTGGTATCGCAAGGTGATCGGCGGCGAACGCTGCCCGATCGTCGATACCTGGTGGCAGACCGAAACCGGCGGCATCATGATCAGTCCCGTCCCCGGCGCGATCGCCACCAAGCCCGGCTCCGCGACCCGTCCGTTGCCCGGTATCGCCGCCGAGGTGGTCACCCCCGAGGGCAAGCCGGTGGCGGCCAATCAGGGCGGATTGCTGGTGATCAAACGGCCGTGGCCCGGGATGCTGCGCACGATCTTCCGCGATCCCGAACGCTATCGCAGCCAGTACTTCAGCCAGATCGCGGGATGCTATTTCACCGGCGACGGCGCGCGCCGCGACCCCGACGGTTACTTCTGGATCATGGGGCGCGTCGATGACGTGATCAACGTATCGGGGCATCGCCTGGGCACGATGGAAGTCGAAAGCGCGCTGGTCTCGCATCTGACCGTCGCTGAAGCCGCCTGCGTCGGGCGTCCCGACGACATGAAGGGGCAGGCCATCGTTGCGTTCGTGACCCTCGAGGGCGGTCGCCACGGCGACGACAAGCTTAAGGAAGAGCTGCGCAAGCATGTCGTCAAGGAGATTGGCGCGCTGGCGCGGCCCGATGATATCCGCTTTACCGAGGCGCTGCCCAAGACCCGCAGCGGCAAGATCATGCGGCGGCTCTTGCGCCAGATCGCGGCGGGCGACCAGACCCTCGGCGATACGAGCACGCTCGAAGACCTGTCGGTGCTGGCCAAACTCCGCGACGACGACGAGTGATCGGGCCGCCGCCCGCGCGAAAGGGCGTGAGGGCGGAAGGGCCGTCCGCCCCCACTGACAATCGCCTCCGCGTCCGTGCGGCCATGATCATGCATGATGACTCCGTGGCGGTAGCGCGGCTGCTTGCCGCGCGCGTGCGCACGCGGTATGGTATTTGCCGTGAGTGGGCCTGTGCCCACTTTTTTGTTGGTGTCGCCGGTGGATCCCGTGAAATTTGCGGGCTTTGGATGCGCCGAGAAGGGGCGGCCGCGATGTTGGTGCTGACGCTCGCTCCGGTTGCCGCGAAGATCGCGGAGCTGCTCGAGCCGCATATCGAGCGGCATGGCTGCGAACTGGTCGCCGTCGAGTATCGGCATGGCACGCGCAGCTCGATCGTCCGGCTGCTGGTCGATAAGCCCGGCGGCGGTATCGGGCTCGACGACCTGGAGGTTCTGAGTCCCGTGCTCAGCGACCTGCTCGACGTGTACGATCCGATTGCGGGACGCTACACGCTGGAGGTCGCGTCGCCGGGACTAAACCGGCCGCTGAGCAAGCTCGAGCATTTCGAGGCGGTGCGGGGCGGGCGGGTGAAGATCAGGATGGCGCGGCCGCGCGACGGACGGAAGTCGTTCATCGGGCGGCTGGTGACGGTGAACGCGAATGGAATCGAGCTGGACGACGAAACCAGCCAGAGCCGGGTCGCGATTGGATTCGGCGAGATTCAAGGAGCGAATTTCGAGTACGATTTTGGCGACGGAAAGAAGAAAACCTGAAACAGTGTACGGCGCGAATCGCGCGGGGCATCCGGGAATTCGTCCGGCCCCGAGGCTCGCGCCGCGGCGCACAGCCGCGCGCATCGCGGCGCGCTCCCCGGAGGCGGTATGCAGGTTGATCTGAACCGGGTTATCGACCAGGTCTCGAAAGAAAAAGGAATCGACAAAACGATCGTGATCAACGCGGTCGAGGAGATGATGCATTCGGCGGCGCGGCGCACCTTTGGAGCCGAGCGCAATATCGAGTCGCGTTTCAACTCGGAGCTCGGCGAGATCGAACTGTTCGAGATCAAAACCGTGGTCGAAACGGTGGCCAATCCTTCCGCCGAGGCGACCATCGCCGAGGCGCGCTCGAAGTACGATCCCGAGGCTGAAGTCGGTGACGAGATTTTGATCAAGCTCGACACTGCGACGATGGGCCGGATCGCGGCGCAGGCCGCCAAGCAGAACCTGATCCAGCATATCCGCGACGCCGAGCGCAAGCAGATTTTCAACGAGTTCAAGGATCGCAAGGGCGAAATCGTTTCCGGAATCGTGCAGCGCTTCGAGCGCAAGAACATGATCGTCAACCTCGGCCGCACCGAGGCGATCCTGCCCGAAAAAGAGCAAATCCCGCATGAGCGCTACCGCCAGGGCGACCGGATCCGCGCGCTGATCCTCGACGTTGACCTGTCCGAAAAAGGACTCGCGATAATCCTGTCGCGCACCTCGAACGATTTCCTGATTGGACTGTTCGCGCAGGAAGTGCCCGAAATCTACGAGGGGATCGTCGAGATTCGCCAGTGCGCGCGCGAACCGGGCGGCCGCGCCAAGGTCGCCGTTTACTCGAAGGACTCCGACGTCGATCCGGTCGGCGCGTGCGTTGGAATGAAAGGCACCCGCGTGCAATCCGTCGTGCAGGAGCTGCGCGGAGAGAAAATAGATATCGTCCCGTGGACCGACGACCAGGCCGAGCTGGTGTGCCGCGCGCTCGCGCCGGCCAAGGTCTCCAAGGTCGTGATCGATGAGGAAGAGCACGCGATGGAGGTGATCGTCCCCGACGATCAGCTCTCGCTCGCGATCGGAAAGCGCGGCCAGAACGTGCGCTTGGCGCATCGCCTGACCCAGTGGAAGCTCGACGTGCGCTCCGAAGCCGAAGCCGAAGAAGAGGCGCGCTCGGCGCGCGCGTCGCTCAACGCGATTCCTGGTATCGGCGATATCAACGCCGAGCTGCTGTTCCAGTGGGGCTTTCGGTCATCCGAGCAGCTTTCCGAAGCCGACGAAAATAATTTCGAGGTCGAGGGCATCAGCCCAGAGCGCGCGCAGCAGATTATCGCCGCCGCGCGCACTCACGTTATCGAGAAACGCAAGCAGGAAGCCGCGCGCGCCGAGGCTGCGGCCGAAGCCGATCGTGCCCGCGCGGCCGCCGCGGCCGAAGCCGCCATCGAAGCTGCCGCGCAGGATGCCGCTGGCTCTAAACAGGATGAAGCGCCGGCCGCGGAGCCGGTGGTGGATGCCGAAGGAAAGCCATAGCCCCGTTCGCACTTGCCTTGGATGCATGCGGCGCGACGCGCAATCCGCGATGCTGCGGGTCGTGCTTAGCAACGGCCATGCGGTGCTCGACGCGGAGAAAAAGCTGCCGGGACGCGGCGGCTACCTGCACGCAAGCGCGGATTGCGTGAGGCGTTTCGTGGGATCGAAGGTCAGGCAGTTCAAGTCGCTGCGCAGCGGAA
Source organism: Binataceae bacterium (SeqCode) (assembly GCA_035531615.1). Lineage (GTDB taxonomy): Bacteria > Desulfobacterota > Binatia > Binatales > Binataceae > JBARDN01. The sequence goes on from DATKSQ010000102.1 coordinate 4,507, forward strand.
TTGACAAGGAACAACGGATGCGGATCGCGGAAACGATCCGCACGCGACTGGATAGAGAAACGTCGCTCGAATAGAATAGCCAAGATGGCGCGAAAGCGGATTAAGACCCTTGCTTTGGATTGGAGCGTTTCAGTCGAAGACGTGCTCCAGAGTTGCGTGCGGCTGCGCCTGGGACACTCCCACTCGGAATCGAGCCTGTTGTCCCAGGAAGAAGCCGACCGGATCAAAGCCGATCTCGACGAGCAGGCGCATCGCGCCGCTCTGCTGCGGCGCGAAACCGTAGTCGAAACCAGCGCCGGCAAGGTCGTTGAAAAACGGCTCAATGCCAACGTGATGCGCCGCCGCCACGCCGAGGGCGCCTCCGGCGCCGCGCCGCAGGATCAGCCGTTCCATTTCGAGGTTGACTCAAAGTCCGAAGAGACTTTTGTCGCACCGTTTATCGAAGAAGCACCCGCTCCGATCGTCGAGACGCCGGTTCTGTTCGACACCGAACCCGAACCCCCGCCCGTATCGGTTGATGCGCAGGCCGAGACATCGGCCGTGGAAGTCGGCGCAATGGCTGCCGATCACCCGCCCGAAGATGCCAGTGAGCAATCAATCGCCCCAGTGGCCCAGGCTCGAGAAACTGAGCCGCCAGTCGGCCAGGAGCATCCGGCGCGCATCGAACCTCCGCCACGCCCCGAGCCGCCGCGTGCTCCAATGGCCGAAACCCGGCCCGGACGCAATGGAGGTCCAACCGTGGTGGTTACGCGCCCCTCGAGCCAGATCGGAGAGCGCGGGGCGATAAATCTTACCAAGGGTGTTCAGGGCGGGCCGACCCTTGACGATGGACAGCGCGGTCCCAAAGTTCTTGGCAAGATAGATTTGCGGCCGAAGGCTCCCGTGCGTCCGGCGTCGCCGCCGATGCGGCCCGGGCAGCCGCCGCGTCCCGGTGCGCCGAGCCGCTTTGGCGCACCGCCGCAGCCTGCACCGCCCGATCCAAATGCGCAGCCGACGGAGACCGGCAAGCCCGGTGCTCGCGGCGCAAAGAAACGAAAAGTCGTCAAGAAGGGCACCGTTGATTTCACCGCCGAGCGCGAGATGCGCGGACTGCGGGTGCCCAAGAAGCGCCGCGCGCTTCCCGGTAAGGAACAGCGCAAGACCGAAATCACTACTCCCAAGGCCTCCAAGCGCGTGGTCAGGATTACCGAAGGCGTAACGGTCGGTGATCTCGGCCGCAACATGGGCGTCAAGGCGGGCGAGCTGATTAAGAAGCTGATGGAGATGGGCCAGATGGCCACGCTCAATCAGGTGCTCGACGTCGATACGGCAACGCTGCTCGCGGGAGAATTCGGCTACAGTGTCGAGAACGTCGCGTTCGATGTCGAACAGGCGATCGAAGAAAAGATCGAAGAAGTCGCGCCCGGCGAGGCGCTGCCGCGACCGCCGGTTGTAACCGTGATGGGCCACGTCGATCACGGCAAGACCTCGCTGCTCGACGCGATCCGGCATACCAGTGTCACCGCCAAGGAGTTCGGCGGAATCACTCAGCATATCGGCGCGTATATGGTCACCGTGGGCGGCCGCGCGATTACGTTTGTCGATACCCCCGGCCATGAGGCGTTCACCTCGATGCGTGCGCGCGGGGCCAAGGTCACCGATCTCGTGGTGCTGGTGGTCGCGGCCAACGAAGGGGTGATGCCGCAGACCGTCGAGGCGATCAATCACGCTCGTGCCGCCAAGGTGCCGATTATCGTCGCGATCAACAAGATCGATCTGCCCGACGCGAATATCGATCGCACCAAGCAGCGCCTGACCGAGCAAGGTCTGGTCCCGGAAGACTACGGCGGCGACACCATCACGGTCCCGGTCTCCGCCCGCAGCGGAGAAGGAATCGAAAAGCTGCTCGAGATGATCCTTTTGCAGGCCGACGTGATGGAGCTCAAGGCTAACCCGGATCGCGCCGCGCGTGGCACGGTGGTCGAGTCCGAACTCGATCGCGGACGCGGCCCGGTCGCTACCGTTCTGATCCAGGAAGGCACTCTTCGTCAGGGCGACGCTTTCGTATGCGGCGTCAGCTTCGGGCGGGTGCGCGCGATGCTTGATCATCTGGGCCAGCGTCTGACCGAGGCCGGCCCCTCGACTCCGGTCGAGATCTTCGGACTGTCGACCGTGCCGGAACCCGGCACCGCGTTCGTGGCCGTGACCGAGGAATCCAAGGCGCGCCAGGTCGCCGAATACCGCCGCTCCAAACAGCGCGAGGGTGAGCTCGCCAAGACCAGCCGAATCTCGCTTGAAGATTTGAGTCAGAAGATGGCGGCCGGCGAGGTCAAGGAGCTCAAGGTAATCGTCAAGGGCGACGTGCAGGGCTCGGTCGAGGCGGTGACCGACGCGCTGACCCGGATGTCCACGGGCGAGGTCAAGCTCGAGGTGATCCACAGCTCGGCGGGCGCGATCTCGGAAACCGACATCACGCTCGCGTCGGCTTCCAAAGCGGTCGTGATTGGATTCAACATCCGCCCGGAACCAAAGGCCGCGCAGCTCGCCGAGAAAGAGGGCGTCGATGTGCGCCTGTACACCGTTATCTACGAGGCGATCAACGACATGCGCGAGGCGATGGAAGGCATGTTGGCCCCGACCTATCGCGAGAAATCGCTCGGCCGCGCCGAGGTGCGCAAGACCTTCACCGTTCCGGGCGCGACGATCGCGGGCGCGATGGTGGTGGATGGCAAGGTGGTCCGCAGCGCGCGCGCTCGCTTGGTGCGCGACGGCCGCGTCGTCTGGGAAGGCAAGATCTCATCGCTCAAGCGTTTCAAAGATGACGCGCGCGAGGTTCTGACCGGTTACGAATGCGGCATCGGGCTCGAAAACTTCAACGACCTGAAGCCCGACGACGTGATCGAGACCTTCGAGATGGAAGCGGTGCTCCGCAAGCTTGCTCCCGCGCCATCGGGGTCCACGCGCGGGCAGCCGCAGGCCGAGAAGCAGCTTCAGCCCTGATCCGGTTCCGGGGGGCATCGGGCTGGCGCGCCTGCGTGGGTGGGACCGCTCACGATGCGGGGAGGGCGACGCGTATGGTGGTTGGTGTATTGCGGCTGACGCTCTTTCTGCCGGAAAACCATTCGCTCAAGGGCAAACGGCAGGTGCTGCGCGCGATCAAAGATCGCGTGCGCAACAAGTTCAACGTGTCGATCGCGGAATCCGACGGCCACGACTTATGGCAGCGCGCCGAACTCGGCATCTGTCAGGTTGGCAGCGACCGCCCGTTCGTCGATAGCGCGCTGCGGGAGGTCGTGAAGTTTATCGACTCGCTCGCCCTGGCGCCGCTCGGCGAGGAGCAGCTCGAGATAATCAATTGCTAGGCGCGCCGCGACTGTGGGCCCGCTTCGCGCGCGGGCATCGGATTTTTCCCGTGGAGAAACTCAAGTGAGCGAAGCAAGACGGCCGGAACGGGTGGCGGAGATGGTTCTGCGCGAGCTGTCGGCGCTGCTGATACGTGATCTTCGCGACCCACGCCTGCGCGGGATCACCTTAACCTCGGTAACGATGACCGATGACTTGCGCCACGGGCGGGTGTACTTCTCGCACCTTGAAGGCTCGGCGCGTGCGGCCGAGGCGGTCGCGGGCTTTCGCAGCGCGAGCGGCTTCATCCGGCGCGAGATGGGGCGCGTGCTGGGACTGCGCCGGACTCCGGAACTGGATTTCGAGTTCGACCCCGGACTTGAGCGCGCGGCGCGTATCGAGACGCTGCTGCGCGAGTCGCGCTCACGCCAGTAGGGCAGATGAGGCTGCGGAGCGCGGCGTCACCGCCAGCGGCGCGGGCGGCTTCGGCCACGCCGGGCGGTATATGGAACTTGCCCCGGTATGATGCCGAGTCATCGCTTCGGTGGGGTCCTTGGCGCCTGCTCGGCGCGCTTGCTAATCGGCGGTTTCGGGTAGTTGTAGTAGTTGACGTAGCATACATCAATTTCCGCGTTTGGCGCCATGACATCCGAGCTCACGACCACGGCGTAACTTCCCGTTTCTGTGAAAATCAATCGCGGCGGGCCCAAGAGTGCTGGAGTTCCGCCATGCGCCCATTCATTCATCACCGAGCCTCGGGCTTTCGCTGTGTCTAGTCTAATCCGCCGCATCTTTCCGAACTGCTCATGAGGAATTACCGAGTCAACTTTGTCTTCCGGGCGGCGCTTGAATGAAATTACCATCGTCTGATTGTCCGCAGCGTCAATTGCCAGTTCCGCATCGTCGTGCGGCGAATGGAAGGTTATCGTCAAAGTATCGCCTCGATACAGGAGTGTTGGCTTGCAATCGAAATCGAAATCCTGCGCGGCGAGGGGTGCTTGCGCGGACGCCGATTCAATGCGGAAGGCGCCCGCCAAAGCGAGCAACGCCAGCGAGGTGAGCAATAGCCGCCGCAAGAGCCGCCTTCCGCGCTCAAAACTGTATATGAAAATGATCCTCCTCCGGATAGCAGTGACCGGAACCCAGAAGCTCTTTCACCACCTCTTCCAATACCTTGGGCTGCAAAGGCGGATTCGTGGTGGGCAGAATGTCAACCGCTTCGCCCTTCAGATGGAGTGAAACATACGTGCCATTGCGAACCTGGGTTTCAATCACGCGCGTCATTGCTTCCACGGTGGTCTTCTCGTCCGATCCTACTCTACGCTCCTCCAAATACGCCTCGTGTATTTCCTTCCCAGCCTGGCGATTCTTGTAATGGACCTGCCGGTTACTCTGGTAGTACATGTTGTTCCACATCGCTTGGGCCTGCTGTTGCGCAGTCCGCGTGCCGCTGTGGACCTCCAGCGTTCCGCAAGTTCTGAGGTAATAGTTCTCCGCGATCTTCCTTATAATGTGGCGTGCGTTGCTCGACAAGACGACCCCGGGGTCCAGCGTGAAATGGTCGCCGCCAGCGCCGCTATCTCGTGGAGTAACGAAACCCTCGCGACGGGCTTGCTCCACAGTCGCGGCGCCGGCCACGCCGTCCGCCTGGATCCGCGACCTGCGCTGGTACTCCCGCGTCGCCCTTTTGGTGGCGTCGTCGAACCTGCCATTGACCGAACCGCTGTAAAGCGATCTGGATTTCAGAAATTGCTGCCAGGTTCCGACATCGCATCCTTGCATTCGTAAGCTGAGCTCTCTCATCTGGCTGCCTCCGTTGGTGAGGTCCAATCAGAAATGGCGCAAAGTCCGCGCCGCCATAAGGCTGAACTGTTCAGCCATGAACAAATCTGGCAAAAAACCTAACGGCTGTTAGGCGGTGGGCGCCGATGATTGGGTAGCGGCGCCCGGCGCTCGCTTCAGGCTTCTTCGGTGAACATCGCGCGGACCGATTCTTCGAGCTGATGGGTGAGCGCAGTGCGATTCGCGCTGCGCAACCCCGCGGTCGCGATCGGCTGGCCAATCCGCATGCGCATCGTTCCGCCCGGCACGACGATCTTCGCGCGGCGCGGAAAAAACCGCCCCGATCCGCTGATCGCCATCGGCACCACGGGCTGTTTGGCGAGGATCGCGAGCCA
>DATKSQ010000103.1:0-2659 GCA_035531615.1 Binataceae bacterium (SeqCode)
GCATTCATCTCCGAGTTCAAATATGGTTAGCTCTTCCTCGATGAACGTCACGATCAAAGTGAAGCGGCTGCGCCCGTCGGCGAAAATTCCCGCCTACCAAAGCGCGAACGCGGCCGGGATGGATCTGATCGCCGATCTCTCGGCCACGATTCTCATCGCGCCGCATGAACGCCGTCCGATCCCGGCCGGAATCGCGCTCGAAATTCCCCCCGGCTACGAGGGGCAGGTGCGTCCGCGCAGCGGCCGCGCACTCGCCGACGGGCTTACGCTTATCAACTCGCCCGGCACAATCGACGCCGACTTCCGCGGCGAGGTCAAGGTGCTGATCGTGAACTTGGGCGAGCAATCGATTGAGATTCATCCGGGCGACCGGATTGCGCAGTTGATCATTGCGCCGGTCATCCGCGCGACGATTATCGAGGCCGATGATCTGAGCGGCACGGCGCGCGGCACGGGCGGTTTCGGCCACACCGGGCGATAAATGGAACGTACCCTTGTATGATGCCGAGTCATCGCTTCGGCGGGGTCTTTGGCGCCTGCTCGGCGTGCTTGCTAATCGGCGGTTTTGGGTAATCGTAGTAACTGAGATAGCACACATCAACTTCTAAGTTCGGCGACATGACATCTGAGCTAACGATCACCGCGTAACTTCCCGTTTCTGTGAAAATCAATTCCGGGGGGCCTAGGAGAGCCGGAGTTCCATCATGCGCCCAGTCTTTCATCACCGAGCCTCGAGCTTTCGAGGTGTCTAGCTTAACCTGCCGCATCTTTCCGAACTGCTTATGAGGAATCACCGAGTCGATTTCGTCTCCCGGACGGCGCTTGAATGATACGACCATCGTCGGGCCGCCTGCTCTATCAATCGCCAGTTCCGCATCGTCGTGCGGCGAAAGGAAGGTTACGGTCAAAGTATCGCCTCGATACAAGAGTGTCGGCTCGCAATCGAATTCGAAATACTGCGCGGCGACCGGTGCTCGCGCGAACGCCGATCCAATGCGGACGGCGCCCGCGAAAGCCAGCAACGCCAGCGATGTGAGCAATGGCCGCCGCAAGCGGCGGCTTCCGCGCTCAAAACTGTATATGAAAATGATCCCCCTCCGGGAGGCTGTGACCGGAACCCAGGAGCTCCGACACCACCTCTTCCAATACTTTTGGCTGCAAAGGCGGATTCGTGTTGGGCAGGATGTCAACCGCTTCGCCCTTAAGGTGGAGTGAAATTTACGTGCCATTACGCATCTGCGTTTCAATCACGCGCGTCATTGCGTCGACGGTGGCCTTCTCGCCCGATCCTGCTCTACGCTCCTCGAAATACGCATCGTGTATTTCCTTCTCAGCCTGGCGATCTTTGTAATGCACCTGCAGGTTTCTCCGGTAGTACATGTTGTTCCACATCGCCTGGGCTTGCTGATGCGCCGTCCGCGTGCCGCTGTGAACCTTCAATGCACCGCAAGTCCTGAGGTAGTAATGCTCCGCGATCTGTCTTAGAGTGCGGCGCGCGCTACTCGGCAATTCAACGCCAAAGTCCAGCGTAAAATGGTCGCCGCCCGCGCCGCTGTCCTGTGGAGTAACGAAACCATCTCGACGGGCTTGCTGCACAGTCGCTGCGCCAACCACACCGTCCGCATCGATCCGCGACCTGCGATGGTACTCCCGCGTCGCCCTGTCGGTGGCGTCGTCGAACCTGCCACTGACCGAACCGCTGTAAAGCGATCTGGATTTGAGGAATTGCTGCCATGTTCCGACATCGCATCCTTGCATTCGTAAGCTGAGATCTCTCATCTGGCTGCCTCCGTTTGTGAGGTCGAATCAGAAATGGGACAAAGTTCGCGCCGCCAAAAGGCTGAACTGTTCAGCCATGAACAAACCTGGCAAAAAACCTAACGGCCGTTAGGCGACGAGCGCCGGTGATTCGCGCGACGATCGTCGAGGCCGATGAGTTGGCCCCCATCGCGCGCGGCGCAGGCGGCTTCGGCTACACCGAATGCTCAAGCCCGCCGCACTCCCGGGATTTCTCCCGCAGGTCGAAATGACGGGCGAGCGCCTTCGGGCACGCGCGACTCTCGACGCGTCAGCAATGCCGTCGGCCGTCATTTCGAGCCAGTGCTGGCGATCGTAATCTTCGGGGCAATACGCGTGGCCTACGCAGCATCGGCGAGAAATCCCGGCGTGCGCCGTTGCGCCTCGCTCAGGAGATGCCCTTACTCGGCGGCGCTATCTGCGCTAAAATGCGCGGGTGAAGCAACTGCTTCCACCGTCGGCTTCCGCGCTCCGCAAAATCACGAGAATCAACTCGACGCTCCGTCGCGCGTATCCCACACGCGAAGCGCCTATTGTCGATCTCGAATTCCACACGGCGAACTCAATTAAACCTGATTCACAAAGGGAATATCTGCCAATTTTTTCTATGAGTTATGACGACAGCGCCCGTGGGTTAGCCAGCTCCGGAGCAGCCAAACGAACCCATCCGCAGCACTCCGGTCTCGGCCTGTGAAGACTCCTGTGCATGCCGCCGATGAAGCGCTGATGGCGGTCACTCCGATTGACGGGCGCTACCGCGCGCGCACCCGCGCGCTCGAGGCCTACTTCAGCGAGTTCGCGCTGATCCGCTACCGCGTCCGCGTCGAGATCGAATGGTACCTGTCGCTCGCTGGCAATCCCG
>DATKSQ010000104.1:0-12810 GCA_035531615.1 Binataceae bacterium (SeqCode)
GAGCGATCGCGTTCCCTGCGGAGCGAATCGGCACCCAAGACCTCGGCTGCGGCACGCGTCGTCCGACTCACCGCCCGAAACGTCGAAGTTCTCAAACAAGTGATCGAGCTGCGCGCGCAGCCGGATGATTACGTTTTCAAGAATTCACTCGGCCGTCCGATCGATCAACGAAGTTTCTACAAGATCTTCTGTGCCACGCAACGCGCATTGGGAATTAGACTGCGCGACCTCTATGCGACAAAGGACACATATGTGTCCGTCGCCCTAACCAAGGGCGTGAACCTGACGTGGCTTTCGGAGCAGACCGGAGTCATGGAGAGTACCCTTCGCACCCACTACGGACGCTTCATTCATGCGAGCCATGCCGACGCATTGGAGCTCGCCAAGATCGACCCGATGGACACCAGAAAAGCTAAGTTTGCCCCACGTTTGCCCCATGAAGGGGCAAACTCCAGGAAAAACCCTTTGAATTACAAGGGAAAGATGGTGGAGCAGAAGGGATTTGAACCCTCGACCCCCACGTTGCGAACGTGGTGCTCTCCCAACTGAGCTACTGCCCCATCTGTGTCCGGGAGACCGATGCCATTATGACGCGAGAAGCGTCTGCAAGTAAGAGCGCAACCTATCAGCCAGATCGGCGCGTTTCAATCCAAACCCCACCTGCGCCGCGATGAAGCCGACCCGGTCGCCCAGGTCGTAGCGCACGCCCTCGAACTCATAGCCGTAGAGTTTGCGCCGCTTCGCCATCGCCATCAGCGCGTCGGTCAGTTGGATTTCGCCGCCCGCGCCCGGTTTTGCCGAGGCGAGCAGCTCGAAGATGTCGGGCGTCAGGATGTAGCGCCCCATGATCGCGAGATCGCTCGGCGCCGTTTCGATCGGCGGCTTCTCGACCATCCCGGATAGCTCGTAGAGCCGCTCGCCCGCGCGTTTGGCATCGACGATGCCGTACTTGGAAACCTCGCTGCGCGCGACCTTCAGCAGCGCGACCACGGGCGCGTTGGTGGACTCGGCCGCCGCGATCATCTGCGCCAGACAGGGCCGCGGGCAGTCGAAGATATCGTCGGGCAGCATCACGGCGAATGGCTCGTCGCCGATCGCCGCGCGCGCCTGCAAGACCGCGTGACCGAGCCCGAGCGGCTGTGCTTGCTCGACGGCGGTGAAGTTCGCAATCGTGTTGATGCCGCGCATGGCCGCGAGGAGTTCGAACTTGCCGCGCTCTTCGAGCAAGCGCTCGAGTTCGTCTTGCGGCTGAAAATGCTCGAGCACCGTCGTGCGGCCGGGCGCGACGACGACCACGATGTCGCGGATTCCGGAGGCGACCGCCTCTTCGACGACCATCTGGATCGCCGGCGTATCGATGACCGGCAGGATTTCCTTGGGAATTACTTTCGACGCGGGCAGCATCCGCGTGCCCAATCCAGCCGCGACGATAACCGCCTTGGTAACCTTCATTGGGGAATCGAGCCTGACGCCGCGGCCGCCCGCTCAGCTCTGGCGCTCGCGCTCTTCCTGAGCGGACTTGCATCCGATGCACAGTGTGGTGACGGGGCGCGCGCGCAGCCGTTCGGTGCCGATCTCGCCGCCGCATTCCTCGCAGCGGCCGTAGCTGCCGTCCTCGAGCCGGGCGAATGCCTCTTCGATCTTGCTGAGCAGCTTGCGCTCGCGATCGCGCATCCGGAGCAGGAAATTGCGGTCCGATTCGAGCGACGCGCGGTCGGTCGGATCGGCGAACGCCTCTTCCGGGCCGCTGTTCATCGAACCCACGGCGCGTTCCACCTCGGTAAGGATTTCGCTCTTTCGATCTTCAAGGAGTTTTCGGAAGAGCTTGAGGTCTCTTTGCCTCATAGCTGGTTGTTTCGGCAGGAGCCGAGTTCTTGATTCTATCGGCGCCCTGATAGCATGTAAAGCTCGAACATGAGAACCGCATACTTGGACGCCTTTTCCGGACTCTCCGGCGACATGATGGTCGGCGCGCTGCTCGATTGCGGCGCGGACTTCGCCGAGCTCGAACGCGCCGTCGCCTCGATACCGATCACCGGCTACCGCCTGTCGCATCGACGCCGCGTGCTGTCCGGAATTTCGGCGGTCAAGTTCGAGGTCGAAGTGATCGAGCGCCAGCCCGAGCGCCGCTTCGGCGAGATTCGCGCGATGATCGAAAGCGCGGCGGCGCTGGACGAACCGGCACGCAACCGCGCGATCGCGATCTTCCAGGCGCTGGCCGACGCGGAGGCCAAGATTCACGACACCACCGCCGACGAGGTCCACTTTCACGAGGTTGGCGCGGTCGATTCGATCATCGATATCGTCGGCGCCGCGTGGGGACTCGGGCAGCTCGAGGTTGGCGACGTAATCGTGTCGCCGCTGCCGGCGGGTTCGGGCTTCACGCGTTCGCAGCACGGGATCATTCCGGTCCCGGCGCCGGCAACCGCCGAGTTGCTGGCAGGATTCCCGGTGCGAATCGGAGACGGAGCGGCCGAGATGGTCACGCCCACCGGCGCGGCGGTCTTGAAGGCGATCGCGCGGCCGGGGGCGCTTCCGCTCACCTTCGAGATCGAAAAGATCGGCTACGGCGCGGGTTCGCGCACGCTGGCGGATCGGCCCAACGTACTGCGCCTGATGCTCGGGCGCGAGCATTCGGCCTTCGAAAGCGATGAGATGCTCGAGATCGCGGCGAATATCGACGATCTGAATCCGCAAATCTACGACCACGTGATGGAACGCCTGTTCGGCGCGGGCGCGCGCGACGTGACGATCACGCCCACGCTGATGAAAAAAGGCCGGCCCGCCGTGACGCTGGGCGTAATCGCCGAAGCGGCGGACCGCGACAAGCTGGCGCGGATAATTTTCGACGAAACCTCGACCATCGGCCTGCGCTTCCATCCGATCTCGCGCCTTAAGCTGCATCGCGAGATCAAGGAAGTCGAAACCCGGTTCGGCAAAATCCGGGTCAAGGTTTCAGGCGCCGAGCCGCCGCCGCATCCGCATCCGCACGCGTATCATCATTCGCATCAGCAGGTTACGATCTCGCCCGAGTATGACGATTGCCGCCACGCGGCGATCACCCACGGCGTCGCGCTCAGGATCGTGATGGAAGAAGCGCGCGCGGCGGCGCAGGCGAAATTCGGCTGAGTTACCTGGGTTCTGCTTGGTTCCGATGACTTCCGCCCGGCTCAATATCACCGAAATCTTTTACAGCATCCAGGGCGAATCGACCCACGCCGGATTGCCGTGCGTGTTCGTGCGCCTGACCGGATGCAATCTGCGCTGCCGATGGTGCGACACCGCTTACGCGTTCTACGGCGGGCAGCGGATGACGATCGAGGAAGTCGCCGCGGCAGTCGCGCGCCATCGCTGCAGCCTCGTCGAAATTACCGGTGGCGAGCCGCTCCTGCAGGCGGGCGTCTATCCGTTAATCGACACGCTGCTCGCGCGCGGCGACACGGTGATGATCGAAACCTCGGGTGCGTCGGACGTGTCGCGGCTGGACCCGCGGGTGATCAAGATCATGGATCTGAAATGCCCCGGCAGCGGCGAGTCGGAGCGCAATCTGTGGAGCAACCTCGAGCATCTGGGGGCGTGCGACGAGATCAAATTCGTAATCGCCGATCGCGCCGACTACGAATGGGCGCGCGAGGTGATCCGGACGCGCGATCTGGCCGCGCGGGCCGGCGCGGTTCTGATCAGCCCCGCCTTCGGCGAAATGAATCCCGCCGCACTGGCCGGATGGATTCTCGAGGATCACCTCCCGGCACGGATGCAGTTGCAGATGCATAAGCACATTTGGCCGCCCAACACCCGAGGCGTGTGAGCGCCGCGAGCGGGGATTTGATCGCCAATGAGAATCGACTAGGCTGGGCCGCTATGCCGGGACCGATGCTGAATGACGTGCTGCCCGATCTGCTCGAGGAGATGGTGTTTCTGCTCAAGCAGCAGGGCGCTGATCCGCTGGAAGCGCCGCTGCGCGCGCTGACGATCGAGTCGGTCTGCGACTGCGGGGACGAGAATTGCGCGAGCTTCGCGACCGCGCCCGAGGTCAAGGTGGCGAACTACGTCGAGCTGGCGACGATGGAAGGGCAGCTCATTCTGGATTTGAACGAGCGCAACGAGATCTGCTTCGTCGAGGTGCTGGGGCGCCCCGACGTGAAGTATCTGCTCGAAGAATTTTACGATTCCGCGCGCCAGTAACGCGCATTGCGATCATCCGGTCGCGCGGTTGGACGGCTGCTTTTGGAATCGCTCGGCGAAGGCCAGGACCTCGGCCGCGACCTGCTCTTTTTCGCTGTCAACCGTGATCACGTGAAAGCTCTCCTCGAGGATCACGCGGCGTTTCTCGGCGCTGCCGAGATGCTTCATCACGAAGTTGACGTTGCGCTCCATCGGGCAAGTGTGGTCGCGCCGCGAATGTATCAGCAGCGCGGGCTGCGTGACGCGGCGCAGGCGGCGGCGCACGATCTTCGACAGCTCGAGCAGGTTGATCGGCCCCCAGATAGGGAACAGCCGCGTGGTGGGATGAATTCGGCGCGCGGCGGCGTCGTGAATATCGGAATCGCCAGGACTGTAGAGATATAGCTGGCGCGAGACCCTGCCGAGCCTGCGCACCATCCCGAGCGCGATCGTCGTCGAGCGCGGCAGATAAAACGCCGGCGCCAGCATCGCGATTCCCGCGACCGCCTCACCCTGATCGATCGCAAGCCGTGCGGCCAGCACGGCGCCCGCCGACAAGCCCACTACAATATTGGGGTCGCCGTACTGGCGCAGCTCCTCGAAGCCCTGCACCACACTCTCGTACCAGTTGTCGTAATTGGCCGACGCAAGCTCTTCGGGAGCGCCGGCGTGGCCGGCAAGGCGCACACCGCGCACGCGGATCCCGGCCGCCGCCATCCGCTCGCCCAGCCATCGCATCTCGTACGGTGTACCGGTCAAGCCGTGAATCAGCAGGGCGCTGAGGCCCTCGCCCGGGAAGAAGAATTCGCGTGTGTCGGCAACTTGGGGGATCGGTGCGCGCACGCTGTGCGACGGAGGTTCGTCGTCGGAAGATTTTCCGCAAGAGTTGCCGCCGTCGGGATTCGACGCTGAAGAATTGATCGCCGTTTCGTTTCGCATCTAAGCGGCCCCCCGGCCGCGGCCTCACATTGAAGACTGGGTCGCCTCACCCATCTGATCGGCATGAATGACGATATTGGCCTGCCCGCGCAACTGGTCGAGGAACTGGGACCAGACCTGCGCGCGGCGCTGGGCAAGATAATCCTCGGTGAACGAATCCTTCGCGCTCTGCCATTGCTCATCGTCAGGGTCCGAGCGCGAGGTCACCTCGAAGATGTACGCGTTGCCGTCTTGCTCCATCACGTGCGGGATCAACCCGGGCACGCGGGCGACGGTTCCGGCCGCGTCGGTGACCTCGGGAAACTGGCCGATTCCCGAAATCGCGTGGCTGGCGCGCTCGAAGGGATCGACGTTATGCACCGTAAGCTTGTTCGCCGCCGCGAGCGCCGGAAAATCCGCAGGCGTCTTGATTTGCGCTATCAGCTTCTCGGCCTCGGCGTGCGCCGCGATTTCGGCGTACGATCGAATATAGGCCTGGCGCACTGCCGCGGCGATATCCTTCAGGGGCGGTACGTGCGCGGGGGTCTTGTCGATTACCTTGATCAGGTAGGGCGCGTCCTGTTCCGGAACCGCGCGGACCTGCCCCTTGTCGAGCGCGAGCGCCGCTTGGGCAAGCTTCGAGTCCTGGCCGATGCCGACAATAGGCTCACCCTTGGCAAACGCGGGCGGAGACACCGCGTCGATACCGCGCTTCTTGGCAATCTCCTCGAGGTCGGCGCCGCCAAGCGCCGCTGTCAAATCCTCGTCGATCGCCTCGCGGGCGAGCCGGGTTCCCGTCTGCTCGCGCAGAGCGTCGATAATCTTGGGCCGCGCTTCGGCTAGCGTGTCGGTATGCGCGGGCGAAAATGACTCGAGCTTCACGACATGGTAGCCGAACTTGGTCTCGACCACACGAATTTCGCCGGGCTTCATCGCGAACACCGCATCCTCGAACGGCTTGATCATCTGGCCGCGTCCGAATGATCCCAGGTCCCCGCCCTGACCGCGGTTGGACCGATCGTCGGAGTATTTCGCGGCGAGCTTGCCAAAGTCCGCCCCCTTGGCGAGCGCCTGTTTCAGGATGTCTTGCGCCTTGGCCTTGGCCGCCGCCTTTTCCTGCGCGGAGGCGGCGTCCGGCACGGATACCAGGATGTGCCGGGCGTGAACCAGATCGGGATGGGTGAAGCGGCTCTTGAGATTGGTCTTGTAGAAGTCCGCGATATCCTTATCCGAGGGAGTGAAGGTTGCAGCGAGCGTCAGCGGCTCGTAATGGATGAACCTGATCTTGACGCGCTCGGGCTCGCGGAAATCCTCGGCGTGCGCCTTGTAAAAGTCCGCGACCTGCTGGTCGGTTGGCGTGATCGCCGCGGTGAATTCGCTCCAGGGAAACTCGAAGTAGTTAAGTCCGACCTTCTGGTAGCGCAGATTGAAGGCATGGCGAATCTCGCGGTCGCTGGCCTGAACACCCTGATTGACCATCTGCTGCAGGGTGTCCTGGGTTATCTCGGTGCGCATCTCGGCCTCGAACTCCGCGGGCAGCATCCCGCGGTCGCGCAGCACTTCCTGGTATTGCTGGAAGTCGAACTGGCCGTTGGATTGAAAGCCGGGCATCGTCGCGATCTTCTGCTGCAACTCGGCGTCGCTGACGTGGATGCCGAGATGGCGCGCCTCGAGCGAGATGAGGTGGTTCTCGATAATCCGGTCGAGCGCTTCCTGGCGCAGATTCATGCCGCGGATGACGGCGCTGGCGTTCGCGCCGTACATCTGCTGGAGGATTTGGCGCAGTTGCTCGGACTCCTTATCGACGTCGCTGGCCAGAATTCGATTACCGTTCACGCTCGCCACCGGATGAACGTGCGAGAACAAACCGGTGCCGACCCCCCAGAACACGAAGACGATGACAAGGAACCAGAGCAGCCCTTTAACGAACACTGAGCTGGCATGCCGGCGCGCAAATTCGAGCATTTGCCAATCATATCCGCCCGCGCTTTCGGCGCGCAAATGCGAGAAACTCGCTTGCCCCACCCGCCAACCATCTGGTAGTTTGGCTGGGGAAGCGATCGGCGGGCGAGGAGCCGGATTTTACGCCTGATTTGGGCTTAATTCTGGACGATTTGAACCCCCGTGCGCGGGTGGCCGGGCAGGATTAGGGTGCCAGATTCGGGCGTTGCAAAGCGCTCTCCAAGGACAAAACGCAGGTGGTTCTCAATTCGATTTTCGGATGGTTCTCGAACGATCTCGCGATCGATCTGGGAACCGCCAATACCTTGGTGTACGTCAAGGGCGAGGGCATCATCTGCAATGAGCCGTCGGTGGTCGCGGTGCAGCGCGACTCGCGCGGCTCGCGCCGGATTCTGGCGATCGGCGCCGAGGCGAAGCGGATGGTGGGGCGCACGCCCGGCTCGATCACCGCGATTCGCCCGCTGCGCGACGGCGTGATCGCGGATTTCGAGATCACCGAAAACATGCTGCGCTATTTCATCCAGAAGGCGCATTCCGGCAAGACCCTGGTACGGCCGCGCCCGCGCGTCGTGATTGGAGTGCCGTTCGGAATCACCGCGGTCGAGAAACGCGCGGTGCGCGAGTCAGCCGAATCGGCCGGCGCGCGCGAGGTTTACCTGATCGAGGAGCCGATGGCGGCGGCGATCGGCGCGGGGCTGCCGATCACGGAACCGGCCGGCAACATGATCGTCGATATCGGCGGCGGCACCACCGAGGTCGCGGTCATCTCGCTCGGCTCGATCGTTTTTCCGCGCTCAGTCCGGGTCGCCGGCGACAAGATGGACGAAGCGATCATCCAGCACATCAAGCGCAAGTATAATCTGCTGATCGGCGAGCGCACCGCGGAGCTGATCAAGATAACCATCGGCTCGGCCTACCCCGGCAACGAGATTCAGACCATGGAGATTCGCGGACGCGACCTGGTGGCCGGGGTGCCAAAGGAAATCGAGATCACCGATGAGGAAATCCGCGAAGCGCTCCAGGAGCCGGTGCGCCAGATTATCGAATCGGTCCGAATCGCGCTCGAGCGCACCCCTCCGGAACTTGCTTCCGACATCATGGACAAGGGCATCATGCTCGCCGGTGGCGGCGCGCTGTTGCGCAACCTCGATGTCCTGCTGCGCGAGGAGACCGGGCTGCCGGTGACCCTTGCCGAGGACCCTTTGACCGCGGTGGTGATGGGCGCGGGCAAGGCGCTGGACGAACTCTCCTTGCTGCGCGGGGTAACCGTTGACTGAAGCTTCGCGCGGTCCGCGATGAGGCTGGGAGCGCCTGCGGCTCGGGACAAAATCTGGTGAAGGGCACGTTTCTGTGGCGCAACCGCGTGGTGCTGACTGCCGGCGCGCTACTCGTGATTTCGTTGCATCTGCTGACCGGAGGCCTTGCCCGCGGCAACTATGCGGCGGCGCCCGCCCTTGCGATGATCGAGATAATGCGCCCGGCGCAGGCCGCGGCGGCGCGCTTGGGCGACGGCGCCTCTTCGATCGTTCACGACTACCTGGATCTCGTTCACGTGCATCAGGAAAATACTGCCCTGCGCGCGCAGATCGCCGAGCTCAAGGGCCAACAGGCGCGCATTGCCGAACTCCAGACCGAGAACCAGCACCTGGCCGAGCTGCTCGAACTCAAGGACGCGCTCGGCCTCGGCGCGGTCGCCGCGAACGTGATTGGCAGCGACGCGACCGGGCTTTCGCACACCCTCGTGCTCGGGCAGGGATCATCGAGCGGGTTGCGGTCCGGAATGGCGGTGCTGTCGAGCCGGGGCGTGGTCGGCAGGATTATCGGCACCAGCGATCATGCGGCGCGGGTGCTCCTGATCGACGATCACAACTCGGCGCTCGACGCCTTCGACCAGCGCTCTCGCGCGCGCGGGATCGTCGCGGGAATGGTCGATGACGGAACCATCATGAAGTACGTCGATCGCTCCGAGGATCTGAAACCGGGCGACTCGGTTGTGACCTCGGGCCTCGACGGGATTTTCCCGCGCGGTCTTCTGGTCGGCACCGTCGCCAGCGTGCATCGCGAGGGTCCGGGCCTGTTTCTCACCGTTCGAGTAACGCCCGCGGTCGATTTTCGCGCGCTCGAGCAGGTGCTGGTCGTCACCCAGCAGGCTCCCCCCGCGCCACCTGACATTCGAGGCTAAGCGGGGTGCGGCTGGTTATCCTGTTCGCGGCTCTGACCTACCTTGCGCTCGCCATCGAGACCTCGGTCCCGTACTGGATTCAGACCCGGATCTTGATACCGAACCTGATCGTGATTCTCGCGGTTGACCTGGGACTGCGGCATCACGGAGTCGTGCCGGCGTTTCTGGCCTTCGCGATCGGCTATGCAACCGACGCGTTTTCCGGCTCGACGCTTGGGATTAACGCGTTTTTGATCACGGCGATATATCTGCTGACCTACGAGATTTCGAGCCGGCTCTTGGTGACCAATGCGGCGGTCGGCGCGACGTTTGTTTTTTTGGGCGTGATCGTGACCGCGCTGGGCGCGCTGATATTGGCCGACGGCGCGGCAGGGCTGGCGGCCGCCGGACCGATGCTGCCCGCAATCGCACTTCAAGCGGCGGTTTCGGCGCTGGTCGCGCCGTTGGTGTTCGCCTTCGCCGCGATCCTCAAGCGGATGGCCGGATTGCCTGTCACGCTCGCGCGTGAATAGCATAGAAGACAGGATTCTCCCGGTGGCGAAGTTCCGCCCTAAATCGCGAAATCGTCCGATCCCGAAGCTCGAGCCTCGGATCGCCGTGATGACCGTCCTGATGGCGATCGTGTTCACGATCGTGGGCGCGCGCCTGTATTACCTGCAAGTGATGCATCATCATGAAATGAGCGAGTTGGCGGATCGCAACCGGATCCGAATCCGCCGCGTGCCCGCTCCGCGTGGCCTGGTTTTCGATCGTCACCATCGCCCGCTGGTCGATACTCGTCCCACCTTCGACGCCGAACTGGTGCCCGAGGACTCCGACGATCTTTCCGCGACGATCGAAAAGCTCGAGCGGGACCTCGGCGTAACCGGAGTGGCCGACAAAATTGCCTCCGCCGAAGAAGAAGGCCGCCCGCCCTACGAGCCGGTGCCCGTCGCCGAGCGCCTGGATTGGCAGCAGGTCGTGGCGCTCGAAACCCATCAGCTCGAACTGCCCGGCGTCAGCCTCGAAATCACTCCCGGCCGCCATTACCTGTACGGGACCTTGGCGGCTCATCTGCTCGGCTATGTCGGCGAAGTCAGCGTTGACGATCTGCGCCGACTGACCGCGTATCACATGGGCGACGAAATCGGGAAATTTGGCCTCGAACGCGGATGGGAAGCGTTTTTGCGCGGCGAGGCGGGCGGCCAGGAGGTCGAGGTCGACGCGGTCGGCCGCAGGCTGCGCGTTCTCAAGGAGATTCCCGACACCCCCGGCGAAAGCGTCGTGCTGACCATCGACCTCGACGTGCAGCAGGCGGCGGAACAGGCGATGGAAGGCAAGAACGGCGCGCTGGTCGCGCTCGATCCAAACACCGGCGGCATCATCGCGATGGTTTCGCATCCGGCTTTCGATCCCGACGTGTTCGGCGCCGGCGTCAAGCCGGCGGCGTGGCGTGCATTGATGACCGACCCGAATCATCCGCTCGAAGACCGCGCGATCCAGGGAACCTACGCGCCCGGCTCGACCTTCAAGATTGTCGATTCGATAGCGGGCCTGCAGGAGGGCACGCTCACCGAGGACACGGTTTATGATTGTCCGGGCGGGCTATGGTTCGGCGGCCGCGAATATCACTGCTGGCGCAAGCAGGGACATGGAGAAATCGGACTGCATGGCGCGATCGTCCGGTCCTGCGACGTATTTTTCTATAATGTCGGCGAGCATCTCGGCATCGACAAGCTCGCGCATTGGGCGAACTTGCTCGGCTTCGGCGTCAAGTCCGGCATCGGGCTCGATAACGAGAAACCCGGCCTGATGCCGTCGTCGGCGTGGAAGCAGCGCCGCTATCACGAGCGCTGGTACCCGGCCGAGACGCTCTCGGTCGCGATTGGGCAGGGCTATGTGGCGGCCACGCCCTTGCAACTCGCGCAGCTCGCCGCGGAAGTCGCCAACGGCGGTATCCGCTACCGCCCGCAGTTCGTCGAGGAAGTAGAAGGACTCGACGGCGGCGTGGCGCAGGCCTATCCGCCGGTCGTCGAGCAGCGCGTACCGATCTCGCCAGAAAATCTTGAGATCGTCAGAGACGCGATGGCCGACGTTGTCAACGGTCCCGGCGGCACCGGGCATCAGGCGCATCTTGACGGGATCACCGTATGCGGCAAAAGCGGAACCGCGCAGGTGGTGGGCGACAAGGGCAGCCTGGTCGCGGGCGAAAGCGAGAACAAGATGCCGGAGAAGTTCCGCGACAACGCGTGGTTCATCGCGTTTGCGCCTAAAGAGCATCCGCAGATCGCCATCGCCTGCCTGGTCGAGCATGGCGGCCACGGCGGCAGCGCGGCGGCGCCCGCGATCGCGGCGGTGATGAAACGCTTCTTTCAGCTCTATCCGCCGCCCGCGGCGCCCGACCTGACTCGCGACGATGATCGCGCGCCCAAAACTGCTATCGCGCGCGTGCTGGACCAAGACTCCGCGCCGGCCGCCGGCCCGGAACACTAAACGCGTGGCCTCGCTCGATCGCCGGCTGGTTCTGCATTTCGATTGGACCGTCTTCTGGCTGGTGCTGGCGCTTGCGGTGATCGGACTTCTAAGCGTCATGAGCGCGTCGTACGGGGGTCCGCATAAGCATCTCGATCCGCTCGTGATCCGGCAGCTCATTTGGATTGCGGTCGGCACCACGATCATGATCGGCGCGGTGCTGTTCGACTATCGCGCGCTCCAGACCTACGCCTACCCGATTTACGCGATCGCGATCGGGCTGCTGATCGCGGTGCAGGTGATCGGGCATTCGACCGGCGGCTCGCGGCGATGGATCAATCTGGGCTTTTTTCATCTCGAACCGTCCGAGTTCGCGAAGCTGGCCGTCGTGTTCGTGATGGTCCGCTACTTTCGCGAGGAGCCACCCAAGGGCGGATGGAGCCTGCGCCAGATGATCATCCCGGCACTGCTGCTGGGATTGCCGGTGGCGCTCGTGCTGAAGCAACCCGACCTTGGCACCGGGCTTATCCTGGTGCTGATCACCGTGACGCTGGTGTTCGTGAGCGGACTCAACTGGCGCACGATGCTGGTGCTGGGGCTGGCCGCGATGTGCGCGGCGCCGCTTAGCTGGCACTACCTGAAACCCTACCAGCGCCAGCGCCTGGTCAGCTTTATCAACCCGCAAGCCGACCCGCTCGGCTCGGGCTACCACATTATCCAGAGTGAGATCGCGATCGGCGCGGGCGGGCCGACCGGCAAAGGATTTTTGAAGGGCACGCAGGCGCGGCTCAATTTTCTGCCCGAGCAGAGCACGGATTTCATCTTCGCGGTCTTCGCCGAGGAGTTCGGGCTTAGCGGCACGCTCACGCTGCTGGCGCTTTACGCGACGCTGATTCTGCGCGGCGCCTGGATCGCTCGCCACGCGCGCGACCGCTTCGGCGCGCTGCTCGCGATCGGGCTGACCGCGATCGTTTTCTGGCAGGTCGCGATCAATATCGGGATGGCGACCGGGATGCTGCCGGTGGTCGGGATCACGCTGCCGATGGTGAGTTACGGCGGCTCGTCGCTGATCCTGATGATGGGCGCGATGGGCCTGCTCATCAGCATCAACACCCGCCGCTTTTTGTTCTGAG
>DATKSQ010000105.1:0-18201 GCA_035531615.1 Binataceae bacterium (SeqCode)
GCTTGCATGTTACAAGATCTTCTATGAATTCGATTGGTCAGGCGGCGAAAGGGAATTTCGCCGCGCAATCGCAATCAATTCAAACTATGCATTCGCTCATGACCAATTTGGTATGGCGCTTGCCTTCCAGGGACGCCTCGAGGAAGGAATCGCCGAGGGCAAGCGCACCGCTGAACTTGACCCTCTCGCTCCCCAAATTCCCATGGACGCCCTCTTCGCGCTTGCCTGGCAGCGCAATTACCGGGCGGCGGCGGAGCAGGCGAACAGAACCGCGGATCTCGATCCGGCTTTCTTCTTCGCGCCATGGGGACTCGGATGGATTGATCTCGAAGCGGGAAAATTCACGGACGCCATCCCGCATTTGCAGAAGGCCGCCGCGATGCAGTCGCCGTCATTTGCGACCGCATGGCTCGGTTATGCATACGGGGCATCAGGTGATCGCGATAAGGCAATGGGATCGATCGCGGCGCTCAACCGGATCTCGCTGCATGGATATGTCCCGCCTTTCACCCTCGCGATTGTTTATCTCGGGATGGGCGATCGCGAGCGTGCGCTGGATTACCTGGAACGCGCCTACACCTCTCACTCGCAATGGCTGTGCTGGCTCAAGATGGATCGAATTTTCGATCCGCTGCGTTCCGAGCCGCGCTTTATCGCGTTGCTGAAAAGGCTGAACTTCGACAAGTGACCGCGCGCGGTGTCCGCCGCCGGGCTTCCGGGTGATTCGATGCACTGTACAAAATGCGGCTTCGACAATCGCGAAGGCCGAAAGTTTTGCGCCCAATGCGGCGCGGCGCTGAACCTCCGGTGCCCGTCGTGCGGCGCCGAGAACACGCCCGGCGAAAAGTTCTGCGGCGAATGCGGCGCAGGGATCGCATCCGCGCCTTCGTCGAGCGCGCAAAAAGTATCTCAATTGGCTCTGGCCGCGCCGGGTATCCGAATCGCGGCGGAGCAAGCCGACGCGTCCGCAATCGAGGGCGAGCGCAAGACGGTCACGGCGCTGTTCGCGGATATCAAGGGATCGACGGAGCTGGAACAGGACCTCGATCCGGAAGAGGCGCGCGCGATCGTCGATCCCGCGCTCATGCTGATGATCGACGCGGTGCGCCGCTATGACGGGTACATCGTGCAGAGCACCGGCGACGGCATCTTCGCCTTGTTCGGCGCGCCGGTCGCGCACGAGGACCATCCGCAGCGCGCAATGTATGCGGCACTGCGCATGCAAGATGAACTGCGGCGGTACAGCGACAAGTTGCTCGCCGATGGCCGAGCGCCGCTTGAAATTCGTGTCGGCCTCAACACCGGCGAAGTCGTAGGTGCGCTCGATTTCGACTGGCGGCGGACACGTCGAGTACACGCCGATCGGGCATACCACTAACCTGGCCTCGCGGATGCAGGCGGTCGCGCCGACGGGATCGATCGCGATCACAGAGCATACGCGGCGAATGGTGGAAGGATATTTCGCGCTCAAGCCGCGCGGCCCGACACGGATAAAAGGCGTCACCGAGCCGGTCAACGTTTACGAGGTGACAGGTCTCGGGCCGTTGCGCACGCGATTGCAACGCTCGGCGGGGCGAGGGCTGACCAAGTTCGTCGGCCGCGAGCGCGAGATGGATGCGATGCTCGCCGCCGCCGATCGCGCAAAATCGGGCCGCGAACAGATTGTCGCCGCGATGGCGGAGGCGGGCACCGGCAAGTCGCGGCTGTTCTTCGAGTTCAAGGCCAAGAACCAATCGGGCTGGATGGTGCTCGAGACATTTTCAGTCTCGCACGGGAAAGCATCGGCATATTTCCCGGTGATCGACCTGCTGCACAACTATTTCAAAATCGAAGGAGAGGACGATCAGCGCGCACGCCGGGCGAAAGTCACCGGCAATGTCCTGACCCTCGACCGTTCGCTGGAAGACGCGCTGCCGTACTTGTTCGGCTTGCTGGGCATCGTCGAGGGCGACGATCCACTGGCGCAGATGGACGGTCAGGTGAAGAAGCGACGCACGCTCGATGCGATCAAACGGATATTGCTGCGCGAATCGCTCAATCAGCCGCTGATGATCATTTTCGAGGACCTGCACTGGATCGATGAGGAGACGCAGGGCTTCTTGAATCTGCTCGCCGACTCGATCGGCACCGCGAAAATCCTGTTGCTGGTCAACTACCGGCCCGAATACTCACGTCAGTGGGGCAGCAAGACTTACTACACGCAGTTGCGCCTCGACCCGCTCGGTAAAGAGAGCGCCGACGAGATGCTCTCCGCGCTCCTGTTCCAATCCCCTCTCCCCCCGGGAGAGGGCCAGGGTGAGGGTGCGGATATTTCCGCGCTCAAGCGGCTGATTATCGAGAAAACCGAGGGCAACCCCTTCTTCATGGAAGAGACCGTGCAGGTGCTGCTCGATGAGGGCGCGCTGGTGCGGGAGCAATCGCGGGCAGGGACGCCCGCGCCACCGGTGAAATTAACCAAGGCGCTCGGCGAGTTGAAGATTCCGCCTACCGTGCAGGGCATCCTCGCCGCGCGCATCGATCGGCTGGCGCATGACGCGAAAGATTTGCTGCAAACGCTGGCGGTCATCGGGCGTGAATTTCCGCTGTCATTGATTCGCGCGGTCGTCCCAAAATCGGATGACGACCTCAATCTGTTACTCGATGACTTGCAACTGAGCGAGTTCATCTACGAGCAGCCCGCGGTGGGTGACACCGAGTACATCTTCAAGCACGCGCTGACGCAGGAGGTTGCGTACAACTCGGTTCTGATTGAGCGGCGCAAGCAACTGCACGAGCGGATTGGCGCGGCACTCGAAACGCTTTACTCAAATTCGCTCGATGACCATCTGGACGGACTGGCGCATCATTACGGCCGCTGCGAAAACTTCGACAAGGCGGTCGAGTACCTCGGGCGTGCGGGCAATCAGGCGATGCAGCGCTCGGCTTATACGGACGCGATTAACGGCCTGACCACGGCGATCGATCTTGTCCAGAAACTTCCTGACACACCCGAGCGCACTCGGCGGGAATTGCTGCTCCAGTTGGCCGTCGGACCGGCTTCTATCACAATCAAGGGGTGGGGCGCGCAGGAAGTCCGGCGCGCTTATGCTCGCGCGCGCGAGCTATGCGAGCAACTGGGCGATCCTCCAGAGGAGTTTTTCCCGACCCTATACGGACTTTGGCTTGAGCGTTTAATACGATTCGAGTTACCGGGGTGCTATGATCTGGCCACGGAGTTTTTGCGCCGCGCGGAAAGTTCAGACGACCCGGCGCTACTGCTGTATGCCAATTATGTTTTGGGAGATACCTTGTACTTCATGGGCGAGTCTGCCTCCGCACGGGAGCATCTGGAAACCGCGATCACGCACTATGATCCAGAGCGCCATCGGGCCCTCGCGCAGCGCTTTGAAGGGTATGATGCAAAACTAATTACCCTCCTGCTGTTGAGCTGGACTCTGTGGACTCTGGGCTATCCTGATCAGGCACTCCAGCGAAGCAATGAAGCGCTAGCATTAGCTGAAAGTCTGTCCAATCCCCGTGATTTGAGTCGGGCTGTTCTGCTTGCCGCCATGGTTCATCTGCCTCGCCGCGAAGTACGTGCAACTCGAGAGTCTTCGGAGGCCGTGATTGCGCTCAGCGCCGAGCACGGGACCACCGAGTGGTTAGCTTGGGCAACTGCTTTGCGCGGCTGGGCAATGGCCGCGCAGGGACAACACGAAGAGGGGATTGCGCAGCTACACGAAGGCATGGCCATGTCTCGCGCGACTGGGCTTGAAATTTTCCGGGAGTATTTTCTGTGCATGCTGGCTGGCGCATGCATGGAGCTGGGGCGCCTCAACGATGGGCTAGATGCGTTGATGGAGGCGTCGGCCGCCGTAGATCAACATGAAGGCCGCCAGATGGAGGCCGAAATATACCGACTCAAAGGCGAGCTATTGCTTAGACAAAACGACTCGAATGCCGCGGAAGCCCAGCGATGCTTCGAGCGCGCGATTGAGATTGCACGTAAGCAAAGCGCCAAGTCCTGGGAACTGTGCGCGGCGACCAGCCTCGCGCGGCTGCTCGCGAAGCAAGGCAAGCGCGACGAGGCGCGCGCGATGCTCGCGGAGATCTACAACTAGTTCACCGAGGGCTTCGACACCGCCGATTTGAAAGACGCCAAGGCGTTGCTCGGCGAGTTGAGCGCGTAGCAATTTTCTCCGCGATGCGATCCTGCGCCGCGGCTCGCTACGTGAGATGTCCGCTGATCTCTGGCGGTGCGGGCGCTGCGGGGCCGTTGCCGACGGCGCGCAGGATGTCGGTCTTGGTGATGATTCCGATGACCTCTTCGGAGTGTAGGCGCGTAACCAGCAGCAACTGATCGCCGCCCTCGCGGACCAGCAGCCGCAGCGCCTCGCTCAGATCGCAATCCTCGGCGACTCTGGTGACTTCGCGGTCGGCGATTGACCCGACGGTTGTCGTTTCCCATTTTTCGGGAGCGACGCGGCCCAAGTCCGACGCCGACACCATCCCGATCACCTGGCCATTTTCGTAAACCGGGTAGTGCGCATGATTATGATGCGCCGCCACCGCGCCGGCAAAATCCGCGATCGTGGCGCTTGCCTGCACCGACACGATCTGGCGCTGTATCACGTCGCGCACCGCCAGATTTCCGAGCTCCGCGATCTTCGCGGTTTCGTGCAGATGCTGATCGCCCGAGACCGACGCCTCGCCGGAAATCGCGTACGCGACCGCCGCTCCGATCAGGCTCGGGATGATGAATGCGTGGCCACCCGTGGTCTCGGCGACGAAGACCACCGCGGTCAGCGGAGTTTTGTAGCCCGCCGCGATGAACGACGCCATCCCGACGGCGGCATACATGTCGAGCGCGGGCGAGTGCATGATCGATTGCGCGAACGCGCTGCCCAGGCATCCCCCGGCCAGCAGCAGCGGCACGAACATCGCGCTGACTCCTCCCGAGCCAAGCGAGCAGATCGTCGCCGCGAGCTTGAGGATCGCGAACGTGACCAGCAGATGCGAGGGATACGGCGTGCTCAGCACGTAGCGCACCGCCTCGTAGTTGGGACCGATCGGGACCAGCTTGCCCGGAAAGATCGCAAGGAAAAGCATCCCGCATAGCGCCGTGCCGAATCCGCCCGCGAGCAGTTTGAACGTATGCGGCACGCGGCTATGCACGAAAAAGGTCCGCACCCGGCGAAACGTGATGTCGAAGACGATCGCGATCAGCCCAATCCCCGCGCCCAGAAGCGCCGACCAGAACACGTCGGCCGAGTGGAACACCGCCCGCGCGTGAAATCCGAACAGCGGCTCGGCACCCACTATCGTAACGAGAGTCGCATACGCCACCACCGACGCAATGAGCGAGGGCAACAGCGCCTCATGCGCGAGGTCGTCTTTGTAGGGCATCTCGAGCGCGAACACGATTCCGGTCAGCGGCGCGCGGAAGACAGCCGCCATCCCGGCCGCCGCGCCGCTGATCAACATGATCCGCCGATCGCGCGATTCGAGCCGCGCGACGCGGCGCAATTTCGTCCACAGCCACGATCCGATCGCGCCGCCGCCGTAGATGCTCGGCCCCTCGAGCGCCGCGCTGCCGCCCGATCCGACGGTAGTCACGGCGGCCAGCAGCTTCCACCAAAACGGCTTGAAATCGATATCGCCCTGATGCTCGTGGTACGAGCGGATGATCTCTTCGGTCGAATGTTCGTCGGGATCGGGCGTGCGGAACTGCATGATCAACCCGGTCAGCAGAAAGCCGAGCAGAAGACCGGGCATGATCATCCAGTGATGTGCCAGATAAAGCGGCAGCACCGCCGCCCAAATTTTGCCCAGAATCAAGATCGTGATTCCGGCGATCACAATGCCGGTGATGATTCCGACAATCGGTGCGACCAGCAGCCACTTCTGGATATCGCGCGAATAAGTAGCGTTCAGATCCTCGCTGATCAGCGCGGTATATTTTCTGAGCAGCGGATGCTGCAACAGCGGCGAATCAAAAACCCGAGCCAAGACGCCCACTCCGAAAACTCCCCTCTCCTCCCCTGCACATCGCGACGCCGCAAGCGTTCGCGGTCGCTTCACTACGGCCGGGAAACTGTGCCGACCTGAAACAAGACCGGCGTAGCAGTGTAGCACTTGTGCCACATCCGGAAAGTGCGGGAATTTGCGAAGTAAGCTGGACCGCTCGAAATGAGCGACATGAGAGCCAGAACGGTACAGATTACTAGCTATTGACGGCACATTGTTCGATTCAAACTCCGCTGCGGCTTCTAAACATGACAAGGCTAAACAACCTGACTGATACCGCAGGTTTGCCGATTCACACCATCGTGGCACGGCAATTGGATCATCGCGGCCACCGTAAAAAATCGCTCAGTCTGGCAAAATTTTCGATCGAAAAGGCGGATTTTTTACCGCGAATGAAGTAGCCTGACAGTCTCCGCGTCGGAGTAGGGAAGCATGGAGAACGACGATAATAATCTCGAAGGTTCCGGTCCCTGCGTCAGAATTTTCCTCGTCGAGGATAATCCCGATCACGTCTTCATCGCGCTGACCGTGATTCGCCAGGTGCTGGGTGACGAG
This sequence comes from Binataceae bacterium (SeqCode), assembly GCA_035531615.1. Lineage (GTDB taxonomy): Bacteria > Desulfobacterota > Binatia > Binatales > Binataceae > JBARDN01. The sequence continues at coordinate 6,562 of DATKSQ010000105.1, forward strand.
ATCGAGATGCTGCATGCGCAAAACGCCGAAGAGGCGCTCGACATGATCGGGCAGTTCACCGAGTACGATCGTCCCGATTTGTTCTTCGTCGATCTGCGCCTGCCCGACAACGGCGGCTTCTCGGTCATGACTGCGGTGCGGGGCAGCGAAGTGTGCTCGATGGTGCCGCTGTTCGTGGTGACCAGCTCGATGTACGATCGCGACATCGCCGAGAGCTACGAGCTTGGCGCCTCGGCGGTGCTGTCCAAGCCGTTGTCGCGCGCGAAGCTGCGCGAAGAGCTGACCCGAATCGGAGCGCTGCCGCCCACGACCGAGCCGCCTTCGCGCACCACCTACCGCCACTGATAATGCGGCATTGAACGCGTGCGCGTGCCGCGATGCCGCCCTGGCATCGGCGGCCTGCGCGCGCTTGACGCCTGCGATCACGCGTAGGATTCTCATTTGCAGCACGGCGCAACCAGCGCCTCCGAGGTCCCGGCGTGAAACCATTATCATTCGACAAGAGCATCGCGCTCATGGAGCGCGCGCGCAAAGTTGTTCCCGGCGGCATTTACGGACATCAGAATCCGGCGCTGCTCACCCGAGGCGCATTCCCGTCATTCTTCGCGCGCGGACAGGGCTGCCACGTCTGGGATGTCGATGGCAACGAATATATCGACTACATGGCGTCGTACGGTCCGATCGTGCTGGGCCATCGCCATCCCCGCGTCGAAGAAGCTGTCCGCCGCCAGATGGAACTCGGCAACTGCTTCAACGCGCCGGGGCCGTTGTGGGTCGAGCTGGCCGAGTACATGGTCTCGATCACGCCGTTCGCCGACTGGACGGTGTTCGCGAAAAACGGCTCCGACGTGTGCACCTGGGCGACGGTCGTCGCGCGCCATGCGACCGGGCGAAAGAAGATCGCGATGTGCTCGGGCGCGTATCACGGCGCACACGCGTGGTGCACTCCGGCGCCGGGCGGCGTGATGCCCGAGGATCGCGCCAACATCGTGTACTTCAACTACAACAACCTGGCGAGCCTGCGCGACGCGATCGATCAGAACGAAGGCGAGATCGCCGGCGTGATCCTGTCTCCCTTCCGCCACGACGCGGGACACGATCAGGAGCTTCCGGCCGAAGGATTTCTCTCCGGCGTGCGCGCGCTGTGCGATCGCGGTGGAATCGTATTCATTCTCGACGACGTGCGCGCCGGTTTCCGCCTGCACATGGGCGGCTCGGGCGAATTGTTCGGCGTGCGCCCCGATCTATCGACCTACTGCAAGGCGATGGGCAACGGCTATCCGATCTCGGCGTGCATGGGACGTGACAGCCTCAAGCAGGCCGCGCAGGAGGTGTTCTTCACCGGGTCGTATTTCACCAGCTCGATTCCGATGGCGGCATCGCTGGCCTGCCTGCAGGAACTCGCCGCGACGGGTGCGGTCGAGCGGATGCGGATGCTGGGCGAGAAGCTGCGCGACGGGATGCTCGCGCAGGCGCACGCGCATGGCTTCGAGGTCACGTATTCGGGGCCGCCCGCGATGCCGTACATGACGTTCAAGGACGACCGCGGCCATCACGATCGTATCAAGACGTTCGCCGGCGCGTGCGCACAAAATGGCGTGTACCTCGCGCCGCGTCACAACTGGTTTCTTACGGCCGCGCATACCGAAGACGACATCGCACGCACGCTCGAGGCGACCGATACGGCGTTCAGCGCCGTCCGCAAGCAGTTCCCGGCGTAGGGCGCGAACCGCTCGTGGCGGCTCGATGATCGCTCAGAGATCAGGCCAATTGTTATTCCACGGACGCGCCTGCTCGTAGGCATACGCCGCCTGCAACACCAAGTCCTCGCGGTAGCGCTCGGCGACAATCTGTAACCCGGCGGGCAGGCCCGCATCGGTCAATCCTGCCCGTACGTTAGCGCCCGGATGGCCGCTCATGTTGAAGGGGTACGTAAATCCGGCGACCGCTTTGAGCGGGTCGGCGGGTTTGCCGTTGATCGTGTCAAACGGCGGACCGGCGGCCGCAAACGCTTCGGTCGCAATGGTCGGAGTCAGCAGCAGGTCGTAGCGATCGAAAATCTTGCGGCACCATTCATTGAATTGATACCGCAGCCGATAAGCCTGTCCGTAATGCCGCCAGGTGATATGCTCGGCGGACAGTGTGCCCGACGCGAATGCGCGGCCGAAATCATCGCGACGGGTCGCGAGCAATTCGTAGAGCTGCGCGTAAGATTGCGTCGCGCCCAGGCGCTGCCATTCGCGGCCCAGATCGATGATTGGATCATCGATCACCTCGAGCTCGTGCCCGAGGTCTTTGAACACCTCGGCTGCCTTGGCGACCTCACGCGCGACGTCGGTCTGCACCGGATTGCCGAAGTCGGGATGAAACGCAATGCGCAGTTTTTTGGGGAGCCGCTCCAGGATCGCGAGATAGGAGATTCCCGGATGCGGCAGCGAATCGGGATCCGCGGGATGGTACCCAACCGCCGCGTCCAGATATATCGCAGCGTCGCGCACCGTCCGGGTAAGCGGCCCGAGCACGCTCGTGTCGTTCCATCCGAGCATCCCCAGCGATGGCTCGAGGGGAATCCGGCCCTTGCTCGGCTTGAGCCCGAAGCATCCGGCATAGCACGCGGGAATTCGCACCGAGCCGCCGCCATCGGAGCCGGTGGCAAGCGCAATGACACCGCCCGAAATCGCCGCCGAGCTGCCGCCCGACGATCCGCCCGGCGTGCGCTCGAGGTTCCACGGATTGCGTGTCACCCCGAACAGCAGGTTCTTGGTAAAGCCCGTGTATCCGAACTCGGGAGCGTTGGTCTTGCCGAGCACAATCGCGCCCGCGGCCCTAAGGCGTGCGACCTGAACCGAATCGCTCTTGGGCATATGGTCCTTGAACGGCCTGGAACCGTGCGTGGTCGGCAACCCGGCCACATCCTCGAGATCCTTGACGCCGAGCGGCAACCCGGCGAGCGGCCCGAGTTCCTCGCGGCGGGCGACTCTTTCGTCCATCGCGCGCGCCTCCTCGAGCGCCTGCTCGGCGCGGATCGCGACGAACGCGTTGAGCTTGGGGTTGACCGCCTCGAGGCGCGCGATGGTTGCCGTCATCAGCTCGCTCGGCTTGAGTTCGTGCCGGCGGATCATCGCGGCAAGCTCGTGGGCGGATTTCCAGTGGAGTTCGGCCATGGCGTTAACCTCCGCCAGGGACCCGCGCGCGGGCGATCCGCTGGCACTCACGGAAGGTTTTCTACTACTGTTTGGGCGGGATCAAAAGCGCCGCAACCGCGGCGGCATCGGCGATTTTTCCGCGGGCTCCGGCCGCAGCGCGTCGCTCGCAGCGGTTTGACTGCCTAACGGCCGTTAGCTACGCTACTTGCCGATAGTGGGGGAACTATCATGCAAAGCCATCCGAAAGCGCACGTCGCGCGCGCTGGAACCAGGATCGTTGCGCTGCATCGGGGTATCGATACCCGCGACCGCGTGCTGATGGTCGCGCTGCCGCTGTTCGCCGAGCGCGGATACCGCGGCACCAGCCTGCGCGATATCGCGCGGCGCATAGGGATCAAGGCGCCCTCGCTGCTGCATCATTTTCCCTCCAAGCAGCAGCTCTACGTCGCGGTGCTCGACCAGATCTTCGAAGGGATGGAAGCCGCCGCGCAGCGCGTCGCCACCGGCAAGGGCAGCCAGCAGGAACGCCTGGTGCAGGCGATCGGTGACGCGATTGACTATATCGCGAAGCATCCCGATTCGATGAAGCTGCTGTGGAAGGAGATGGCCGACGAAAGCGGAATGGGCCGCAATCTGCTCAAGCGCCGGATGCCGCCACTTGACGCGATCGCGAAGAATTTCATTTTCCGCGGACAGCGCGAGGGCGAGTTCCGCGCCGAGCTCGACCCGTTTCATTTCATCCGTAGCCTCGAGTCGATCACGATCGGATATTTCGGCACCGCCGCGATGATCAAGCGGCTCTGGAACGTGAACCTGCTCGAACCCGCGATCATCGAGCGCCGCAAACGCGAGGTCGTCGATATGGTCGCGCGCACGCTGTTCGTCGTACCGGTGGACAAGGTTTGACCCGGCGCGGATTTCGAGCGTCACACCTCAGCGGAATATTGAAAAATATCTTCCGGACATCCTGCCGCTCTTTTCTTTCGGCTGCGCCCAGGGCATGTTTTTCCCCCACAGGGGGTAAGTGAGAGACGAGAGTTTCCACTGCGCGGGAACTGGCACATATCAACTCCCGATTAGAGAGAAGAGGAAAACCATCTTATGAAGTTTGGAACGTTCTATGAGCATCAGCTACCGCGTCCATGGAAACCCGGCTCGGAGTTGAAGCTGTTTCAGGATGCGCTCGATCAAGTCGAGCTGGCGGACCGGCTCGGTATCGACCACATGTGGGAGGTCGAGCATCACTTCCTTGAGGAATACGCGCATTCATCGGCGCCCGAGATTTTTCTGGCGGCGTGCAGCCAGCGCACCCAGCGGATTCGGCTCGGCCACGGAATCGTGCTGTTGCCGGCGGGATATAATCATCCCGCGCGGGTGGCCGAACGGATCGCGACGCTGGACCTGGTCAGCGGCGGACGGGTCGAGTTCGGCACCGGCGAGTCCTCGGCCGAGGCGGAGCTGGGCGGCTTCCTGATCCCACGCGCCGACAAGCGTGCGATGTGGCAGGAGTCTCTCGGCGCGATCTGCAGGATGTTCGTCGAGGAGCCGTTTGCGGGCCACGAGGGCAAATACTTCAAGATGCCCGCGCGCAACGTCGTGCCCAAGCCGGTGCAGAAGCCGCATCCTCCGCTATGGGTAGCGTGCTCGCGGCGCGAGACTATTCACCTCGCGGCCAAGCTCGGGATCGGCGCGCTGACGTTTGCCTTCGTCAGTCCCGATGAAGCACGCCAGTGGGTCAATGACTATTACACGACGCTCGAAAACGAGTGCGAGCCGATTGGCTACGCGATCAATCCTAACATCGCGATCGTGACCGGCTTCATGTGCGATCCCAATCAGGAGCGCGCGGTCGCGATGGGTGAGGAGGGACTCAAGTTCTTCTCCTACGCGCTCGGGCATCACTATGTATTCGGCCGCCACGAGCCCGGCAAGACCGACATCTGGTCGAACTACAAGGGCACGTCGGCCGATATCCCAAGCGCGGGCGGCGAGAACGCGTGCATCGGGACGCCCGATCTGATTCGCGAGCGGCTGCGTTCCTATGAAGAAGCCGGCGTCGACCAGGTGGTGTTCATCTCTCAGGCGGGCAACAACCAGCACGCGGACATCTGCTCGTCGCTGAACCTGTTCGCGGAAAAGGTGCTGCCGGAATTCAAGCCGCGCGAGGAACAGCGCGCCAGGGAAAAGGCCGAGCGGATGGCGCCGATTATCGAAAAGGCGATGAAGCGCAAACGCGACCCGCAGGTTCCAAAGTCATCCGAGCCGACGATAATCCAGGCCGGGATGCTGCCGTAGCGCGATCGGTCCCGCGTCCGCTAAGAGAGAGCGTTTCGCGATCCATTCCACGCGGCTGCTCTCGCGGCTGGCGAGATTTCTCGCGATGCGTTCGGCGCAAGTCGATACGGACGATGCGAAGCTGGCGGCGCACTCGCGCTCGAAATGACAATTTCTCTTTTCTTTAGTGTCATTCCGAGCGCGAGCGGGCGATGCGTGTTGCGTCTTCCGCGTCGTGCCATGCGGCAAGAATCGCGAGAAATCTCGCCCTCGGCATCTGCATAGCCTTCCGATGCTTTCGCGCGCCGGTTGCGCTAATCTAATCGGCGATGAAGATGAAATTACACAGATCGCTCAGCGCGCTGATCGCCGTGCTTGCCGTGGCGCTGCTCGCGCGGGCGGCGCTTGCAGCCGACGCGGCGACCACCGTGCAGGCGCAAAACGTGCAGGCGAAAATCGCGCTGGCCAACGCAAAGGTCGCGCCCGGCCACGAGGTCGGCGTCAAGGTCGATATCGCAATCGATCCCGGATGGCACATCTACGGCAATCCGGTGCCCGAGGATTTTGTGCCGACCAGCGTCGAGTTCGACCAGCGCATGATCGCCCAGCAGCGGATCAAGTTTCCCGCGCCAACGCCGGTGAAGTTCGAGGGACTCGGTCAAACGCTGCCGGTCTATCAGAATTCGGTGCATGCGACTGGCGCGGTGATGATCGATCCGAAGTCGAAGCCGGGCGATTATCAAATCGCGGGCACGTTCAAGTTCCAGGAGTGCAACGACAACATCTGTAAAATTCCGCAGGCGGTTAAGTTCGAGATTCCGGTGACGATCGAGTAGATGACGGCGAAATAATCAAGGCTGCCACCAACGCACAAAGGCACACAGAAGAAGCGGCGCCTGCGAATACGCGGGCGCCGCTTTTGTTTTTGCCGCTGTCGCTGATGTCTCAGCTAGATTCCGTAAACCTTCGCGACGCTCCCGCCCAGGATCGCGCGGCGGCCCGATTCGGTCATCGGCGCGATGAGGCCCTTTAGCTCTTCGAGATAATTTCCCGGATGGTCGGGATGCGGATAGTCACTCGCCCAGAAGAACTTGTCCTCGCCGACGATCTGCATCATCCCGGCTATCGTGCGCTCGTCGGGGTCGGCGGAAATCCAGCATTGGCGCTTGAAATAGTAAGAAGGTTTTTCCTTGAGCCGCACCGTCATCCCGAGCGTGGTGCCGGAGTAGATCGCATCGCCGCGATCGAGGTAGTAGCCGATCCATCCGGCTTGCGATTCAAGCACGATCACCTTGAGTTTCGGAAAGCGATCGAAAACCCCGAGCTGGAAAAATGTTCCGAAGGCGTGCTGCACGCCCTGCCCCGCGAACAGATCGTAATACCATGCCGCCCACGCGAAGTTGTCGTAGCGGCGATGGATTCCGAACGACACCGGCTCGAAGGTCGGATGAATCGCAAGCGGCACGCCAAGCTCTTGCGCGGCCGCGAATACCGGATCGTGCGCCGTGTCGCCGTGCGGAACGCGCGTGATCGTAAACGGGCACACGAACGCGCCTTTGCATCCGTCTTTCACCGAGCGCTCGAGTTCGCGGGCGGCCTCGGCCGGATCGCCGAGCGACAGATGCGCGATCGGGATAAGCCTTCCGCCCGAATCGCGGCAGAAATCCGCGATCCAGCGGTTGTACGCGCGGCAATAGGCGGCGGTCAGTTCGGCATCGAAAAGCTCGGCCTCCCAGAGCAGTCCGATGGTCGGATACAGGATCGATTTCGCCATCCCCTCCTTGTCCAGAAGCTGGAGGCGTTCCTTCATGTCCATGGTGCCGAAGGCCGCGCCCTTGAGATAGGTGTCCTCGGGCTTGGGCTGCACCGCGCGCAAATCTTCCGGGCGCATCCTTTCCCCGCGCATCGCGGCGGTGCGCATCCGGTTGGTCTCCTCGACGCGTTTGCCCATCCCGCCGAGCGAGCCGAGCAGCCCGGGGCGCGTCATCTCGGCGCGCTTGCGATCGATTTCAAGATACTCGAAGCCGTCGTCGCCGACCCGAATCCGCATCGCGCGATCGCGATACTTGGGGTCGATATATTTCTCCCACAGATCGGGCGGCTCGAGGATGTGTCCGTCGCAATCGATAACCAGAGCTTCGCTTTTCATACCCCTATCTCCATGAAGTTCCTTTTCAGCCGGTCGCGATTAAAGAATCGCGATTGGATTTATCGGTGACGCGGTTCCGCGATTCAGGATCAGCGGTCCCATCGTGAACAGGAATTCGTAGCGTCCCGCCGTGGCGCAAGCCGTGGCGAGCGCGTCGAAATCCGCGTTGTCGATTAAATGCACGCCCATCGCGACCAGCGTGCCCACGTGAATCGGCAGCGGCACGCCCTCGTAGCCGCTCGGCACGACGTCGCTGACGCTGTCGGAGCCGAGCACCGCGATCTTGCGCGAATGCAACCACGGCAGGCAGGTCGCATCAAGCCCCGGCAGCCCGACGCGATTGGGGTCCCATCCGCCTTTGGCTTTGCGGCGCGCGGAGCGGCCGGTGCGAATCAGCAGGACATCGCCTTCCTCGACGCGGACGCGATGATCTTTTTCGGCGGCGTCGAGATCTTCGGGAAACATGCGCTCGCCGGGCTCCATCCAGTCGATCTTTTTGATCTTCGGGATATCGAGCAGCACGCCGCGGCTGATAATTCCCTCGCGCGCCACCGTGATCGCGCATTTTTTCGCGCCCTGCGAGCCGACCTCCTGCGCGCCGAAGCCGTTGTACATCTTGTCCTTCCAAAACACGTGGCACAGCGCGTCGATATGCGTATTGGCCATTCCGTGCGGCGCGATCGCGAAGTAATCGCCCGCGTAGGGCAGCGGCATCTCATGCGAGTCGTGTCCCGCCTGCACCATCAGATGCGTGACAGGGGTGGGATTGTCGGCGGCCGGAATGGTAGCGAGCGGCAGTGCGAGCGAAACCGCCGCGCCCGATTTCACCAGCTTCGCGGCGGCGGCGCGTTTCGCGTCGGTGATAAAGTTGAGCGCCCCGCGCTCGTCACCGGCGCCCCAGCGTCCCCAATTGCTGAACTTCTCGAACATCGCGATAACTTCGGCAGGCGTGCTGCGGGTGGCCATGCTAGACTCTCCTGCGGCGGAATCTTTCGCCCGTCCGTATAGCACAGGAAGCGCGGTTTGCGGAAGCTGAACGAATGGTATGTTGAAGCGCCGCGCAGGCAACAAGGATTCGAGCTTGGGCAATCGGTACATCGAGGCGGCGCGCGTCTATCACGAGGTTACCAAGCACTCGTACACCAGCGTACGATCGTCGCCGCATCTGCTCGACTGGGATAACCGGCCGGCGCCGTACAAGATTTATCCCGCCGCGGGAACCTTCGCTTTACCACGCGAGCTCGAACTCTCCGCTCTGCCCGCTCTCGAAGCGATCGCCGGGCAGCCGCCCGACGCCGGTGCGGCGCTCGGACTCGACGCGCTTACGCGGATGCTCTTCTGCATGGGCGGGCTCACGCGCTCGAAGCGGGTGGGAGACGAGGACTATCATTTTCGCGCGGCGGCTTCGGCGGGCGCACTCTATCCAACCGAAATCTATCTTGCGGCGGGCGAGGTCGAGGGACTCGAGCCGGCGCTCTATCATTTTTCACCCGCCGATCTGAAGCTGCGCGGGCTCAGGCGCGGCGACTGGCGCGCGATGTTGGCGCGAGCGGCGGCGGATCGACCCGAGCTTGCGCATGCGCGCGCGATTTTGATCCTCGCTTCGATATTCTGGCGCAGCGCGTGGAAGTACCGCGCGCGCGCGTACCGCTATTGTTTCTGGGACGCGGGCACGATGCTCGCCAATCTGATCGCGGCCGCGGCGGCGCAGAGAACGGACGCCGGGATTGTGACCGCGTTCGAGGATCCCGAACTCGAGCTGCTGCTTGGCCTCGACCCGGATCGGGAAGGGGCCGTCGCGATGGTTGCGCTAGGCGCGGGCGGCGCCGCGGCGGCCACGTCGCCGGCGCTCGAGGCATTCCCGTTCGAGTCGATTGCACTTTCACCGGGCGAGGTTGCCTACGATTCGATGATAAAATTCCATCGCGAGTCGCGTCTGGTGGCGCGCGATGAAGTCGCAGCGATCGCGGATGCGCGAGTCGCCAATAGCGCGCCGGCGGGCGAGCTGATTCACCTCGGCGGGACCGCGCCCGAAGATTCGATGGGACTTGGCGAGACGATTTTGCGACGCGGATCGACGCGGCAATTCGCCCAGGCTCCGATACCCGGACAAGTGCTGCAAGCGATCCTGGCGGCGTCGAGCGCACCCGTGCGAGCGGACTTTCCAGCGCTTATCGACACATATCTGATTGTCAACGCGGTCGAGGGTCTGGCGCCGGGCGCTTATTTCTTGGCACGCGACGCGGCGGGATTCGAGTTGATCAAGCCGGGCGAGTTTCGTGGCGAGGCGGGTTATCTGTGCCTTGATCAGCCGCTCGGGATGGACTGCTCGGCATTGATTGTTTACATGGCCGACCTGGAGCGCACGCTCGGCGCGCTCGGCAATCGCGGCTATCGCGACGCGCACCTCGAGGCCGGCCTCCGTGGCGGGCGGGCATATCTGGCAGCCTACGCGCTGGGCCGCGGGGCAAGCGGTCTTACCTTCTACGATGACGACACGGCCAAGTTCTTCGCGCCGCACGCCGCCGGCAAGAGCCCGATCCTTATGGTTGCGGTGGGAGTGCCGCCCTCCCGGTCCTCGCGCGAGGCGTAGCCGGCCGGGCCGGACGCCGTTTCAGGCAGAGCCGTGATGACCGTCGGGCGGGCCGATGCCTGCCTGGCGCGCATCGTCGATAACGAAGCCGTGGCGACCAGCGGTCGCATGGCGGCATCCGTCTTGCTCGTGGATAAAGTTGCCGCGGCGTGCGAATCGCGCGGCGACACAACCGGCGCGGCACACGAGGACGCACTCGATGAAGAAGGTAGAGGCGATCATCAAACCGTTTACGATCGATGCGGTAAAGGCGGAACTCGAGCGTGCAGGCATTACCGGACTGACGACTTACGAAGTTAGAGGCTTCGGCCGCCAGAAGGGACGCACGGAGCTCTATCGGGGCTCGGAGTACATCATCGATTTCAAGCCCAAGCTCAAGCTCGAAGTGATCGTGCGCGACGAACAGACCGACGCGGTCGTCGAAGCAATCCAGCGCAAGGCGCGGACCGGCAGGATCGGCGATGGCAAGATTTTCGTGTCGGAAGTGCTGGAAGTAATTCGCATCCGCACTGACGAGCGCGGCGATATCGCAATCTGAGCTGCGCCTCGAATCAGCTTTATTACGTCGCGCGCGGCGCAACCACGCGCGCATCTTCCCACTTTCCCCGGCGCCACTTTTCCTGGCGCTGCTTTGCGCGCGATTCACAGCACGCGTGCGGACGAAACTCCGCCGAATCATCGACTGATTCTCGAACTATCGGAGGGCACGACGGCCTGTCGATGGGTCGGCCTGATGACTGTGCGGCAGGCGGTTGCTCATCGCATAAGCATCGCCCGTGCAGAATGCAGGCGATTCGCAATGGATTTCAATGGCACTGCTCTTGCGCATAGAGCGCTGCAAACCCGCATCGGCATCGAAATCAGCCGGGGGAGCGAAGACCCGCGAAAATCGGCGGGCGAAGCCGAAGGAGGAGAGATGGCAGAGTCAAACGAAGCACCCAAGATGAAGGCGACACTTGGGTTGACCGGAGTCACGGTCAACGCCATGGCGCTAATCGCGCCTGGCGCCTTCCTGTGGATCACGTTCGTTCTGCAAGCGGGTTACGCGTTCCCGTCGGGGATGGCGATGTGGGCGGGCATATTTGTCGCGCTCATGTTGGCCTACGCGACGGCGGTTTCGTATTCGGAACTGGCCAAGCTTTACCCAGGAGCGGGTAGCTCGTATCTGTTTGCGGAACAGGCGTTTCTGAACACGACGCACGCGTACAAATTCGCGCGGATCGCAAAGTTCGTGATCGGATGGGCCTCGCATCTGTACTACTGGATGTACCCGGGCGTGATGGTCGCGACGATGGGAATCATCATCGGATACATCGTCGGCAATGTCGCGCCGAACACGATCAATGCGGGCATACCGGGGCCGGTTTTCATGGCGCTGATCGCGGTGATTTTCGCCTTCGCGGTCGCGTGGATCGCCTTCCAGGGCGTCAACGGCTCGACGATGGTCAATATCGCGATCAACGGAATCCAGATCGTCG
>DATKSQ010000106.1:0-95922 GCA_035531615.1 Binataceae bacterium (SeqCode)
GCCGCTGGTCCGCGCCGGCGTCAAGTTCATCGACGGAGTTCACCAGGATCGACCCTACAGCATTACTCACTCAACCGATAATCAACCCAGGGAAGCCGCCTGATCATGCCAGGCCGATCCACAACATTTGACAATTACTCGCGCCCAGGATCGTCTTTCCACTTAGTTCGACAGTTTGGCGATCGAGGAAGGTCAGCCGCAGACCCGCGATAATGAACGCCGCGAAATCCTCCTCCAAGTCTCGCAGCATCCCACCCTTGTCCGAAGGCCGACTCGGGGGCATCAAGAAATCGACGGTAATCGGCGCGCCGCCGGATTGAACGCGCCAACGCTGCCTGGTCCGGTTGCCTTGAGCATTTGTGTCGGGAACGAAGCCACCGTCTCGAAGTCGCTGGGTCACCGCGCGATAGCGCTCGTGATCGAGCAAAGCCAACGCCAAGGCCAGGTCAAGGTCTTGCGTGCCTGGATGTGGGTCGGCTCCATCCGGGAGCGCCGTCTGATCGACGATCAGAGATGGCACCAAACCACCGACCACAACGATATCGCTCAGCAGATCGCCGAGTATCGTGGCAACGTACAGGCAGGTGGCGCGCACTCGTTCCAGTTGTCTGAGCGAGTACGCGGCAGCGGTGCGGGGTTTGTCAGCCATGCTCAGCCACCCCGAACAGGCTTGACCGGAGATTCTCGGCGGCTTCCGCCGATCTCTCCGGCTGATCTTTCAGATCGACGTAGAGCTGAATCGGATGCACGCACTGTACGCCTTCGACTGCCTCCGCGCCCTCGAATACTCCATCGTCATTTGAAACGGCCAGCCACAGGTTCGCGCCCTTCGGATCCTCCCGGAATCCAAGCTCCTGCAGGAGCTCATCGGCAGGCGCCTCACGAAGGTAGAACGTGGCCAGACGAAAGCCGGCAAAATGGGTTCGCAGCCAGGCCGCGCCCAAGCCGGTCGCGGCATATTCAATACCGCGACTTGCCAATTTGTCCAATTTGCCTGCCACCTCGCGCAACAAGTCCTCGCCCGTGCGGGCGGCGACATGGCCTTGAATTACGTGATGGCGGAAAAAATCATACCTCGCCCGCCACGCATCCAAGAGCAGGCCCGGATCACGCGCACCGATTAGGTCTCCACCTCGCGATACGTCTTTGGCCTCGGCGCGTAAGACGAACCCCTGACTTTCCAACGTGCGCACGATGCGCGACGTGAATCCCGGGTCCATCCCGGTCTTTGCCGCGAGCTTTCGGAGTGAGAAGGCGCTGTACCAATGCCTCAACAGATAGCGCGTGATACGCGCGCTCTTGGGTGCGAAGACATCGGATGGCCTTCCGGATTGCTTGTATTGGTTGGCGTGGCCCACGATATGAATTCGCAGACCCGGCGCAACCAGATGAGCGTTGCCTGAGAGGTCAATCCAATTGACGCCTGCCTTCTCGCACAGCAGCTTTCCAACCTCCCCCATGTATGGCACCGCCACGATCGGAATCAACTCGACCGATTTCGGCGTGTTATTTTTAACTATTTCAAGCCGCGCAATCGCTGCCGCAACGGCGGCCGTTGCGCTCGACGGCCTCATGTCAACGGAAAACCGTGATCGCCCAACCTGAAGGAAAAAATGCCACGCCCCGAGCCCGCGAGTAGGCGGAACCGTCAGCGTCGGCCGGGAGCCCGAGACTTGTTCCAGTAGCCGCAAAATGCGCGCGATCACCTGGGCTTCGCGGATCCGCATATGATGTATAAATATGGCCTGTTGACTGGCAAGTCAACAGACCATATTTCCACAACGGTCAGCGCGACGCATGAGGGCGCGGCGGCCGTATCACGGGAGACCGGTTTGCGCGGCGGCTACGGACGCGAAGGGTCCAGCACTTTTAGTCCGGCGAAGTACCGGCGGAAAAATCCGCGGTCGCGGGTCAGCAGCCGGTCGGCCCGGCCCTGTGCGTGCGCACCAATCAGGAAGTCGCTTGCGATTCGGGTCCGCATACCACCGTGCGCCCGGTAGCGGCGCCAAGCCTCGGCGGCCTTGAGCGCGGTTTCGCCGGTCATGGGATCGAATGCCACCGAGAGATCATTCATTGCCCGCGCGAACTTCTCGCGGCTGGGAAAGGCAACCGCGGTTTGCGCCCACACCACCGCGCACGCGACGAGCGCCCCGTCATGCAGACAGCGGCGCACAGCCGCGGCGGATTTTTCGCCAAAGGCGGGATCGGCGCCGAAAACGTCGATCAGAACGTTCGTGTCAATCGCGGTGATCAATCGCGCGGACCCCGGATTGCGGCCATAAAGACGTCCGTATCGAACTTGCCGCCCAGGCATCCGAATACCATCGCGACCGGATCCGCGGGAGCACTCTTGACGGCGACCAGGCGCCCGCGTTCCTCGCTGAACTCAAGCGTCGTGCCCGGCTTCACGCCCAAGCGGTCGCGCAGCCGCTTGGGAATCGTAACCTGGCCGCGCTCGGCGACTCTGGCTTTCATACTTTTCATATCGTGATTCATACCATCTTAGTCTGCCTATGGCGATTCGCCGCCGTCCCCGCCTGAGGGCAATCTGCCCGTCCGCTGCGCGATCGCGCGCAGGCGCGCGAGCCGCGTCTGTACGCCAGCATGGGCCGCAAGCCGATCGATCGTGAGCGGCAGCCGATAGGTCCAGTTCGAGTCGCTGACGGTGCCGGGGCGATTGACCCGCGCGCTCCATCCGAACAGATCCTGGATGGGCAGGGTCACGTAGCGCGAGGGCGCCGCATAGAGCGCCTCGATAATCGCGTCGCGTGCGTCATCGCCGAGCCGATCGCGCCGCGGATTGATGCGCGCGGCGATTCCGAGCGCCGCGCACAGCTTGTCGCGCTCGTGAATCGGCTGCTCGCGCCACCATACCGTCAACGCCTCGGTGTCGTGCGTCCCTGTTGTCGCCAGCGACAGCTCGGGATACGTTGACGGGCTCCTGAAGCGCTCGTCAGGGCCACCCCACCCTTCGCGCTCCCACTGCATCACCTTGTATCCGGGAATCCCGAGCCGGGTCAGCGAGTCGCGAACCCAATCCGGCACCGAGCCGAGGTCTTCCGCGATCAAATCGCACGCTCCGGCCGCCTCGCGCAGCGCGCGCATGATCTCTTCGCCCTGCGCGACCTGCGCGTGCTCGTCTGACGGGCTGAAGGCGCCATCGGCATCCGGGTCCGCGCCGAACGAAAACGTCCGATAGATTCCCACCACGTGGTCGATACGCAGCAGGTCGAACATCGCGCCCGCGCGGCGCGCGCGGGTGCGCCAGAGCCGAAATCCGTCCGCGCGCATCGCCTGCCAACGCGGCATCGGCAGGCCCCATCGTTGTCCGTGCTGATTGAATGCGTCGGGCGGCGCGCCGACGGTGCGCCCGAGATCGAACGTCGGCTGATTCGCCCAGACTTCGGCGCTGTCGCGCGCCGGCGAAAACGCCATGTCCCCGCCGAGCAGCACGCCGCGCCGATGCGCATACGCCCGCGCGGCGCTCCATTGCCGATCGGCGACGAATTGCCACCATGAGTACATCGCGATCGGCCCGGCCAGTTCGCGCCGCGCCACCGCGATCGCCAGCGGATCGCGTCCGGCCAATTCCCGCGGCCACGCGTCCCACGGCGTCCATTTGAAGCGCTCCTTGAGCGCGCGAAACAGCGCGTAGTCGCCGAGCCAGTCGCGATTGCGATCGGAGAAGCGATCGAAGTCGTCACCGAATTCGGCGCCGCCACGCTTGCGTGACGCGGCGAACGCGCGCTCGAGCATCGCCAACTTCACCGGCCGGTAACGCGAACGCGCGACGATGCGGCCGGCGCCGATCTCTGCGCGCGCCCGAGCGAGGGCGCGGCGCCCGAGGCGGCCAAGATTGGACGCCGAAATATAGACCGGATCGATCGCGAGCACGCTCATCGCGCTGTAGGGACTGGTTTCGCCGGGACCGCCTTCGTCGAGCGGCAGCAGTTGGATGATGCCGAGGCCGCCGGCGCGCGCAAAATCTGCCATCGCGGCGAGATCCATTATTTCGCCGCGCCCCAGGTCGTCGCGGGTGCGCAGCGAGAACAACGGAACCAGAACGCCGGCGGATTTGGTGGGCATGATTGGTCGGCGCCGCGAGCAACCCGGCGGTGGCATCCTGCCGAATCACGAGGCTGTGAAATCACGATGGCGGCGGCTAAAGCGCGAGCCGAGGCGGCTCAAACCTCGCTGCGCGCGTCGATTCGCATGACGCGAGCGTTGCGGATCGTCGCATTCTCATCGCGCACGAGCACCTGCCCCGCGGGCGATTTGTACGCCGCGCGAAAAGCCTCGAGCGAGTCGAACACCAGCACCGCCATCCGGTAGCGATCGGACGCGGAGGCGCCGCGCTCGATTTTGCCGATCAAGTAATGGCGCAAGCCCGGCAGCTTGCGCGCAAGCTCGACGTGCACGCCGCGATAGTGCCGCTCGGCGGCGGCAAGGTCGCCGGCGGCTCCTTCGAGGTCGAACTCCGCCGCCATGATAAAGCACGGCGCACCCGGTTCGCGCGGCGCGCAGGGCACGATCGCCTCGCCGCTGATCGATATCGATGCGAGATTGGTCAGATGCGCGCGCGTGTCGGCGACCAGCGGCGCGATCACCTCGGAACGCATCGCGTCCGCTGCTGCCTCCGCGCTGTCATAGCCTAAAATCGCCGTCCGCAAGCGCCCGGGCTCGGCGCCCGCGCCGTGGACGATCCGGCCCGTGTAATAGAAGCGCAGGCCCCCAAAGCGCCGCGCCAGCGGCACATGATGGGCGAAATAGTTGTGTTCTTCAGCCGCCAAATCGGCGCTTTGAAAATCAAACGACACGACATTCAGATACATCGCGATGCCTCCCGCCGCACCCGCCGCGCCGGCTAGATCACGTAGCCGCCGTTGGGGCTGACGACTTGACCGACCATGAAGTTCGATTCATCCGAGGCCAAAAACAGCGCGGCGCATGCTATATCGCGCGGCTCGCCGAACCGCCCCATCGGGGTTAGCTGCGTGAAGTACTGTTTCATCTCGCCGACGATCGGCGCGGTCATCGGCGTGTCGATAAATCCGGGCGCGATGCAATTGACCAGAATGCCGTGGACGACCACCTCGCGCGCGAGCGCCTTGGTGAACGAGATTATGCCGCCCTTGGCCGCCGAGTACGCGACCGCGCCGGGCAGCCCGGTGGTGCCCGCGATCGAGCCGAGGTTGATGATGCGGCCCGATTTTTTCGGGATCATCAGCTTGAGCGCCTCACGCGTGCAATAGAAGGTCGAGTCCAGATGCGTCGCGAGCATCATGTGCCAGTCTTCGTCGGGCAACTCGTGCAGGCCGCTGATTTCAGTGGTCTCGCGGGTTCTGCCGATGCCGGCGTTGTTGATCAGGATATCGATCGTGCCGAACGCCGCGACGAAGTCGGCGAACATCTTCTTGACCGCCGCGCTCGAGGATACGTCGGCGACCAACGGGCCCGCTTTGCCGCCCGCGCGCTCGATCTCGGTTGCGACGTTTTGCGCCGACTCGGGCCTGATGTCGTTGACCGCGACCCTGGCGCCCTCGCGCGCGAAGGTTAGTCCCATCTCGCGGCCCAGGCCGGAGCCGCCGCCGGTGATCATCACAACTTTATCTTTCAGCCGCATTGCGTCCTCTCATTTTTCGCCTTGGGGTTACTTTTTGCCCTCGCGCAGTTGCCGCTTCCAATCGAGGCGGCGCGCTTCGGCGCCGGCGGCCTCGGCCTCCGCGATCATGCCTTTCTTCTGATAGAACATGCTCAGGTTGGTGAAGACCAGGACGTCTTCCGGATCCTGCGCGATATGGCGCTTGGTCACCTCGATCGCCGTGTCGAGGTCGCCCTTGGCCATATAGCACATCGCCAGTCCGTGCACGGCGTCGGTGAATTTCGGATCGACCTCGAGCGCGCGCTGGTACATCGCGATCGCCTCGTCGAACTTGTCGTCGGCGAACAGGTCGATCGCCTGATCGTATAAGTCTTCCTTGCTGTCCATTGGATTGCCCGGCCTCTTGCTGACTCTGATTGCCGCCGCCATTTCGGACGGGTTCGGTTTCTTATACAATAGATTGTGCTCGATGGATAATTCCGCCGCCACCGCTATTACCGAGGCCGACGTTTACGAGGTCCTGCGGGAATGCTACGACCCGGAGATTCCGGTCAACGTGGTTGACCTGGGTCTGGTCTATGGAGTCGCGCTTAGCGGCGGCGTGATCAACGTCACCATGACGCTGACGGCGCCCGGATGCCATATGGGCGCCATGATCACCGAGGAGATTCAGGACAAGCTGCTGGGCCTGCCCGGATGCGACGACGCCACCGTCGAGATCGTCTGGGATCCTCC
Source organism: Binataceae bacterium (SeqCode) (assembly GCA_035531615.1). Taxonomy (GTDB): domain Bacteria; phylum Desulfobacterota; class Binatia; order Binatales; family Binataceae; genus JBARDN01. The sequence goes on from DATKSQ010000106.1 coordinate 6,338, forward strand.
GTGGACGCCGCACATGATGAGCGAGCAGGCCCGCAAGAAGCTCGCCCTCGACGACTGACCGCGGGCGGCGTGCGGCCGAGCGCGCTCGCTACGGATCGATCAACACTCCGGGATTCAATATCGCGTGCGGATCGAGTTCGCGCTTGGCCGCTCTGAGAGCGCGCGCGAAGCCATCGGGCCGCTGCCGATCGTACCACGGGCGATGATACCGGCCGACCGCGTGATGATGCGTGATTGTGCCGCCGAGCTTGATCAGCAGGTCGGAGACCTCGGCCTTGATTTCATCCCACTGCTCGATTTGCGAATTTTTCTTACCCGGCGCCAGCACCGTGTAATAGGGCGCCGGACCGTCGGGATAAACGTGCGTGAAGCGGCAGGTCACGGAACCTCTGCCGCAGACTCGGGTCACGGCCCGGGTCGCGCACTCGATCATTTGGCGATGGAAATCGGCGAAGCGATCCCAGGTGATCGCCGTCTCGAACGTGTTGCTGACCATCCCCAGCCCCGCCACTGTATCCATAAGGTAAGGCGCGTTGAGGAAAGCATTGCGCCACGCGCCCGCCGCGCCGCCGTGAGTCGCGTCGGCGTCGGTGCGCGTCTGGATCGCGTTGTCGGGAACCTTGCCGCCATGCGCCGCGCAGATTTCGGCCGCGCGCTTCAGCCACGGTTCCAGCCGATGATCCGCGGACTCGAACGCCAGCACCAGCACGGCTTCGTCGCCGCTGCCCGCGCCCGAGTTGAGCGCCTCACCGGGGTCGAGCACGCGGCAGTTGGCCGGAAACAGTGCGGCCTGCGCGATGACCCGCACCGCTTCGGCGGCGGCAAAGATATCCTTGAATGTTACCGACGCGCCGGCGCGGAACTTCGGCCGATCCTGCAAACGCATCCACGCCTCGGTGATAATCCCGAGAATCCCCTCCGATCCGATAAACATCCGGTCCGGACTCGGTCCTGCTCCCGAGCCGGGCAGGCGCCGCGATTCGATTGTCCCGGTCGGAGTGACGATGCGCAGCGACTCGACGAAATCGTCGATATGCGTGTAGTTGGTCGCGAAATGGCCGCCCGAGCGCGTCGCGATCCATCCGCCCAGCGTCGAGAACTCGAACGACTGCGGAAAATGCCGAATCGTGTAGCCGTGCGGACGAAGTTGATCGTCGAGCGCGGGGCCCAGCACGCCGCCCTGAATCCGGGCCGCGCGCGAGACCTTGTCCACCTCGAGCACCTGGCCGAGACGAGTCAGATCGATCGACACCGCGCCGCGATAGTCGCCGCGCGCCGGAGGCTCGACACCTCCGACCACGCTCGAGCCGCCGCCGAAGGGAACCGCGGCCAGCCGCGCGCCATCGCACCATTCGAGCACGCGCGCCACGTCGGCTTCGTCGCGCGGGTAGGCGACGATATCGAATGGATTCGAGAAATCGCGGCGAAAGATTCGCACCAGATCGCGAAAGTCGCGGCCGTAGCTGTGCAGCACGCGCTCGTAGGGCGACGACGCGCAGATATCCGCGAGCGAATCGGGCGGCGACACACGCGGCGCGCGCAGCTCGAGCTCGGACTCCTTGGGCGGCGCGGTAATCGATAGCGCCCCCAAGCCGAACCGTTTCGCCATCCGCTCGGCAAGATGCTTCTGCTGTTCGGGGTTCGGGCCCTGGTCTTCGTAGCCCCATCCCCAGAACTTGCGCCTTCGCTCGGCCATCGCGATTTCCTCCGGAACACGGATTCGGCTGACTGGCGCGATTGTGCATCGCGGGCCGCAAAACGCGCAAGCGTTCGGGCCGATCTTGCACTTAGCGCCTGAACCTTCTATTTCTCGATTGATCCGGGAGATTTCCCCCTCATGAGTCCCGCTGAGATTTCCGCCACCGATCCGCATCCCCGCCATCGCGTCGAACTGCTCGGCACCTCGATGTCGTTCGCCGACACGGGCGCCGGCGGCGCGATCGTATTCCTGCACGGCAATCCGACTTCCGCTTACCTATGGCGCAACGTGATCGCGCATCTGGCGCCGTTTGCGCGATGCGTCGCTCCGGATCTCATCGGGATGGGCGCGTCGGGGAAATCCTCGACCGGGGGCTACCGGTTCGCCGATCACGCGCTCCATCTGGACGCGTTTTTGGATCGCGTGCTGCCCAAGGGCCAGCTCACTTTCGTGGTGCATGATTGGGGCTCGGCGCTGGGCTTCGATTGGGCGCGCCGTCATCCCGAGCGCACGGCCGCGATCGCATACATGGAAGCGATCGTGCGTCCGTTAACCTGGGCGGAGTGGTCGCAGCCCGCGGTCGAGCTGTTCAAGTCGCTGCGCAGCACGGCCGGCGACGATCTGATTCTCGAGCGCAATATCTTCGTCGAACGGATTCTGCCCGGCAGCGTCATGCGCCAGCTGAGCGCGGCGGAGATGGATGCTTACCGCAAGCCGTTCCTAGAGCCGGGAGAATCGCGCCGCCCCACCCTTGCCTGGCCGCGCGAGATCCCCCTCGACGGCGAACCTGCCGACGTGGTTGCGATCGTGGCCGCATACGCGGGCTGGCTCGCGGCGAGCCCGATGCCGAAGCTGTTCATCAACGCCGAGCCGGGCGCAATCCTGACCGGAGCGCAACGCGAGTCGTGCCGCCAATGGCCCAATCAGCGCGAGGGCACGGTGCGCGGCATCCATTTCATACAGGAAGATTCACCGCATGAGATCGGGCAGGCGATCGCCGGCTGGTATCGATCGATCCGCGGCGGCTCGAGCAATTAATCAAAGGAGTCAGTGGTGGTTCTCGAATATCAAAATCTGCTCTTTGAAATAAGGGGTAACGTGGCCGATGTGGTAATCAACCGTCCTCACGCCGCCAATTCGATAAATCTCGACCTGGCGCGCGAGTTGAGCGACGCGATCCGAATCTGCTCCGAAGAACCCAGGATCCGCGCGGTGGTTTTGCGCGGCGAGGGCAAGCTGTTCTGCGCGGGCGGCGACCTGAAGGCTTTCGGCGCGCAGCCCCCCGCCCAATTGCCCGGCCATCTCGAACGCGTGACCCATTTCCTGCATCGCGCGATCACCACCCTCGCGCACATGAGTTCGCCGATCGTCGCCGCGGTGCATGGCAGCGCCGCCGGCGCCGGATTCAGCCTCGTCTGCGCGTGCGATTTCGTGATCGCCGCCGAGTCGGCGAAGTTCACGATGGCTTACACCAACACCGCGCTCACTCCCGACGGCTCTTCGACCTATTTCCTGCCTCGAATCGTCGGCTACAAGAAGGCGCTGGAATTATCCATCTCGAATCCGACCCTAAGCGCCGACGAGGCTCAAGCCCTCGGCATCGTCACCCGGGTGGTGCCCGACGGCGACCTCGTCTCCGCCGCGACCGCGCTGGCAACCGAGCTGGCGACCGGACCGACGGGAGCTTACGGCGGCGTCAAGCGCCTGCTCCTCGCCAGCGCGAACAACACGCTCGAGGCGCAGATGTCGCGCGAGGCCGAATGGCTCTCCTCGATGTCCAAGACCCGGGACGCGCGCGAAGGAATCGCGGCGTTCCTGGCCAAGCGCACTCCAAAGTTCTCGGGCGATTAGGTCAATCGCCATCCTGCGCGGCCGACGCCTGCATCTGCGCGCGCCCGTCCGCCGCAGTCTCAGCCACGCGCGGGCTGTGCACGGATTTCTGCGCCGGATGGATATACAGCACGGATGCGTCAGGACGCTCGTCGGTGTGCGGCGCGGGTGGGCGCATCTGGTATTTGACCGGGCGCTGATGCTCCTGGAACTGGCGCTCCGCATTATAGACCTTGTTGAATTTCCAGAGCATCTTGACGAAGTTGGTCTGCCCCTGCATCAGCAGGCGCCCCGCGATCGACGCCACGTCCTTCAACACGCTGAAACCCAGATGCTTGCGGTTGAGCACGCCCTGGGTCTTGACCAGCTCTTCATAATATTGGAGCAGCGGCAGCTTGGTCGGCAGCACCGCGTGCTGGATGTCGTAGAGCCGGTAATCCAGCGTGGTGAGCTTGCGCGCTTCGGTGAACCACAACTCGGTGCCCGGATAGGGAGTCGCGACGGTGAGATGAACGATCTCCGGGATGCTCATGGCCCATTCGCGGATTATCTCGAAGCGCCGCTCGTCCCATGAGGGGTCGGCGATCAGGTTGATCGCGACCGTCACGCCGATCTTGCGCGCGACTTCGAGCGCCTTGATGTTGGTGTCGAGCGACGAGCGCTTGCGATGCGCCTTGAGGCCCTCTTCATCGATCGCCTCGAGGCCCAGGAACATGTATTCGAGCCCGAGCCGCCGCCAGTACTCGAAAACCTCCTGGTTGCGGATCAGAACATCGGCGCGCGTCTCGAGGTAGTACTGTTTTTTGATCTTGCGCTTTTCGAGCTCATGCCCGATGGCGTAGCCGTGCTCGGGATGGATGAAGGCGACGTCGTCAACGATGAAGACGTTGGGTTCCTTGATCGAGGCCATATCCTCGGCCGCCGCCTCGGCGGTCGATTTGCGGTAGCTGCGGCCGTAGAAGGTCCACGCGCTGCAGAACGAGCAATCCCACGGGCACCCGCGCGTGAACTCGATCGACGCGCACGGATCGAGCACCCCGATGAAATACTTGTTGCGCCGCCGCATCAGATCGCGCGCCGGAAAAAATTTGTCCAGGTCATCAATCATGATCGGCGCTGGACCCATGCCGCGCTCGGTCACCGCGCCCGGCACCTTCGCGACCGCGTCGGCTCCGTCCTCGATCGCCTCGAGCAGCATCTGCGCGCTGGTCTCGCCCTCGCCGCGCAACACGCAATCGACGGCGCCCTCGGCGTGCTCCAGGATGTCGCTGGCGACGAACGACCCGCTGTGCCCGCCCACAAACACGAAACAGTTGGGGTCGCGATGCTTGATTGCCTTGGCGAGATCGATCACCTCGGGCACGTTGGCCAGATAGTTGAGCGAAAATCCGATCGCGCGCGGCCGAAAATCGTCGAACTCGCGGTACAGATCGCGATGCTGGAAAATCTGCAAATCGAGCATCCGCACCTCATGCCCCGCGGTGCGCACCGCCGCCGCCACCCGCTCGAGACCGAGCGGTTCCAGGCGCAGGTAGATCTCGCTGTACATCAGCGGACTGGGATGCACGAATAGAACCCGCATTTTCTCCTCCCTCGTTGGCGCCGATGCGCGTGCCCCCCGCGGGGCATTTGCGCGCGCGCACGGCTGCTCGGGTAGAATCTTAATCCCCTCGGCACGCCAGCGAAATAGGCGCACTGATCGGGCGCGCGCGATGCTATACTCTGGATGCGAGGTCGATCCGATGCGCAAGCCAGACTGGCCGCGACTGATGCGCAACCTGACCCTCACCGCGATCATAATCGTGGCGATCGTGGACGGCGTGCTGCTCGCCGTCATCCGCGAACGCTTCGCGCACGACCACGGCTACGACCTCCGCTCGCATCGCCGCGCAGTCGCCAAGCCCGCGCCGCCATGACCTGAGATGATTCGAGCCGATGCCCGCACGGCGAGCGCGCCGCTATTGACAAGTATCGCGTGGCGCTGGATTTTGGGCGTTGGCCCTTCACTTACAATCGACTCGAAAGGCGGGGAATGATCTTCCCCGGGGTGGAACCATGCAGCACGCAAAACTTGGCAGGACCGGTCTTACCGTCTCGCGCATCTGTCTGGGATGCATGAGCTATGGCGCCAAGCAGTGGCGCGACTGGGTGCTGACCGTCGATGAAGCGCGCGAGCACTTCGCCGCCGCGCTCGAAGCGGGCATCAACTTCTTCGACACCGCCAACGTGTACTCGCTCGGCGTCAGCGAAGAGATCACCGGCCGATGGCTCGGCGAGATGGCCAAGCGCGAGGATGTCGTGCTCGCGACCAAGGTCCACGGCCAGATGGCATCCGGGCCGAACCGCAGCGGCCTGTCGCGCAAGCATATTCTGGAATCGTGTGACGCATCGCTGCGCCGCCTCAAGATGGATTACATCGATCTCTACCAAATCCATCGCTTCGATTTCACCACGCCGCTCGAAGAGACTCTCGAAGCGCTCGATTCCCTGGTCCGCGCGGGCAAGGTCCGCTACCTGGGCGCCAGCTCGATGGCGGCGTGGCAGTTTCACAAGGCGCTCAACCTGCAGGACAAGAACGGATGGCATCGCTTCGTCGCGATGCAAAATCATTACAACCTGGTTTACCGCGAGGAAGAACGCGAGATGAATCCGCTCTGCCTAGATCAGGGCGTTGGCCTGATTCCGTGGAGCCCGCTCGCGCGCGGCTTTCTGGCCGGAAACCGCAACGCGCAAAAGAGCGGCGACACCGCGCGCGCCAAGTCCGACGACTTCGCCAAATCGATGTACTTCAGCGAAGCCGACTTCCAGGTGCTGAGCGAGGTCGAGAAGCTCGCCAAGGCGCGCGGCGTGACGCCCTCGCAGATCGCGTGTGCATGGATTCTCCACGCGCCCGGCGTGACCGCCCCGATAATAGGCGCGACCAAATTGAAGCATCTGAAGGAAGCGATCGACGCGGCCGAGATCAAGCTGAGCGCCGAAGAGATCGCCACGCTCGAGAAACCCTATCGCCCGCACGTGATTCTGGGCCATCAGCAACCCGACGGCCGCCGGATGCACGCGCACTGAGCGCGGCGCGGGGCCGATCCCGGCGCCGGCTGAACTTAAAGCGTTACTTGAGATCGCGGAAACGCGAGTGCCAGAGGTGCGCGCGATGGAAGTAAACGGAATGGCCCATGTGATGCTGACTGTCAGCAACTTCGAGGCGTGCGTGCTGTTTTACGAAAAGCTCCTGCCGTTTCTGGGCCTGACCCACGTCGTCCGGAAGACCGATTCGCAGTTCTACTGCATCGGCGCCCGCACCGGCGTTGGCATCCACAAGGCCGACGCACAATACCGCAACGAGCATTTCGATCAACGGCGCGCGGGACTTCACCACGCATGCTTCCGCGCACGCGAGCGTAAGAATATCGACGAGGCTTACGAGTTTCTGAAGACCCTCGGCGCAACGATCATCCATCCGCCCGAGGAAGGCTCCTGGGCTCCCGGCTACTACTCGATCCTGTTCGAGGATCCCGACGGCATCCGCCTCGAGCTAAATCACATCCCCGGCAAAGGCCTGCTCGCCTGACCGCGGGCGGCGCGCGCGAATCTGAAAATACCCTCTCCCACCGGGAGAGGGCGGCGCAGCGCGGCGATTGCTCTTTTCAGCAATCGCCGTGACGCGCGGGTGAGGGTGCTTACTCCGCCGCCTTCGCGGCGCGCGATCGCTGATGCGCGGATCGCTCAGCCCTTGAGCGTATCCGCCAGCCGCGCGCCCTCGCGATTTCTGAAACCCACCGCGACGCTCAGCCGCTCGAGATGCTGATCGATTATCTTCGCGCCCAGGCGCACGCGATGCGCCGCGAAGAACGCCTTCACCTCATCCTCGCGGTCGAGCAGCGCGACCACCGCCTCGCACATCCGCGGCAGCGCGTTGTCGGGATATTTCTGCGCCATCTCCTCCCAGTTGCGCCGAATGAAATCCCACGCCGCGTAGCGCGACGCCGGATTGAGCAGCAGCGAGTGCATCAGGTAGGGCGCATTCTGCGTGCGCACCTGTCCGTCCAGTGCCATCGCCATCGTTTGCCCGAGCAGCTTCGGCTCGCGAAAACCGGTCAGCGAGAACAGGTAGCGCTGCTCCTCCTGCGGCGTACGAGCGGATTTGAACTTGCGCGAAAACTCGTCGTAGCGCTTCGCGTCTCCGGCGTGCGCCAATATCGCGACCAAAGCCGGCGCAAGATCGCGATCCGCCGACTCCGGATTATCTTCGAAGCGCGCGTAAAGCTCGGCGGCGCGATCCTGAACCGCGCGATCGTCGCCGACCGTCCCCAGCGCGCCGATCAGGACTCCCCGAAGCTGGCGGGTCAGCTCGCTCTCGCCCGGCTTCGCCTCCCATCCAAGACGAGCGGCCGCGGGTCCTGCAGTCTCGCGCACCGCGGCCGCCAGTGCTGGCCGGTCCGCATCCGAAGCGATCATGTCCAGGTAGTTGAATGCGCCCAGCATCGCGCGCCAGACGTTCAGATCGGTCTCGCCGCTGAACAGCCTTGCCATCGCCAGGAACTCGCTGAGCGGTCCCATCCCGGCGACAGTGGCCGCCCAGGTATCGCTCACCAGGCCGAAGCGCTCGATCGGCGCAAGCTCGCCGGGGGTGCGCGGCAGCGCGGCCAGCATCTCGGAGGAATAATGCACGCGATAAAATCCGTGCCCGCCCTCGTTGAGCAGCGCCCACTCGATCTTCCCGCCAAGCTCGACGCTCGCCTCGCGCTCGGTCAGGAGCACGCGGCGCGTAACGATACCTTTGTCGGTCTTGGCGCGAATCATCACCGGCACGTGCCATAGCTGGCTCGAGTCTTCGGGCAGATAGTAGAAGCGCCGCTGCGAAAGCCGGAGCGCGGTGGCTCCGGGAGCCAAAGCCGCATCGACGATCGGGAAACCCGGCTGAAAGATCCACGAGTCCATCAGCTTGCGCGCCGGTTCCTTGGACGCTTGTTCAAGCGCGTCCCACAGATCGCTGGTCTCGGTGTTGGCGAACTGATGTTTCTTCAGGTAGAGCCGGATCCCGTCGCGAAACACCTCCGGACGCAGATACTGCTCGAGCATCCGCAGCACCGCCGCGCCCTTCTCGTAGGTCAGGATATCGAACATCGCGCGGCACTCTTCCGGACTCAAGACCGGAAACTCGATCGGCCGCGTGCTGCGCAACCCGTCGATCGCCATCGCCGCGGCGCGCGACACCGAAAAGCTGTCCCATCGTTTCCACTCGGGCTTCCACGCGTTGACCGCGAGCATCTCCATAAAGGTCGCGAACGCTTCGTTGAGCCAGATTCCGTTCCACCATCGCATCGTCACCAGATCGCCGAACCACATGTGCGCGTTCTCGTGGGATACGACATCGGCCACGCGTTCGAGCTCCGCGCGCGAGGCGGTTTTCTCGTCGGCCAACAGCGCGGTCTCGCGAAACGTGATCGCGCCCAGGTTTTCCATCGCGCCCGACGCGAAATCGGGAATCGCGATCAGGTCGAGCTTGTCGCCCGCATACTTGAGCCCGTAGTACTCGGCGAAGTATTTGAGCGAGAAGGCTCCAATCTTTTCCGCCCAGCTTGTAAGCCCGCCCTTGCCCGGAACGTGAACCACGCGCAGCGGCGTGCCCGCGTCAACCGGCGTCGTCGCGGCGAACTCGCCGACAATAAAAGCCACCAGATAGGTGGACATCTTGATCGTTTCTTTGAAAACGATTTCCTTCTTTCCACCCGCAAGCTGACGCTCGCTTTGTTGCCCGCCGTTCGAGATCGCCGCGAGCCCATCATCGATCACCAGCGCGACCTTGTAACTCGCCTTGAGCTCGGGCTCGTCCCAGCACGGGAACGCGCGGCGCGCGTCGGTGGACTCGAACTGCGTCGAGGCAACCAGATGCGTTTTGCCCGCGGCGTCCGTGTAGGAGCTGCGATAGAAGCCGTGCAGCTTGTCGTTGAGCACGCCTCGAAACGCGAGCTTGAGGGTCCATTCGCCGGGCCCGAGCGCCTCTGTGAAATGCAGATGAACCCGCTCGCGCGCGGGCTCGAGCTCGATCCTCGCCGCGAGCGATTTGCCGCCGCGCTCGGCGCGCGCCGAGTCGATCTCGAGTTCGAGCGCGTTGAGCACGATCGCACGCGTCGCTTCATTGACGGTCACCGCAACGCTCTCTTCGCCCCTAAAGATGAATGCCTTCAGGTCGGGCTCGAGCCTGAGTTCGTATTTGCGCGGCGTGACGTTTTTCGGCAGCCGGTAATCCTGGATCGACGGCGGGTTCGGCGCGCCTTGCTGATCGTGCATCGGAGATAACCTTCCTGTACGAGGGCTTGAATCGATCGCGGAGCATCGCGATGCCCCGCGACGATTAAGACTACGACAATCTTTTCAGCCGCGCGAGTGAAGCTACCGCGCCGCGGCGATGAGCGGACGTTCCATCCACAGCACGTCCCAATAGCGCCCGAATTTCCGCCCGTTCTGCGAGAAAGTCCCCACCGCGGTGAATCCGAAGCGGCGATGCAACGCGACCGACGCATCATTGGGCAATGTGATTCCGGCGACCACGCGATTGATATCCTCGCCGCGCAATGCGCTGAACAGCGCATCATACAGCAGCGTGCCGATTCCGCGCCCCGCCGACTCCGCCGCGCAGTAGATCGTGGCCTCCACCGTGGTGTCATACGCGGCTCTGGCGCGGAACGGTCCGGTTCCCGCAAAGCCGGCAATTAGACCCTGCCCCGCGGCTACGAACAGACGATTGCGGCCGCCCGAGTTGTGCTCACGGAACCACGGCTCGCGCGCCTCTACGCTGAGCGGCGCCAGATCGAAAGTGATTGGCGTATTGATGACGTAATGATTGTATATCTCGGTGATCCGCGTAAGGTCCGCGGACGATGCGGGCCGAATGGTTACGTCAGCCATATGCAAAACCCTCCTGCTCCATCCGCATTCATTTCAGGCGCGCGCGAGTTCCCGAAAGGTCGTGAGCTTTACGTCCTGCGCGGCGAGCGCGGCGCGCACCGCCGCGCTGGTCAGAATCTCGACTTCGAGCTGCGCCGCGGCTGCGGGCGGCGTGCCGCCGATATCGACCGCCGGATGAAAGTACAGCTCCGTCGCACCGTCGCGCAGGCGATTGATCACGCCGATGACGTATTCCTCGCTTAAGTGGCCGCTCTGGTGAAGTCCGAACAGCCTATCGGTCGATCTGATTCCGCGCTCGCGCATCAGGCGGCGCGTGCGGCGCGACAGTGAGCGGAAAATCACCGCCTCGACAATCTTGCGCGGCGCGTGATCGCGCTTGAGACCCAGCGTCGTGAAGACCGCTTCGCGCGGCACTCGGATGCACGGCACCTTATACTCGGCCGCCAACGCGACGACGATATCGGCGATCACCGGATGCACGTGGAAATTCAGATGGCCATCAATATGATCGAGCCGGCCGACGAGTTCGAGATGCTTTTCCATTTGCGCGCGAACCTCCGCGGCAAGCCCGGCGCGCACCCGCTGGTCGAAAAACCATCGCATCCCCGCCCAGACCGGATTGTCTGGAAAACGTCCCGCCGAATCGACCGCGCCGCCAAGTTTTTCCGGCGCCAGAACGCTGCGCCCCTTGCACACCACCACGTGCAAGCCCACATCGAGGTTCGGATTCTCGCGCGCCGCCTCGGCCGCCGCGCGGCTTGCGGGCTCGGCGACCATCAGGCTGGTGCTGGTGAGAATTCCGTCGCGATGCGCGCGCACGATGCCGGCGTTGACCTCCGCCGACAGGCCGAAGTCATCGCCATTGACGATGAGCTGCTTCACAAACGATTGCCGAAGCCTGCCGGGTACGGTGCGCTCGGCGATGCTTGACGGGGGGCCATGACCGCGCAATTTTGCTTCTATCCGGCGGCGCGCTCAAGGGCCGCCTGCATCGGATCGGAAGACTCCGCTTGATTCTTGTCTTTTATGCCTTCGCGCGCGAGCTGGCCCCGTTCAAGCGGCGGCTCGAAAATCGCCGCGCACTCGACGATCCGCATCTGCGCGGCTTTCGCGCGCGACTCGGCGCGGCCGAGATTGCCGCGGTCGCGACCGGAATCGGGATGGAGCGGGCGCAGGCCGCCGCCCGCCGAGCGCTCGATCTTTATCCGGATGCCGAGCTGGTGCTGGGCACCGGCGTTGTGGGCGCGCTGTCGAGCGGTCTGGCAGCCGGCGATCTGGTCGTCGCCGATCGGATTCTGACTGACCGCGCCGACGGCGCCGCCGAGCAGGTCGCGGCAATCGACCCCGCGACGCTCAGCGAACTCGGCCGCTACCTGCGCACCGCGCGCATCAGCTACGCGACCGGAGCGATTCTGACTACTCAGCGCGTCCTCGCGACCGGAACAGACAAGCGCGCCGCCAAGGAGCGCACGGGCGCGATCGCGGTTGATATGGAGAGCGCGGCGCTCGCCGCCGAAGCGCACGCGCGCGGCCTGAAGTTCGCGGTGGTGCGGGCGGTGATGGACTCCGTTGATGAAGAAGTGGTGGGAGCGCGGATGGCCGATCAGAATGGCGACGTACGGCCGCTCCAGGCGGCCGGCTTCCTGATCCGCAATCCGGGCGTGGTGATCGGGCTGCCGCGGATGATGCTGAATCTGGGACGCGCGACGCGCTCGCTCGCGATGGCTCTGGAAGCAATCGTAAGGCGAGGCGAATTGCCTCACGCTCCGCGCGGCTAGCCGCGTCGCCCGCGAGTCCGCCCGCCGTCGCGCCACAGCGGCAAATCTCGCTCGTAGGGAAAGTCCGCGAGGTGGCGCTCGACGGCGGCGCGGTCACCGTAGGAGTCGGTGCGCGTCAAAATATGAATCGCCAAGGCCGAAAACGGCAGATAGATGAATACTCCCGCCCACGCGATATTGGCCGCGCCGATCCGGAACAGCATCGTGATTCCGAAACCCACGATTCCCAGGTAAAGCGCCGGACCAAGCAGCGCCCGCGAGGGCAATGCGGCGAGCACGCCGGCGGGCTTGGATGCGCCGCGATTGAGCGTCGCGTCGAGCGCCAGAAAAATCGGAACCGTGATCGCCGCGACGAAATACCATCCGAGGTAATTGCTGATCGGCACGCCGAAATGCGGGCCCGGCGGGTCGTACCAGAAAATCCTGCCCAGAAACCATCGGCCGCCGCGCACGCTCAGCGGATCGACGATCATGTCGATCATCACCATGAACAGCGCCGCCATCATCCACACGCGCGGCGCGCGGCGGAGTTTCCAGGTGTCGAGAATCCGCAAGTCCCAGCCGCTGCGGTACAGCGGCGCGCTCAGCAGCAGCGCCATCGTGTAACTCGCGAAGCCGAGAAACGTGAACGACAACGAGTCGAAGAACGGCACGCCCGCGATCCACAGCTCGCGCCCGCGCGTCGCGTCGATATAGTGATACAGCCCGAAGGGAAATCCGTTGTGAACCGAAGACCATTCGCACGCGAGCGAGACTATATAGGTCAGAATCGTAAACAGGATCGTCGTGCGCACCCCGAAATTGGCAATCGAGATGGCAAGAAAACTCGCCAGGAAGACGAACACGTAAGGGCGCAACTCGGCCGTGCCGATCAGCAGATGAATCATCGCCTATGCCGCCGTGCGCACCGCGCCCGATTTGCGCAAGAACTCGATTGCGCGGACCAGCGCCGCGTCCACCGGGCCAGGCGCGTAGCCAAGCTCGCGGCGCGCCTTCGACGAGTCGAAGAACATCCGCTTGCGCGCCATCCGCACCTCCGTCAGGCTCGCACGCGGCGCGCGATGGGTTACGGCGCGCGCTACGGCTTCCGCTCCGAGCGCGAATCCGAACGCCACAGCGTAGGGAATCCGCACCCGCGGCGCGCGCATCCCGGACAGGCGCGCCAGATGCTCGAGCATCTCTTTGAGGGTCAGATTCTCGCCGCCCAAAATATATTTCTCGCCGATCCGGCCGCGCTCGGCCGCGAGCAGATGGCCGCGCGCGCAATCCTCGACATCCACGAGGTTCAGCCCGGTGTCCATGTACGCGGGCATCCGGCGGTCAAGAAAATCGCGGATGATCCGGCCGGTCGGAGTCGGCTTCAGATCGAGCGCGCCGACCGGCGTCGAGGGATTCACGATCACGACCGGCGCTCCCGCACGCGCGGCGTCGAGCGCGACTTGCTGCGCCAGGAACTTCGAGCGCTTGTAGTGCCCCGGCATGTCGGCGAGCGTGACGGGAGTATCTTCCGTGCCGACGCCACCGTGCGGAATCCCGAGTGCGCCGACGGTGCTGGTGTAAACGATGCGCCTGACGCCCGCCGCGTGGGCGGCTTCGATCACGTTGCGCGTGCCGTCAACATTGCTGGCATACATCGCGGCCGGATCGGGCACCCACAGGCGATAGTCGGCGGCCACGTGATAGACCTGGTCGCAGCCTGATACGGCGCGCTCGAGCGCAGCGCGATCGCGCGCGTCGCCGCGCGCGAGCTCGACTTCGAGCCCTGCCAGCGCGGCGATATCGGCGCCCTCGCGCACCATCGCGCGGACCCGATCTCCACGCGCGAGCAGCGCGCGCACCACGTGGCATCCCACGAAGCCGTTGGCCCCCGTGACCATCGCCAGGCGCCCCGACATCAGGACTCGCCTCCGGCGGATTCGGCGCGCGCGATCACGGCGGAGGCGGCGGCGCGACCCGAGGCCACCGCGCTCTCGATCGTGGCGGGTAGTCCGGTCTGAACCCAATCTCCGGCGAGGAACAAGTTCGAGATTGGAGTCGCGGCGTGCGGCCGCAGCTCATAGGATCGCGGCGCAGGCGCCATGGTGGCCTGTTTTTCCTTGAGCACGATTGCTTTCAAGACCTTGGCGTTGCGTGCAACCGGAATCATCGCGCAAGCGTCATTCATCACGAGCTCGAGGATTTCTTCATTCGATTGATCGACGAGCTTGCGCGCGCCGCTGATCACGAAGCTCAGGTAGCCCGGATGGCGCTCGCCGTGGCGCTCGAAAATTTTGCGTTTGTTGAACATCCACTGGGTCGTCGTGCCGATAAAGCCCACGAACGCCGAGCGCGTCACCTCGCGGTCGAGCCACACGTGCGCGCAGATTATCGGCGAGGTCTCGAGCTCGGCGAGCCGCGCGAAAAATGGATCGGCGACCGCGCCCTCGGGCAGCATCCGCAAGAGCTGATGCGGCGCGGCGGCGGAAATGAAATTCGCCGCACCCAGCCGCCGTCCGTCGCGTAGATGCACGCGGGCGGCCAGGCCATCTTCGCCGGTCTCGATCGCCTCGACGATTGCGTGCGTGGCAACCACGCCGCCCGCCCGTTCGATAAACTCGCGCGCGCCGGTGCAGTACAGGTCGGAGAGCCCGACGCGCGAATAGACGAACGCCGAGTCCGAGCGCTTCGAAAAAAACGCCCGCTTGAGCACCTCGGCCAGCAGCGCGGCGGAGGAAACCTCAGGCTCGTCGTTGAGCGTCGCGATCGAAAGCGGATACCAGAACGCGCGGCGCGCGTTGTCGCCCTGCTTAAGCGCGGTCATCAGATCGGCGACGGTCATCTTCTCGAGCGCGGAATGATCGCGCCGGCGCATCTTGAGCATCTTGAGTCCGCCGCGCACCACCCCCAGCCGCTCGCCGACACTCAGATGCCGGTAGCGCATCAGCGCGGCGCTCATATGAAAAGGACCAGGAAGGCGCGCAGTGCGCAGCGTCGCGCTGCGGCCGGGGCCGGCCAGCATCTCGATTTCCAGATCGCGGTGAAACACGAGTTTGCCGGCCGAACCGATCTTGCGCAGAAAGTCGAGCGACTCGGTGTAACAGCCCATCAGAACGTGCTGACCGTTATCGACGAAGTCGCCGGTGTCGGGATCCTCGAACGAGTAGGCGCGTCCGCCGAGCGCGGGCTTGCGTTCGAGCACGGCCACGCGAAAGCCGCGCTCGGCGAGCGCGACGCCGGCGCTAAGTCCGGCGAAACCGCCGCCGATCACGACGACATCTTTGGCCTCGATCATCGAATCGCGCGCGCCGCTAGCCGCGCAGCGCGCCCAGGCGCGTGCTCGCCCACGCGCGCCCGACGAGATAGAGCTTGCGCGGCGCGGACAGGCTCAAGCGGCGGTCGAGCACGCGATAGTTCGAGCTGACAATCAGATGCAGCAGCGAGCCGTAAATGAGGCGCATCGCCTCGGCGGTCAGCAGCGTCGCGCGATCTTCGGCGGGCAGCGCGCGCTCGGCCAGAGCGTAGAAGTCGCGCGCGCGGTTGGCCTCGAACTCCATCAGGCGCACGAAGGCGTCGCTGTAAACTCCGCGCAAAATTTCGTCTTCGCTGACGCCGAAGCGCGCGAGATCTTCGAGCGGCAGATAGATCCGGCCGCGGCCGGCGTCTTCCTTGACATCGCGCAGGATATTGGTGAGCTGGAGCGCGATTCCAAGATTCTCCGCATAAACTCTGGCGCCGGGATTTCGGTAGCCGAAGACTTCGATACAGATCAGCCCGACCGCCGACGCGACGCGGTAGCAGTACTGGCGCAATTCGCCGAAGCTCGCGTAACGCTTGCGCGCGAGATCCATCTCGACGCCGGCGATCACTTCCTCGAAGTACTCGCGCGGGATCGAGAAGCGCGCCGCCGCGTCGGCCAGCGCGCGCGAGATTGCGCGGGTCGGCGTTCCGCCGTAAACGCGGCCGAGTTCGTCGCGCCAGCGGCGCAGCAACTCGGCGGGTTCGCGAATCGACTCGTCGTCGGCGATATCGTCAACGAAGCGGCAGAACGCATAGACCGCGTAGAGCGCGCGGCGCCGTTCGAGCGGCAGCAGCATGAATGCGTAATAGAAATTCGAGGTCGAACGCCGCGTGATTTCGGCGCAGCGTTCGTAATCCCCCGCAAGCGCCGTATCGGCGCCGCCGTCGAGCGCGGGTATCGCGTGATTAAAAGCCATCGAGCCGTCCCCATATCGCGTTCCATCCGAGTTTCAAATAGTCGGACTTACGCAGCTTGGGCCGCGCGTGCAGCACGTCGAAGCCGGCGTCTTCGATCGCGCGCGCAATCGCCAGTCCCCCGCCCGCGAACATCAAGATGTCGCGGCGCAGGCGCCGATCAACCATCCGGGCAAGGCCGGCCCCGCCCTCGCGCAGCATCGCGCGCGCGCGTTCTACCTCGAACCGCATAAGATCGATAAAGCGCTTGGTGGCGACGCCGCGGGACAGATCCAGCTCGGTGAGATCGTGAGCGGCTAGCTCATGGCGCGGAAAATAGATCCGGCCGTTGGCGAGATCGACCGAAACGTCCTGCCAGAAATTCGCGAGCTGCAGGCCGCTGCACACCAGGTCCGACAACCGCTGACGCTGGGCATCGCGGTAGCCGAACAGATAGAGCACCAGACGCCCGACAGGGTTGGCCGAGTAGCGGCAATAACCGAGCAAGGCGTCAAACGTATCGAAGCCCTTGAAGTTCACGTCCGAGCGAAACGCAACCAGCAGGTCCGCGAACGGCTCTTTCGGGATGGCGAATTTCTCCGCCGTGTCCGCGAGCGCGACGAACACCGGATGACGCGGCGTGCCGGCGTAGGCGAGTTCGAGCTCGCGCTCCCATCCGTCGAGCTTGGCGAGATCGTGCTCTTCGTCGGCGAAGTCGTCTGCGATTCGCGCGTAGGCGTAGATCGCGTGCATGTGCTTGCGCATCGCACGCGGCATAAGCCACGACGCCACGGTAAAATTTTCGTAGTGCGAACGCGCCAGCCGCCCGCAAAAGTCATACGCCTGCGCGAGCGACAGGGGCTGCGCGGGCGAGTGCAACGCGGGATTCGGGGCATTGAGCGCGGCGGCCGCTTCGCCCGCTCCCGCGGTTGGTATTGCTTCCATCGGCATCGGTCTCCGGCGAATCAGGCGGCGCTGCGCCGATCAATCAACTCGCGCGCCTGCGCGCGCGCCCAAGAATCGGTTTCAAGCAAATCTTCCAGCGTGTCCGCCGGACGGTTCGGATGGCGCGCCATGACCGCCTCGAGGTGCCGCGGAATATCGACGAAGCGCATTCTTCCGCCAAGAAACGCGGCGACCAGTTCCTCGTTGGCCGCGTTCAGGCACGCGGGCATCGTCGCCCCGGCGCCGAGCGCGTCGAAAGCCAGCCGCAGGCACGGAAAACGGCCCAGGTCCGGCGCTTCGAACGTCAGGCTCGCGCACTCGACCAGCGACAGGGTTTTAAGATGCGGCAGCGGCAGACGCTCCGGATAGGCCAGCGCGTATGCGACCGGAATCGCCATGTCGGGCACCGCCATCTCGGCGATCACCGAGCCGTCAATCATCTCGACCATCGAATGAATCACGCTCTGCGGATGAATCACCACCGAGACCTGCTCGCGCGAGACGTCGAACAACCAGCGCGCCTCGATCACCTCGAGCCCTTTGTTCATCAGGGTCGCCGAGTCGATCGTGATCTTTGCGCCCATCCGCCAGGTCGGATGATTGAGCGCCTGCTCGACGGTAATCGCGGCGAACCGCTCGGCCGCCAGTTCGCGGAACGGACCGCCCGACGCGGTCAGGATGATTCGCTTGAGCGAGTCGCGCCCGCGCCCCTCGAGGCACTGGAAGATCGCGTTGTGCTCGCTATCGACCGGCAGCAGCCGGACCCCCGACTCGCGCACCGCGCGCGTGACCATCTCACCCGCGATCACCAGCACTTCCTTGTTGGCGAACGCGATATCCTTGCCGGCCTTGATCGCGGCGAGCGTCGGACGCAGGCCGAGCGCACCGACCAGCGCCGACATCACGAGCTTCGCGTCGCGATGCGTTGCGACGGCGATGGCGCCCTCGAGCCCGTGCATAATCTCGGGCTTCGCGCCGCCAAGCCGGGCGCGCAGATCGTTTGCGAGTTCAGCGGTCGCGACCGAGACCAGCTCGGGATGAAAGCGATCTATCTGATGGGCGAGCAGCTCGAGGTTGCGTCCCGCCGCCATCGCGGCCACGCGGAATCGATCCGGGTAGCGCGCCACCACGTCGAGCGTGGTAACGCCGACGGAACCGGTCGAGCCGAGCAGCGCTATCGCCTTCATCGCCTTCATCGTGATCCGATCCCCGCCTTCATCTACCTGCGCTCATTGCGCCGCCGCCACGGCGGCAAGCCGCTTGCGCACGCGCCCGAGCGCCATCAGCGGAAAGTAGTGCGCGTACAGGTAATAGCGAAGATAGAAATGATTGGGAAAGCCGTTGCCGGTGGATTCGCTTTCGTCCCACGCGCCGGAATCGTTTTGCCGTTCGGCCAGCCATTGCGCGCCGCGCATCACCGCGTCGGAGATTGCGGCTTCGCCGGCGACCAATCCGATCACCGCCCACGCGGTCTGCGAAGCGCAACTGGGACCGCGGCCGCGCCACGCGGGATCCTTGTCGGCGAGCGGACTTTCGCCCCATCCGCCATCGGGATTCTGCTTCGACTTGAGCCACTCGACCGCGCGGCGAATCCACGGCTGATTCATGTCGTATCCGATCGCGTGCAGGCCCGAGAGCGCCGAGAAGGTTCCGTAGATGTACGCGACACCCCAGCGGCCCCACCACGCGCCGTCGGACGCTTGATTCTTCTTGAGCCATTCGATCGCGCGGCGCGCCACCGGATGGTTCGGCTTATAACCCACCGCACCCATCATCTCGAGCACGCGTCCGGTCAGATCGGCGCACGAGGGGTCGGTCACCGCCTCGACATCGGCCAGCGGCAGTGAATTGAGCCAGTGCGAATCGTTATCGACATCGAAGGCCGCGAAGCCGCCGTCCTTCGATTGCATCCCCATGACCCAATTGGCTCCAGCCCGAATCGCGTGCTCGCGCATGCCGGCGTCGCTCGAGCGCGCCTCGGCCATCACCGCGAGAATCACCGCCGAGTCATCGACATCCGGATAACAATTATTGAAGAACTCGAAGGCCCAACCGCCTGGTTCCAGGTCCGGACGCTTTATCGACCAGTCGCCCTTTTTGAAGATCTGATTGTCGATAAACCAATCTGTGCATTTGACCAGCGCCGGATGCTCCGGTGGCAGACCCGAGTCGAGCAGCGCCTTGGCCGCGAGCGCGCTGTCCCAGTTGGGCGAAACGCAGGGCATGTACAGCACGCGGTCGCCAAGATCCCAGATCAACTCGCGGCTGGCCTCGAGCGCTTTGCGCAGCACCGGATGATCGTTCTTGTAGCCGAGCGCCTTGAGCGCCATCGCGCTGAGCAGATAGCACGGCTCGATTCCGCCCCACGAGCCGTTGGCCTCCTGATGCTCGAGAATCCAGCTTTCCGCGGCGCGCAGCGCGCGCGCGCGCAAGCCGCCCGGGGCGTGCCGGGCATAAGCGCGCAGCGCCGTGTCGATCACGTTGAAGGCCTTGCGCAGCGACAGGAATTTCGGCGCGGCGGGCTGCTTGAAGCGCGTGAAGTGAGGCGGCTGGATGTAGAGTTCGAGGATACTCTCTTGAAAAGATATTTTCACGACTGGTTTCGTCGCCTGCAGGATCATCAGGCCGAACACCGTGCCGCGCGCCCATGACGCGAGTTCATACATGTTGAACGGGAACCAGTTCGGCAACAGGGTCAGCTCGACCGGCATCGCGGCCGTGGATTCCCACGGCACCTGGCCCATCGCGGCCAGATAAAAGCGCGCCAGGGTACCGCATTTTTCGATTCCGCCCTTGGACAGAATCCAGCGCCGCGACTGCAACAGCGCCTCATCGCCCGCGCGCATCCCGGCGAGCTTGAGCGCGAAGTAGGCTTCGATGGTGGTCGACAGGTAACCCTCGCCGCCGGCGTAGAGGCCGAAGCTCCCGTCGGAGTTCTGGTTGTCGAGCAGAAACTTTTTGAGCTTGGCCTCGAGTTCGAGATCGACGGTGCCCATGAAGTGATTGAAGATGATGAACTCGGCGTTCATCTGGGCGTTGGCCTCGAGCGCGCCGTGCCAGTAGCCCTCGGAATGCTGGAGGGCGATGAGCGAACGCTGCGCGCGATCGACGGTGTAGTCGATTTGCGCGGCCGACTCGTCGCGGAGTTGGGCCGCGAGCGGCGCGGCGTTGATATCGGTTTCGGCGATCTGGTTCATGATTGGTTTGTACTCTGAGGCTGCTTCAATGATATCTCCGCGGGCTCTCGAAACCGAGGTTTTTTTGCACCTGCGGCAACCTCCGCACGGTTCAGGGAATCACCGCACACTTGAGCGCCTCGCCGCGTTCAAGCATCGGAAATACCTGGTCCAGCTCGGCAAGGGTGCGGTGCGAGTTGATCACTGCGCCGAATGCGGGCTCGCTACGCGCGAGCATTTCGTAGGCGGCGCGCACGTCGCGCGGCCGGTAGTGAAACGGCGCAAGCAGGCTCAGGTTGTCGTAGTGCATCCGGCGGGTATCGACGCTGAGCGTGGTGCCCGGCGCGCATCCGCCAAAAAACACCACTCGGCCGCCGCGCCGGACGCGCGCGAATGCGTCAGCCCATCCGGCGGGCGCTCCGGTGCATTCGATCGCGAGGTCCGGGCCGAACCCGCCGTTGCACTTCGCGGCCTCCGCGGCGGCATCCTGATGCTCGGCGTCAATCACGCGGTCGGCGCCGAGCGCGGCGGCCCATTTAAGGCGCGCGGCGCCGCGGCCCGCGATTACGATCTCACGCACCCCGGCGGCGCGCAGCGCGATCATGTGCAGCATCCCGAACGCGCCCGCGCCAATAATCATCGCGGTCTCGGATTTTTGCGGACCCGCCATCGCGTGCGCATGAATCACGCACGACAGCGGTTCGAGCAGCGCGGCTTCCTCGAACGGCAGCGCGGACGGCTTTATAAACGTGTTGCGCGCGACGATATGCGCCGGCAGCATGATCAGGTCGGCGTAGGCGCCGCGCAGCATGCGCCCGACCGCGTCTTCGCATAGATTTTCCTGGCCCCGGGCGCAATAGAAACACGCGCCACACGGCGCGGTCGGCGCGGCCATCACTTCATCGCCAGGTTTGAAGCGCTCAACGCCGGCGCCGGACTCGGCCACCACGCCAGAGAATTCGTGTCCGAATGGCATCGGGAATTTCCACAACGGATGCCCCCGGCGCCAGGTCTTGAGATCGGTCCCGCAACTGAGCGCGCACCGAATCCGCACCAGCAGCTCGCCCGCACCCGGACGCTGTGGAGTGAAATCCCGCAGCTCGATCCGTCCCGGCGCGAGCAGCATCGCCTGGCGCGGAGGTCCCTGATACGCGGGCAGCGCGGCGGCGCTCATCGGCTGCGCTCCACCACAAAGCTCGCAATCCGGCGCAGCGGTTCGGCTGACGCGCCAAAGGCCGCCAGCGCCTCGTGCGCGCGGCGCTCGAGCGAGCGCGCGAAGCGGTGCGACTCTTCGAGTCCCAACAGCGACGGGAAAGTATTCTTGCCAGCGGCCTGATCCTTTTGCGTGCGCTTGCCCATCTGCTCGGTGGTGGCTTCGACATCGAGCAAATCGTCCACCACCTGAAACGCAAGCCCGAGAGCACGCGCATATTCGTCAAGCGCCTCGAGTTGCGCGTCCGAGCCGCCGCCCAGGCGCGCACCGCCGACAATCGAGGCCCGGAACATCGCGCCGGTCTTCTTGCTGTGCAGATGCTTGAGCTCGTCGAGCCCGAGCTGCTTGCGCTCGCAGAGAATATCGATCACCTGGCCCCCCACCATTCCCGCCGATCCGGCGGCTTCGCTGAGCTCCGCGATAGTGGCGAGCACGCGTTCGGCGGGAACGCCGTCAAGCGCTGATCGGGCGAGGATCTTGAACGCATCGGTCACCAGCGCGTCGCCGGCCAAAGTGGCGAGCGCGTCGCCGTAAATCTTGTGATTGGTCGGATGGCCGTGGCGCAGATCGTCGTCGTCCATGCACGGCAGGTCGTCATGGATCAGCGAGTAGGTGTGGATCATCTCGACCGCGCAGGCCAAGCCGAGCGCAGCCTCGGGCGCACCGCCAACCGCTTCGCACGCCGCGAGCGCCAGGATCGGGCGCAGGCGTTTGCCGCCGCCCAGCAGGCTGTAGCGCATCGCCTCGTAAAGGCGCGAGTCGGCGCCGTCGCGGGCGGGTAGCGCGCCGTCAAGCGCGCGTTGCACCACTTCGGCGCGCTCTTTCAGATAGCGTTCCAGCTCGAGCACGTTGACACCGCAAACGCGCGGGCCGCTCTCAGATTGCTTTTCAGGAAGCAGCGCAGCGCCACCAATTCAGTCCGCTGCGCTCCGAGCGGCGCGCCGCATCAGTTTTGATCTCACGCCATATAATGGCGAACCATCCGCCACGAATCCCTGAGGTTCTTGCCGAACTCGAGCGCGACCGTGCCCTCGAAGCCCGAATGCATCTTGCAGTCGCGGCATCGGAAATCTTGCCGGGTCCGGTAGAATTCCCAATCGGTTTTGGCGTGCATTTCCTCGAACGTCTGGTAGTGGCCGTTGGTGATCAGGTAGCACGGTCCCTTCCAGCCGCGCGGATTGCGCGTGACGGTGGTCCACGGACTGCACGTCAGGTCATGCTCGCCGACCAGAAAATCGAGATAGATGGGAGTGTTGATGATGTTGTAATCGTGCGCCAGGTCGCGCACGCGGCGGAACTTCGCGACGCTCTCGTCGCCAGTCAGGTAAAGCTCATCATTGGTGAGCACCTGGTAATGATAGCCGGGGCTCAGCAGCATTCCGTCCACCCCAAGGCCGCCCAGATATTTCACCATCTCTTCGAGTTCCTCGGCCGTGGTCTCGCGGAACACCGTGGTGTTGGTCTGCACCCGATAGCCCTTGTCCTTGAGCATCTTGACCATCTTGATGACGGTGTCGAAGTGGCCTTCGCGATCGACCACGCGATCGTTGGTCGCGCGCATACCGTCCAGATGCAGGTTGAAGCTTAAGTAGGGCGAGGGTGCGACCTGCTTGACGAAGCGTTCGAGCAGGATCGCGTTGGTGCAGATCATCACGTGGCGCTTTTGATCTTCGATCAGACCCTTGGTCAGCGGCACGATATGCTTGTACATCAACGGCTCGCCGCCGCAGATCGAAACCAGCGGAGCGCCGCACTCTTCGGCCGCCGCGAGCGAATCCTCCAGCGGCATCATGTCGCGAATCGAATCCTTGTACTCGACGATCCGGCCGCATCCGACACACGCCAGATTGCACGCGTGCAGCGGCTCGAGCATCAGGACCAGCGGAAAATATTTCTCGCCACTGCGCTTCTTGGCGCGCATATAGCGGCCAAGATCGATCATCTGCTTGAGCGGCATCCGCATACCAGTCAGTACTCCTAGCGATCAGGAAAAATCGTTACGAAAAATTTTTCAGGCGACGGCCTTGCCGCCGCCCGCGTCGGACTTGACATCTTCGCCAAACAACCAGCCCGCGACCATAGCCACCGCGCTCTCGGGTTCGAGCGGGCGGTTGTGCATGAACAGATGCTCGATCAGGATGCCGTTGAGCGCCGAGAGCAAAAATCCCGCCGCCGACTCGGCCGTGAAGCGCCGCGAGCACAGGTTGCGCTCCTGCCCGCGCGCGATCAGCTCGACCAGCATCGCTCGATAGCCCGAATAGAGCTTCAGCACCTGGTCGCTGAGCCCCTCCGCGAAATGCTGATCGTGCAGCATCTGCGCGATGAAGAACCGCACCGAGCTCGCATTGTCGCGCACGAACAACAGGTAGAACTCGACCAGCTTCTGAATCTGCGCGCGCTCGTCCAGCGCTCCCGCCTCTTCGGCGAAATCGATGAAGTACGGCTCGAGCAGCCGGTTCAGCACCGCGACGAACAGCTCTTCCTTGGTCTTGAAATGCCAGAAGATCAGCGCCTTGCTGACCCGTGCTTCGCGCGCAACCTCGGACATCGAGGTCTCGTGAAACCCGCGGCTCGCGAACAGATGCATCGCCGACTTCAGGATCTCGTCACGCGAATCCTGCGATCCACTGCGGACTTCGGTCGCACCCACTCTAACTTGGGATAAGCTCATTTTTCTGCTCGGTCGCCTGCGCGTACCTTCAACCTGTTCACTCGACTCTCACCCGGCGAATTCCCGTCCCGATCCCGCCTGAACAGGGGCCGAGAGCCTTTGCGCCTCGACACTCGATCCGGCCGATGGGATGGACCTGAGACATCCGCTAACCATTCGGTCAATCGACAATCTAGCGCCTTGAATTTCAAACTTCAAGACCGGCAGTCCGATCGGTCAGGAGAAAAATTCGCTGTGTTTATGCGAGATTCGTCAGAATTATCCTTCAATATGTGTACGCACGCTGAAATTATCGGCAATCAGGCGGTAATTTTCACTTCCACGCCCCCGTCTGAAGCGGATTTTCGCGCGGCGGACATAAGCGCGATCGCGTTGCGCGCCTCGGCCAAGTTGACGCGCGCAGCCCCCGAGCCGGGTCCAGCGGCGATTGCACGCTCGAATTCTTCGGCCATCGCGGCGAACCAGGCGCGATGGTACGAGTCGTCGGGCAGATCTGCGACCGAGGTCTCGTCGATGCGCCCGAGGCGATCGGTGAAGCTTACGCGATCGCCCTCGATTTCGAGGCTTCCCAAATCCCCGCGGATCATCGCCGAGGTCCGCCGCGCCGGCCCGCGCCACGACAGGTGCGACGTCGCGGAACGTCCCGAGGAAAAGCTCACGCGCAAATCGGCAAGGTCTTCGCCAGCGCCGGGCTCCCGGCTCGACAACGCCGCTGAAATCCCCACGGGGGCGTCACCGCCGAAGAGCCATTGCATCAGGTAGAAGACGTGCCATCCGTGATCGATCAGGATACCGCCACCGGAAGCGGATGCCGCGCGCCACGCTCCGCCCGCGCCGCGCGCGCCGGCGGGTTCGGTACGGATCCGATCGAGCGAGACGAATTGGACCGCGCCCAACCGGCCTTCATCGATCATGCGCCGCGCGAGCGCGTAGGCGGGCGCGTATTTCCAGTTATGCACGCACATCAGCACGCGACGCCGGTCGGCGGCGAGCTTGCGGAGCGCGTCGAACTCCGCGAGCGTCAGGCACATCGGCTTTTCGACGAGCACGTGCGCGTCCGCTTCGAGCGCCACGCGCGCCGCGGCGCCATGCAGCGCGGGCGGGCTGGCGATATCGACAAAATCAAGCGCCTCTCCGTCGAGCATCAGCTCGAGGTCATCGTACACGCGGACATTCTTGATCAGCCGCATCGCCTCATGGCGGCGCGCGGAAACCGGCTCATGCACGACGCTGATATTGATCGCCCCGCGCGCGAGCCATCCCGGCAGATGGGCCAGTGCGGCGACTTCGCCGAAGCCGGAGATTGCGCCGCGCAGTTTCACATCGAGGGTTGTACCGGTTCCGCGCCCGCGGTGGGAGAGGCGCTGGCGCGGCGCGGCGCCACCTAGTCCTCGAACAGCTCGCCGGTGGCGGCTCGCGTCGCGAGCACCAGCGCGGATGCGCCGAGCGTCGCAACGATAATCGCGCCGACCATATGATGCGCATGAACGCCGAACGCACCGAACATCCATCCGCCGATCACGCCGCCCACCAGCCCGAGCAGAAGGTCGCACACGAAACCGTATCCGCCGCCGTGCATCATCTTGCCGGCGAGCCATCCCGCGACAAGTCCAACGATCATCGAAGAGATCATGCCTGAGCGCTCCCTGTGAGTTCCTAACCGAACTCACAGCAAAAACGCTGCCAGCGAAATCTCGCGGCTGCTTAACGGGAATCTAGTGCCGGCGATGCCACCGCGCGGCTGCATCGCGCAGCCGAATAGCTGCGGCCCGGATCGATTGTGGAATCCGCCCGCTAAATCACTGAATGCAATCCGGCGCTGGCCCGGTCTCCGGCGGTTCAGAAGAAGAGCTTTTATCGGTCTTTGGGATCGGCAGGCGTAGGCTTGGCGACGGGTGCCGGACGCGGGGTAGCGGGCCGCTCCCCCATGATCGTCCTTCCAGTTCTGAGCGGGTCCGGCCTTGGCGTGGTCGGCCTTTCACCCTGGCTCTTGATTATGGCCTTTTTGCTCATGGTTATTCCCCTTCGAGCCATCGTATCCTCCTCACTTCAGCAATTCTATCATTTCGATCGCGGCGTTCGCAGGGATCAGGATTCCCGGACCATCAACATTGAACACGGTCCCATCGGGTCTCTCAAAATAAGACTCGGCTAGAAATATCTCCTGCGGATTTGAGCCCTCGGAGTAAAACTTTGGCCATCCGACAATTTCAACTCCGCTCTGGAGATGAACGCGAACCCACGCTCCCCTAAAGGCCTCGAACGTATCGAGCCAAGCTCCGACCGCGCCGGTCTTCGTAGTTATCCCGATCCAACGTGAGAATGCATAGAACCATCCGCGGTTCGCGATGAAAGACCATCCAAGCCCCAAGACCACCGCGCCTGCAACGAGCACGGCCAGACCGATGACCGCCGATAATGACGCCACCATCGCGCCGCCTGCCATAACCAGATTCGAGAGCGGCGGTAGCGCGCCAAGCACCGCCAGCAGCCCATAAAGAAAATAGTCGATTAGCGCGAACATCAGGGCTTCGACGATTAGCGCGGTGTCCGAAACCGCGTGGCGAACCGTCAGCGCATCGACCAGCCGCTGGGTCAGAAATCCCGGCAGCAGAAAGATCACAATCGTCAACGCCCCGTTAGTCTCCGGCATCTTTTCCCCCTATTCGACTTGCTGGACGCCCCGCGAGAACTCCGCGCGTACCGTTAAACGAACGTGGCGGCGACTCGCTCGAGCATTCGCGCCATCGTCGCGGGCGTGAAATCCGACAGGCCGACCACGTAGCGCGAGACTCCAGCTTCGGCGAAGCGCGTCAGTTCCGCTTGCACCGCGGCGCGATCGCCCTGGATATAGCCCATGACGGTGATGTCCATCCGGGCGAAATCGCGGCCGGTGGCGGCGCATTCGCGCTTGAGCTCGGCGAGCTTGCCGGCCATGAACTCGGGCGTCACGCGGATCGGGCACCATCCGTCGCCCCACTTGGCGACGCGCTTGAGCGCGTTTTTATCGAGGCTCCCAATCACGACCGGGGGACCGTTTTTCCGCGCCGGCTTGGGCGCGCACTTGACCGGAGGAAACTTGACGTATTGGCCATCGAACGATGCTTCATCGTGGGTCCACAGCTCGCGCATCGCGGCTACGTACTCGCGCGTCTGGGTCCATCTTTTGGGAAAATCGACCGCGAAGAGATCGCATTCCTCGCGCAGCCATCCGGCGCCGATCCCGAAGATCAGCCTGCCATCGGACATCGCGTCGAGCGTCGCGAGCTGGTTGGCCAGCGCGATCGGGTTATGCTCGGGCACCAGGCAGATGCCGGTCGCGAGCTTGAGATTTTTGGTCGTCGCGGCGGCCATGCTGAGCGCGACGATCTGATCCGCCATCGAGAAGTATATCGGCGGAATCTCGTTGCCGCCGGGAAATTTTGTCACCGGATTGGCGGGAACCGCTGGATGCTCGGGAATCCAGAGCGATTCGTAGCCGAGCGATTCCGCGATTCGCGCGAACTCGCCGGGGTTTCCGTTGCTTCCGCTAAATGGAGTGAGTAATCCGATTTTCATGGCGCGCTCCTCTGGCGGTTACCCGCGGCTCACTGCGACCGGGCTTAGTCTAGTTCGTTATGGCAGCGACTCGAAAGGGTTGTGAGCGGCGATTTCCAAGGGCGCGAAGTGCCGCAGATTCCGGGTCAATACGATTAAATCATGTGCGGCCGCCGTGGCGGCAATTCCCAAGTCGGCGAATCCGGGGCTCCGGCCCTTGCTGCGCGCGCGATCGGAGAGTTTGCCCGCGATGCCAGCTGCCGGTACGTCGAAGGGCAGAACGCGCCTGCTGTAGAGGTGCAGCAGGGTTTCCAGCCATTGCTCCAAACGAAACGCTTTGCGCAGGGCGCCCTCGCGGCGGATCTTCGCTATTCCGCCCTCGATCTCGGCTACGGTGATCGCCGATAGAAAGAGACGTTCCGAGTTACGATCCATCCATGCGGCCAGCTCGGTTGAGACCATCTCTCTGGATGGCGCGCCGGACGAGATCACGTCGGTGTCCACCAGATACATTGTTCACCAACGCGGATCGTGCGGCGGTTTGCGGTTACGCTTGGGCAAATCGCCCTTCTCCAGCGGCGCCGCCATCAACAGGCGTCCGAACGAGGGGACAGAAGATAATCGTTCCCAATCCTCGTAACTGATGAGAACGGCTTCGGAGCGGCCATGCCGGGTAATGACGCATGGTTTGCCGCGCGCCGCGTCATCCACAACCGCGGACAGAGTAGCCTTCGCGTCTTTCAATTGAAGCTTTCTCATGTTTGATGCTCCGAAGACATGACTACTTTGGTCATATATTAGGACGATCCATCGTATATTGCGACACCCGCGCATTACTGGACGTACGCCCGGGATTTCTCTCGTTGGTCGAAATGGCGGATGTGGACTCGGGCGGCATGAAATAGCGCAGGGTCGGCGACCAGTTGAGACGGCTAGTCCCAGCCGAAGAAATCCTTCGCGTACACAAAGCGCCCGACGCCCGCGGCGCGCGCCGCTTGCTCGTCGATCTCCTGATCGCCCACCATCGTCGAGGACTTCAGGTCCACGCCGTAGAGTTCCGCCAGCTCCGTGATCATCCCGCCCTTGGGCTTGCGGCATCGGCAGTTGTCCTCGTCGAGGTGCGGGCAGATTTCCCACGCGGTGATGATGTCGCCAAGCGCATCGTCGAGGGCGCGCAGTCCCGCCTCGACCTGTTCGCGCGTGAACCATCCACGGCGGATTCCGGCCTGATTGGTGACGATCAAGACCAGGTGATCGTGGATCGGGCGCAGCTTGTCGGCGACCCCGGGCAGCAACTCGATAATCAGGTTGCCGCCGGCGTCGCGCGGGATCGAGCGGGTCTCGTCGATCCTGACCAGCGTTCCGGCAAGATCGAAGAACAACGCGGCATTGCCGTTGGATTCGGACATCGCGGAACCTCAGGCGGCGCGCCAATCGAGGTGATCGCGGACCTGGGCGAAGACCTCGTCCAGAACCGCGACGCCGGCCTCGGCCTGCGCTTCGGTGATAACCAGCGGCGGGTTGATCCGGATACGTGGAAAGTAGCTCATCGTGACCAGACCGCGCTTGAGCGACTCGGTGAATATATACTCAGTCACTTTCCTGCCCAGCAGCTCCTTGGATTTCAGATCGCGCACCAGCTCGATTCCGATCAGCAGCCCCTTGCCGCGCACGTCGCCGATAAATTCGTACTTCTCCTGAAGCTGGCGCAGCCGCGAGAGCATCGCGGCGCCGACCTTGCGGGAGTTCTCGACCAGCTTATCGTCGCGGATCGTCTTGATCGTCTCCGACACCGCGACCGCCGCGAGCGGGTTCCCGCCGTAGCTCGAGGACGACGCGCTGGGCTTGCCGAACGGCTCGGCGTGGCCGATCTCATCGCTCAGCAGGACCCCGGAGACCGGATAGCCGGAACCCATCCCCTTGCCGACCGTGATCACGTCGGGGAGGGTGCCGCTATGCTCGACGCCCCACATTTTTCCGGTGCGGCCGAAGCCGGTGATCATTTCGTCGGCGATCAGAAGCGCGCCCAAATCCTTGGCCATCGACTTGATCGCGGGCAGCCAATCGTCGGGTGGTATCACGTTGCCGGCGGTGCCTTGCATCGGCTCGACCAGGACCGCGGCGACTTCTCCCGCCGACGAGTTCTTGATCTGCTGGCGCGCGAAGTCCACGCACGCAAGCCCGCACGCGGGATACTCGAGCTTCAGCGGGCATCGGTAGCAATCGGCGTAGGGCACCTGGTAGCGGCCGCCGGGCAGCGGACCGTAGCCCTGTTTCGATTCATCACCGACGAGACCCAGCACGCCCATCGTCTTGCCATGAAAGCCGCCCCAGAAGGCGACGACCTCGTGTTTTTTGGTTACAGAGCGGGCCAGGCGCAACGCGGCCTCGACCGCCTCGGCGCCGCCGCTGTATAGATGCGCGCGCTTGAGATTGCCGGGAGCGGTTTCGCCGAGCAGCCGGAACGCTTCGGCGCGCTCTTTGGTCGCGAACGTGCCGACCGTCAGGCGCGCGGCCTGCTTCGAGAGCGCCTGCACCATCCGGGGATTGGCGTGGCCCAAGCTCGCGACGCCAACCCCGGCGAAGAAATCGACATAGGTGTTGCCGTCGGCGTCGGTCAGAGTCGCGCCCTCGCCGTGGTCGAAGGCGACGCGGGCCAACAGCGAGATACGCTGGCGGCCCGGTGCGACGTAGCGCTGTTCGTCGTTGAAGATCTCGGTTGATTTGGGTCCAGGAACCGCGGTGCGGATCGAGGGTAGTTTGCCGTTGGATGCCATCAGGGCGTGTCTTTCAAATCCTTATGCTTTCAAATTATGGCTGATCCTGGATGCGCCAGCATCACGCGCTATGAATGCCGGGTCGCGCACGCGACAGGATCGCGATTGCGCGCCGCGCGATCGCGCGCGCGGCGGGTCCGCGCACCCGGCTATAACTTGGCCAGTCGTTAAAGTCGATAATCGCAAATCGTTCGCCACTCAAGACCGCGTCGCCTCCCCATGCCTCCAAACCGAGCGCCGCGGCGGCGGTTTGCGCGGCCGCAGCGAGTTCGCGCACGGCGGCTTCCGGCACCTCGCCCGTTTCGGGCAGCACCGCAAAATATGAACCTCCGCTGACGCCGTAAAACTTTATCACCGCTCCGACGAATTCCTGCTGCACATAGGCGAAGCGGATTCCGCGCCGGGCGAAGCTTCCCAGCCGCGCCTGGAGGTCGGCGCGGCCCTCCGCGCGCTGTACGTCATCGGGGCCGAGCGCGTGCAGATCGCCGCGCTTGATAAACACCGGCGCGCCGAGATCGACTCCCGCAAGCGCCCGCGCGTCGAGCGGCACGGCGGTTGCGACCAGCGCTCCGGCGGGAGTCGGCACGCCGGCGCGCGCGAGTCCGGGGGCCAGCAGATCGCGGTAGCAATTCCGGATCGCCAGCGCCGAGTTGATCGCGATCGCGCCCGCGCGTTCGGCCTCCGCAAGGCGGCGCAGCGCATGTTCGCCCTGGCACATCGCCAGGATTATGTCGGCGCGCGTCTCGGCGCCGCCGGCGAACGCGCGCGCGTCGAGCGATCCGATCTCGACCCCGGCGCGTGAAAGCTCGGCCAGCACGGAGTCAAGGATCGCCGCGTCGGCTTCGACCTTGCCCGGCGAGAATTCGGGTTCGCGGTAAATTCCAAGGGCGCGATGACTCATCGGCGGGTCTCCACCTCGCGGCGCGCCGCTTCGAGATCGGCGGCTTCGTCGATATCGATCGCGCCGGTGACTTCGATCGCTCGCAGCCGAAACCCCTGCGCCAGGATCATCGCCAGTAACGCGCGCATCGCGCCGAGCTTTCGCGCACGCGCATCGTCGCCCAGCGCGAAGATTGCGGTCGGGAGCCAGTACACTCCCGCGGTCACGATCGGCGCGGGCCGCGCGCCAAGTTCCTGGATTAACCCCGCCGGGGTGACGTGCGTGAAAAGCGGCTGCTTATCACCACGCCACTTCACCACCGCAAGCGCGCCATCACAGGCTCCCGCCTCCGACGCGGCGCGGGCCTTCAGGGCGAATCGCTCGAACTCCTCGGGCGGCAGGATCGCATCCACCGTCGCAAGCAGAAAATGGCCCGGGCGCAAAGACTCGCCAAGCGTCAGCAGAGTCTCCATCGAGGATGCCGTATCGCGCACGATAATCGTGAGCTCGGGCGGCATCTCGAATGCGCCGACCAGCGCCGCCGTCTCGCGATTGATCACCGCCAGCACCTGATCCGCACCCGCCGCGAGCATCGCGCGCACTTGGCGCACAAGCATCGGCACGCCGCCGACCTCGACCAGCGGCTTGGGAATCGAATCGCCGGTGGTGGCGCGCAGGCGCTCACCGCGCCCGGCCGCAACTATCGCGCCTTGAAACACGCTTAGATCTCCAAGGTCGCGAGTTCTTCCAGGGCGGCGATTATGTGGTCGGCGGATATGGATTCGCCGCCGCGCGCATCACCGCTCGAGTTTCCATTCGCCGCCGCCGGATCGGGCCGATACCACACCGTCTTGAGCCCGAGCGCGCGCGCTGGCGCGCAGTCTTTTTCGAGCGAGTCGCCGATCATCGCGGCGCTGGCCGGCGCGGTGCCAAGCGACTCGAGCGCGGTCTGGAACATCCGCGGGTCAGGCTTCTCGAATCCGAGCCGCCCCGAATCAACCACCGTGTCGATGAACGGCGACATCGCCGCCTCGGCAAGCACCCGCTTAAGATTGCCGTACCAGTTGGACACCACTGCGATTCGGTAGCGCGGCTTGAGCGTGGCCAGCACCGCGCGGCTCCGCTTCATCCCACGCGTGGATTCCTCGACGAACAACGCGGTGATCCGCTCGGTCAGGCGATGACGCGCGCGGGAATCAAGCGCGCCGAGCATCGCGCGAACCGGGTCGGCGCCACGGGCGGTAAGAAACTCGACCTGTTGGCCGACCAGCATCCGCACCAAATCGATGAACCCAAAGCGTTCGACGACCCGGCCCGCATGGACGGTTGCGACACTGGCGTGCTGATAGGCGGGGTCCAGAGCCTCGCGCGCGATCGGAATTTCGGCTTTGCGATATTGCGCGGCAAAGCGGTCGAGCCAATAGTCGGGCCCGTCCAGCGTGGCGCCAAAATCAAACAGCAGCGTGGTAACTATCGCCATGAGCCACCCGAGTTTACCAGCGCCCGGATGCCGTCACTAGACTGGATCGGACGCGACCGTGCACGGAAGCGAGATTTAATGGATTTGACATTAGGGTGCACACGCCATAAACCGTACGCGACCAATGTTCTTTGGAAGCGGAGCATCGCCGACGCAGGCGGTGCTCGACTGTGGTTCATAGCACTGCATGGTCGGGGAGATGGCATCTTGGCTGAAATAGCAGGGCTGATACGTGAGAGAAACATCCTGAAGAAATGCTTCTAGCCCGACGGTTGGAAGCATGTTAGCTTGACCAGTCGGACAGTTCTCGCGGGAAACCGGGTTTTATAACGCCTTGGCTACAGAAACGGCTCTCATCGCCGCTCCCTCACGCGCCGCCAACGAGATCTTTGGCCGCCCTCTGTTGGAGCGGCTGATTCTGTCCTGCGAACGCGCGGGTATCAGGCGCTTTCTAATCGAGGCGCCCAAAGCCCGGCGTAACGAAATCGAAACCTCGCTCGGACGTTACCGAAGTCATCCCGCAATCACCCTGATTGATAGCCTGGAACCCGCGACCCTCGAGCACGAGCAGCTAAGTCCCGAAACAGCCTGCATCGCGCTGTCCGGAAACCTGGTGTTCTTCAAGTCGCAGCTCGAAGCGGTGCTGGCCGAAGCCGCACAAAAACCCGGCATGATCGTCCGCCTGACCACGGCGGATTCCGATCATGGTGGCGAAATCGCAGCCGGGCCGTGCGCGGAACTCTTGCGGCGCGGCGGAATCAATGGCGAGCAACTTCCCAAGCCGCTCGGGGATCTGCCGTTCGCGCTCAACGGACGCCCCGAGGATCGCGAAGAGGCGGAACTGCGTCTGGCGCGCTCGCTGCGCGCCGAGACGGCGGCCAAGGACGCGCCGATGGCGCGCTGGGTGGATCGCAAGCTCTCGTGGCGGCTCAGCATGCGGCTGGCGCGCACGCGGATCACGCCCAATCAAATCACGATCGCCAACACACTAGTCGGGTTCGCGGCTGGATGGATGTTCGCGATACCGAGCTACTGGTGGCGCCTGGCGGCGGCGGTGCTGTTCCTGATCTCGATCACGATTGACGGCGTGGACGGCGAATTGGCGCGGCTCACGATGAGCGAGACCGATTTCGGCGGCAAGCTCGATGTGTTGACGGACAACCTGGTGCACGTCGCGGTGTTCATTGGAATCTTCATCGGATGCTACCGGGCCAGCGGCGGTGTCGCGTACCTATGGCTCACAGTTTTAGTCTTGATCGGCTTTGGATTGTGCTCGTATGCTACCTACCGTGCTTTTTCTCTTCGCGGCACAGTCGCGGAAAAATGGCTCGAAACGCTGGACCGTTGGAGCGGCCGCGACTTCGCCTATCTGCTGGTCATACTGGCCTTGCTTAACCGGCTCGAATGGTTCGCATGGGGGACAGCGTTCGGCACTTATGTCTTCGGGTTCGGACTGATGTGGCTTACGGCTCACAAGCTGCCGAGCCACGCGGCGGCGATCGAACGGAAGTAACCATCTTCGGGACAACGATCGGAAACCATAGGAAAGGACGGCGTCCACGCCGAAGGAAGCATGAACAAGAAACCCAGAATCCTGCTGGTACAACCGACCACCGTCCATCTCGACGGAACTCCGCACAAAACCCGCTGGCGGCTGATCATGGGGCTGATGGTTCCGCTGATGGCGGGGCTGACGCCCGATGATTACGACGTCACCCTGTGCGACGAACGGCTTGAGGACATCAACTTCGACGGCGGATGGGATCTGGTCGGGATGACCACCACCATCGGAGCGTCGCTGCGCGCCTATCAGCTCGGCGACGAATTCCGCAAGCGCGGCATTCCGGTGGTGTTCGGCGGCTTTCACGCCACCCTCCAGACCGACGAGGCGCTCCATCACGCCGACGCGGTGGTGCAGGGCGAGGCCGACCTGGTATGGCCCGAGCTCTTGCAGGATTGGCGCGACGGCAAGCTCAAGCAGATTTACAAATCGACCAAGCTGCACGATCTTAAGAATCTGCCGCGCCCGCGCCACGAACTCCTGAAGCTCAACCGCTATCTGTTCAAGGCCGTCCCGGTGCAGGCCAGCCGGGGATGCCCGTATCGATGCTCGTTCTGCGAGATTCCGGTGTTCTACGACGGCAGCTACCGGACCCGCCCGATCGAGGACATCGTCGAGGAGATCAAGCAAACCATCAAGATCACCGGCTTCCGGCGCTTCCAGTTTATCGACGACCAAATCACCGGCAAGCACAAGTTCGCGCGCGAGTTATTCAAGGCGCTCGAGCCGCTCAATATCCGCTTCTCGTGCCTGTGGACGATCAACTCGAATCATGACGACGACCTGCTCGACCTGGCGGCCAAGGCCGGCATCTTCCACGTCAATATCGGCGTCGAGTCGATCAGCCAGGAATCGCTGTTGTCGATGAACAAGATTCAGAACCACGCCAATCAGTACAAGAAGCTGCTGGGCAAGCTTGAGAAGTACGGAATCTACTACTCACTGAATTTCATGTTCGGACTCGAGGAAGACAAACCCGGCATCTTCGACGAGACGCTCAAGTTCCTGCACGAGGTCCGCGCCCCCGAGGCGTTCTTCAACACCGTCACGCCGCGGCGCGGGACGCCGATGCGCACGCAGCTCGAAAACGAGGGCCGCGTGATCATCCCCGACGCGGACCTGTACACCAACAACTTCCGCTGCATGTTCGTGCCCAAGAACATGTCGCCCCAGGAAGTTGAAGAGGGAGTCTGGCGCTGCACCAAGGAGTTCTATTCGATCAAGTCGATGTTCAAACGGCTATTGCTCCCGCCCAACAAGTTCACCTGGCAGGGCCTGACTGAGAATATGCTCTTCTGGTACGGCGCCAAGCGCCAAATCGACCCGGTCGATTACTATTAGAGACCACCCTCATCAGGTGTGAAATCCGGGGCGGCCCAGCAAAGGCCGCCCCTTTTTTTCTGATTCCTCTCCCTGTAAGGGAGAGGCCAGGTGAGGGTCATTAGTTGCGCGGCCATCCATGGCCGCGCGACTACGATTCCGATTCAGCACGCTTCGATCACCAGCGTATGATCGCTACGCCTTTCTCGATCCAGGAAAATGGGTTCGTTCGAAATTTTTCACCCGATCGCTTCGGCCATTCCCCGCGCGGATGCTGGGAAATCTCGCCGAAACGGCAAGTTCGCCGCGCTCTTCGTCATTGTACCAGCCGCACCCCCGCCGCTTACTGATCCTGCGATTATCGTCAGCGTCACTCCTCGCGCCGCTGCGACGCGCCAATGACGTATCCGCTGATGGTGGTTGATGTCCACGCGATCAGTTTTCCATAGATCAAAACCGGGCATAAGGCTGAACAGTTCAGCCATGAACAAATCTGGCAAAAAATCTAACGAGTGTTAGAGGGTACGTTCCGAGCAGCACCCTCGCCAGCGCGTCACGATGCTTGCGAAAAAAGCGCGAGCTTCGCGCCGCACCGCCCGCTCCCAAATTCTTCGGGCGAGGGAATTAGCCACGCCTCTCTGTGCCGCCCTCTCCCAACGAGATTGGGAGAGGGTCGCGCGGCGCGGCGATTGCTCTTCTTGCAATCGCCGTGACGCGCCGGGCGAGGGACCGCCAGAAATGAAATCTGGCGCGCAGCACTACGGCGATTCCGGCACGGCGCAATATGCCCCTGTCATTCTCGCGCGTGGCTGTCGCGCAAGGAATCCCGGCTCTGGGCGTGCCTGACGATTTTCATTAGCGCAGACCTTCGAGCGGGGACTCCGGCGCGGTGGTGGAAGCGGCCAAAGAGTTTCCGCCGTAGGTCCCTCACCCGGCGCGCGCAGCGCGCGCCACCCGCGCGCCAGTGGCGCATCCCAAATTCTTTTGGGAGAGGGACAAGATCGCCCGCTCGTTTCTCTGCAAACGTCAGGCCCGCTTGGGCCGAACGCCCTGATAGCGGACCAGTTTCGCAACACCAACCGCGACCGTCACAAAGCCGGCCAGCATCAGCGGGAGAAGCCCGCCACCCGAGAATACCCGACCCTGCCGCGTACCCGTCCCGTGACTTACGATAGTCGCTTTCAGAAAAGCTGTATCCTTTCTTGCCAAAATCGCCCACGGCATTAGTTCCTGCGGCAAGCCAGGTTGAGCTTGTATTGCTCTGGATCTGATATCGGCAAGATATCGCTGAGCAGGATCAAATCAGTCCCCCCATGAGACTCTTCGGAATTGGATCTCCCACCTGCTGCATAGCTCAGAGGCGCTTGGGCGCAAGTGGCGCGGCCTTCGATATACTCGATATACCAGACGGCGCTGTTGCAGGCGTAACGGCCACCCCGCTCCCCCTCCGCAGAGAATCGCCGCCGGATCAGATACTCAGATGGTACAGCTCGGCGACGTTGTCGTGCAGGATGTAGTTCTTTTCCTGCTCGCTCAGGTTGGCGGTGTGCTTTTTCAGGATTTCCTGCGACCACGGCCAGGTCGAGTCGCTATGCGGGAAATCGTTGGCCCACATCAGGCGGCGGATATTGCACATATCCTTCATCTGGAACGCCACCCAGTCGTCCTGGAAGGTCAAGTAGATATTCTCGCGGAAATACTCACTCGGCATCTTCGACAGCGCTCCCGCCGGCAGCCAGTAGCGATGCCGATCGTAGGCATGATCCATCCGGTACATATAATGCGGCGCCCATCCGGCGTCCGCCTCGACGCAGATCAGCTTGAGCTTCGGATTGCGCTCGAAGACTCCGCCCAAAATGAAAGTACCCATGATGTCCTGGCATCCGCGGATGATCGACAAAAAGCTGTTCAGCTTGGGACCGCGAGTTTTGAAGTTATCCTGGCTCGAAGTCAGGATATGGAAGCTCAGCGGCAGCTCGAGGTCGATCGCAGCCTGGTAGAACGGATCGTAAATCGGGCTGTCGTAGTCCTCGACCTGTGGATTGCCGGGCATCATCACGCCGCGCAGGCCAAGCTCCTTCATTTTGCGCAGGTCGGCGATGCCTTCCTGGACCGAGCGCATCGCGGTCTGACCGCATCCGATCAGGCGCCGCGGATGAGTCGCGCAATACTCGGCGATCCACAGGTTGTAGGCGTCGAAGCAGGCCTTCTTGTAATCGAAATCGCGATGGTTGCAGAGCACCATCCCGACTGTGGGATAGATCACCTCGGCGGCGACGCCGTCGCGCTCCTGATCGGCCATCCGCGCGTTGGGGTCCCATCCGCCGCGATGCATCTCCTCGAACTTGACGCCGCCGATCCTGAGATCCTCGGGGTTGCGGCCCGCCGCGGCGGCCAGCCCGATATTCACCGGGCGCGGAAAGTCCTTGACGATAAACACGTCGCCGAGCTTGTCGTCGCGCACCATATGCGGCGCCGAATCCTTGTATTTCGAATCGATCCGGTCCACGTAGGTCCCGGCGGGCTCAGTGATATGCGAATCGGCGGAGATGATCGGCTTTTGCATGATTGGTTCCTCGACGCGTGTCGACGCGGCATTCTATGGACTCAGGCGCGAGCGGACTTCGCGTGCTCTGATCCGCTAATAGCCCAAGCCATGCATCTTTTTCAATCCGCTCGGGTATAGGTCGCATCCGCGGCTTCGGGCGGTGCACCACCCCAGATCAGAACATCAGGGCAGAGGTCGGCGCCGTTGGGCCAGACCACGGTCCCGCCTTCGACCCGTGTTGCTGCGAATACCGCCCGGTCTCTTTTGATGAGATCGAAGACCGGACCGACGAGAAGATGGGACACATCGCGTTCGATGACAGAGCCATCGGTCAGCGTCAATCTCAGTTTGAAGTCTTCCAGCACTTTGACTTCACGGACACGCAATAGGGCCATATTCTTTCACCTCAATCGAGGGCTTCGATCTCGTTAAGCGCTTCTCCGTTGCGGGCGCGGCGCCAGTCTTCGCGAAGCTCGGTGCGATGGAGCGCAGCCCATTCAAGCACCAGCGCGAGCGCGCGCCGCGGCAGTGAACCGCGGAATACCGACAGAGTGTCAATTTCGATCAAGGCCTCGAACTCGCCATATATCGCATGGAAATGCGCCGGCTCGTGGTCGCTGTAAAACATCCGGATCGCAATTCCGAAGAACCGGCTCAATTCTGGCATCGCCGAATCACTCGTTTATCGAGTCCTGCACAAGATAGTGACGCCGGCCCGCTCCGGCGCGCCACCTTCTGTCATTCCCGCGCGCGTGTCCGGCGCGCGCGAGGAATCCCGGTTTGCAGCCGCGCGGCGGACCAAAAGACCGGGATTCTTCGCGCGGCAGCCACGCGCGAGAATGATATGCCAAGGAATCGGGCAAGAGCGGAAGTGTCACTATGATATACAGGGCTCAATAGGCTGGGCCATTCTTCGTCGAAGCTTACGCACGAGCGCGAGATCTTGGCAAGCCTCAGAACGGAGCGATACTTCACGGTCCCATCCGTCGAGTTAGCTGATCCCCGAGGGTATTACGGAGCGGAAAAATGCTACCGCGCCTTCGACCGTCCGCTCATACGGATGATTTCGTTTTGGGGCCGTCAAACTCATGTAGGCGGCGTACCGCCAGTCATCGCCCTCTCGGCGGAATAACTTGTAGCGGATGCCGTCGGAGACTACAAAGCGGTCGCAGGACGGGAAGGACCGCGCGTAGCCTTTCGCTTGCTCCGGAGCATAGCGCATGCCGTCGAACAAACGCTTGGATTCGATGATCATGACGGGCTTGCTGCCCTTCTTGTATGGAGTGTCGAACAGAACAACATCCATGTTGCCCCACTCGATTTTTACCCTCTGCTCTGCCCAGCCAAGAGACATCAGTAGGGGCACGATCAGAAAGGTCCGGATCTCGTGCTCCCCAACTTCGGCTCCATGGTCGCCATAATACTTTGCCATGCGCCGGAGGCGCCAAATGGTCTTCGCGATGAGTTCAGCGCGCTGTCCAGGCAGACCGTCAACAATCAGAGACTCTATTACCTCGTCAACCGTAATAGGCTCAGATTTGGCGGGGATCGGTTCCGAGGCGAGATCTCTACCGCTTGCCCAGATGCGTCTGATTTCGGTGAGTGCCTGTTCGTTGTAAACTCTCTTCAGGGTTCCTCGAGTCAGACCCGAAACTAAGGTCGTAGCATCAGGGACTTTCCAATGTACTTCTCGGCAATGCTGCAGATCCCATCCCTCCACGTCTTCGAACACTTCTTGATGGACGTAGTCGGACCTCACCTCGCCGATAGCAACAATTTCCCACTGGTCGCTGCGCGGGCGCTTGAGGGCGACCAGATCGCCTACGCTGATTTTCTCGGCGAATGGTTCCAGGAACGAACGGTAGGCTCCGCTCTCGCTCTTATTATAGGCATCTTTGTTCGTAAAGTAGTTTCCCAAGGATCCAGGACCGACGAGAATGACTCCGAACCTCAAGAATACATCTGCATAGTCGCGGCTGCCGTCTCCTGCCGCCACCTGCCAGATGTTAATATGCGAATCGGCGGAGATAATCGGCTCTTGCATGAATGGTTGCTCGACTGTCTCAACGCGGCATCATATCATATGGACTCAGGCGCGGGCGGACTTCGCGTGCTTTGATCCGCTAATATCTCAAGCTGCGCTTTTTTGACAGAGACCGGCGGTCATTGACCCGCCTGCTCGGCGGCAAATTTCTGGAGACTTGCGTAATTGTGGATGCCTCTCTTGCAGTTGCGCTTACCAAGAATCGTCCCGTCAACGCGCTGCTGTAAGTATTCCACCAGCTCATTAAATCGCGTCTGCGGGATAAAGTACGTGGGCGCCTTGAATTCACGCTCGATGTTCTTGAAAATAACCGCGTAGCTGAATCGAGCGGGGTTACGGCCAAACCCCGCGTCAGCCTCGCGGAAACGGTGATAGCGTTCGACCAGATATTTGACGTAGTTGCGCTGCAAGAGGTCGCTTCCGATCGAACCGAGGGGATATTCGGATGGACGACTGGAGCGTCGGCCGCGAAGAACCTGGTTGATCGTGGTGGAACCGGTGTGCACGTCACCATGAATCGTACTGCCCGCAATCGACGTGACATTTGCGCCGTTGGTGATCGTGCTCTTTTCCGCGCGGGTTGAAATGCCGTGTTTCATTGCTTCTTCCTCGCGAGTGCAACGACTTCGCGCATGACGAATGCCAGATCCTTTCTCACCGTCGCTTCGAATTCCTTCAGACCAGGATACGTCCCATAAAGCGCGTTCTTTCCCAACTGCTGTCTGAACTGTTCCATCCTGGCGTTTTCACGCGAATCAGGCCGTCGCCTTTCCGGCCCAAGGCGCTGTGAAAAGTATACCATCACCTTCTTGCCCCGTCTGCGGGCGCGCTCGATTTCCTCCACAGTTCCAGATTCGGCTTTCCCCGTCGGGCTTCCGAGGCGCCGCCAGAAGATCGCGATCACAATGTCCGCACGATCGGCAAATTGGCGATTGAGCAACGCTTGAGGCCGTCTGCCAGCGTCCGGGTGCGCATGTGTTCGCCAGTTCATGAGCTCCACGCGCGCTCGCACTGCGTCGCCATGCTGCACGTTCCAATCATTGATCGCACCGGCTAAGAGGGTGTGCTCCTCCATTATGTCCGAGGGAGCGGCCAGCAGGATTCGGAAAAGCTGAATTGTCTCGGGCATCGGGCAGGAACCTACACGCAACCGCCCTGACGCCGCAATCCGCTCGCGGCATTTCGCGGGTCACGGGGGCGGCTGCGGGCTTGTCGCGGAATCCCGATTCGTGGAATAAGATGAGGTTATGTCCCGGGCGTCGATGAGCACGGCGCGGCGCCCGATTCTTCACCAGTCCCGGATGGCCACGGAGGCTTTATGCACGATCTGATCATTCGCAATGGCACTGTAATCGACGGCTCGGGAATGGCGCGCTTTCGCGCGGACGTGGCTATCAGCGGCGGGCGGATCGCCGCGATTGGAAAGGTCCGCGAACGCGCCAAGCAGGAAATCGACGCCGACGGCCACGTCGTCACGCCGGGAATTATCGACGGGCACACCCATATGGACGCCCAGGTGTTCTGGGATCCGATGGGCACCTGCTCGTGCTGGCATGGCGTGACCTCGGTGGTGATGGGCAACTGCGGCTTCTCGCTGGCGCCGTGCGCAGAGAAGGACAAGCAACTCGTGATGCGCAACCTCGAACGGGCCGAGGATATCGCGCCCGAAGCGATGGAGGCGGGAATCAAGTGGAGCTGGGAAAGCTTTCCCGAATACCTGGACGCGGTTGACCGCACCCCCAAGGGAATCAATTACGCCGCCTATATCGGACATTCCGCGCTGCGCACCTATGTGATGGGCGAGCGCGCGTTCTCGCGCGAGGCCAACGGCGAAGATCTCGATGCGATGCGGCGCGAGCTGCGCGGTGCGATTCGCGCCGGCGCGATGGGCTTCACCACTTCGCGCACCCGCAACCATCAGACTCCCGACGGCCATCCTGTAGCGAGCCGAATCGCCAACTGGGACGAGGTCCGGCAGTTGGTCGGCGTGATGGGCGAAGAGCAGGCCGGCATCTTCGAGATCGCCGGCGAAAACACCGGCGCCGATCCCGAGCGGGTTAACGATTATCTGGGCCGGCTGAAGTCGCTCGCGGTCGAAACCGGAGTCCCGGTCACCTTCGGGATGTTCAGTAGCCGGACCGCGCCCGACTTCTGGCGCCCGTACTTCACGCTGGCCGAGGAAACCGCCGCGGCGGGCGGCAGGATGTTCATCCAGGTGCATAGCCGGGCGCTCAACGTCGTGCTCTCGTTTGAGACCGCGATGCCGTTTGACCGGATGCCGGTATGGTCCGAGATCCGCAAGCTGCCGCTGTCCGAGCAGGAAGCCGCGCTGCGCAACCCCGAGATTCGGCGACAGCTCGTCAGGGCGGTCAACGAGTCATCAGGCGGCCGCGCGGTCGGCGCCGAGCCGCGGCACGCGAACTTCGAGTGGCTGTTCGTGATGGACAAGCCCAACCCGCCGCATCGCTCGATCGCCGATATTGCGCGCGAACTGGGCCAGGATCCGGTCGAGGTAATTATCGACCTGGCTCTGGAAAAGCATCTCAAGCAGTTCTTCCTCCAGCCGCTTGCGAACGAAAACCAGGCCGACGTGCTCGAGATGATGCGCCATCCGCGATCCGTAGTTACCTTCTCGGACTCGGGCGCGCATGTCTCGCAGATCATGGACTCGTCTCTGCAAAGCCATGTGCTGAGCTACTGGGTGCGCGATCGGCAGGCGATGACGCTCGAGGAAGCGATTCGGATGCTGACCTTCGTGCCCGCCTCATACTGGGGGCTGGGTGGACGCGGACTGCTGCGCGAAGGATATGCGGCGGACGTGATCGTGTTCAACCCGGATACGATTGCGCCGCTGATGCCGGAGCTCGATCACGACCTGCCCGCCAGCGCACGGCGCCTCAAGCAGAAAGCGGGAGGGCTTTTGGCCACAATCGTCAACGGCGAAACGGTGCTGCGCAATAACCAGCCCACCGGCGCGCTGCCGGGACGGTTGCTGCGCGGGCCGCTGGCGGCGCGCTAGGGAACCTCTGCACGAGCCCTCCGGGTGTCATTCCCGCGCGCGTGCATTGGTGCCACCGGCTTCAGCCGGTGTGTGGCACAGGCTAAAGCCTGTGCCACGAGGAATCCCGGGGCCCTTCGGGCGGCAACCACGGCAGCCGGTCGTGGCCGCCCGGCGAGAAGCCGCGCGCATCGAAATGCGCGCCGCGGTTGAATTAAACTCCTGCCATCCGCGTCCAATCGGACAGTAATCGCCGATGTTCCGCGACCGAATAGCACGACACCCGAATCTGCCGCTGGCGATTGCCGCCAGCTTCGCGGTGCTGACCTTCGTCCAGCTCTTGTGGCCGCTCGGCTCGATCGCGCTCAAGCGGCATCCTGCGGCCGCCAGTTCGCACTCCAGCAGCTATCGCCACACCGTCGAGGACGTCAGCACGTCAAGCGGCCCCGGCGCAGCGACCTATGCGGGCGGCCTTCACCAAATCGAGTATACCGCGGTGCTTACGCGGCTGGCCGCCTCAAGCCGACGCACGGATTTCATCCCGTCGGCATGGCCGGAACTGGGGCGAGTGCTGGTCCGCAAGATTCCTCGCGCGCCGTCATCGCCCGGCCACTAATTCTCCAGTCCCCCGAAAATTAAATTGCGCCGGGCGTGCGGATTACGCCGGCCCGGCTCGACTGTGGCTCGACGCCACCCACTTCCGGTCCGACTCGAACCAGCTCCAGCTTGGCGAGCCGAAGGATTAAAGTCATGCACAATCATTCAAAAGCCACCACGCAAGTGTTCCACTCGGGTTCACGTCATGAGCCTTCGACGCGCAACGTGTCACACGTCTCGCGGCGAGAATCGCTGCGCTCGATGCTAATCGAGATGCGCGACCAGGAGCTCGCCCGGCTCGAGGAATTGGCGCGCACCGAGACCCGGACTGACGCGCTGCTGACGGCCGACGACCTCGACAATGCGCGCAGCCAGGAGGATCTGGATCTGCACATCAGCCTGATCGACCTGGCCGAGTCGCGTTTGAATTCCGCGATGGACGCGATCGAGCGTCTCGAACGCAACCAATTTGGAGTATGCTCGGAGTGCGGAGACGAAATCTCGTTCGAG
The DNA here is from genome assembly GCA_035531615.1 of Binataceae bacterium (SeqCode). Taxonomy (GTDB): domain Bacteria; phylum Desulfobacterota; class Binatia; order Binatales; family Binataceae; genus JBARDN01. Next base: position 50,981 of record DATKSQ010000106.1, read on the forward strand.
CGCCTGCGCGCGGTTCCGATGGCGGCGCGATGCGTCGATTGCCAGCAGAAGTTCGAGCTCTCGACGCAGTCGAGGATGACCCGTAGCCCGAACATGATTTCGGCGCCCGCGCTGTTCGATGCGTACCAGACGGAAACCCGAAGCGCCGATCTCCCCGAGCAGGACGGGCCCGCTATCCCCGCGCCCGACCGTATGGCGCGGCGCCGCCGCCATAGCGCGCGGCGATAGCCACTGCCGTCCGGCGACGGCGCGGGAGCCTGCCGCTGTCGCCGCCGCCGGGCGGCTCCGATAAAATCCGGTTATGGAGACCTCAATAAAGGCGAAAACCTGGCTGGCGTTTATCCTTGTTGCGGCTGCCGCAGGATGGGCGGGATGCACCCGTGGAACGGGTCCGGCGGCGCCGCAGATGACCGAATCGGCGCCCGCGATGCAGGCCCACGTCCTGCACGACGGAAATGGCGCATCGTCGGCGCCGACCTTCCTCTTGCCCGCCGCCAATCAGGGCTTTGTCGGCACCTGGGGCGGCCACCTAAGCGTCGATCCCTCGCAGACCAAGCTGGTCGGCGATCCGGTGATGCCCGCCAGTTACTACTTCGGCGTCATGAACGGCACCATCTATTTGCGCACCGAGGTTTACGGCAACGCCGCGTGGCCGGTGGTCAGATCGAGCGTCAAGCTGCTCGATCCGTCGCGGGTCCGGTTTCAGCTCGATTCGCTGTGCAGCACGTGCAAGCCGCAGTGCCGCGAAGTCGAGGTAACGACGCTGAAGCTCGCGGGCGACAAGACGCTGGACGTCGAGGTTGACGGGTACGCCTACTGGCATGGGGACGGACGCACGATGGTGAATTACCACGGCACGCTGCATCCGGCGGACGCCCAGCAGATCGCGGCGATCGACAGCGAGGTCAAGCGCAACCACGTCCTGCTGACAAAAATCAACGCCAGCCGCGGAACTTCGCAGTAACCGCTCGCGGCAATCACGGCGGTAGCCGCACTCCGCGCTAGAGAGAATCGCCACGCGAGTGGCGGTCGGCGGCGGCGAGCAGATCGCGCAGGAACTCGAGGTGGTCGCCGGGCGGAAGTTCGGCGATCTCGAGGCGTGCGCGCAGCGTCTCGATAACCTCTGCAACCAGCGCGGCGCGGCGCTCTTCGGGCAGCGTGGCGGCGCGGCGGATGGTCGCGCGGATGAGCTTCAACTCCAGCGCTCCGAGCCGCGCCAGTTGATCGCGCGTCAGGGCGGCGATCGCGGGCGCCGCCCGGACGCCGATTTCGGGCGCCGCCGGCGGACGGTCGAGCCTGATCACGATAGTACCCGCGACATGGTCGCCCAGCCGCTCGCCGCTGGGCGAAAGCACCATCGACACCAGCCCTGCCACGTAGTATTCGGGCAGCAGGTCAACGATCCGCATCAGATTGCGCACGATCGAGGCGCGCAAATCGATCGGCATCCCGTCGCGCCGCACCACGCGCAATCCGATAATATATTTCCCGAGCGAGCGTCCATTGGTCAGCATTTCCGAAACGATGAAATATCCGAACTCGACCGCGAAATGCGCGACGATGAAAGCCGCGATGATAAGCCCCTGCACGAGTCCGAACGACGGGCGAAAGGGACGCCCGGCGTTGGCGTCGCGCGCGGCCTGACGCGAGATATGCGCGACCTGGTGGAAAAAACTATGGAAGAACCGATCGATCCAGCTTCCCCCGGGCAGCACGATGAGCAGTGCGATCACCAATCCGCCCAGGATCAGCACGATCACTCCGAAATCGATCGCGTACGCCAGAATCCTGAGCCCCGGCCCCGCGATCGGCAGGTCCAGACGCACTCCCTCGGGCGAGAACAATCCGTGAACCGCGCCGCCGGAATCTTGCGCCACGCTCATCACGAGAGGCGCCCGTGATCGGCGCGCGCGATCGGCAGACGCAAGATCGGATCGCGGCGATCCTCGACCGGGTCGAGCGCCCCGGACGCCGTGCTTCGTTCGATGAGATCCGCGAACTCGCGCATCTGTACCGCTTGAGCTCGGCGCGGCTGGCGATCCTGCGCTCGCGCGGGGCCGACCCCGAGGCGGTGCGTTATCTGAACGCATTGTGCGTGCGCGCGTTCACGCACATGCGAGTTTCTCCGCCGCGGCCGCGCCGGCTGGGGCGATTCCTGGGCGCGGATTTTCCGGCGACTTTGGCCGCGACCGCCCGGCTCCAGATGCTGATCGCTGCCCTGCTGCTCGCCGGCGCGATTATCGGCGCGGCGACGGTCACGCGCAATCCGGCCGCGCTCTACGTATGTATTCCCGGCTGGATGTACCCGGCCGATGAGCTTCAGCAGCTCTCGAGCTCGCGCGCGGTGCGGATGGAATTTCTTAATCATCAGAGCATGACGCTCGGGATCAAATCGATCTTTTCGGCGGGGCTGTTCATCCACAATACCGAAGTCGGACTGCTCGCGTTCGCGACCGGCATTCTAGCGGGAGTCCCGACGCTTGTCCTGGTGTTTTACAACGGGCTGTCGCTGGGCGCCTTCGCTTCGATGTTCTCGCACGATGATACCTGGTGGCGTTTCTGGGCTTGGCTGTTGCCGCACGCGATCCCCGAGCTGCTGGCGACGATTCTATGCGCTTGCGGCGGCTTGCTGCTCGGCAACGCCGTGATCGCTCCCGGACGACAGGGGACAGCCGCCGCGCTGCGCCGCGCCGCGCGACCAGCCCTGCAGATGGTCGCCGCCGCGATTCCGTTGCTGGTGCTCGCCGCCGCAATCGAGAGTTTTTTGCGCCAGTCGAGTCTGCCGGCTGCCGCGCGTTTTGCCACCGCCGGCGCGTCGCTCGCGGCGATCGCGGCGTACGTCGCCTATGTGCTGCGGTTCGCGCGGCGGCGGCCCGAAGTTGACTTGGGCTGGCTGCTCAAAGAAGGCCCGCCTGCCGCACCGCCAGATAGCGGTTCAGCACCGGCGCATTGATGCGCGCGGGATCGAGATCGAGAGTCTGCGCGCCCAAGCGCGCGATTCGGCCAAGCGCCGCCTCGCGCTCTGCCACCAAATCCTGCACGGCGAGTTTGCGGTAAAGCCGCTCGAGGCTGATCTCGGGCTCGCGCTCGTCGGCCTCGGCGAGCAATCGATCGCGCAGCGCGACCAGCAGCACCACGTGGCGGCGCGCGACCACGGACAGATAGGCTTCGAGCTCGCGCGAGGCGCCACCCTCGACGAAATCGGTCAGCACCACGACCAGCGCGCGTTTTTTCTGAAAGCGCGCCAGCGCCTCGGCCAGCACGCGATAGTTCGGCTCGAAAGGCTCCGCTTCGAGTCCGAGCGTCGCCTCGACCAAGGCGGCCGCGGCGCGGCGCCCCGCCTTCGGGCGCACCATCAGGCGCAACTCGCGGTCGAAGGCGACCAGGCCCACGCGGTCCCCAAATTCAATGGACGCACGCGCCAGCGCGACCGCGCAATCGAGCGCGTGATCGAGCTTCGAGTCGCCGCCCGAGCGCGCCGCCATCAGGCGGCCGGTGTCCACCGCGATCATCACCGTGTGGCGCCGCTCGGTCTGATGCTGGCGAACGATCAGGCGATGACGCCGCGCGCTCGCGTGCCAATCGACATGGCGCGGATCGTCGCCCACGGTGTACTCGCGCATCGATTCGAATTCGCTGCCCTCGCCGCGCGCGCGCCGCGGCCGGATTCCCAGCTCATCGCGCAGCGAGCGCTGGCTCAGTGCGCCGCGATGCGGTTCGGCGGACGCGGGCGGAAAAACCGCGATCGTTCGCGCGGCGGCGATCGTGCCGCGCATCCGCAACAGTCCCATCGGCGAGGACCAGAGCAAATACACCGGTCCGAGCGGACGTATCCCGCGCCGCCGCGGCGTGATTTCGCGCGCGAGCTCGACGCTTTCACCGTCGGCCAGACGCACCGATTCGATCATCAGGTCGCCGCCGAGATCGGACGGCAACTCGTCGAGCACCGCGATCGTCGTCGCGGCGCCGAAGCGCGAAACGCGGTACACAATTCTCGCACTGCGCCCGTTGACCAGATGCTCGGGCATAATCCGCTCGGCCGCAGGCGCAGCGCCGCCGCGGCTCGCATGCCAATCGGCGACCGTGAACACCGCGAGCGCGCCGATCATAACGAGCGCAGGCCCAAGCAGAATCGGAAATGGCGCCACCGCCAGAGCGCAGAGTGCCGCAAGCGCGAGCAATCTGACCAATCGCGGCGCGGCGCGGATAACGCGGTGCGCGTCCGGGGGCCGGAGCGTTCGCAGGTCCGCCGATTCCGCGCGCGCCCGCATCAGTGCGGCACCGGCACGCTACGCACCACTTCATCGATCGCGTCGTCGGGGCTCGTGCCTTCGACCTCCGCGCCGGGTTCGAGAACGAGGCGATGGCGCAGCGTGGGGCGGAGGATCGCCTGCACATCTTCGGGCAGCACGAAGCCGCGCCCTTCGAGGGTCGCGACCGCCTTGGCCGCGCGCAGCATCCACAGCGCCGCCCGCGGCGACGCGCCAACCGCAATCGCCGGATGATCGCGCGTGGCGCGCACCAGGGCTACCGCATAGTCGAGAATCTCGGAGCGCGCTCCGGCGGCATCGACGGCGCGGCGCGCGCGGCTTAGATCGTCGGGCGCAAGCGCGGCCTCGGCGGCGGTCAGCGGCGGCGCACCCGCGTGATAGGTCAATAGGATGCGCGCCTCGTCGGCGGCGTCCGGATAGCCGATCCGAATCTTGAACAGGAATCGATCGAGTTCCGCTTCGGGCAGCGGATAGGTGCCCTCCTGCTCGATCGGATTCTGGGTCGCCAGCACGGTAAACCATTGCCCGAGCGGGTAGCCCACTCCATCGACGGTCGCGACGCGTTCCTGCATCGCTTCGAGCAGCGCGGCCTGGGTCTTGGCGGGCGCGCGATTGATCTCGTCAACCAGCAGCAGGTCGGTGAACAGGGGCCCGGGGCGAAAGCGAAAATCCGCCTTGTCGAGTTGCAGAATCGCGGTGCCGATAATGTCGCTCGGCATCAGATCGGGCGTGCACTGGATCCGTCCGAAGCGCACTCCCAGGTTCGCCGCAAGCGTGCGCACCAGCAGAGTCTTCGCCACACCGGGAACGCCCTCGTAGAGACTGTGGCCGGAACACAAAAGCGTGACGAACGAGAGTCGGACGGCCTCGTCCTGGCCGATCACGACCGCCGCGATCGCGGAGCGCAGCGCCGCGAATCTTTCGGCAACCCATTCCGCCGGATTCGATTTTTCGTCATTCATGCCGCGGCTCTCCGGTAGGACTCTATCGCACGGACCGCGGAAATCAGTTCCGCCTGACTGGTGGGAACCGCGCCATCGATCAGCCATCGCCGGGTCTCGGCCGGCATCGTGCGGTCGCGCGCCATGCGTTCGATGATTACATCCTGATGCAGGTCGCGGCCCGGCGCGATCTGGCGGCGCATCCGGCTGAGAAATCCCGCGCGATAGGCGCGCAGCGCGGCGGCGGGATCTCCAGCGCGGGAGTAGAGGACGCCAAGCGACGCGATAAACGACTCGAGCGAGGGCGCGGGTTGCCCGCCGTGGTCATCGAGTTCGCGCCGCGGCCACGAATGCCGCTCAAGTATCCATGCGAACGCCGCGACGATCGCGATCACGATCGGAAGGATCGCGCGCGACCCGAGCAGCATCGCGACGATCGATCCGGGCGGCGCGAGCCCGTGCGACCATTCGTCAAAGCTCGGCGCGCCCAATGCGACCGCAAGGTCAACCATTACCAGGCTCGAATCGCCGGCTCCCAGGCCAGCGTTGCGTGCAGGGGCAGCGTCGGCAACCGCGATCATCCGGCCCGAACCGACATTGAGTTCGAGCGCGAACGGCGCACCGGCGGCGCTCAGCAGCACGCGCGCGTGATCATCCGTGGCTTTCGCCGCGGCTTTGAAATGCAGCAGGCCCGGGATCGGAAGCTCGCGGGCGCCGCGCGCGATCGGACCCGAAATCGCGCTCGTATCTCCGCCTGCCGTCGTTTCGCGGTCCAGTCCCAGGCGCGGCCAGACGCTGTCGGAATGGCCGAATACCACCGCGATGCCGCCCGCGCGAATCCAGCGCAGGAGATCGGCGGCCTCGGCGTCGGCACCGCGTTTATCAGGCGCGAGAAAGCCGGGCCCGATGAACCATCGCGCACGATGCGGCGCGCGGCTATCGGCGCGAGCCGCCGGCGCAAGAGCGGGCGAAAGATACGAACGCTCGGGCGCGAAACCCAGGCCGGAAAGGAGATCGAATGCGGCTTTGTATCCGGCCGCGGTCACTCCGAAACTGGTCGCCGATTGCTGGAGCGCGAGGTTGGGCGCGAGCCATAGATCGACCGCCAGCAGAAGGGCCAACGCCGCCACCGATGCGATTATTCCGGTGCGCGACACGATCATCCCGCGGCGGACACGAGCCGCTCGAAAGCCGCGCGCCACTCGGCGTAAATGGCAGGGTCATTGTCGCGATCGCCGAACCATCGCCGCTCGGTCTGCTCGACCAGCGTATCGAGCTCGCCGGCGAGATCGCGCTCGAGCGCCGACTGATGCAGCGCGGCGCGAATCCACCGATTCGCTCGATCCGGGCGCAGCTCGATCACCGACCGCTCGCCGAGCATCCGGAAGCTCGCGAGCATCAGCCGATGCGCCGCATCAAGGTAGCGGCCCTCGCCCGCCAGCCGTGCGGCCTCGATCGCGAGGTCGGGCGGCGCGGCGCGCGCGGCGCGACGCTCGCGCGGAGCGGGGGTGTGCATCGCGATCCAGACCGTCCACGCGATATGCGCGAACAGCGCGATCGTCAGCGCGATCGCGCCCGCAAAGATGGCCCAGTAGAGAATCGGGGCGGTGTCGCGCAGCAGCTCGAGCTTCCTGATCCATCGCTCGAGCCAGCGCGCCCAATCCACCGTCGGCGAGCTCGCGACCGCTGCGTATTCCGGCCGCGCGAGAATCCGATGGGTCAGCTTCAGGACCGCGGGATCGGAAAGATCACGCAATGGTGGAAGCTCCGGCGGACCCGAGCGGCGCGGTACCGCTTGCGGCGCGAACCTGCTCGGCCAGAAAGCGCAAGTCGAAATCTTCAACCCGGCAGCGCCGATCAAAGTAGTAAATCACGAGCACCACGGCGGCGTAAGTCGAGGTGACCGATCGAGTCGCCGCGCCAAGAATCGGCCCAAAGAACGGAATAAAGGACCACACCGCGGCGAGCGCCAGCGTCGGCACTTCGGAGATAAACCCCGCCGCCAGCATCATGCCGAATGTCGCCCACCACGCGCCGCGCACCAACGCGCGGCTGCGCCGCATCGATTCCATTCCGAAGCGCTGCTCGATAATCATCACCGGGCCCGCGAATACCCAGCAATTCATGAGGTAGAATCCGGGGATGATCAGAAGCAGGAATGCTCCGATCAAAAGCAGGTATAGCACCAGGTAGGTGCCGAGCAGCGGGACCAGAATCGCCAGCGCTCCGCGGTAGGAGCCCTCGATAGTGACCGGTTTGCCCAGGTACACGTTGGCGATCGCGACAGTCAGCGCGGCCTGCAGCACGGGAGCCGCCAGCAGTATGAAAATCGTGGCGACCGAATTGAAGACGTGGCTCGAGGTCTGCCCGAGCGCCTGCAATACGCCCCACGGCATGAACACCACGGCCGCGATTCCGGCCAGCAAAACTATATTGTCGCGCAACACCCGGAATCCGCCGTCCAGGACTTCGCCGAACGACAGGGGATGAATGTCATAGGCCATGAGCTATCGAGCTCCGCCGGGCTTGGGCTCTTGGACCGGATCGCGGTTCATTTCATGTCCCGTCATTTCCCGAAGACAGAGGTTACCAGTTCGGTGTCGAGATACTCAGTAACCTCGCGAATCTTGCCGTCCGAGATTTTGAATATCTGGCAATAGGTATTGTCGTAGCGCTTGCCGTTCTTGGCGAGCGAGCGCCCGCGCGACTGCATCGCCACGAACTCGCCTTCGGCGATCAGATTTTCCGGCGTGATCACCAACCCTTCTTTCAGCTCCGCGGCGAGCGGTCCCAACAGCTTCTCGGCAAGCTCCTGCTTGCCGCGAAACACGCCCGAGTACTTGGACGAGCCGATCAGCGTGAACCGGACATCGTCGGCCATCGCGGCCATGAACCCCTGCGCGTCTCCCTTGGCCAGCTCGGCGAACATCTTTCGAACCATTTCCTTGTTCCCTGATGCGTCCATAACTGCTTCCTCCTCGATGCTTTAGTTTGTCCAATGCGGCGCCCGGATCACACCGATCGCACCAGGCCACCATCTATTCTTATGAGCGATCCCGTTACGTACGCCGCCAGCGGACTGGACAGGAACGCGGCGACGGCGCCGAACTCCTGGATAGTTCCGAGGCGGCCGACTGGAATGGTCTGCGCGGTCCGGCGCTCGGCTTCTTCGACGGAGATTTTCTGGCGTTCCGCCGCGGCGCGGGTTAGCTGAATCGAGCGGTCGGTCGCGATCACTCCGGGCAGCAGCATGTTCACCGTGATTCCGTCGCGCGCGGTCTCGGTCGCGAGCGTCTTGGCCCATCCGACGATCGCGCTGCGCAGCGTATTCGATACGCCGATTCCGGCAATCGGCTCGATAACGCTGTACGACGCAACGTTGAGCACGCGGCCCCACTTGCGCGCGCGCATCTCCGGCAGCACCAGATCGGTGATCCGGAATATCGCGAGCACCATCGCGTGAAACTGGCTTTCCCAGACTTCGGGCTTTACTCCGGCCGCGCCCGACGGGGGCGGACCGCCCGAGTTGTTTACCAGAATATCGATAGGCCCGAGCTGCGCGCGCGCCGCGCCGACCGCGCGCTCGACGCTCGGCCAGTCCGCAAGGTCGCCGGCGACTGCGATCGCGCGGCCGCCGCGTCCGGTGATTTCAGCGGCGGCGCGATCCAGCGTCTCCTTGGTGCGCGCGACCATCGCGACCGCGACGCCTTCCGCGGCGAGCGCATCGGCGATTCCGCGGCCGATTCCCTTGCTGCCGCCGAAGATCAGCGCGCTCTTTCCGTTCAGTTTAAGATCCATATAGTCATTCCTGTCCTATTTGATATCGGGCGACTCGGCGGCGCCGCGTAACCTTGCGCTGCGGCGATATCAGCAGCTCATCCGCCAGACGGGCTGGCTGGTTCGCTCCCCGGCAGTGCGGATGATCGCCACCCCTGATAGGTATCATTGTGCGGGGCGATCTTGCCACGCCTGGATTTGAGCGCGCTTTGGTCCTTAAGCAGGTCCCCTGACGGGGCGGCACGATGGATACCGAGTAACTATTCATCAACTTCCGCGCTATAGCGCCTGGCCGGCGCACCATCCGCTCGACCACGCCCACTGAAAGTTATATCCGCCGAGCCATCCGGTGACATCCACGGCTTCGCCAATGCAGTAGAGCCCCGGCACCTCGCGCGCTTCCATGGTTTTGGAAGACAGGCCGGCGGTGTCGATACCGCCGACGGTTACTTCGGCCTTCTCCCAGCCCTCGGTCTCGGCAGGACTCACCGGCCAGCGCTTGAGACGCCCGGCGATTTCGGCGATCGCGCGGTCTGGCAGATTCGCGATCGGTCCCTCGAGCGCGCCCGCCGCGGCAATCGAATCCGCCAGCCGCCCCGGCAGAACCTCGGCGAGGACGGTCTTCAGTTCGGCGCGGGGGCGCGTGCGCTTGCGGTCGAGCAGAAAGCGGCTTGCGTCGTGCGCCGGAAGCAAATCGAGCCAGAGCGTTTCGCCCGGCCGCCAGTAGGACGAGATTTGCAAAATCGCCGGCCCGGACAACCCGCGATGCGTGAACAGGAGGTTCTCGCGAAACCGCGTGCGTCCACAGGAAGCGATCGCCTCGATCGAAACCCCGCTCAGCGCGCGGCACATCTTCAGCGTGTCGCCTTCTACGCGCAGCGGCGCCAGGCCGGGCCGCGGCTCTGCGATCCGAAGGCCGAATCGGCGCGCGGCGTCATAAGCAAATCCGCTCGCGCCCATTTTCGGAATCGACAGGCCGCCGGTGGCGAGCACCAGCGCCGGCGCGGAAAATATCGCGCGATCGGTTTGAACCTCGAACCGCCCCGAACGTGTGATTGCGCCGACGCGGCATCCCAGACGCATCTCGACGCCGGATGCGGCGCACTCCTCGAGCAGCATCGCGACAATCTCGCGCGCGGAACCGTCGCAGAACAACTGGCCCAGGGTTTTCTCGTGATACGCGATTCGATGCCGCTCGACCATCGCGATGAAATCGTGCTGCGTATAGCGGCTCAGCGCCGAGCGGCAGAAGCGCGGATTATCGGACAGAAAGCGCTCGGCCGTGACCTCGAGGTTGGTGAAGTTGCAGCGGCCTCCGCCCGAGATGAGAATCTTCGCGCCGGCGCGCTGGCCCGACTCGAGCAGCAGAACCTTTTTGCCGCGCTGCCCGGCGGTCATCGCGCACATCATTCCGGCCGCTCCGGCGCCCACGATGATCGCGTCGAAGCTGCGCATCCGTTCGCTCATCGTCGTCCCATTTACCGCGACCGGATGATCCGGCGGCGGCGCGCGCCGCGTGCGGATTGGGTTGACGAACCGGGCATCGGCAATCTAATCCTTGCGGATACCCGCCGGGGAGGTGGAATCGATATGGATATCGGCGAACTGGCGAAACGGATCACGATTCTCGAGGATATCGAGGCGATCAAAAAACTCAAGGCGCGATATTGCGCGATCTGCGACGACGATCACAATCCCGACCAGATCGTGACGCTATTCGCCGAGCAGGGTATCTGGGAAGGCGCGGGGGTGGGAGTCAACCAGGGCCACGCGGCGATTCGCAAGCTGTTCGAGGGCTTCCGCGACCGGATTAGCTTTTCGCAGCATAACGTGATGAATCCGATCATCGAGGTCAACGGCGATCACGCCACCGGGATTTGGTATTTTCTCGGGCCATTCACGATGCGCAAGGGAAATCGTCCGATGTGGCTCGGCGCGCGCTACGAGGACGATTATGTAAAGATCAACGGGCAGTGGAAATTCGAGCATCTTCGCGCCATCGGCAGGATGGCGGCGCCTTACGATAAGGGCTGGGCGAAAACCCCCGCCTGAGCGCCGGCGCTGGTTCGCACGGCGGATGTACGCCAGACGCGATACGCTGCCGGCGCCAGCGGCATGTCGAAGTTAGCCGCGATCCTGTTGCGCGGGAACCAGGGTCGTAAAACTCCGCTATATAGTGTCCGACACGCCGGGGATGAAGAGCGGCTCCATCGCATAGGTTGCCACGTCGGCTTCCATCGCGGCGCGCGACGGGGCCACTATCGCCTCGCTCGCGGCGTCAAGAATATCGCGCAGGATCGTCGCGTCACTCGAGCTATTGAGGAACAGGCCCGGACGGCTCAGCGTAAAATGCACCGCGCGGCGGATCGCGTCGCGCTCGCGCAGAGGCTGATACCAACTATACTTCCGCTCCTGCGGAATTTGCGGATCTTTGGAGTCCTGCCAACGCCGCCGCGCCGCAGACTTGATAGTCTGGGTTGCGACTCCACGTTCCCGGCAAATCCCGATCAGTGCCTCCGCATCGGCCGCGTACTGGGCGATACTCAGCATCGTGAAGTTATACGGAAATAGCACCGAGTCGAACGGGAACCGCTCGAGGCTCCGGCGATGCATCGCAGCGACCCGCGTTCCATGCCCCGTCACGCCGATGAATCGCACCAGCCCCTGCGCGCGCGCCTCGGCCAGCGCCTCGAGCGCGCCGCCGGCTCCCAGCGCGGTGTCCCATTCCTTTTCATCGACGAGATTGTGCATCTGGATCAAATCAAGGCTGTCCACGCGCAGCCGCTCGAGCGAGCGATGCAGGCTCGCACGCGCGCCGGCGAATGTGCGATCGCCGGTCTTGCTCGCCAGGAAGAAACGTTTGCGATGCTCGCGCATCCAGGGGCCAATCCTTAGCTCGGACTCGCCGTACGACGCGGCGGTATCGATATGGTTAACGCCGTACTCGAGCAGGGTCTCGAGCACCGCGTCGGCTTTCGCCTGATTCATCGCGCCGAGCGCGGCCGCGCCGAAAATAATCCGGGTGCTCTGATGACCAGTGTTTCCGAACGCGATTTTTTCGATCATGCTTCACCTCCGCGGCGCCAGGGTATCGAGATCTCGATCTAGCACAATCGTATCGGCCGTCTAAGCCGGCGCGCCGCCGTAACCGCACCGTCCGAGTTGATTTCGACGGCTTCACAGTTCCCAATGAAAACTGGCGCGGCCCCAAGGACCGCGCCAGTTCATTTTCATTTGAGCGAATCGTCGGCAGGCTCGGCCGCGGTTAGTTCCGTGCGACGTTCACCACCTGAATCTCGGTGAAGCCGAGCAGTCCCCAAGTCCCGTTCTCGACGCCGATTCCCGACCACTTCGCGCCGCCGAAGGGCAGATTTGGCGCGATCGCGAGATGCTGATTGACCCACGCCGATCCGCACTCGAGTTGCGCGGCGACTTCGGCGCCCCGCTCGGCGTCCTTCGACCACACCGAGCCGCTCAGTCCGTAGTTGGTCGAATTCGCGCGCCGGACCGCGTCGTCCACATCTTTGTACGCAATGATCGGCAGCGCCGGTCCGAACTGCTCCTCGTCAACCAGGCGCACGCCGTCCGAGATTCCGCCGACGATGGTCGGCTGGAAGAAGTAGCCTTCGCCGCTCTGGCGCGAGCCGCCCGTAATGATCTTCGCGCCGTGCTTCTTCGCGTCTTCAACTAACTCGGTCACGCGCTCGAATTGCGGCTTGTTGTTGATCGGTCCGAGTTCCGTCCCGGCGTCAAGGCCGTTGCCGACTTTCACGTTCTTCGCGAGATCGCCCAGCTTCTCGAGCATCGCCGAGTACATCGCCTCGGGCACATAGACCCGTTTGATCGCGCTGCAAATCTGGCCGCTGTTCTCGAATGCGCCCCAGAAAATCTTCGGCGCGACATCGGCCAGATCCACGTCCGACAGCACGATCGCCGCGTCGTTACCGCCCAGTTCGAGCGTGAAGCGCTTCAAGTCCGGCGCGGCCGCGGCCGCGACTTTCTTGCCGGTCTCGACCGAGCCGGTGAAAGAAATCTTGCGCGGCGCCGGATGGCTGGTCATCCACGATCCCAACTCGTCGCCGCCCGACACCACGTTGAGCACTCCCGGCGGAAGCACGTCGCGCAGAATCTCGCCGAGCATCAGCGACGTGATCGGCGTGTACGGCGAGGGTTTCAGCACTATCGTGTTGCCCGCCAGCAGCGCCGGTGCGATTTTCCACATCGCGAGCATCAGCGGGTAATTCCACGGCGTGATCGCCGCCACCACTCCTACCGGCTTGCGCCGAATTTCGATCTTTCCAGCGGCGTTGTCCTGGATCACCTCGTTGGGCATCTCGAGACTCGCGGTGTATGACGCCCAGATCGACGCGCCCATGATCTCCTGCTGCGCCTTGGCGAGCGGCTTGCCCTGTTCCTGCGTCAGCGTCCGCGCGAGGCCCTCGGGCGGAGACTGGAGCGCGGCGGCAACCTCGCCGAGCAGCTTGCGGCGCGCATTTATATCCTTGCTCCAACTGCCAAAGGCGCGATGCGCGGACTCCATCGCCTGATCGAGTTCGGCCTTTGTGCAATCGGGGACCTGCGCGAAGACCTTGCCGGTGGCGGGATTGATCACCCCGACCGATTTTGTACCCTTAACCGACTTGCCGTCGATTGTCATCGTGTAATCGGACATCAGTTTCACCTCTTGATACGGATACTCGAAGCGGACGCGCCGGCTGGCGCTTGATCGTCAACTACAATGGCGCGCGGCCCCAGCGCAAGGAGTGCGGGCGGCGCCGATCCGGCGCATAATCGCGGATGGCCGCCGTATCCCGATGAGGCGCACTCGATGAACCCGCGCTCGGAACTCACGATGCTCGATGCGGTCGCGCTCGCGGGCGCGATCAAGTCGCGAAGCGTCTCGTGCGCCGAAGTGATGAGCGCATACCTCGATCGAATCGAAGCGCTCAATCCCGCCGTCAATGCGATCGTTTCGCTGCGCCCGCGCCAGGCGCTGCTCGCCGAGGCGCGCCGCCGCGACGAGGAGCTTGCGCGCGGCGTTTCGCGCGGCCCGCTGCACGGCTTTCCGCACGCGATCAAAGATCTCGAAGCGACCGCAGGAATCCGCACCACGATGGGCTCGCCGATACTCAAGGATTTCGTTCCGCAAAGCGACTCGATTCTGGTCGAGCGGATAAAGCGCGCCGGTGCGATCATCATCGGCAAGACCAATGTGCCCGAGTTCGGTCTCGGCTCGCACACCTACAATCCGGTATTCGGCACGACGCTCAATGCCTATGATCAATCGAAGACCGCCGGCGGTTCGAGCGGTGGCGCCGCAGTCGCGCTCGCGCTCAGGATGATCCCGCTAGCCGACGGGAGCGATCACGCCGGCTCGCTCAGAAATCCCGCCGCATTCAACAACGTCTTCGGATTCCGCACCGCGTTCGGGCGCGTGCCGTCGGATTTTCGAGAAGTCTTCATGCCCGCGCTCTCGGTGCACGGCCCGATGGCGCGCACCGTTCCCGACCTGGCGATGCTGCTCGAGGTGATCGCGGGCTACGACGCGCGCACCCCGCTTTCGATTCGCGAGGATCCCGCCCGCTTCGCGGGTTCGCTCGCCCGCGACTTCAAAGGCGCGCGGATCGCGTGGGGCGGCGACTTGGGCGGATATCTCCCCTTCGATCCCGGCGTGCTCGAGGTGTGCCGCGCCGCGCTGGCGGCATTCCAGTCCCTTGGATGTATCGTGGATGAAGCCGCGCCCGACTATCGGCTCGAACGCGTGTGGCAGAGCTGGCTCGTATTGCGCGCATGGCAGGTCGGCGCGAAGCTCAAGCAGTATTATCTCGATCCGGCGCGGCGCGTGCTGCTCAAGCCCGAGGTCCGGTGGGAGATCGAAAACGGTCTCCGCGCCAGCGCCTACGATATCGCCGACGCGTCGGCGGTGCGCAGCGAATGGTATCAGGCGATGCGCGCGATATTCGAGAAGTATGATTTCTTCATACTGCCGTCGGCGCAGGTCTTTCCGTTCGACGCCGCGATCGATTGGCCCAAGACCGTCGGCGGCAGGGCGATGGACACCTATCATCGATGGATGGAAGTGATGATCCCGGTCACGATGTCGGGATGCCCGGCGCTGAACGTGCCCGCCGGCTTCAACTCCGCCGGGTTGCCGATGGGCATCCAGATCGTCGCGCCGAATCATTGCGAATTCGCCTGCATGCAGCTCGCGCACGCTTACGATCAGGCGACGCGATGGGTCCAGAGGCGGCCTCCGCCGCTGCTCGGTTGACGCGCATCCTTCAGTAGCCGGCCGACGAGCCGTCGGCCGGCACTGACAGAAGGAAGCAATATGCCAGTGGGTGCGGACGGCTCGTCCGCCCGCCCTCGCAAGCAATCTCGAGTCCTTCAAGAAGATACCGGCTCGTCAACCCAGCTTCTTAGAAGGACCGGCGGTCTGCCGGTTTCCCTTCGCCGGTCGTCACCGCGCGCGCGTGAAATGATCCGCCAGCACGTGCGCGACCGCGGCGCTCAGCCGCTTCGCGGTCGGGATATGCAGAAACTCGTTGGGGCCGTGTGCGTTCGCGCCCGGCCCGAGCACGCCGGTGATCAGAAATTGCGCCGCCGGAAATCGCTCACCCAGCATCGCCATGAACGGGATCGTCCCGCCCTCGCCCATGTGGGCCACAGGCTTGCCGAAGTGCGCACGCGACGCCGCGTCGAGCGATCGCTCGAGCCACGGCGCAATCGCGGGCGCGTTCCATCCGGTCGCGGCCCAGTTCGGCTCGAAGCTGACGATAGCGCCATACGGCGGATCATCTTCCATCAGGTGTTTGAGCGCGCGCGAGGCCGCCTCGGCGTCGCAGGTCGGCGGCAGCCGCAGCGAGAGCTTCAGCGAAGTCCAGGGACGCAGCACGTTGCCGGCGTTGGCGGCGGGCGGAAGTCCGTCGGCCCCGATAATAGTCAGAGCAGGCCGCCAGGTGCGGTTGAGGATCAGCTC
This sequence comes from Binataceae bacterium (SeqCode), assembly GCA_035531615.1. GTDB lineage: Bacteria > Desulfobacterota > Binatia > Binatales > Binataceae > JBARDN01. Next base: position 66,949 of record DATKSQ010000106.1, read on the forward strand.
GGCCGAATCGCCGCTCTGGGCGCGGGTGTTTCCCGCCAGCGGAAATTTTTTGTGGATGCTCTCGCCGAGAATCGGCGCGGCGGCGCGCGCCTGCTCGATTCGCGCCGCCGGAATCTCGCTGTGAAAGCCGCGCGGCAGAATCGCGCCGGTCTTTTCATCTTCAAGCCGGCTGAGAATCGTCCGCGCGATTCTGAAACTGCACGGCACCACTCCGCCCGCGTCGCCCGAATGCATCCCTTCGGTCAGCACCCGCACGGTCAGGGTTCCACCGACGAGGCCGCGCAGCGAAGTGGTGGACCATAGCTGCTCGTAATTGCCGCATCCGGAATCGAGCGCGACGATCAGGCTCGGCTGCCCGATTCGCGCCGCCAGATGCTCGATATAGTGCGGCAGATCGAAACTGCCGCTCTCTTCGCACGCCTCGATAATCACGATCATCCGCGCGTGCGCAATCTTTTGCGCGCGTAGCGCAGCGATCGCGCCCAGGCACGCGAACATCGCGTAACCGTCGTCGGCGCCGCCGCGTCCGTACAAGCGATCGTTCTCGATTACCGGCGTCCACGGGTCGAGCCCCGCGCGCCATCCCGCCATCTCGGGCTGCTTGTCCATATGCCCGTAGAGCAAAACCGTGTCGTCCGAAGCGCCGGGAATCTCGATGAACAGCACGGGAGTCCGATCGCCCAGGCACACGACCTCGAGGCGCAGCCCGGCGAGCTCGCGTCCGAGCGCCCATTTGCGAAACCGCTCGACGACGCGATCCATATGCCCGTGCGCTTTCCATTCAGGATCGAACGCCACCGACTTGTTCGGAATCCTGATGTATTCCTGAAGCTCGGGAATCGCCGATTCATCCCATAGCTTCGCGAGAAAGGCCGCCGTCGTTTTCGGGTCCATGCCGAAAGGCTACGCGAACTCCCGCGGATCACGCAAAACGTTTTCGCACCGCGCGCCGGTCCCGATGCGTTTGTGGCGCTCGGCCCAATTCTGCGACAATCGCGCATCCATCCACCCCGAGGGGAAGCGTCCATGAGCACAATCGTATCCACCACTTACGGAAAGCTCGAAGGCGAAGGCCAATCCGACCTGTGCGTGTTCAAAGGAATTCCGTTCGCGGCTCCGCCCGCAGGAGCGCGCCGATGGACCGCGCCGGAAAAGCCCGCGTCGTGGCAGGGCGTTCGCGATGCGCGCGCGTTCGGTGGCGTCGCCCCGCAAAATAGCATGATGAACGGCGCGCTCGCCGCGATGGTCGTGGACGGCGCGCAATCAGAGGATTGCCTCTACCTGAACGTATGGACTCCCCGATGCGACACCGCGCGGCGCCCCGTGATGGTCTGGATTCACGGCGGAGCATTCGCGATCGGCTCCGGCTCGCAGCCAATCTATGATGGCGCGACTCTCGCGCGCCGCGGCGACGCCGTGGTGGTGACGATCAACTATCGGCTCGCAGCGCTGGGCTTTCTGCGCCTGAGCGATTTGACCGGCGGCAAAATTCCGGCCAGCGGCAACGAGGGAATTCTCGATCAGATCGCGGCGCTCCAATGGGTGCGCGACAATATCGCCGGCTTCGGCGGCGACCCCGAAAACGTCACGATCTTCGGCGAATCAGCCGGCGCGATGAGCGTCGGCACTATTCTCGCGATGCCCGCCGCGCGCGGCCTGTTCCACAAAGCGATCCCGCAAAGCGGCGCGTGCCACACCGGCGCCACCTGCGACGCCGCCAACCAAAAGGCCGAGCGGATTCTCGCGCGGCTGGGAGTGCGCCCATCTGATAGCGACGCGATTGCCGCGCTCACGCCCGCGCAGTTGCTCAAGGGCACGCTGATGCCTGACGGCGTTACGCCCGACCCGCAACTAGGGATGGCGTATCAGCCGGTGATCGACGGCGCGCATGTCCCCAAGGTCGCGCTCGAGATGGTCGCGGGCGGCTCGGCCGATGGCGTCGCGATCATGGCGGGCTCGACGCTCGAGGAGTGGAAGCTGTTCGCCGCGATGGATCCGGGGCTTCCCAAGCTCGACCGCGCCGGGCTGGCGGCGCGCTTCGGCAAACGCTTCGGCGCGGAAACCGCGGCGGGACTTATCGAGAACTACACCCGCGCGCGCACCGAGCGCGGCGACGCCGCCACGCCGCAGGAGCTATTCTCCGCGATCGAGACCGATCGCGTGTTCCGGATGCCCGCGGTGCGGCTCGCCGAGACTCACGGCCGCCGCAACGGACGAATCTTCAATTATCTGTTCACCTGGAAGTCGCCTGCTATGGGCGGGATGCTCGGCTCGTGCCACGCGCTCGAACTGGGCTTCGTGTTCGGCACCAATCATATAGCGGGGATGCCGCCATTCGCGGGCAGCGGCCCGGCGGCCGAGAAGCTGGCGGCCCAGATGCAGGACGCGTGGATCGCATTCGCGCGCACCGGAAATCCCGCCTGCGAGAGTATCGGCGACTGGCGGGTTTACGACGAGCAGCGCCGCGCCACGATGGTCTTCGGCGCGGCGACAAAATCCACCGACGCCCCGCTCGACGCCGAGCGCCAGGCCTGGAGCGCCGTCCCCGATCGGATTTTGGGCACGCTGTGAGCGCGAGATTCCTCACGACGTGCGCGCGATCACGTATGCGCCGATCTTGTCGATCGCTTGCTGGCCCTCGGGCAGGATTTTCGCGAACACCTGCCAGACGTGGACCATGTCGGGCCAAACTTCGAGCTCGACGTTGACCCCCGCGGCCATCGCGCGCGCGGCCACCCGCGTCGCGTCGTCGCGCAGAATCTCGGCATCGCCGACCTGGATGAGCATCGGCGGCAATCCGCGGAAGTCGGCGTGGATTTGCGAGATGAGCGGGTCTTTCGGATCGTGATCCGTGTAATACATCTTCGCCATCGAGACGAGTCCCTCCTGCGTCACCATCGGGTCGGCCGCCGCGCGCGTCGTGACCGACTCTCCCGTCCCTTCGAGGTCCGTCCACGGCGATAGCCCCACTCCCGCCGCGGGCAGCGCCGCGCCTGTAGCGCGCAGGCGCAGAATCGCGGCGATCGCGAGTCCTCCGCCGGCGGAATCTCCCGCGATCACGATTTTCCCCGGCGCATAACCCTGCCCGAGCAGCCATCGATAGGCGCCTTCCGCGTCATCCACCGCGGCGGGAAACGGATGCTCGGGCGCGAGCCGGTAATCGATCAACAGCGCGCGCGCCTTCGCGGCCCGCGCGATCCGCGCGACCATCGCGCGATGCGTCGCGATCGATCCGGTCACGTATCCCCCGCCGTGCAGGTACAAAATCACCCGCTCGGGTGACGCGCCCGGCGCTTCGAGCCATTCCGCGCGCATCCCCGCCACTTCGAGCGGCGTACAGGTCACGTCGCGCGCAACGTGCTCGCTGATCCGCTCCATCCCGGCGCGGCGCTGCGCGACGGTCGCGGTGGGATTGGCAGGCTGCGACCTGACGATCTCGATTACTTTGCTGAGCATCTCGCTTGCCATCGGAATCCTCCCGCCCGGGCGATACGCGGCGTTTTCCTCTTATACACCAACACGGTTGCCCGCGAAGAGTTCCACACGCCCCAGTTCACCGTCGATCCGGATCAGGTTCTTGATGCTTCAGCCACTTGGGCGCCGAACCGATCCGGTGCGTTTACGACTTGGCCGCAAGCGCGAATCGCCCCTTATTGAGGGGCGAAAAATTGACGAAAATTCAACCGCGGCATGCGGTTTACCCTCCGAGGTAAACAAATGTTCATCCGGTTTCGTCTTACCAGCGGGGAAGGATAGCATCGGCCAGGCGGCCGATTATAGAACTTCGCCATAGTCATAGTCGCGATGCGGCTGTGGCGCGGCCGGCCATAGTTGAGAGGTGGACCGGCCGTGGTGGTGCAATCCGATGAGGAACTGTGCAGGAAAGTCGCCGAGCACGACGCCGCCGCCTTTGAAGCGCTGCTGGGCCGCCATCAGGCGCGGGCATTCCGGCTCGCCTGCTCGATACTCGGCAGCGAAGCCGACGCGCGTGACGTTTCCCAGGATGCGTTCATCCGGCTGTTCGAGTCGGCCGGAAAATTCGACGGCCGTTCGCGGTTTTCAACCTGGTTCTACCGAATCGTCGTCAATCTGTGCATCGATCACAAACGGCGCAACAAATGGTGGCGGCGGATGGTCTCGTTCTCGAATCCCGACGACGACCCCGACTCGCCGCCCGTCGATCCGCCGTCATCCGAGCCCGGACCCGAGGCCGCCGCGATTGGCGCGCAGGCCGGCCGCCGGCTGCGCGTGGCTCTGGAAGGACTATCGCCCGCGCAACGCGCGGCGGTGCTGCTGCAGACCGACGAGGATCTCAGCGGGCGCGAAATTGCCGAAATACTCGAATGCTCCGAGAGCACCGCGCGCGTGCATATCCATCGCGCGCTCGCGCATCTCAAGAAGACCATGAAGGAACCGGACCGCTAAGCGTTAAGGATGATTCGGGCGATGCGCTATACACATCCGCGGACTGAACTCGCGCCCTATCTGCGCGGCGATTTGAGCGCAGCCGAGCGCGAGCGCGTCGCGCGCCATCTCGAAGGATGCGCCCGATGCCGCGCCGACGCCGACGCCTACGCCGCCGTGCTCAAAGCAATCGCGTTTGAGTCGGCTGCGATTAGCGAACCCGACTGGACGGACTATCGTGCCGAGATCCACCGGAAAATCGCCGCGCGCCGCGCGCCCGTGTCGCCCGAGCGCGCGCGATGGAAATTGTCACCGCGCCTGGCGTGGACCTCGATCGCGGCAGCAGGCGCGGCAGTCGCCGCAATCGTGCTGCTCCTGATGCTCGGCCCGCGCCCCGAACCGGGCGGCGCGCCGCCGGTCGAGCAGCTTGCGATGGAAGATGCGATCGGCGCCGCCGACGTTGGTTTGCTGCGTGATTATCCCGTGGTCGAGCATCTGGACTTGCTCGAAAACTATGATGTGATCGAGCATCTGGATGAATTCGCGCCCGCGGACACAACCAATGAAAAGCGGTCCTAGCCTGGTTGCGAGCGCGATGTTAATCGCCCTTTTCACATCCTCGGGAGCCGCATCGGCGCAGGCGCAGACTGGTCCGCCGCCGGACCTGCGGATGCTCCTGAATCTGGATTTGTTCAAGCCCAATCCGAACGCGGCCGCGCAAAACGGCCCCGGTGGTGGTGGCGGCGGCGGCGGCGACGGTTCAATGCTCGAGCAGATCCAGACGCTGGGCGCCCTCGGCTACCTGGGTAATCGCGGATTGGCGCCCGCCAACTCGGGCGCGCCGGGCGCAGCGCCGCCCAACAATCCGGGGCAAGCTCCGATACCCTCGAGCCCCGCGAACGAGCCGGAGATTGTGCAATGACGCGCCGCCGGAATATCGCGCGGATTTTCGGCCGCTCGAGTTGCGCGGCCGCGCTCCTGATGCTGCTGTTCGCGATCCTCCCGTACTCCCCGCACGCCCAAGGTTTCGCGCCCGGACAGCCGCGCGACGCGGCCGAGCAGGCGCTAGTCTCGCAACGCGCGGGACAATGGGCGGCGCTCACGCCCGAGCAGCGCGAACGCGTGCTCGAGAATTATCGGCAATGGAAGCAAATGCCGCCCGGGCAGCGCCGCTCGGCCGAGCAGAACTTCCAGAAATTCCGCAGCCTGCCGCCCGAACAGCGTCAGCAAGTGTTGCGCGGCTTGCGGCAGTGGCGCAATCTTCCTCCCGAGCGCCGCGAGCGATTGCGGCAGGCGTATTCCCGATTCAATCAACTTCCGCCCGAGCGTCGCCAGCAAATCATCCAGCGCTATCAGCACTTCCAGCAGCTTCCCCCCGACGAGCGCGAGCATGTGATGGAGAACTACAAACGCTGGCAGGCGATGCCCCCCGACGAGCGCGCCGCTGCCCGCCGCCGCTTCCAGATGCGCCGGCGGAAATTCCAGCATCTGCCCGGCCCGCACCCGTTGCGGCGCGAACCTCTGCCCTGAGAGTTTGTGATTTTTTTCGATCGTTAGCGTTTGCCGCCATCCTGCGCGAGCGTTGCGCGGGTCCCTTTGGCTCACGCTCAGAGTCTGTGATTTTTTTCGGGATCGGCTCAAATTCGTGTCATCTCGAACCCTTCGGCAGTGCTCAGGAGAGACTCCGGCGCCGCGGCGGCGCATCGCAAGAACGGATCACCGGCGGTTGACCGTGCGCGGCGCATCCGATATTGATAATCATTCTCATTCTCGTTACCGCTCCGTGGAGACTTCTATCATGCGCCACTCTCGATGCTTCGCGACCTCCGTAGCTCTCATCTTCTCCCTCGGCTTCCTGTTCGGCGCGATCGCCGGGCCGGCCGGCGCCAAAGACCATTCGCTACCGCTCGAAATCCAGTTCAAGGACCATCGCTTTACGCCGCGGACCCTCAAGGTCCCGGCGGGCGAACCGCTCGCGCTCAAGGTCGTCAACGCCAGCGACCAAACCATCGAGTTCGAAAGCTTCAAGCTCAATCGCGAAGTCGCGATGACCCCCGGCCAAACGGTCACGGTCCGCCTGCCGGCTCTGTATCCCGGCAGTTACGACTTTTACGACGATTTTCATCAGGACGTCCCTGAAGGGACGCTCATCGCCAGGTGAGTCGCCGAGCGCATCGGGATGGCAACGTTCCCATCCATTCGCGCCGGTAGCCAGTATGCGAATGATGACTCGCACCGTTGTGGCCGCGGCGTTCGCGGCTATCTATGTACTTGCTATTCCACGAATAGCAACCGCTCAGGTTGATCCGTGGGAGTTCGAGGTCTATCCCTACGCCACCGAGAGCCGCGGCGTGGCCGAACTCGAAACCGACAACGCCGTGGTCGCAAACGGACACCGCGGCGGTTATAGCGGCACGGCGGCGGGAAGCTTCGCGAGCCAGGGGATGTGGTACAACCAGTACGAAGTGACCTATGGACTGACCGATCGGATCGAGGGGGCGGCGTATCTGAATGTCGCCAAGCCCAACGGCGCGAGCTTCCAATACGCCGGATCTAAATACCGCTTGCGCGGGCGGCTCTTCGACCCTGGCGCGCTGCCGGTGGATCTCGGATGGTACGCCGAGCTCGAGTGGCATCGCATCCCGCAATTCGACGACAATCCGCTCGAACTCGAACTGCGTCCGATTATCGAAAAGGACGTCGGGCGCTTCTCATTTATCGTGAATGCTCAGTTCGAGAAGCCAATCTTCGAGGGGCCGAATCGCAATCGCGGCTTCGAATTCGGGTACGCCAACGCAATGTACTATCGGTTATGGCGCTACCTCTCGCCGGGGCTCGAATTCTACGGCGCGACCGGCGATATCGATGACAACGATCCGCTGCCCCGGCAGCAGCACTACATATTCCCGGTGATTTGGGGCGAGCTTCCGCGCGGAATTGAGTATAACGCCGGGCCGGGCTTCGGCTTGACCGGCGGTTCCGATCACGTGATCTTCAAGTTCAACCTCGAGCTCGAACGCTTCGTTGGCGCGATCTTCGGCCCCTCGTCCGATTCGGGGTGGTTTTTCTGAACTACAGCTTCAGGATCGGAACGAGGCTCACCATCAGCTCGATAAGGATCAGGATGCCGATCGCGATTTCGAGCAGCACCAGGCGCCGGTCGCGCGCAACGTCGAGCACCAGCTCGAGCGCCTCCTGCACGCTGCGTAACTTCGACTCCAGCGCGGCGTAGCGGTCCACCAGGTCGAACTCCGCGCGCAGATCCTCATAGATCCGGTCCATCGCGGAGTCCTCCCAGGTGGCCTCGGGCTTGTCCAGCAGGTGCAGGACGGACAGGACTTCGCTGCGCGTCGCAATCGCCTCGCCGATGAAGCGATGGAGCGGACGAGTATTCAGTGCGACCGTGCCGCGATGCTCGAGGCGCTCGACCAGCGCGCCGGTGCGGGCGAACAGATCGTCAACGATTCGTTCGTAGTATTCCATCGCCGCGCTCTGCGCCATCGTGAGCGCGACTATACTTGCGCGCGCGGTCGTGAATTTGTCCACGTGCAGCGCGCCGCCGACGATTCCGGTCTGGAACGCCGGATCCTCGACGACCGAGTATTCTTCGCTGATTACCTTGGTGGTAAGTTTCGGGAGCGCCGCGCGGATCCGCGCCAGTTCGGCCTCGCGCCGCGCGGGCGTCACGTCGTACGCGACCACCGCCCCGAATCGATAGGCATAGATGGCACCGCCCGGCTCGATCGGAATCAGCAGTTCGTGCGGGGCCAGGCGCGCACCGGGAAACGCCACCGCGAGCTGGCGCAACGCGAAGTTTTCCTCGAACGCGATCGCATGGAACTGATGAGTCCGCGCAGCCATCGAACCCGTGATTCTAGCGCCGCGCGCCACGCCATTGCGACCGCCGGCGCGGCGGGATTCACACCGCGCCGAGCGCGCTCCGGCACGCGGGTGAAATATGTCGGCGTGCTGGTGAACGCGAACGAACCTGACCGCGCGCGATCACTGGCCGGGCGAGCTTCACAGCGCCGGATGCCTCCCCGCCCACGGGCGCGCTTGCTCGAACGCGGCGCCCAGCGCGATCACTCCGGCCTCATCGTAAGGCCGGCCCACGATTTGCAGGCCAATAGGCAAGCCCGCCTTGGTCATCCCGTTGGGCAGCGTAATCGCGGGTTGGCCGGTCGCGTTGAAGGGAAATACGAATGCGGTCCATCCGTAGATTTCCTCGCCCGCCCTTTCGGGCCGAGCCGCCATCGTGCCGAGCTTGACCGCGGGCCGCGTGATGGTCGGCGTCAGCAGGGCGTCATAGGGCATCAGGCGCTGCACGATCTCGCGCGCGATATTGTGCACCTGCGCGAGAGCGCGGATGTAGTCGGCGGCCAGAATCTTGCCGCCATATTCCCAGGTCCCGCGCACCATCGGATCCATCAGCTCCGGCTTTTCGATTCGGTTCGAGCCGACTCCGGCCGTCACCACGACGCGCACATGATCCATCAGCAGCTTGCCCGGGTCGAGTTCGATCGTCTCGACGCGATGCCCGATCGAGCGCATCGCGGCGCACGCCGACTCGAACGCGGCGGCCACTTCCGGATCGACGGGACCGAGCGCGGTCTTCGCGATCGCCGCTATGCGCAGCGCCTTGGGCCGCGCGGAGAGCGAATCGACGAACGGGCGCGGGTTCGGCAACGCGGCGTAGGGATCTCCCGGCGCCGCTCCCGCCATCGCGTCGAGCATCAGCGCGGCGTCGCGCACCGTGCGCGCCATCGGCCCGGTGGTCGAAAATCCGCCCCATCCTTCGCCGGACTGAGGCGCGAACGTGATTCGCCCGCGCGACGGTTTGAGCCCCACTATTCCGCAACACGCCGACGGGATGCGAATTGAGCCTCCCCCGTCGCTGCCTTGCGCCACAGGATGCATGCCCGCCGCGACCGCCACGCCCGCGCCTCCACTCGAGCCGCCGGCGGTATGGGCGGGGTTCCACGGATTGCGCGCGGGCGCGCATAGTCCGGCCTCGGTGGTCGGGCGCGCGCCGAACTCGGGCGTGGTGGTCTTGCCGAGCAGGATACCGCCGGAGTTGCGCAGCCTAATCGCAAGCTCGGCATCGGCGGGAGCGTACCAATTTTCGTAATTCTTCGAGCCGAAGGTGGTGGGAATGTCTTTGGTCCACACCAAATCCTTGAGCGAATATGCAACGCCGAACAGCGGCAGCGCCGCGGCGTCGCCGGCGCTCATTTTTTCGAGCCGGGCGGCATCGGCGAGCGCGTGTTCGGCGGTCACGGCCTGAAAGGCGCCGAGCTTGTGATTGAGTTGCTTGATCCGGGCGAGGAAAAACTCGGCGACCTCGCGCGGCCGAACCTGTTTGCCGCGCACCAACTCGCGTAGCTCCCACGCTTCGATATATGGATTTAGCATTTTCGGCTCCATGCCAATCAGATTGTCAGCAATCGTTGCGCGGCTCGATGCGGTCGATCAATCGAGCGGCGGATGTTTATCCTTCCACGGGCGCGCCTGTTCGAACTGGCGCGCGAGTCCGATAATCGTGACTTCGTCGGCGGGACGGCCGACAATTTGCAATCCGATCGGCAAGCCCGCACGGTTGAATCCATTTGGAACCGAGAAACCCGGCTGCCCGGTCGCGTTGAACGCAAAGGTGTACGGAATCCATTCCGGCAGCTCTTCGAGGTATCGGTCGGGGCGCGAAGGCAGCGTACCGAGCTTTACCGCGGGACGCGCGAGCGTCGGTGAAATTATCGCGTCGTAGGCTCCCAGCGCCTGCACGATCTCGCGTGCGGTATTGTGCATCTGGGTAACCGTGGTGATGTATTCGCTGGCGCTGATTTTCCTGCCAGCCTCCCACAATTCGCGCACTACCGGATCCATCAGCGCCGGATTTGGCACGGGCAGCGACCCGACTCCCGCCGCGATGAGCTTCATGCAAACGTCGCGGAGCTTCGCGCCGGGATCGACCTTCGTAGCTTCGACCCGATGGCCCAATTCCTCGAAGACTTTCGCCGCCGACTCGGTGGCGGCTTCCGACTCGGGGTCGCCGCGAGTGATCGCGCTGCGCCCGAGCATCGCGATTCTTAAATTACGCGGCGCGAGATCCACCGCCGAGCGGAACGACGTGACGGGGTCGGGCGCCCAGTAGGGATCCCCCTCGACGTGTGCGGCCAGAACGTCCATGAACAGCGCCACATCGCGCACGCTGCGCGCCATCGGGCCAGCGGTCGCGAAGCCCGCCCACGCTTCTCCGCTGAGCGGCGCCTGCGTCACGCGCCCGCGCGCGGGTTTGAGCCCAACCACGCCGCAGCACGCCGACGGGATGCGAATCGAGCCGCCGCCGTCGCTGCCCTGCGCCAGCGGCCCCAGACCAGCGGCCAGCGCCGCGCCCGCGCCGCCGCTGGAGCCGCCGGCGGTATGCTCGAGGTTCCACGGATTGCGCGCCGGCGGGCAAAGCCCGCCCTCGGTGGTGGGCCGCGCTCCGAACTCTGGCGTGGCAGTCTTGCCGAGCAGTATCCCGCCGTGATTGCGCATCCGCACCACAATCTCGTCATCGACGGGCGGCTGGAAGGCTTCATAATTCTTCGAGCCCATCGAGGTGCGGATGTCCTTGGTCGCGTTGAGGTCTTTGATCGAATACGGGATACCAAACATCAGGCACCGGCGGCGCTCGGCGGCGGGAATTTTTTCGAGCCGGTCCGCATCGGCAAGCGCGCGCTCCGGGGTAAGCGTCATGAACGCGCCGAGTTTGGGATTGAGCTTTTCGGCACGCGCGATGAAAAACTCGGCGACCTCGCGCGGCTTGATTTCCTTTTTGATAATCAGTTCGCGCAGCTCCCACGCCTCGATATATGGACTCAGCATGATGCGTCTCCCAGCCGCGCATTCAGCTCGCGGCGCTCCCGTTGATTCTTGATACTTGTTAGCCCAAAGCCGCGCGCTGCGCCAAGCGCTGCCCGCCGAGTTGCGGGTTTCTGCGCGCTGCCGCGGCGCGCTAGACTTAAACCTGACGCCCACGGCCCGCGATGGAACTGCGCAGCACGATTCTCTGGATTCACGCACTCGCGGGCGGCGCGTGGGTCACCGCATGCGTATGCTTCGTGATCGCGGCAGTGGCGCTGGCGGCGGGCAGCGAGGAGCAGCGCAATTTCGCGCTGCGCGCCGCGCCGAAAATCGACGGCTTCAATGGCGCCGCGGCGGTTGTGGTCCTGGTAACCGGCGCGATCAATCTGGCGCTGGCGGGACGCGCGCGCAATTTCAATTTCTCGGGAGAGTTCGGCGTGATCCTCGCCGCGAAGATCCTCTTGTTCATCGCGATGTCGCTGGCGCTGGGCCGCGCGATGCGCCTGACCGCGACAATTCGCGCGGTCGCGGAAAAGCGGCGCTTCTCGGCGATTCCCACCGCGACGGGGCGGATGGCTTGGTGGCACGGCGCGATCGCCGCGATGGGCGCGCTCGCAATCCTGTGCGGCCTGTGGCTGATGGGATCGTGAAATGAAACCCGCGGGCGGCAAACTCGCGATGCGCAGGTGGCTGCGAGCAGCCGCGCTCCTGATCGCGCTGTTCGTGATCGGCGCGGTCGGTGCGATGCTGTTCATGCGGATGCGCCGCAACCTGGAAATCGCCGCGCAATCGCCGCTCGAGGCGGTCCATCAGGCCGCGCCGCAATCATCCGCCGCGTCGTCAAATACGCTCGCGGCCAACACGATGTCGGGCGCGTCGGAGCCGTCGCAGCAGGTCCCCGTGCCAGTTCCGATGCGGAGCGCATCGCCACCGCCGCCGCCCGCGCAAAATAACGAATTGAATATCCCCCAGCAGCCGAGCGCAGAATCATCGAGCGCGCTTACGCTCCCGGGGCAATCGATGCTCGATGCGGCGCGCTCGCGAGGCGCGACCGACTACCTGCATTCGCATCGCCTGCCGTTTGTCACCGCGAAGGTTTTCAGCGGCGCGTCCGGAGCGCCGGCCTTCCTGATGCTGTCGGGAGAAGTCGCCACTGAATTCGGGCGCCAGGACGCCGAGCATAAGGTGCGCGAATTCCTGGGCACGCCAGGCCTCGCGCTCGATAATCAAATCAAGGTCGAACCAAATGTCGCCACGCGCGAGATCCCGCCCGGTATGCAGAACCCGGTGCTCAAGCTGCCGAGCGTCTTCAAAGGATGCTGGGAGCTCGTCAGCGACGTGCAGGACGGTCCCGTCCATCTGTTGCCGGGCGCGCGCACCGGATGCGTTTATACGCATGACTCGGGGCGGTTCTGCTATCAGCGCGGCGCCGGCGGCGATTACCTGCCGAGCTTTTCGTCGCTGCGCCTGGCGCCGGGGCTGTATGGAAGGCAGAGCGACGAATGGTCGCGCCTCGAACTGGTTTCAACCGACGGGGTGGACTCGATGCGGATGCGGTTTCTGCTCCATCATGGGGAAAGCGCCAGCGTGATTCCGTTTCTGTTCTCGGCCAACGAAGCGATCGACGAGACTCACGAATTCTCGTGCCGCGTCGCGGGCGATACGATGCATTGCGAAGACCACGAGCCCGGCCGCCTGGGCGGCCAGCCGTGGTGCGACGCGACCCATATCGACGAGTTCCGGCGGGTCGTGAATTGAAGACGCCGCGGGGAATCGGCGCCGCGCCAAGTAGCGCGTCGGGCCGGCTTATCTAACAACTCGAACAACAATCAACAATGATGACCAGCACACCACCAAAAATTCAAATCGGGTCGTTCACCGTGGCGTTTTTGACCGACGGACTGTGGCGCAACGACGGCGGATGCATGTTCGGCGTGGTGCCGCGCGAACTCTGGAAACGCGAGCATCCGCCCGACGAGCAAAATCGCATCCGGCTCAACCTGACCTGCCCGCTCATCATGCGCGGCGCCGACGCGATCCTGGTCGATTGCGGAATCGGCAACCGGCTGAGCGACGTCGAGCGCAAGATTTTCGACCATGGCGACGGATGGCTGCCCGGCCATCTGCGCGCGCTCGGGATGGAACTCGGCGACATCACGGCGGTGGTATGCTCGCATCTGCATTTCGATCACGCGGGCGGCCTGGTGCGGCGGCGCGGCTCGGGCGGCTTCGAGGCGGCATTTCCCCGCGCGCGGATTTTTGTGCAAAAGGGCGAACTCGAGATTGCCCGCAACCCGCGCAACGAGCGGCTGCGCGCCGCCTATCGCCACGCCGAGGAGATCCTTGCGCCGAACCTCGCGCGTCTCGAAGCGATCGACGGCGCAACCACGATTGTCGCCGGCGTCACCGCAATCCCCACCGGCGGACATACCCGCGACCATCAGATATGCGTTGTCAACGACGCCGGCGCCGGCGCGTCATTCGCGCATCTGGCGGATATCGTGCCCACCCGATCTCATCTGCGCGGCCCATGGAATCAGGCCTACGACTTGGACGCACTGACCACGATGGAGCAGAAGGCGCACTACCTCGCAAGCGCGGTCGCGGCCCGCACGTGGATATCTTTCGCGCACGACGATCAGGTGTTTGCCGCACAAGTCATCGACGATCGCGGCCGGCTCGTGCTCGGCGACAAGGTAAGGGTTCCCGAACGGAGCTGAACGCAGCGGCTCCGCGGAAGGTTGCTTGTTGCATCGCGCAGGGTCCGTTATACTGGCGGCGTGCTGAGCTTGAAAAATAGCACAGCTCTCTCGACCGACCGCCGCCTGTCATTCTTCCTCCAAACGTTCGTAACCCGAGGAGTTGGCGATGGCTGAAGGGAATCATTTTGAACGCGTAATCAAGCAAGACCGCGCCGCCCGCGAAGCCGAGAAATGGAGCGGGACGCTGCTCGAATATCTCGAACTGGTCAAGTCCGATCCGACTATCACCAAGCTGTCGCACGCGCGTATTTACGACATGATCGCCGCGTCGGGCTCGCGCGGTATCCAGGAAAGCGACGACCCGCGCACCAAGCGGCTGTACAAAGACGAGCCGGTAAAGGTATTCGGCTTTTTCTCCGACGAGTTTTTCGGAATCGAGCGCACGATTTCGCAAATCGTACGTTACTTCCACTCTGCTTCGCTCAAGGGCGAGGAATCGCGCCAGGTGTTGTACCTGATGGGTCCGGTCGGCTCGGGCAAATCCTCGCTGGTCGAGCGCCTGCAGCGCGGCCTCGAGCAGATGGGGACGATCTATGCGATCGACGGATGCCCGATGCACGAGGAGCCGCTGCATCTGATCCCGCGCCATCTCCGGCGCGAGTTCGAGAAGATGCTCGGGGTGCATATCGAGGGCGATCTGTGCCCCGTGTGCCGCTACCGCCTGAAGGTCGAGTTCAATCAGCGCTACGAAGAGTTCCCGATCGAGACCAAGAGCTTCTCCAAGCGCAATCGGGTCGGCGTCGGGGTCGTGCCGCCGGTCGATCCCAACAATCAGGACACCTCGGTGTTGATCGGCAGCGAGGATATCTCGAAGCTCGACCAGTATTCCGAAGGCGACCCGCGGGTGCTCGAACTCAACGGCGCGCTCAACGTCGGCAATCGCGGCGTGGTCGAATTTATCGAGGTCTTCAAGAACGAGACCGAATACCTGCACGCGATGATCACCGCCACGCAGGAAAAAGTCATCCCGGCGCCGGGCCGCCACGGGATGGTCTATGTCGATACCACTATCGTCGCGCACTCGAACGAGGCCGAATGGCAGAAGTTCAAGGCCGACCACACCAATGAGGCGATCCTTGACCGAATCGTCGTCGTCAAGGTGCCGTACAATCTACGCCTGTCGGAAGAGGTGAAGATCTACCAGAAGATCATCCGCAATTCCGACTTCCGCGCGCACGTCGCGCCGCACACGCTCGAACTGGCCTCGATGTACGCGATCCTGTCGCGGCTCGAACCGACCTCGAAGTGCGATCTGATGACCAAGCTGCGCCTCTACAACGGCGAGGAAGTGGTCGAGAAGGGCCGCACCAAGAAGATCGACGTGCAGGAGCTCAAGGACGACACCAAGCGCGAGGGCATGAACGGCATCTCGACGCGCTTCATCATGAAGGCGCTCGACAACGCGCTGAGCGACAACGTCAGCGGCAACTGCATCAACCCGATCAACGTGCGCGAGTCGCTGATCGCGATGACCAAGGAAGGTGACCTTCCCGACGACACCCGCAAGGCATACCTGGAATTGCTGCAGGACACGCTGCACAAGGAATATCTCGAACTGCTCGAAAAGGAGATCACCCGCGCGTTCGTGTACTCCTACCAGGAGCAGGCCGAGTCGCTGTTCCAGAATTATCTCGATCACGCCGAGGCCTACGTAAACAAGACCAAGGTTCGCGACCGCAACACCAAGGAAGAGCTGTCGCCCGACGAGGGATTTCTCAAATCGATCGAAGAGCAGATCGCGATTATCGGCTCGGCCGCCGACGGCTTCCGCCAGGAAGTGATCGCGTACCTGTGGGCGACCTCGCGCCGCGGCGAGAAGGTCAGCTACAAGAGCTACGAGCCGCTGAAGGAAGCGATCGAGAAAAAGCTCATGACCTCGGTGCGCGACATCTCGCGCATCATCACCAAGGCCCGCACCCGCGACGAGGAGCAAGGCGAGAAGTACAGCTCGATGGTGAAAAACCTGCTCGAAAACGGCTACTGCGAATCCTGCGTGGACGTGGTGCTGAAGTACGCGGCGAATAATCTCTGGAAGGATTGATTGCTGCGAGGAAGCTCGCCCGAGGCGTCGTTCGGTGCAGCGCTGCGCGCCGGATTCGAAAAAACTCCGGTCGTCAACGCAGGAGTCATTCCACCTGCAAGTGGAGACTCGCCGCATATGATCGATCGAGATCGCGGGAACGAAGATTTGGCATCGAGGTCGCGGCCATGCGCGCCATCGCGCTTCCCCCCGATGCTCGCCGCGCGCGGACACGCTATAATGGCCTCGACCGCGAAGAGGAGTACCGCATGGCCACTGGCGACACTATCTTCCGCGAATATCGGCCCTCAGACGCAGAGCGCTCGGACCGCTCGGCGGGAGACCGCCAGCGGCATCGGCAGAAGGTCCGCGAATCGATCCGCGAGAATATCGCCGACATCATCGCCGAAGAATCGATCATCGGCAAAAACAAGGACCGCGTCATCAAGGTTCCCCTGCGCGGAATCAAGGAATACCGCTTCATTTTCGGCGAGAACACTCCCGGCGCCTCGCAGGGCAACGGCGACTCGAAGCCCGGCGATGTCGTCGGCAAGACCGGCAAGGAAGGCCAGGGCAAGGGCGACGACATGGCGGGCGACCGCCCGGGGGTTGACTACTACGAGACCGACGTCACGCTCGAAGAACTGATCGAGATCATGTTCGAGGATCTCGAGCTGCCCAATCTCGAGCGGCGCGCGCTGCGCGAGATCGTCAGCGACTATTCCTCGCGGCGCAAAGGCTACCGCCACGTCGGAATCCGGGTGCGGCTGGACAAGCGGCGCACCGCCAAGCAGCGCGTGATGCGGATGCTCGCTTCCGATCGGCGCCGCGGCGGCGACGCCGCGCACGCCGCCGACCAGGCGCGCGGACTTGCGCCGGGAGCGCCGGAGCCTGCGGAGTCGGATGACGCGATCCGCGAGGCCGATAATCTCGACCTATCAGAACTCACGGACAGCGAGGAACTGCTCGATTCGGAAGACCCCGGCGAACGCGCCGACGCTCCCGGCCACGGCGCTCCGCGGCCAGTCAGAAAGCGCCGCTTCCCGTTTCATCAGGACGACTTGCGCTACAAGCATGTCGAGGTCGATACGCGCGAGGAATCCAACGCGGCGGTCATCTGCATCATGGATACCTCGGGCTCGATGGACACGATGAAGAAGTACCTGGCGCGAAGCTTCTTCTTCCTGCTCTACCAGTTCATCTCGACCCGCTACCGCAACGTCGAAATCATTTTCATCGCGCATCACACCGAAGCCTTCGAAGTCACGGAAGAAGAATTTTTCCACAAGGGCGAGTCCGGCGGGACGTTCATCTCGTCGGGATACATAAAGGCGCTCGAGATTATCGCTGCGCGTTATCATCCGTCGCTGTGGAACGTGTACGCGTTCCACTGCTCGGACGGCGACAACTTCGACTCCGACAATCCCACCGCGCTAAAGGCTGGCGAAGAGCTCGCCTCGATCTGCAACCTGTTCGGCTACGGCGAGATCAAGCCGCTCGGCTCGCGGTACTACGAATCCTCTATGCTCAACGTGTTCCGCAAAATCCAGGCGCCTAATTTCCACACCGTGCTGATCGAGCGCAAAGAAGACATCTGGCCGTCGTTCAAGGCGTTCCTGGCCAAGGACAGGGTGAAGGAATGAGCAGCCACGCCAAGGCCGCGCGGCCGGCCCCGGCCCGCGCGCCGTACACACTCGAGGATCTGGCCCAATGGGACAGGCTGATTCGCGAAAAGGCCGATGAATTCGGACTCGATTGCTACACGCAGGAGTTCGAGATTTGCGATCACACCGGGATGCTCGGGTACATGGCGTATTCCGGGATGCCATCGCACTACCCGCACTGGTCGTACGGCAAATCGTACGAGAAGCTCAAGACCCTGTACGACCACGGAGTCAGCGGATTGCCGTACGAGATGGTGATCAACTCGGACCCGGCGATCGCGTACCTGATGCGCGACAACACGCTGCTGCTGCAAGTTCTGACCATCGCGCACGTTTACGGCCACAACGATTTCTTCAAAAACAATTTCACCTACCGCTCGACCCGGGCCGAACTGACGATCGAGGTATTCAAGGCGCACGCGATGCGGGTGCGGCGCTACGCCGAGGATCCGTCGATCGGAATCGAAAAAATCGAGCGCATCCTCGACGCCGCGCACGCGCTGTCATGGAATTGCCGCCGCAACCTGGCGATCCGCAAGCGCTCGCGCGACGAGCAGGTCGAAGTCGTGCTCGAAGCCGCCCATCCGCGCCCAGACCCGTTCGCCAAAATCCACGCCCGCCAGGAATTCACCGAGCCCAACCTGCACAAGGTTCCGCTCGAACCCGACGAGGACCTGCTGCTCTTCATCCGCGATCACAATCCCTACCTTGCCGAATGGGAAAAAGACCTGCTCACCATCGCCGATGAGGAAGCCAAGTACTTCATTCCGATGATGGAAACCAAAATCATGAATGAAGGGTGGGCCAGCTTCTGGCATCACAAGATCGTCGAGTCGCTCGCGCTCGAACAGGGCCTGCATCTTGAATTCATCGTGCGCCACAACCAGGTCGTGCGGCCGATTCCCGGCCAGCTCAACCCCTATCATCTAGGCTACAAGGTCTGGGAAGACATCGAGCGGCGCTGGACCAATCCCACCGCCGACGAGATCAAGCGAGACGGTCCGCCGACCAAATCCGCGCACGAAAAGCTTTTCGAGGTGCGCGAGGTCGAGCGCGATACCTCATTTCTGCGCCGCTACCTGACCGAAAACCTGATGCGCGAGATGGATATCTTCCAGTACGAGGCGCGCGGCGAGGATCTGGTGGTAGGCAAGGTCGCCGACGACGAGGGCTGGCGCGAGGTCAAGGAAACGCTCATCAAGAACGTCGGTACCAGCTCGATTCCGGTGATCAAGGTCGAGGACGCGGACTTCGGCCAGGTCCGCACCCTCTACCTCAAGCATCACCACGACGGCCGCGATCTGCATCTCGAGTACGCGGAGAAGACCATGGCCTACCTGCATCGGCTATGGGGGCGCGAAGTCGTGATGGAGACGACGCTCGATTCCAAGCGCTCGCTGGTGTGCTACAACGAACGCGGCTTCTCGGTTCGCGCGCTGAAGTAGGCATCGCGGCACGAGAGGATGCGGGAGAATACATCCACAGATTGCACAGATTAACACAGATTAAACGGATCGCGCCGCAGCGGCGCGATCCGTTTATTTTCCCGAATCTGTTAATCCGTGAAATCTGTGAAATCTGTGGATGAGCTTCTTTTCTCGCGCGCTGCTCGGCAGACGGCGGAGGCGGAACGCAGGTGCTTGATCCTGGCCGTGGGGAAGCTATTGTATACTTGTCATTACAGGAGTATCCGATGGCCGAAGTGCTGACAATCAGGATTGACGCCAAAAGCAAAAAACGCCTGGAAAAACTCGCCAAGGCGACCGCGCGCACCAAGTCCTATCTCGCCGCGCAGGCGGTCCGCAATTACCTGGACTTGAACGAATGGCAGATTGCCGAAATCAAGAAGGGTATCGACGCAGCCGACCGCGGCGAATTCGCATCCGACGCCGAGGTCGAGCGCGTGTTCGCGAAGATCCGCGGCAATGCGCGTTGAGTGGACGCGCCGGGCGCTTGAAGACCTGGAGTCTCACTTCGATCACGCGGCAAGCGAGAATCCAAAAGCGGCGCGCACCATCTTCACGCGGATACTTGACGCGGTTGAAAAACTGGGACAGTTCCCCGCGATAGGCCGCGCCGGCAGGGTCGCTGACACGCGCGAATTATACGTTAGCGCGACGGCCTACATAGCCTCCTACCGCGTTCACCGGGAAACGGTCGAGATTCTGCGGCTGATGCACTCGGCGCAGGACTGGCCCGATGAATTCTAGCGCGACGCGTATCCGCCGCCGCGGCGCGATCCGTCTAATCTGTGTTAATCCGTGTAATCTGTGGATGGTTTTTTTCGCGCGCGACTCACTCTGACGGCGGCGGTTGTGGCAGCGGCGGATTGCCCTGGTCGATTCGCGCCCGCGGGACTTCGCCGCTTCGGATCGCTTCCTCGGTGAGCATCCGATCCTCGCGCCGGGTCATCGGATGCAGCGTCCCTTCGTAATGCGCCTCCATAATCGGATCGGTAAAGCCCGATACGTAGAGATCGACCGACTTCCGGCACTTGACCAGATCGCGGTTGACCATCTCGAGCGTGACCTTCTCGATGTGGCGCACAGGCGTAGTGCCGCCCAGCTCGAGACCCTTCACCACCAGCTTGACGGTGCGCGGACCGTCGGTGCTCGCCTGGGTCGAGATAACCTGTGAGGTGGCGCTACCGAATACCGTGGTGGCCATCACGACGCCGCCGTCGCGCTCGCCGAAGACCAGGCTGACGCCGGTCTGCGCGGGTGGATGGCCGCGGCCGTAATTGCGCGTGAGCTCGAGATGGCCGCCCCATTTGCCGATAAAGTCGGTGCTCGCCTGCGGAAGGGTCAGCACCTGCGAGTTGGGCGGGATAACCGGGATGACGCGGGTGTTGTCATCGTTGCTCCGCGGCGGAATCGAATTCTGCGGACTCGGCATCGCGGGCTGGAGTTCGAGCGTCTGATCTCCGCCTTGGTGTTGAAGCTGCGGCATCGCGTTCGATTGCGCGCTGGCGCAAGGCGCCGCGATCGCGACCGCAAACGCGGCGACGGCGGCGCGCCGCGCGAAATTCCCCAAGGTGCGCATCAATTCCAGTGTACGCCCGCGCACCGCGATGCGCGATATTCAAGGCAGCGGTGTCACGCCCAGCCGATCGCCCGGTTTCGCCCCCAGCGCGGCGAGCACCGCCGACGCGACGACGATTCGGCCGCGCTCAGGAATTCCTGGCGCTGCCACCGCGCGAAATCCGCGCCACCCGCCCTCGAGCCCGAGCAGCCATCGCGGATGCACTTGCGGATCGACCTTCCCCACGGCAGCGCGGACGACCCGATATTGCTTCACCGGCGCCAGCTCGGCAACCTGGCCGCCGTAGTATGGACCGGCGTCGAACGGATCGATCTGGCTGAGAAACCGCATCCCCGCCTGCTCGAGCATCCGGACCGCGCCGCGCGTGTCCTCGCCCACAGTGCCAAGGGCGCCGCGCACCTGTTCGGGCAGCAGGAAGGTATAGAGAGGAGAGTCGGGAAACAGCGCACGGATGAATTCCTTGTCGTGAATCGAAAGCCGATCCGCCTCGCGAAACGACAGCCCGGTCAGCGGCCGCCCGAAGTGGTCCCAGAACGCATTGCGATAGCGCGGCGTCCGCGGCGGCAGCATCTCCGCCACGACGCGCGGCTCGAAGCGGCGCCGATGCGCGGCCAGATACAGAAATCGCACCCACGAGAGTTGGCGGCCGACGCGCTCCGGATGACGCCGCGTGCCGGGCGCGACGATCAATCCGCCGAGTTCCGTCGGCCCGTCCATCGAATGGCGCAGGCGCAGGTACTGATGCCGGAACATCCGGCGCAGCCGGGTCGAGTAGCGCTCTTCGTTATCCATCTCGAGATAGAAATGGGGCGCCTGCGGCGTGCCATGCTTGGCAATGATCATCGAGGCGCCCGCAAGCCGCCGCGACCCGATGCGCTGCGCACAAAACACGTACACCGCGCGCGACCGATCGTGAATCCGGCCGCGGAACGATCGCGTCGAGCCGATGAGCAACTCGCGCAGCTCGGCGCGATCGGTCGGCAGATTAATTGAATCGAGCCGCCGGGCCAGGCCGAGCAGTTGACCGTGGTCGTTGCGGGTGGCCTCACGGATGATGAAGTGGGGTGGACCGGTCGAAGCGGACGCCATGGCCCCAGTCTAACACCGCGGGCTGGGCGCGCGACATTTGCCTTTGCGGGCCGATGCGGCAATCAGCAGCGGCGAACGTGCGACGTTGATTTAGGATGTGGGGTCTTATAACTTCGCAAGCGGAACGTAGCGGGTTCGGGTAGGCTCGTAGGAGGGTGGGTGATGGAGTGGCCGAAGTGCCAGAAGTGTAATGACGGGACACTGATCCCCCTGTCGGACTACGGACAGGAAGGCGCATCGGTGATGTTTAAGGCGTGGGTGTGCACCAACCCGGACTGCGGCTTCAGCTTGAGGGTCGATAAAGGCGAAGTCACTTACGGGCGCCGAATCGAGACCAAGCATTAACCGCGAGCACCGTACCCGAGAACCCTTGAAGCGGATATTCGAGGCGGCCCCACTGGCCGCCTTTTTTTTGAGGCGTCGCCACGGCCGCGCAGCCGAGGACCAGGAAGTTACGATGAAGCCGATTGGCGAAACCGAAGCTCGTAACCCGAACCGCGTCGCGGTCATGATCATCGCGGCATTGTGCGTGCTGATGGCAGGATGCTCGCTAATCGTGGCCGCGCCTTCGTCGCATCCGCTGGTCGTGACCGATAGCGATAACGGCAAGCGCTACACGCTGTCGCCCGGCGACCATCTGGACGTATCGCTCAGCGCGGCCTCCTCGACCGGCTATAGCTGGGAAATCACCGACAATGATTCGAGTGTTCTCAAGCCGCGCGGCTTGAGCGACTTCGAAATGCCAAAAATGGCAGCACCCGGTTCGACGGGCACGCAGGTGTTCCACTTCGACGCCGGCTCTCCCGGCACCGCAAAGCTCGCGATGGCTTATCGGCGTCCATGGGAGGCCACCGCGGCTCCCGCACGCGCCTGGTCAATCACGGTGACGGTGCGCCAGTAGGCCGCCGCGCGCTTCGCGCGAAAATCTCGCGGAGCCGATCGTGCGGCAATGCCGCGACAACCCGCCCGTCGATCCCCACCATCGTGCCTGCCGCGACCAGCGCGTTGACAATCGCCTCTTCGGTCGCTTGCACAGCCGCGGTGAACAGCGCATCCATCCGCGAGTTGCGCAGCATCGCGACTCGAATCACCGCCGCGCGCGCCTGCCTATCGGCACGCGCAGGAGGATTGGCGGTTGAAAACGCAAGGAACAGATCCCCCGAGCCGTTACCAGATACGCTGCCGGTGCGCCCCAGCCCGATCGTGAGCCGCCGCGCGATTCGTTTGAGCTGATGCGGCAGCAGCGGAGCGTCGGTCGCCGCGACGATTATGATCGACCCGAGCTCATGCGGCGCGCGCCGGCCCGGAGCCGGCGCAAGCTCGCGCGCGATCGGCACGCCCGCGATCGTCAGTTCATGCGCCCGGCCGCAATTGAGCTGCACGATCACTCCAAGCGTGTAGCCGCCCTCGGCGCGGCCAAGCCGCCGCGACGCGGTGCCGATTCCGCCCTTCCACCCGTAGCCGATCATCCCGGTCCCCCCACCCAAGCATCCCTCGGCGACCCGTCCGCCCCGTGCTGCGCCAAGCGCCGTGAACACATGCACGGGGCGCACGTGGAAGCCGTTGATATCGTTCAAGTAGCCGTCCCAGGTCTCGGCGACCACCGGCAGCGACCACGGCTGGGTCATCTTCCCTTCGCTCAGTTGCCAGCGGATCACCGCGTCGCGCACCACGCCAACGCTGTGCGTGTTGGTGATCATCACGGGCGAGGACAGGAAGCCCGATTCCTCGATCCATGCCGTGCCGGTCATTTCGCCATTGCCGTTGAGCGCGAAGTATCCGGCGAAGACCGGATCGCCGCCACCGCGGCCGCGCGGCACAATCGCGGTGACGCCGGTGCGGACGGGGCCGCGTCCGACGACCAGCTTTCCGGCGCCGCGGATAATCGTTGCGTGGCCGACCTCGACACCGGCTACATCGGTGATCGCGTTGAGCGGGCCGGGATCGCCCGCGAACGGGATGCCGAGATCACGCGCACGCGCGCGGGTCTTCGATATTCGCTTCGATGCCGTGCGTTTCAATTTGCGCCACCTCGCACGGCGCAAGATTAGCCGCCCGGAGGATAGGATGTCATCAGCGCGGGCGCACAACTGCGCGATAATGACGCGGCGCCGGGCTTCAACCGGGCGATCCGGATCAGGATGATCGCGGCGCATCGAGAGCTCGAACGAACCCCGAGCCGCGCATAGGGGACAATTCTTCGGCGGTCAATTGGAATTGGATCGGCGCTGTACCACGCGCATACCCGGCAAGCAGAACGCAACTCAGACCGCGGCCGACTCCGAGACGGCCGCCGCCGGCCGCGGCGGCGATGCGAGCAGCGCGTGCTTGAGCTCGGCGCGGGTTGTGCCGAGCGCCTTGATGATCGGAATGACTCCGTTTTCGAGGAACGAACGCGGGCTGATGCCGGCGCCCGAGGTCTTGAGCCGCTCCTGATAGTCCGGAATCAGCCCGTCACCCGGCATCTTGAAACGCGACAGCACGTAGGCGAAATCCGTGAGCGTGCCGGCACGATCCTCGTCCAACTCGAGCTCGATCATGGTCCGGTAAAAGCGGGCGTGCGCGGCTTCATCGCGGCTGATAAACGAGAAAATCGCCTCGAGCACCGGATTCGCGTCGCGGCTCGCGGCCTCTCGCTGCGCCCGATAGGCCAGACAGGTGGCGGCCTCCTGAAGCGCTCCGTAGCAGGCCATCTGGCGATAAGTCGAGAACGGGAGCGTCCACGCGTGCAGGAAAATCCGGCTCTCGAACGCCGCGAACTCCTGCTCGGTGCGCATCCCCGAACGCGTCAGATACTCGCGAAACGCCAGTCCGTGCTTGGATTCCTCGTAGCTCCAGCACGCGGAAAACCACGCCGCGCCGAACATCGGGCGCACCAGATCCATCCCGCGCGCGCTGTAGTCGGGCAGGTAGAATTCCTCGGCGCAGTAGGTCTCGATACACGCGGCGCTGTGCTCGCTGTTATGCGCGGCGTCGAGCTTGTCCCAGGGGATATCGTCAAACAGGTTCCAGCGCCGCTTGCGCTCGGCTGACTCGAAGAACTCGAGATAGGTGCGATACATCTTTTCGCGCATCGAAGGAGAGATTGGCATCAAATACCTTCCTGGCTCAGGCTGGCCAGTCGGCCTGTGGCATAACGCTACACTTCGATGAGTATGAACCTTGCCGGACGTGCGGTCTAGCGCGCCGCGAAAATAACTCGCGTAATGGTTCTGCAATTCAAAATCACTTACGGGCGATTAGCGTAATTGCCACAACTTGATCGCTCTGGGATAGTGGTTGGCTCTCGAATTACCTCAACTATCTGAAGGCAGGAGATTATGAAGAGAAGCAGGCTTTCCAGCGTACTTACGGCAGGCGCACTCTCAGCGGTGCTCGCGGCGGCGATGATGCTCGCGGCGCCATCGCGCACACTCGCGCAAGACGATGACAGCGCCACCATCGCCGACTCCAAGACGCCGCCGGCGGCGATGGCGGGAACTTGGATTGGATCGATCGTCGATACCAGCAAGGGCGGAACTGGATCCGCAACGCTGACGCTAGATCTGACTCAGGTCAAATCAACCGTCGGGGGAACCTTCAGCATCAGCGGAGCAGGCAGCCCGTCGGGTTCAGTTCGTGGCAAGGTGAAGGGCAACAAGGCCACGCTGAAACTTTCCGTAACGAATAAGACTCCGCCCTGCGACGTGAACGTTAAAGGGGAGGTGCTCACCCTCGACGAGTACAAGGGGACATTCAACGTCGCGCATGCTTCCAAGCATTGCCATGCGAAAGGTACATTTGACATCTTTCTGCAGTAGGCCTTCGCGATACGTATCCAAAAGGCGCGCGGCTCGAAAGAGCCGCGCGCCTTTTTTTTCGCGGCGATCGCGCTCACTGCGTCCGCGCGGAAATCGCCCGATCGATGCTATGGTTGCGGGGACCCGCTCGCTGAGGCGGCTCGACCTCATGCGCAAGGACTCTCCGCATCGCAAAGACCACGACGAAGTTCTACGCCAGGACGCCGAGACCCTGCGCGAGCTGGGGTACGCGCAGGTGCTGGTGCGCGAGATGGGCGGCTTCTCGAGCTTCGCCCTCTCCTTCACCATCATCTCCGTGCTGACCGGCGCCGTTCTGCTCTACGGCTACGGACTCAAGTACGGCGGGCCGATCGTCAACACGGTGGGATGGCCGATCGTCAGCGTATTCGTGCTATGCGTCGCGGCCTCGATGGCGGAAATCGCGTCCACCTACCCAACCGCCGGCGGCCTCTACTACTGGTCGCTCAGGCTGGGCGGCCGCGGCTGGGGATGGAGCTGCGCCTGGCTGAATCTGATTGGTCAGATCACGATCACCGCGGGCACCAATATCGGCGCCGCCGCCTACCTGGTCGGGCTCGTCACCGACGTATTCCGGCTGCCGGCTGGTGCGGCGGTGCCAATCCTGGGGCCAATCAGCGGATGGAATTTCTGGCTCGCGGTGATGGCGCTGCTGATGGTCGTGCAGGTGATTATCAACCTGCGCGGCGTGCGCCTGATTGCGATCCTCAATGAATTCTCAGTCGCGTGGCATGTCGCGGGCGTATGTCTAATCGCCGGGCTACTGACTATTGCCGGCAAATATCATAACGGATGGAGTTTCCTGCTCTCGACCACGCATTACGCCACGCTTTCGCAGGGAATGGATCACTTCCGGGTCGGGCCGCTATCGGTCCCGTCCCTGATGATGCGCATACCCGGAATCAAACAGCTCTATGGATCGGGCCTGTATGCATTCAGCTTCGTGCTGGGCCTGTTGCAGGCGCAATGGACCTACACCGGCTACGACGCCTCCGCGCACATGGCCGAAGAGACCTATCTGGCGCGGATCAACTCGGCGTGGGGCATCTTCCTGTCGGTCGCGGGGTCGGCGATCACCGGCTATATCGTGCTGCTCGCGCTGACCCGCGCGATCCCGCCCGGCCATCTGGCGGAGACCGCCAACGATCCGTATCCGGTGCTTTACATCGTGCGCAATTCGCTGAGCCCGTTCTTCGCGAATCTGATCGGAGTGATTATCGCCGGCGCCATGTGGCTGTGCGGGTTGGCGTCGGTAACCTCGATGGCGCGGATGTGCTTCGCTTTCGCGCGCGACCGCGGCGTGCCCGGCGGCGCCTGGCTCGGCCGCGTGGACAGCTCGGGCACGCCCGCCGCCGCGATCGTCGCGACCAGCGCGCTCGCGGTCGCGGTGACGTTTTACTCGGCCGCCTACGCGGTGGTGACGTCGATCAGCACCACTGCCCTCTATCTCGCCTATGTGATTCCGATCTATCTGAACTGGCGCAACCGCCGCCGCAATCGCGGTGAATACACCGGCGGAGCGTCCACACCGTGGCGGCTCGGCCGCTTCGGCCCGGCGATCGATCTGATCGCGATGGCGTGGGTGGGATTCATAACCATCCTGTTTTCGATCCCGCCCAACGAGCTCGCCGGACTGACCATGATTCTGTTCGGGATAATTCTGACCGCGTACTGGCGGCTCTCGCAACGGCAGCACTTCCATCCGCCCGTGGTACTGAATAATCGCTGATTACAGCGGGACTGGCGTCTGACCGGTCCTCCGTAAGGGCGAACTTCTGGAATTCCTCGCACACCATCAACGCGGCTTGCGATTGCGTTTTCATCTGTCCATGCATGGCTGCCTCGTGCTATTCAAACGCCATCAAGGAGTTACGCATGGATTTGACCACGCCCGGAGCCTTTGCGCTCACCGATTCGATGCCCGGAAGCCAGATCGCCGGATTCGCGCGCAAGCTCGAACAGCTCGGCTACGGATCATTCTGGTTCCCCGAAGCCTTCGGGCGCGATCCATTCGCGCTGGCCGCGCATATCCTGAGCGTCACGGATCGGCTCGTGGTCGGAACCGGAATCGCGAACGTATGGAAGCGCGAGCCGGTCGCGATGATCGGTGCCGCGCGCACGCTGGCCGAATTGTTTCCCGATCGCTTTATCCTGGGAATCGGAATCAGCCACGCGCCGATGATGGCGCAACTGGGTATCAACTACGCGAAGCCGGTTGCATACATGCGGGACTATCTTGCGCGGATGAAGGCCGCACCGTACACCGCGCCGCGTCCCAAGACCGATCCGCCGTTTGTAATCGCGGCGCTGATGCCAAAGATGCTAAAGCTCGCGGCGGCGGAAACCAACGGCACCTTCCCGGTTTACATCACGCCCGAGCAGACCGCGCGGATGCGTGCGGCGCTGGGCGCCGGCAAGTGGATCTGCATCCAGCAGGTCACGATCCTCGAGCCGGATTCCGCCAAAGCCCGCCGCGCCGCCCGCAAGGTGCTCGCGTTCTATCTCACGCTACCGAATTACGTAAGCAGCTTTCGCAGCCAGGGATTCGGCGACGCGGATTTCGCCGACGGCGGAAGCGACCGCCTGATCGATGGACTAATCGCGTGGGGCGATGAACAGGCAATTCGCAATAGCGTCGCCGCACACTACAAGGCTGGCGCAACCCACGTCAGCCTGACGGTAGTGCCGTCCGAAGGAACCTCGCTCGACCGCACAAATTCACCCGACACGCGTGCCTTCGAAGCACTCGCCCCGCGCCGGTGAATGAAGCGCAACCCTGATTGCGCCGCTTCCTACGGAAGGCGTGCCAGGCGCGCTGCCCAGAAAAAAGGGCGGAGCATCGAATGCTCTGCCCTTGAGGGATCCCGGCCGCGTCCTACTCTCCCGTGACGCCTACGGTCACAGTACCATCGGCGCTGAAGGGCTTAACTGCCGTGTTCGGGATGGGAACGGGTGTTTCACCTTCGCCATGGCGACCGGAAACTATACGCGCCGGCTTTGAAGCGGCGCGGTTTAATGACATGACACACTGAAAGTAGGGTATTTCGCTAGAGCGAGATCAGGAGCCTTGAACACGATTCAAGCCCGTCGGGTCGAATCCGATTAGCGATTGGAACTCGGACTCATACTCCGACTCTATTACCCGGATGAATCCCCAAAGAGGATTCAAAGAGTAATGGATGGTCAAGCCTCACGGCCAATTAGTACCGGTCAGCTCCACGCCTTACAGCGCTTCCACCTCCGGCCTATCAACCTCCTTGTCTAGAAGGGGCCTTCAGGATCTTACGATCGGGATACCTAATCTTGGGGTGGGCTTCCCGCTTATATGCTTT
>DATKSQ010000107.1:0-8229 GCA_035531615.1 Binataceae bacterium (SeqCode)
AAACCGTCCAAGAAGTAGGGCGCAACATCCGCAACACTCGCGAGTCGCACGAGAAGGAATCCGGCGATGGCAACCGACGAAATCACAATCACCCGCAAGAATCAGAGGGGCATGGGATCGATTTTCCAGCGTGGCGACACCTTTTGGATCTGCTACTACCGCGACGGCCGCCGCTATCGCGAATCTTCGGGATCGTCCAAGGAAATCGCCGCCGCGAAGCTGCTCAAAAAGCGTCTCGCTGAAGCCGCGTCGGGCAAACCGATCGGCCCTGAAGTGGAGCGCACAACTCTGCGCGATCTTCTTGGGATGCTCGAAAACGACTACGCCATCAATCAAAAAAGCACTTGCTCGATCAAGGCTCCGATGGCGCACCTGCTCGATCACTTCGGCCCCGACTGCAAGGCGCGTAACATTACATCCGACGCCATCACGGCTTACGTCGCCATCCGCCAGCGAGCGGGCGCCGCGAACGCCACGATCAACCGCTCGCTTGCGGCTTTGCGACGCGCTTTCCGCCTTGCCGAGATCGCCGGTAAGGTCGCCGTCCGCCCGCATATCGCGATGCTCGATGAGAACAACGCGCGCCAAGGCTTCCTGACTCACGATGAATTCATCCGCCTGTGCGATGCGCTGCCCGACGATCTACGCGATCCGGTTGCGTTCCTCTACTACAGCGGATGGCGAGTTGGCGAAATGCGATCCCTCCAGTGGCGTGACGTTGATCTCTCAGGTGGCGTCATTCGCCTACGCATCGAAAACAGCAAAAACAAGCGCGGCCGTGTTCTCCCCTTGCGCGGCGAGATCCGCGAGATCATCGAGCGCGCCCACGGCCGCCGTATTCCTGAATGCTTGGGCGTCTTTCGCCGCGAGGACGGCCGCCCGGTCGCGCTGTTCCGCAAGTCATGGGCGAGCGCGTGCCGCAACGCGGGGCTAGGTACGATCCTGGTTCACGATCTTCGCCGTTGCAGCGTGCGCAACATGATCCGTGCCGGTGTCCCGGAAAAGGTCGCCATGTCGATCTCGGGCCATCGCACGCGCTCGGTTTTTGATCGCTATAACATCGTGACTGAGGATGACCTTGCCGCTGCGATGGATCGCGTGGGCGATCACCTTGCCGCTCAGCCGCAAGCGCAACCGTCCAACGTCATCACTCTCCGGCGCGCTCAGTCATAATTCCTCTCCGGGCACATGATCAAAACAGCCACAATGCGCGACTTTGGCGATTCACGCCCTGGATTCGATCGCCTGACCGATCGGTTATCCACAAAACAGCCACAATACGTGACTCGTCCAGTGATCTTCTCTATAAAAACTCTAATGTTTACGGGACTTTTTTGGTGGGCAGGGAGTGAATCGAACACTCGACACGAAGATTTTCAGTCTTCTGCTCTACCGACTGAGCTACCTGCCCACCGTGGCGGGTATTGCGCGCGATTCGCACGCTCGACGAACGATCATTCGTACCGGTACTCGGCGGCGCATGCAACCCGCTTCCTGCGATCGGCGCGACCGACTGGGACCGGAATTCGTCGTGGCACAGGCTTTAGCCTGTGGATCCCCACACCGGCTGAAGCCGATGCCACCAAAGCCGATGCGCGCGATTCGCGAACATCGCGTCGCGGCCTCAGCGCGAGAGCTGCGCGCAGCGCGACTCGACGAAATCCAGGACTTGCGCTTCCAGGCTTACGCCGTCGAGCTGATCGATCTCCTGCACTCCGGTCGGGCTGGTGACGTTTACCTCGGTCAGATAATCGCCGATTATATCGAGTCCGACGAAGTACAGGCCGTCGCGTTGCAGGCGCGGCCCCAGCATCGCGCAAATCTCGCGGTCACGCGCGGTGATCGGCGCCTTCACGCAGGTTCCTCCGACGTGGATATTGCCGCGATGCTCATCGGCGCGCGGGACCCGGAGCGTGCCGCCCAGCGGCTCGCCGTCGAGCACGATCAGCCGTTTGTCGCCGGCGCGGACCTCGGGCAGATAGCGCTGCGCCATGATCGGCCGGGTCTCGAAGTGGGTGATGGTCTCGAGGATCGCGCCCAGGTTGCGGTCGCCGGTATGGACGAAGAACACGCCCGCGCCGCCGTGCCCGTCGAGCGGCTTGACGATCATCTCGCCGCCCTGTTCGGCCATGAAATGGCGCAGGCGGGCGGTTTCGTAGCTGACGATGGTGGGCGGAATCGCGCCGGGGAAATTGAGCGCGTATAGTTTTTCGTTCGCCTCGCGGAGTCCCGCCGGGTTGTTGAGCACAAAGGTGCGGCGCGTGTCGGCCAGGCTCAGCAGCATCGTGGCGTACAGATAATGCGCGTCGGCGGGCGGATCCTTGCGCATCCAGACCGCCGCGAAATGCTCGATCGCGTAGTCGTCGCCCTCGTCCAGATAGCGGAAGTGCGGATGTGCGCGCATCACCTCGCAGCGCCGCGCACGCATCATCACTTGCGGACCGCGCGCGTACATATCACGCAGGCCAAGGAAATAGATTTCATGCCCGCGCCGAATCGCTTCGAGCATGAAGACGAAGGTCGTGTCCTTGTCGGGCAGCACGCTTTCGAGCGGGTCCATGATGAATGCGAACTTGTGCGGCACGCGGTGCCCTCCTTGCCTATTGATAAACTATACCGCGCGCGCGAGCCATTGCGACGCTATCGCAAGCGCCGCGATCGCGGCGGTTTCGCTGCGCAGCCGGGCGGGGCCGAGTCCGGCGGCGATGAAGCCGGCGCTTAGGGCGGCGGCGATCTCGTCGGGAGTGAAATCGCCCTCCGGTCCGATTGCGATCAGGATCGCGCGCGGCCGCTCGCGTTCGAGGAGCGCGGCCATCGCCTCTGCTCCCGCCGAGCAGACGAGCCGCAGCGCATCGGCGAGCGCGCCGCGCGTCGCGTCGCGAATCAGCTCGCCGAAGGTCAGCTCCTCGCGCACCTGCATCGGCGGTGCGAGCAGGCTTTGTTTCGCCGCCGCGAGCGCGAGCCGGTTCCATCGCGTATGCCGCGCCGGGGCGGAGGTGCGGACCAGGCCGCGCGCGCAAGTAAGCGGCCACAACTCGGTCGCGCCCAGCTCGGCCGCCTTTTCGACGACAAAAGCCATCCGCGGACCCTTGATGATCGCCTGGGCCACAATCAGCCGCGCGCGCGGCGGCGCGGGCCGCATCGCGAGCACGCGCAGCTCGGCGGCGGCGCGATCGTAGCGCACCAGTTGCGCCGCGTATTCCGAACCGTTCGCGTCGATCAGCGTCACCGTCTCCCCCGGCGCGATCCGCATCACGTCGCGCATGTGATGCGCCTCCGGCCCGGTCACGCGCGCGGTCGCGTCGGCGCCGGGCTGAGAATCGATCGCAAAGCGGGGCGGAGTCTTCATCGCGCGAACTCGAGCGTCGCCCATCCGCGGCTGCGGGTTTCGGAGACCGGGCGGAGCAGGCCGCGGTATACGCGAATTACCTCGCGCGACTCGCTGGCGAGAATTCCGCCGAGAATGAGATGCCCGCGGGGCGCCACGCGCCGCGCAAGCTCCGTTGCCATCTCGATGAGCACGTCGGCAAGAATGTTCGCGACCACCAGGTCGAAGCGTCCGCGCACCGAGTGCAGTGGAATCGAGGAGAAACGAATCGCACGGCCCGCTCCGTTCAAGTCGGCGTTGTCACGCGCGTTGTCGAGCGCGTCGGCGTCGATATCGATCGCGACAATCCGCCGCGCCCCGCTAAGCCATATCGCGATCGCCAGCAGGCCGGAGCCGGTGCCGACGTCGAGAGCGGTACGAAGCGCGGCCGGGCCGAATGCGATCCGCTCGATCGCGCGCAGCGCTCCGGCGGTTGACGGATGATGCCCGGTGCCAAAGGCGCGCGCCGGCTTGATCACGATAGTCCTGCGGCCGGCTTCCAATTTCCGCTCCCACGGCGGCACAAGTATCCAGCTCCGTCCGATGCGAAACGGGCGGAACCGATGCTGCCATATCGTCGCCCAGCCGGGATCGGTAATCCTGCGCGCGCGCTTGGCCGGCTCGCCAGGCGCGAGCATCCCGGCGCGGCGCATCGCGAGCCGCAGGTCCGCCAATTTTGCCTTCGAGAGCCGGGTGAAGAACGCCTCGAGGGTCACTACTTCGCGCGGGCGTTCACCCGGCCGCGCGAGTTCCGCGACCGCGCATCCGAGCGCGCCGCTCGCCACCAGCAGCCCCGCGGCCTCGTCCGCGATCGCGGCGGGCGTGCGAAACGCCGCCATGGTGTATGATCGAAGGATGGGGTTGCGTGGAGTCATCGGGGCCGGAGGCAATTTTACGCGAGATCGCGGCGCAATGGGATCGCCCGGCGCGCGTGCGGGCTGTGGAGACACGCCGCGGTTGCGATTGGCGATCCGAGGCGCGGCTGCGTAAAATTCTGGTATCTGATGCGGATTCGAGGACTCACACGATGAGCGCGCGCGTGCTGAATATAGGGCATCGCGGCGCGAGCAAGGCGTTTCCGGAAAACACTCTGGCCGCGTTTCGCGCAGCCTGCGAGGCCGGCGCCGACTTGTGTGAGCTTGACGTGCAGCTAAGCCGCGACGGTGCGGTAGTCGTGATTCACGACGCCACCGTCGATCGAACCACCAACGGACGCGGCGCGGTCGCCGATCTGACGCTTGCGGAGTTGCAGCGGCTCGACGCGGGACGCGGCGAACGGATTCCCACCCTCGAAGAGGTTTTCGCGGCGACGGCGGGGCGATGCGGCCTGGACGTTGAGCTGAAAATCGCCGGACTCGAGCCGCAGGTCGCGGCGATTATGCGCAAGTGGAACGCGGCCGAGACCTCGATGGTGTCGAGCTTTGACTGGCGCGCGCTCGAAGCGATGCGCACGGCCGCGCCCGAAATCCGCTTGGGCGTGCTCGCGGAGAAGAATCCGGCGCGGATGCTCGAGGCGGCGGAGCGCATGCACGCATACGCGGTCAATCCACGCTTTGATTTGGCGTCGCGCGAGTTCTGCGCGGACGCGCACGCGCGCGGCTTCAAAGTGCTGGTGTGGACCGTCGATGCGCCCGAAGCGATGGGGATCCTGATCGCCGCGGGCGTGGACGGAGTCGTGACCAACTATCCCGAGCGGATGCGCACGGTGCTGGGCGGATGATGGGACGTATCGGCGACGACAAGATCGAGGAAGTTCGCGCGCGCGCCGATATCGTCGAGATTATTGGCGCGCAGGTCCGGCTGCGGCGCGCAGGCCGGAACTTCACGGGCCTGTGTCCGTTCCATCAGGAGAAAACCCCGTCGTTCTCGGTCAATCCCGAGCGCGGATTCTTTCACTGCTTCGGATGCGGCGCGGGCGGCACCGTCTTCAATTTCATCATGAAGACGGAAGGGCTCACCTTTCCCGAAGCGGTGCGCCAGATTGCGCGCCGCTACGGCGTCGAGGTGCCGGAGAGCGGCCCCGCGGGCGGACCGAGCGGCTCGGAGCGCGAGGCGCTGTATCGCGCGAATCAGGCCGCCGCCGATTTTTTTGAAGGCGCGCTATGGAAGAGCGCGGCGGGTGCGGGCGCGCGCGCCTATCTGGAAGCGCGCGGTATCAGCACGGCGACCGCGCACGCGTACAAGGTCGGCTTCGCGCCGGGCGAGCCGGTGTGGCTCTCGCGCGCGCTCGAAAAGCGGGGGCTCAGCGAGGCCGGGCTGAAGCTCGGGTTGCTCAAGCGCGACCCGGCGGGGATCCACGACATGTTCCGCGCGCGCGTGATGTTCCCGATTCGCGACGTGCAGGGACGCGTGGTCGCATTCGGGGGCCGCGTGCTCGACGACAGGATGCCCAAGTATCTTAACTCGCCCGAGTCGCCGCTGTATTCGAAGACCCGGACGCTGTACGGGCTTTTTGAAGCGCGCCAGGCAATAGCGGCGCGTGACCGGGCGATCCTGGTCGAAGGATACGTGGACGCGATCATGCTCTGGCAGGCGGGTTTCAAAGAGGTGATAGCGGGATGCGGCACCGCGCTGACGGTCGAGCAATTGCGGATGCTGGCGCGGCATACGCGCAATGTGCTGGCGTGTTTCGACGGCGACGGCGCGGGACGCAAGGCCTCGCTGCGCGCGCTTGAGATATTTTTGCAGGCGGGGCTGCTCGGACGCGGAATCTTTATTCCGTCCGGGTTCGATCCCGACACTTTTGTCCGCGAACAGGGCGCCGAGAGTTTTGCGCGCCTGGCGGACTCCGCGGAGTTACTGATCGATTATTTCCTCGGCGTTCAGGCCGAAGCGGCCGGCCGCTCGATCGCCGCGCGCGCGCAGGCGGCGGAACGGGTCGCCGCGGTGCTGCGGATGGTCACGAATAATTTCGAGTTCGACCTGCTGGCGCGCAAGGCGGCTCCGCTGCTGGGAGTCGGCGAGGAACTGCTGCGCCGCGAGGCGCGCCGCGCGGCGCCGCACAGCCGCGGTGAAGCACTTGCGGCGCGCACCAGCGCTCCGGCCGTGCGCGCGCGCGCCGACGCGGGCGCGCGCGCGGAAATTGGCCTGATCGCGATCGCGCTGCTGCATCCGCAGCTCCGCGCCGAGATTGCCGCCGCCGCGCCCGAGCAGAACTACGCCGATCTAGAACTGGCGCAGGCCCTGATGGAGGTATGCACCCGCACCGAGCCGCACGAGGCGCTGATCGGATGGGCGGCGGAGCGCCTGACGGCGGAGCAGCAGGCGGCGATCGCCGAGATGGCGGTGGGTGGATTTATCGATACCCGCGAGGAGGCGCACAGACTGCTCGGCGATTGTGTCGTCGCGCTCGACGAGCGTCGCCGCCGGCGTGAGGTTGAATCATTAAAGCGAAGCGCGAACGCGTCGCCGACCTCGCACCTCAAGGGCGATCGAGCGGTAGCCGACGCGCAGGCGGTGATCTCGCTCAGGCGAGAATCGCAAACGCGGGGATGATGCAATGGATGCGGCGGCAAATGAAGTATGCGCGTGCCACTTAAATCGGGCGGCGCGAATTGATAGCATCAAGGGTCGGTTGATGCATTCTCTAGGGCCCATAGCTCAGCCAGGTTCAGAGCTGCCGGCTCATAACCGGCTGGTCCCAGGTTCAAATCCTGGTGGGCCCATCTCGTTATATATCAGCCGAGGTTCGATGCCTGGCGCTCGCGCGGGAGTCTCCGCGCGCGCGCACTGGAGGACGAATTGCGCGAAGAGATAGCGCGGCTCATGGACTTGCAAGTCCTTGACCGCGAGCTGCAAGACCTTGAAATGTCGCTTGCCGATGTCGCCGGACGAGTCGAGCAACTGCGCGCCGACACCGAAAAGAATCAGGCCGAACTTCAGCGGCTGACCGAGGAAGATCAGCAGGTCGCCGCCGCGCGCAAGCGAATCGAAAAGGAACTGGCCGAAGGCGAGGTTCGGACCCGCAACAAAAGAATGCGGCTTAACCTGGTCCGCACCGACAAGGAACTTCAGGCGGTCACGCACGAAGTCGATTCGCTCAAGGAAACTAATCAAAGCCTGGAAGCGGAACTCGCCACCTTGAATGAGGCGGTCGGTTCGCGCACGGCGCGGATCAAGGAACTTGGCGAGATCGTGGCTAAGGGGCGCGTCGAGCTGAAGGCGGCCGAAAAGGAAATCGCCGACCGGGTCGAAGAGCTTACCACCTCGATCAGTGCGCAGCGCGCCGCGCGTGACAAGGCCGCCGCCGCGATCGACGGCGCGGTGCTGGCGCGTTACACGACGCTGTTTGCGCGCCGCGCGGGACTGGCGGTCGCGATCGTCAAGCGGGTGGCCAAGGACGGGAAGTGCAGCGGATGCCAGCGGCTGCTGCCGCCGCAGCTTTACAACGAAATTCAAAAGCCTCGCCAGGTGCTGATTCACTGCTGCCCCAACTGCCAGCGCATCCTGTTTTACGTGGCCCCGCCGCCGTCGGAAGCCTAATCGCGCTGGTGTGCGCGGGCGGCGACTGGCGTGCGCATCGCTGCTAGACTTGCCAGCGCCGGAGTGAGTCGGGTGATCGCTCTCCGCAAGGAGAGAGGAAAGTCCGGGCTCCATAGGGCAGGATGGCCGTTAACGGCGGCGCGGAGCGATCCGCGGAAAGTGGCACAGAAAACAGACCGCCCGCAAGGGTAAGGGTGAAACGGCGGGGCAAGAGCCCACCGGCGCGCGAGTGATCGCGTGCGCATGCCAAACCCCATCCGGAGCAAGACCAAATAGGAGGGTGAGCGGCCCGCTCTTAGCCCTCGGGTATGGTCGCACGAGCGCACGAGCAATCGGGCGCCTAGAGGAATGATCGCCGCCCGCAAGGGTACAGAACCCGG
>DATKSQ010000108.1:0-12207 GCA_035531615.1 Binataceae bacterium (SeqCode)
TCTCGTTCTGACGGTGACGCAGATGCTCCGCAAGCGCGGCGTGGTCGGCAAGTTCGTCGAATTCTTCGGCGCGGGCCTCTCCCATCTGAGCGTCGCCGATCGCGCGACGATCGGCAACATGGCGCCCGAATATGGCGCGACAATCGGCTACTTCCCCGTCGATGCGCAGACGCTCGACTACCTGCGGCTGACCGGCCGCGCGCCCGAACAGATCGCGCTCATCGAGGCCTACTGCAAGGAGCAGGGCTTGTTCCGCCTCGACAGCTCCCCCGACCCCGAATTCTCCGACGTCCTCGAACTCGACCTGGCGACCGTCGAGCCGAGCCTCGCCGGGCCGCGCCGGCCACAGGACCGCGTCGCGCTGAGCGGCTCGAAGCAGGATTTTCGCCGCGAACTCGCCAAGGAGGTCGCCCATCAGCACGACCTCGACGCCGCAGTGGTCGAGGACTGGATCGCCGAAGGCGGCGCCACTATCGACGGTGCGCAGCAGGCGACACCCGCCACCGAGCTTGGCGCGCTGGCGCGCCGGATCGAGGTTCACGGCGCTCCCGAGAGCTTCGCGCTCGGCCACGGAGCCGTGGTAATCGCGGCGATCACGAGCTGCACCAACACCTCGAATCCGTCGGTGATGATCGCGGCCGGACTGCTCGCGAAAAAAGCGCTCGAGCGCGGCTTGTCCGTGCGTCCGTGGGTGAAGACCAGCCTCGCGCCGGGTTCCAAAGTCGTCACGCAATATCTCAAGCGCGCCGGACTGCTCGAGCCGCTCGAGAAATTGAATTTCAACCTGGTGGGCTTCGGCTGCACGACCTGCATCGGCAACAGCGGTCCGATCGAAGAGGATATCGCCGGCGCAATCAAGCAGGGCAACCTGGTGGCCGCCGCCGTGCTGAGCGGCAATCGCAATTTCGAGGGGCGAATCAATCCCGCGGTGCGCTTCAATTACCTTGCCTCGCCGCCGCTGGTGGTTGCCTACGCGATTGCGGGAACTATGGATATTGATTTGAATCGCGAGCCGCTCGGAGCCGATGCGCAGGGACGCCAAGTCTATTTGCGCGATATCTGGCCCTCGTCCGAAGAGGTCGCGAGCACGGTTGCGAGTTCGCTCGACTCCGCGATGTTCCGCGGTGAGTACGGGCAGGTCTTCGAGGGCGACGAGCGGTGGCGCAGCCTGGCGGTTCCCGAGGGCAATCTCTTCGAGTGGGAAAAGGATTCCGAATACGTGAAGGCGCCGCCGTTTTTTGACGGCGTGGGCGTCGAGCCCGGCCGCCTGGCCGATATCGCGGGGGCGCGCGCGCTCGCGGTTCTGGGCGACAGCGTCACGACCGATCACATTTCGCCCGCGGGGTCGATCGCCGCCGACGGACCCGCCGGAAGATATCTAATCGCGCACGGAGTCGCGGCCGCCGACTTCAACTCGTACGGCGCACGGCGCGGAAATCATGAAGTGATGATGCGCGGCACGTTCGCCAATATCCGCCTGCGCAACCTGATGGTTGCGGGGGTCGAAGGCGGCTTCACCGCTCATCTGCCGGGCGCCACGCAGATGACGATCTTCGATGCGTCGGAGCGTTACCGCAAAGACGGCGTGCCGCTGATCGTGATCGCGGGCAAGGAGTATGGCACCGGTTCCTCGCGCGATTGGGCCGCCAAGGGAACCCTGCTGCTCGGGGTGAAGGCGGTTATCGCCGAGAGCTTCGAGCGAATCCATCGCAGCAACCTGGTCGGGATGGGCGTGCTCGCGCTCGAGTTTCTGCCGGGGCAGAATCGCGAGTCGATCGGGCTGACGGGGCGCGAGGTTTACTCGATAAGCGGCGTCGCCGGCGGACTCGGGCTGCGCCAGCGCCTTACGGTGCGCGCCGAGGACGCGGGCAAGACGAAACAGTTCGAGGTTGTCGCACGCGTCGATACGCCCGAAGAGATCGAGTACATCCGCCACGGCGGGATATTGCCGTTCGTGCTGCGCGAGCTGCTGCGCGCTTGAGGCGTCGCCGCCGCCGCGCTGGCCGAGCGCGGGGTCAGTTCCGGGCGGGCGTCGCGGCCGCCTGCGGTGGTCGCGCGAACGCCGGCATGCGCGGGGCGGGAATGGCCGCGAACTTGCGCTGCTCGACGCAAACGAAGTAACTCGGCTTCTGCTTCAGGTCGCCACGGCACGCCGTCTGATTGCGATAGGTGGCGAACACGATCCATCGCGCTACCGGCACAGTAAG
The DNA here is from genome assembly GCA_035531615.1 of Binataceae bacterium (SeqCode). Lineage (GTDB taxonomy): Bacteria > Desulfobacterota > Binatia > Binatales > Binataceae > JBARDN01. Next base: position 2,208 of record DATKSQ010000108.1, read on the forward strand.
GTTGACCTCGTAATTGCCGTCCTTGCCCTTGACCGGGGGCATCTTCGGTGGCGGCATCATCATCAGCCAGGTCAGCGCGAACACGGCGGCAATCGAGCACTTCTTCATGGGCCAATTGGATAGCAGATTTGAGCCGGCCCGCGCGAGAGGGCGGCGCGCTCACGCGGGCTGAACCGCCAGGTCAAGGCGCACCGGCTCGCCGCTTTTGCGCTCGGCGTAGCGCGCCAGCAGCCGCATGACCGCAGGCGTGACTTCGGCCATCGCTTCGGGCCGGTATCCCACGGTTTCGGGGCCACGCGCGTGCATGATCCCCATCATCGACAGGCGCAGCATCGCGGCAACCGCCTGGCAGTAGCGGAAGCGCTCGAAGTCGAGCCGGTACATCGCGTGATAGAGCGGCACGTAGAGCGAGGCGAACGAGAAGCGCAGCGAATTTCCGATCAGGTTATCGCGCATCCATCGCGGATGCTCCAATGCGGAGGTCGACAGAATCGCCGCGGTCATCGCGGCGTCCAAATGGCGGTCGCCGACGTCGGTGTTGACCCAATCGATCACGCCGCTTAAATGCGTTCCGCGCACCACCACGTTGCGCGGATAATAATCAAGATGCAGGATCGAAGGCTCGGAGATCCTGAACTCTCCGGCGCGCGCGACCAGCCGCCCGAGCGCGTCGCGCAGCCCCGGCAGGGGAGCGCGTTCCACACGGTCGGCGATTATCGCGAGCGCCCGATCGAGCATCGGGGTTCCCGGCGCGGTCAAGCTGGTTTCGTATGCGTGAGGGATATCGCGCAGGCCGGCGTCGTGCGGGTTCATCCGATGCAGCCTGACCTGCGCGCGCACGAAGGCCGGGAAGCCGAGCGAAAAGGTTCTGAACGCTTCGGGAAAACTGCGGGTGACGAACAGCGGACCGCCGTCGAGACGCTCCATCACCAGAAACGGAGCGCCGAGCGCGCTAGTGTCGAGCTCGAAGGCGTAAGGCCGCGGCACCGGGAAGCCCGCGGCCGACAGCCTGCTTATCGTGACGCTTTCGCGGGCGCCTTTGTCGGCCGCATGGCCGCCCTGATAGAAGCGCAGCACCAGCGGCGCTCCGGCCGGAATCTCGCGAAAGCGCGCCGACGCGGCGCCGAGCGCGAACTCGAAGACCGTCGTCTCCCAGCCGCTGGCCAGTACGCGCAGGTTCCTGAGCGGAGCGCCCAGGTAGGCGGATAGGCGGGGGTTGATCTCGCGCGGATCGATCATCGCTCTTCCGGCGCAGCGCGCGCCGCCGTCAGGCGAGGCTAGTACATCGTTGGCGCTCGAGGCAATTGCGTCTGACACGCGTGTCAGGCGCGGGCGCTTTGTCAGTCAGCGCGATGAAACAGGCCGTGCAGGAATTGGCGATGCTGCGTGGCGGGCGACGGCTTGCTCTGCGGCTCGGCTGCGGGCATCGGCTGCACTTTGAGCGATTCGTTGGGGGTCGTGGTGCCGTTGTGCTCGAAGTGGCGCTGGACCAGCGATGAAAGCAGCGAGCCGTGCGTGTTGCCCACGTCGATTGCGACCTCGACCGACAGTCCAAGCCGCAGCGGTTTGTCGGCGGGAATATCCTGATCGAAAACAATTTTCACCGGCACTCGCTGGACGACCTTGACCCAGTTGCCGGTCGCATTTTCGGGCGGCAGCAGCGAGAACGCCGCGCCGGTGCCCATGCTGATCGAGTCAACATGACCTTGATATATATACCCGGGATAAATATCGGCTTCGACCGTCGCGCGCTGGCCGACGCGCACGTCGGTCAACTGGGTCTCTTTGTAGTTGGCGGTGACATAGAGATGGCTGAGCGGGACGATCGCCATCAGGGGTTCGCCAATCTGGACGCGATGGCCGATATGAACGGTCTTATGGGTCACTATACCCGCGAACGGCGCGTAAACCTTCGTGTAGGCCAGATCGAGCTTGGCCGTTTCCAGAGCCGCCTCGGCTTGTTTCACGATCGGACGGTCGTAGCGTGAGTGATCGGTGCTGTCCACTTCCTGGCCCAGCGCCGCCCGGGATTGTGTGAGCTGATGGTCCGCAAGCGCGGAGTTGGCAGTTGCTACCCGCAGCGCGGTCTGAGCTTGATCGTAATATTCGGCCGACACGATACCCTGCGACTTGAGCGCCTTGGCGCGTTCCCAATCGATTTTCGCCTGATGGAGCTGGCTGCGCGCCAGCCGCACTCCGGACTGGGCCTCATCGACGCCGGCGTACATCTCGTCAACCGCCTGGTGCGCGCGCGCGAGCTGGGCGCGTGCCTGGTCGACGCGGACTTCATAGTCGCGCGGATCGAGGGACAGTAGCACCTCGCCCTCGGTGACCGTCCAGTTGTCTTCGACGTAAAGATTGGACACGGTTCCCGACACGCGCGATGAGACCAGCGCGACCGTGCCGTCGACGTACGCGTCGTCGGTGGACACGTGGCTTTCGAAATAATGATAGAAGTGCAGCGCGGGGACCACCGCCGCGGCAATCGCGACAATAATGATCACCAGCAAAACGCGGCGAAATAGCGACTCTCTCATACAGATTCGGAAGCTTAAAAAAGACCCGGTCCTGCGGCAACCAGCCCTGCGTTTTGAAACATTGAACGGCTAACTAGTCCGAAACGGCCGGGCTGTCAATTGAAATCGCTGGACGCGCGCGCCGGCCCCGGTCAGCACGCGATTTGCGGCCCCGCGCGCGGCGCTCATGGCTCACGGATGATTACGTTGTAGATACCGTGGGCGCTCGCGATGACCTTGCCGCCCAGGGTCATGTTCATCGCGAACGGCCCGAAGCTCTGAATCTGAGTGAAGTTTCCATCGACCTTTCCGTTCGGCGTGTCGAATAGGAACAGAGCCGGAACCCGCTGGTTGACGACGAACCCCGCCTGTGAGTCTTCGATCAATCCGGAAAATCTCTCCCCGGCCGGCCCGAACACGAAGATCCGCAGGTCCGGATTCGCCGGCGGCGCGATCTGCTGCAGCGGCGTTCCGGTCTGGATCGAGACCGTCCCGTACGGCGCACTGGTGGACGAAGCGGCCAGCACGTTGAAGCCGTTGGCGATCTGCAGGCTCAACAGGTTGTTGTCGCTGGAAAGCTTGGTGGCGACCAGCCGGGCGACCGCCAACCCGTTTACCTCATCATTGTTGACGATCACCACGTTGAGCGGGATGTTTCCCGGCACCTCCCACGACGAGCGCGGGTTCGAGATCAAAAGCGTAAACGGCGTGCCCACCGTGCCGAGCACCCTGAAGATCGTCTCGGGCGCGGTCGGCGGCGTGTTGCCGACAAAGCCGGCGAAGCCGATGTAGTTGTTGTTGCACGCGGAAAGCGTGGTGAACCACGCCATTACCACGGTCAGGCAGACCAGACCGCGGATTCGCGCGCCGAGGTTGTGCGCCACGCGGTTCACAGCGGATTCGCCGAGGTGTTGCCGCAGATCCCCGGGCAGGCCTTATTATTCGAATCCTCGCAGGTCGAAGGACACGGCGACGGCGAGCCGGTCGGCTGCGGCGGCGCTACCGCGATGGGTGTAGGCGTTCCGATGGGCGAGGGCGACTCGACCGGCGTGGCGCCTTCGTACCTGGTCAGCGAGTAGTTGTCCGGCGGGACGCAGAAGCTGTAGCCGTTGCCGACGGGGGGATTGGTGGTGCCGCCGCCCGGAGCGATCAGCGAGACGGGTACGGCCGATAACAGTTGGACATCGCCGGTGCTGGTCTGGTCGTAATTTTTCGAGAGCTCGACAAACGTGTTTATATCCGGATTGTTAAGCAATCCCGTGATACTGCCGTGGCCAACGCAGTCCATCGTCTCGGCGGCTGGGAAGAGGTTCGAGTCGGGCAGTGGTGTCTGGCAGAAGGTGGTCGGCGCAGCGATATTGGATGCCGTGATGATGGTGTGGCCGGGGTACGGGTCGGTGCCTCCCGCGTACTGATCGATCGCCTGCGCGAACAGGTCCAGGTTTGGCTGGCCATTGACGTCATACGACGGCGCGGTGGAGTCGTTGGCGGGAACATTGATGGTGAACGCGCCGGTGTTATTGGTCGGGAGGATGATGATCGGACTGGTGAGCGCGCTGACCAGGGTGTTGGTGCTATGGTTCTCGGCGAACACCTGAGTCATCACGTACGTGCCGGGCGCAGGTGCGGCTCCCAGGGTTATGGTGCCGGAAAGATAAGAGGTCGGAAGCTCGTAATCGCACAGCGGAGGCGCGAGTTTGCTGTCGGGGCATTTTCCGCCGACTTTGCTCGCTGACGCGAAGACGTTGCCGTCGATGACCGAGTTATATCCCGGCGCCGAAATCTGCATCGTGTACGCGCTCGAGGAGCTGTTGACCGGAACGCTATCGAACGGAGCAGGAGCAAACACTGTTCCCGGCAGAGGAAAGTTCCCCGCGTTGTCGGTGTTCGCGGTGGCGACGCTGACGCATTGGCTTGTGCTTGTAGGGTCCGCGCAATTGATGCCCGAAGTTCCGTGCGGCGGAATCAGGAGTTGCAAAGTCGCACCGATCACCGGCGAACTAGTACATTGATCCTTCACATTGCCGGATATAGTACCCGTCGCGACGCCGACCTTACTCGGGGAGAAGTTCACGGTCAGGTCATCGCCCGCAAAAACCGCCGGCGTCGATCCCGAATTCCCGGTCATCCGCACGGCTTCATACGGGACTCCGCCCCCGGAGATGAAGAGGTCATATGACGCACCGGCGCCACTGTCGGGCGCAGGCGCGGGGACGAAGATTTGATAGGCGCTGTCGATCACGTTGGCCGAGGCGACCACGTTGTTGGTGCCCATCGGCTCCGCACTGAGCGTAAGCCTGCGGATGTGTTTGGCCTGGATGCCGGAGCCGGAGCCGGAGACGGTGCCGGAGATTTTCGCCTCGAACTTGGTGGCGGCGACCTGGGAAATAGTTACGGTTCCGCTGTACGGCTGGCCCTGGACGGTGGGACGCCCGTTAAATGTGAAATTAATCTGCAGCGGAACTACGGTCACGCCCTGCTTGGTCACGGTGACCGGGCTGCTCGCGAGGATCGATATCTGGTTGCCGGGATTCGTGAGTTGCAGGGGCACCGTGGTGCAGCCCTCGAGCGCGCCGCCCAGCGAGCACACCGGCACGACATAGCCGGGGTTGGTGGTGTCGAGCACCAGCTCGATGCTCCTAAAGGTTTGGATGCGGACGGCCGCGGTGTTGAACATTTGCAGCTGCGTGCGCCCAGCCAGCAGGTCGATCTGGAGATCGCCGGGCCGTCCAGCGACGCCCGCTCCCGCGCCTGACGGGATCGGGATGGTCACCCATTTGGGATTATTTTCATTGGGAAGATTTTGATTTTTGCTGTCTTTCTTGGGCAACGGGTTAAACCGGACCGCAATCACGTTGAGAAAGATGTTCGCGAGATTGCTCGGACTGGTGTCCGTGATTGCCGACACGAACCCGACCTGAATCAAACCGTTTTTTCTGCCGCCACGGGGATTGAAGTTCTGCGCCCACGCTCGGCCGTTCAGGCCACCGATCAGCGGCGAACAAATGAGGATTAACAGCGCGATCAGCGCCGCCATAGCCGAACTCACAGGTAGCTTCTTCACTCGATAACCGTATGCAATGAGAGTTGGTCGAAGATTTTGGATAACCTAGCCTATCCACGAAGGCAAGGAAACACTTTTGGGATCGCAAGCGGTCGGCGATCGCGGGTGACGCCGCTATTGACTGAATGACGGCCTGTTCCGGAGAATCATTGCTGACCATGAGACCGATGCAACATCGCCGCCTGATCCGCCTTTTGGCGGCTTTCGCTTTCGCGTGGGCCGCCGCGATTGCGCCCGACGCGGGTGCGACGCTGCAGCTCTCGATAGGAAACCCCGGGCTCGAACATTTTGACAGCGACGGCGGCGTGCAGCTTGATTTCGGCCTCACCGACGCGAACGGACAGCCGGTCGGCAATCTCCGTCCGGATAACGTAAAAGTCTTCGAGGACGGCAAGCAGGCCAAAATCGTGGACTTTCGCGGCGTCGGCCAGGGCCGCCCGGTCGATATCATCTTCGTGCTCGACGTGACGGAATCGATGCAGCCGTATATCGACGCGGTCAAGCAGAACATCATCACCTTCGTGCAGGACTTGCAGGCCAACAGCCGCGACTATCGCCTTGGGCTGGTCACCTTCGAGGACTACGTGGTCTCCGAATACCCGGATTGCAACTGCGCGTATCGAAATTCATTCACCTCGAACGTGCATGAATTCACCAACTGGGTGAGCGGCCTGCACGCGGGCGGCGGCGGCGACATCCCCGAAGATCAGCTTGACGCGCTGGCCTATGCCGCCTCGTTTCCGTTCCGGCCCGAGGCCCAGGGCATCATCATTATCGTGACCGACGCGCCGCCGCATCACGACGGCGACGGCTCCGCCAATACCCAGCACGACCAGGCCTTCTGGGATCATCACAAGCGCGGCGAACAAGTCACCAGCGAGACGGGTTCCAAGGTCGCGGCGCTGCTGAAAAAAAATGGGCTGACGCTGTATGCGGTCGTCCCGCCGCCGTTCATCGCGCCCGAGTACCAGGAGATCGTCGATGCGACGCACGGCAAGTCCTACAACATCATCACCGAGGAGGGCCGCTTCGCATCGCTGGTGAGGGAAATCGGCCATTCGATCGCGACGGAATATTCGCTGACCTATGTGACGCCGCGGCCGATAGAAGACGGCACCGACCGCTCGGTCGAATTGCAGGTGACCTACAACGGTGACAGCGCAACCGCGAACACCAGCTATCAGGTGCGCGGAATCGGCGGCGCCGCGATCAATGTGCCCGAAGGCGGCGGTCTGGGCGGCGCTAACACGCAAGGCACGGGGCTCGAGCAGCTCGCGTTCAAATGGTGGAACGGCGCGGTGCCGCTGCTTGCGATCCTTGGGCTGTTCGGGCTTTCGCGAATTCGCTTCGGCGTCTCGACCGAAGAGCTCAAGGCGATCGTCGCGGCGCAGTCACGTCCGATGAGCGCCGGCCCGCAGCGCGCAGCCGGGCGTTCCGCGGGGCCCGCGATGTCGCCGCGCACCGCGCCGCCCTCGCCACCGACCGCGGCTTCGGGCGCGGGCGACTCCGGTGGTGCGCGGCTGCAAACCATGAACGCGGCGGGACCTGTCGCTCCTGAATACGCGCTGCTCAAGGACGAGCTCACGCTCGGACGCGGTGAGGACAATGACATCGTGATTCCGCACGCCAGCATTTCGCGAACTCACGCGCGCCTGCTTAAGCGCGATGGTGGATTTGAGCTGATGGATTTGAATTCGACCAACGGCACCTTCGTGGAAGATCGCCCGGTTCACGGCTCGGCCTTTTTGAGCAGCGGCAGCCAGGTTCGCCTGGGCGATATCAAATTCGTTCTACGCTACTGAGCTGACCACGCGCGCATACGATGCTTTGGCCGGCCGCGCGACAGGATTTCCCGGGTCTTGCGCAGCGGTCGTGGATGACGTTCGCTTGAACTCCGAAGCTCCGTGCCGCAGTCGATACTTCATGCCCAGCGCGCGATACACCGTCACGATTTTCATCGGCGCGTTTCTGCTTTTCCAGATCGAGCCGATGATCGCCAAGTACATCCTGCCCTGGTTCGGCGGGTCGCCGGCGGTGTGGACGTCCTGCCTGTTATTTTTTCAAGTCGTGCTGCTGGCGGGATACCTGTACGCGCACTTGATCGGCGGGCAGTTGCGCCCGCGTACACAACTGATGGTCCATCTGGGGCTGATCGGGGCCTGCATCGCGGCGATGATGATCCTGGAGATCTGGTCAAAGTCGCCGATTTTGCCCGGCGCCGGCTGGAAGGCGGCGCGAGTTGACTTTCCAATCCTCCGAATCCTGATCGTACTTTCCGCAAGCATCGGATTGCCGTACTTCGCGCTCTCCGCGACCGCTCCGCTGCTGCAGTCGTGGTTCGCCCTCAGTAATCCCCAGCGGTCCCCTTATCGATTATACGCCGTGTCGAATTTCGGCTCGTTGCTCGGGCTGCTGACGTACCCGTTCGTGGTCGAACCGAATCTCGGTCTGCGAGCGCAAGCCAACCTGTGGTCCATCGGGTATATCGCCTTTGCGATTGGCATCACGTATTGCGCGCTACCGCTGCGCACGGTCGAGCCAGGCAACTGGCGGGCCGAAGACGCAGCGGCAGCGGATTCGAGCCGCGGGGTGCGCGCGCTATGGATTGCGTTACCCGCCTGCGCTTCGATGTTGCTGTACGGTGCGACCGGCCAGTTGACCCAGGACCTGGCGCCGATTCCTTTTCTGTGGATCCTGCCGCTCGGGCTGTATCTGGTCTCGTTCATCATTTGCTTCGACAGCAATCGATGGTACCGGCGGGAGATTTTTCAGCCACTGCTGGGCGCGGCGATTTTATCGAACCTCATCCTGCTGGTTGCCATTGATCGAATCACCGCCGCCGCCGGCCGGGTGGCGCTGTCGCCGACCGGCGTCGGGGTGGTGCTGGAAATCACGAACGAGATGACGCTGATGTTCGCCGGGTGCATGGTCTGCCACGGCGAGTTGGTTCAGCTCAAGCCTCATAAACGCGATCTGACGGCCTTTTATCTAATGCTGTCAGCCGGCGGGGCGCTGGGCGGCATCTTCTCCGTCGTGGTTGCTCCGCTTGTGTTCCGCGAGTTCGTGGACTTTCGATTCGCGACCTGGATTTGCGTTCTGTTGATGACGATATCGCTGCTGCGCGACCGCGAATCGTGGCTGCACCGGCGCATATCGTGGATTGGTCCGGTCATTCTGGCCGTGGCGCTGGGGCTGCCGTTGGCAATCGAGCGGGTCGGGCACCCGCTGATATACGCGGCGCTCGCGATCGGGGCGGTTGGGGCCTCGGCGCTCTCCGGCAGGTGGAAAAATCGGCCGCGATGGCTGGCGCAACCCGGGACGATCGCGCAGGGATCGATGGTGGTGGCGGCCGTGGTGCTCGCGGTCGTCTATGTTCAACTGATTGCGTTCACGACGCGCAACGCGCTCTGGATCTCGCGCAACTTTTACGGCGTGCTTCGCGTGCTCGAGGAACAGGCGCCGGACCATAGCTGGGTATCGCATAAGCTGATGAACGGAAAAGTCGAGCACGGCAAGCAGTTCTTTTCCTCTCGCTATCCGCAGCTTCGCTACTATCCGACTGGCTACTACGGCGTTGAAACTGGAATCGGACTGGTAATGATGAATGAGCCCCGGCGGGCGCGGCCGGGGAATTCCGCGCTGCGCGTTGGCGTGGTGGGTCTTGGCGTTGGCGCGATGTCCGCCTGGGGAAGGCCCGGCGACTACTTTCGGTTCTATGAAATAAACCCGGGGGTCATCGACGTCGCCACCAGCCCGGCCGCGTATTTCACCTTTCTTCGCGATTCGAGCGCGCGCGTGAAGATCGTCCCGGGCGATGCGCGGCTTTCCATGGAGCGCGAACTGGCCGGCGGCCACGCGCAGAATTTCGACGTGCTCGTGATCGATGCGTTCACTGGCGACATGATTCCAACGCACCTTCTGACTCTTGAAGCGATGCGCGTTTACTTGCGCGAGTTGAAGCCCGACGGGGTGCTGGCAGTCCATGTCTCCAGCTTGAATTTAGATTTACGGCCCGTGCTTGCCGAGCATAGCCGAACCCTGAACCTGCGTTACGGCTTCGTGCACACCGACGAGAAGGACATGGTGAATTGGTCAACCGATTGGGTATTGCTCGCGCACGGCGACAAGGTGCTTGGCCAGCCGGCAATCGCCGCCCATCTGGAATCGCGCGAGCGCCTGCGCCGCATCCGGCCCTGGACCGACGACTACAGCAATTTGTTCCAGCTTCTCAAATGAGAGATGACTACCGCGGCGCCGTACCCGCCGGTTTCTGGCTATTAATGGCCGGCGTTTTGGAGCGCCTCTGGGCTGAAGAAGGCGTTATCGACGACCCCCATGTCGATATACCAGCACTCGCGGTCGGGCGCGGTGGGGCCGGGCATGAAGACCGTCGAGCTGTTCGAGTTGGTCAAATCGTAAT
>DATKSQ010000109.1:0-21013 GCA_035531615.1 Binataceae bacterium (SeqCode)
CGTCTTGCGCTCGAGCGCGGCTCCGCAAGCCCGGGCGGCGCGATCATATACATCGGACAGGGACGGCCCGGGATCGCATCCGACGGAACTATCGCGCTTCGCGGCGCGAGCCGATCGCGCGAGATGATTATGCGGCTCGACCGCCGCGGACGGATCCGAGTCGCCGCGACCGCGCGCGAGACCGCGTCGGCGCCCGGAGAACTGGCGAGCCTTGGCGATCCGGCGGTGCCGCTCGGAGGTGCGACGATTTTTCCCGCGCTGGATTCCTCCGGCGAGCAGGGAATTTTTTTCTCGGACGCGCGCGGAGCTATTCACGAAGTGGATTCCGCTCCGGTGCGCGACGCCGCGTTCGAAATCGGCGCGCCTGCTCGTCACTACGTCGCGACTCCCACACTCTCGGTCGCGCCGGACGGGAGCTTTTGCTATTTGGGCGGACGCTGAAGGCCGGGGCCGCGCGGCGCGCCGCCGGTCATGAAGGTGGCGATCACATGCGACAGCGCGCCGGCGTCTGAGACCGGCCGCGCGCACGCTGTCCCCGCGCATACGAAGGCGAGCGCAGTGCCATGGCTGGCAGCCGCGGCGTACATCGCCTGCGCCGCCGTCGGGATCCCGCCCGACTTCGCTCGCGACGGATCAACGCGCATCACGATCTTGCCGGGCCGATAGGCTGCGAACGCGGCCGCGACCAACGCCATGGTCTTCGCATCGTCGGGCGCCCCGACGATCGCGATCGTCGCGCTGCCATCGGCCCCGGCTTCGAGCGCCAGGCCGACCGTGCCGAGCGTCGAATCCGCAGCGCCGCCGGCCAGTGCGGCGGCCGGAGCGAGCAACTCTTCGGCCTGCTTTTGATCGCGCGCATCCGACGTGATCTCGCCGAGCGTGCGCATTACGATCGCGGCCTGTCCCTGCACCGACGGCATCGGCGTGTCGTACATTACCTGCGCGCTCGACACCGTCATCGCGAGCACGTTGTCTTTGGGCTCCGCGCTTTGATTCCTGACCAGTCCGGTGGCGGGGTCGCGAAATTTAGTAAAGATCAAATCGCCGAGCGCGCGCGCCTGCGTGAGATATTTTGAATCGCCACTCGCCTGGAATGCGTCGAGCAGCGCCGACGCGAGGTAGATCTGGTCGGCGGCGATTCCTGGCACCGCCGCGCGTCCGGCTGACCATTCGTGATAGAAACCACCGCCGGGCGCGCGCAGATGCTCGAGGATGAAATCGAGCGCGGCGAGCGCGGTCTTCTCGTATCGCGCGTCACCCGTCGCTTCCGAAACTGCGATAAACGCCGAGGCCATCAGCGCATTGCGATCCGTCATCACAACCTGATCGACCGGCGGACTGCGGCGCAAGTTGCGCGCCGTGAGCAGTCCGCGATTCACTTTCGAGATAATCGCCTCCGCAGCGCTCGCGGAAATCTCGAGCCGCTCGCCGAGCGCTTCTGGCGTGAGCGTCTGCGCCAGCACGATACGTCCATCGGGAGCCCGTGGCGGGGAAGGCGCGTCCATTCCGTAGAAAAAAATCGCCGCGCGCACCTGCTCCGCCGGAAGCGCGCGCTTCACTTCATCGAGCGTCCAGGTGTAGTAGCTGCCGTCGTCGCTCTTGAAAGAATCCGCGTCCTGATGTGCGTAGAAATCGTTCCCGCGCGGATCGAGCAGCGTGCCACGCACGTACCCGAGCGTCCGCTCGATCACCGCGAGCAGCCGCGGATCGTGCGTCACCTGATATGCCTCGCTGTAGGTGGTGAGCGCCATCGCCTGGTCATACGCCATCTTCTCGAAGTGCGGCACGCGCCATTGCGGGTCGGTCGAGTAGCGATGAAACCCACCGCCAAGTTGATCGAACACTCCGCCGCGCGAAATCTTGATTAGCGAATCGACCGCGATCCGCTGGTACTCCGGATGAGCGAAAAATCCGTAAGCGAGCGCCAGCCGCAGCGCCGGAAAATCATAGAAGCGCGGCCCCGTGTCGCTCCCGAACCCCCCGGCTTGCGGGTCGTAGGTGGACTTGAGGCCCGCGAGAATCTGCGCCCGCAATGCGCTCGTGTCGCCGCTCGAACCAGAAGCCGGCGTAGAATGCGCTTCGGCGGCGAGCTTCATCGCGAGCGCATTCGCCTGTCGGCTGAGGTCATGTTGGTCGCTCGCCCACGAGGCTGCGATACGCTGCAACAGCGGAATCATCGCGGCGGAAGCCGCGCTGTCGCCCGCCTTCGCCTGGGCGGGCAGGTATCCGACCGCGTACATAAGCGCACCGTCAGCGGTAACGAAACATACCAGCGGCCATCCGCCGGCGCCGGTCAGATTCGCGGCGGCGGCCTGATAATAGGAATCGACCTCGGGGCGTTCGTCGCTATCGACTTTGATCGGAACGAACTGCGCGTTCAGGATTCGCGCGACTTCCGGGTCGGCGTAGGTCGTGTCGTCCATCACGTGGCACCAATGGCACCACACCGCGCCGATATCGATCATGACCGGACGATCAAGCTTGCGCGCGAGCGCGAACGACGCGTCGCTCCAGGGCTGCCACCGGATTCTGTCCGACGCCGCGTCGCGCAGATAACGGCTGGTGCTATGCGTCAGTGCGCCCGCCGGGAGCGCATCGGGCGCGCCGCCCGGCTGCGCGGCTCTTGCAACCGAGCCCAGAAAAATAGCGATGACCGCTGACCGCACTGATGCAAGCAAAATTTTCGTTGACAACTTCATCGACGCGCGATAGCAAGGGCTCTGGCGATCGGTAAGGGTGCGGCAGCCACGATCGATCAGAGCATAGCCGGGCCGGAAATGCGCGCCTTGCGGGTCAATAAGATCAAAACCGCCCTCATCGAGATTTACATGAGTGGCACATGAACGGACGCTCCGCCAATAAGCGACCGGCGACGCATCGGGTAAATCGCGGACCCGCCAGGGTGATCCGGATGCCGACCCCGGCAATCGTCCGGCGCCGCCGTGCGATACGCGCGGGGGTCGGCGTTCTGATGGTTTCGTTGATCAGCGCGGCGATTGCGCGAATCTATATTTTTCGGACCGTGCAGCGCTCGCCTGAGCAGGTGGCGCAAACCAGCGAGCAGGAGGCGCAAATTCTTTCGCGGGTTAACGTGGAACGCGCGCATGCCGGCGTGCCAGCGCTGAAATTCTCCGCGCGCCTGGCGGTGGTCGCGCGCGGGCACAGCTACGACATGGCGCTGCGCCATTATCTGTCGCATCAGAGTCCCGAGGGGATCGGCCCCGCGCAGCGGATTGCAGGCGAGGGAATTTCCTTCCAGGCAGCCGGCGAAAATATCTATTCCGATGACTACCGTGAGCTCAACAACTTGCCCGCTCGGACCGTCGCCGCGTGGATGAGCAGCCCGGAGCATCGCGCCGCGATGCTCTCGGAACGGTTTACCGAAACCGGAGTCGGCGTCGCGCATTCCGCCGACGGAACGATCTACGTCACCCAGGATTTCGTGCGCTGAGCGAGATGGAATTTGCCGAGCTTGCAGCGATCGCGGGCGCACACGCCGAGGCGCGCGCGCTTCAGGTCGGACTGAAGCTCGGAATGTTCGAGGCGCTGGCGGATCACCCCGTCTCCGCCGCCGATCTCGCGCGCCAACTCGGCATTGATCCGCGCGCGGGCGAAATACTGGCCAATGCGCTCGTAGCGCTAGGCCTGCTCGAGCTTGGGGGCGGCCGCTACCATCTGGACGCCGCGGCGCGCCGCTTCCTGCTGAAAGCGTCGCCGGAATATCTTGGCGGCCTGATTCTTTTCGACGAGGCAATCTTTCCGCTGTGGTCCTCACTCGAGGAATCGGTGCAAAGCGGCCGCCCCGCCCGCGCACCCGATATGTTCCAGGGCGATCCCGCCGAGACCGAACGCTTCATCCGCGCGATGGACAGCCTGGTCCGCGCGCGTGGCGACGCGCAGTGGATTGCGGAGCATCTGGATTTGCATGGCGCGCGCACCATCGCGGATTTAGGCGGAGGTCCGGGGACCTATCTCGCCGCCCTGATGCGCAAATATCCGGCGGCGTCGGGCGAGATCTGGGATCTTAAAGCGACACTTGAAGTTGCGCGAGGAATTCTGGCCGAACGCGAGGCGCAAGCCGCCACCCGAATCACGCTGCGTCCCGTCGATTATTTGCAAGAGGAATTGCCCGGACCGGTCGAAGCGATCTTCATCTCCAATATCATCCACAGCGAGACCGCAAAGACCAACTCGGAGCTGATGCGCAAATGCTTTCGATCGCTCGCCCGAGGTGGCACCATTGTAATCAAGGATCACGTGATGAACCGGGAACTGACCCATCCGCGAAGTGGCGCGGTCTTTTCGCTCTACCTGCTGCTGGCGACTCGCGGCCGCGATTACTCGTTCGAGGAGATCGCGGGGTGGCTGGGCGAGGCGGGTTTCAGCGGCGCGCGCAAAGAAGATCTGCCGAGCCCGCCGTTTAGCTCTTCGCTCGTGATCGCGGTCAGGCCCTGATGCATCCGCGCGTCCCGAAATCGCGCATCTTAGCGCTCGCTCTGGCGCTGGCGTTTTCGTTGCCGACGTTGAGCGGATGCGCTCTCGGGCTCAGTACGATTGCGCCGGCGGCGATGAGCTTCGGCGAATATGCCGGAATTGAAGCTGCCAAGGGACCTGACCGCAACACTGCGGGACCGGAAGATGAGCAGAGCGAGCGCTGCGACACGCTGGTGCAGACTCCGCCGGGCGTCGAGGAAGTCCGCAAGAACGCGGATGACGAGATCGAGTCGCGGCAATGGCGGCTGATCGATTCCGGCGACGGAATGAAATGGGCGATCGTGCAACCCAAGATGGCGCCGCCCGGCGGATGGCAGCCGAAGCCGGGAATCGCCAAGCTGCAATTCTCGCCCGAACTCGCGAGCCAACTCAAACGCGGCGGCGATCCCAGATACCTCGCCTACGCGCCGGAAGATACCGAAACCATCGCCGATAGCGATCAGGAAACGACCGTAACTGAAGTGTTCGGGCCGGCCACCGGAAAGTTTCTATGGCACGGGCGCACCTATGGATACGTGCTGGTCAAAAAACTGCCCTGTTTCAAATCGCTCAATTGAAAATCACCGGCGAGTGCCGCGTTAAGCGACGATCGCCGGCGCTGTGGATTTTCGCCGCCGCCTGCGCGCTAGCGCTGGCATGCTCGGGCGTGCGGTCATACGCTGGGCCGATGGAATCCGCCGCGGCCGAATCGATCGGCCATCCGAATCCCGCATCGTGGCCCGACACCGCGCTCAGCATCGCGAACCTCGGCCACGCGACGTTGCTGATGAATTACTTGGGCGTGCGCGTGCTGACCGATCCGTCGCTGTTCGACCGGGTGGGACTCGCAGTCGATTCGCTTTTCACCATCGGGCCGCGCCGCGTGACCGCGCCGCCGCTTGCGCCGGTCGATTTGCAGAACCTCGATGTCATTTTGATCACGCACGCGCATATGGATCATCTGGATATTCCGTCGCTGAAGACGCTGCCGAAAACCGCGACCGTAATTGTGTGCGACAAGTGTTCGGCTCTGATTAAGCCGCTTGGCTTCAGCGACGTGCGCGAGCTCAAGTGGGGCGAATCAACCGAGGTTAAGGGGCTGACGGTGCGCGCGATGGCCGCCAATCATTGGGGCAATCGCTGGCCGCTCTTCGGCACCGGCTACGGCTTCAACAGCTACGTGATCGAGAAGAACGGCGTGGGGATGCTGCTGGCGTGCGACAGCGCGAATACCGGCGTGTTCGCGGCGCTCGCGAGCGATCCGCCCGAGGTCGCGGCGTTTTCGATTGGCGCCTACGATCCGTGGATTCGCAATCACGCGAATCCGGAACAGGTGTGGTCGATGTTCCAGCAGACGGGCGCGAAGTACCTGCTGCCGATTCATTGGGGAACCTTCAAGCTCTCGAAAGAGCCGATGGACGAGCCGCTCTCGCGACTGATACGAGCGGCCGGAGATCAGTCGAATCGAATCGTGCTGCGGCAGATCGGCGGAACCTGGCAGCTTCCTGAAAGCGACGCGGCGCGTGCCACTGCCGCGGACCAACCCGCGCCGCGCACGGCGTCATCACCCGCGCGATAACTGGGGGCACGCGCTCAGGCGCGCTTGCGCTTCTTCGAGAGGTAATCGACCAGCATGTATTCGCCCAGATGATCGGGACGCGTGTAGAGCGCGCGGCCGCGATTGATCTGCGTCATCTTCTCAACGAAGGCGCGCAGGCTCGGCGAATCGTCGAGCATGAAGGTGTTGATCGTGATGCCCTTGCGCGTGATTCGCTCGACTTCCTTCAGCGTCTCCTGCGCGGCGCGCATGCTGATACCGCCGAACGACAGCGGCCATTCGCAGTAGAGCCGCTTGTTCAGAAAATACGCGGTCGGCTGCCCGTCGGTGATCACGATGATGTGTTGATTGCGCGACGGATGCCGCCCGAGCAGGTCCGACGCAAGCCGCAGCCCGTCCTGCAAATTCGTGAACGGGTCGCCCATGTTCCACGACGCCTCGGGCAGGTCTTTCAGCTTGAGCTCGACCGCGCGGGTGAAAAATCCGACAATCGAAAAATAATCGCGCGGGAACTTCGACCGGATGAGCGTCTCCATCGCCATCGCGACTTTTTTCGCCGCCGCGAACCGCCCCTCCCAGCTCATCGACCACGACATGTCGAGGCACAGCACCGTCGATGAGGTGCTGCCGAAATCGCTCTCGTAAATCTCGAAGTCGCTCGGCGCGAGTTCGAGCGGCACTCCGGCCTTGCGCGCCAGCGCCTTCTTGAGCGTCCCGACCAGATCAAGATTCATCGGGTCGCCGAAAGCGTAGGGTTTGGTCTCGTCGGGCCTCATCTCTGTGACGCCGCGATGATCGGTGGCATGCGAGCCGCCGCGGTCCTTCAGCAGGTTCTGGTAGATGTCCCGCAGCGCAAGCTGGCCGATGCGCCGCACGCCCTTGGGTGAGAGTTGAAAATGATCGCCCTTCGGCATCACGTAACCCGAGTCCGCCAGCAGCACCATCACCTGTTTCAGATTCTGAAAATCTTTGGCCGCCTGCTGGCCGAGAATCTGCTGGAGATCCTCCATCGAGATGGTCTCGAAGTTCCCGGACATCAGATCCTGCTCGAGCTGGCGCATCCGTTCCATCTCTCGCATCAGGTCGAGCGACTCCTGGTAGCCGAGGCTCTTCTGCCCGTGGAACATATGCTGGTTGCGATCGCGAAAGTTTTCGAGGTCGCGGATATTTTCGTATTCTTCGAGCAGCTCGTCGAAATCGGCCTTGGCCTGCGCGTCTTCGAAGCCGTAGCTTTCGAGCTTGCGGATCGCTTCCGACAGGCGTCTGGGCGTGCGCGCGAGGTCGCGCTGCTTGTCCTCGACGCCGGGCTTCTGCCCCTTCAGCGAATCAAGAGTGTTGCGCTCGCGGTTCAGGATGTCTTCGAGCTTCTGCTCCATCTCGGAGAGCGAGGTCTTGAGATTGAAATCGCGGTAGCGCTGGCGCATCTCCTGGCGCAGTTGCTCGATAAACTCCTCGAGGCCCATCACCTGCACGCCGTCGAACTCCATCCCCTGGCGCATCATCCAATCCATCGCCTGGCGAACGTCGTCGGTATAGGACATGTACTCTGCCAGCTTCTCGAACACCTTGTCGGCGTCGAGCTTGAGCTTCTGAGTGCCGTCCCACTGCGTGTAGCGTGTATTGACCATCGTGGTTACCGCTTAAGCGGATCGCTCAGGCGTGTCCGCTCATGAATGATAGGCGAAGCGTCCGCCCTGGCGGTCCTTGTTGAGTTTCTGATGGAGGTGCAAGCCTTCGAAAATAAACTCGCTCGCGGCCGCCATCAGCCCCGGAGTCTCGAACGGCCCGAGTGCGGCAATCGCCTCACGCAGGCCGGTGACTTCGCGCAGCGGCTCCATGTACTCGGACGACGGCGCGCGATCGGAAACCTCGACCCCCCATCCCTGCTCGAAATAGCTGCTGACCTTTTTCAGATCGTCGAGCTTCAAGTAGCGATCGAAAACCTTCAGGACCGCGCGATTGATCAGCCGCTCGACCAGATCGTCTTCTTTTTTATCTTCGCCCACGTATTCGAGCTCGATCTTTCCCGCGGTCGAGGCGTAAAGCGAATGCAGGTCCGAGATGCGCGGAACGATTTCGTTCTCGCCATTGACCACCGAACGCTTTTCGGCGTTAGAGAGCACCGACTCGAAGTTGTTGATCGTGACCCGGACCGAAACTCCCGACGACTGGTTAATCTCGTTCGAGCCGCGCGCTTCGAAAGTAACCTGCGCGATGATCTCCTTCAAAAATTGCGGGACGCGCACGTCCATCCCGGGGCGCGGCGGATACAGCGCCTCCTGCTCCATGATCGCGATTTCGTCTTCGATCTTCTTGGGGTAATGCGTGCGAATCTGGACGTCGAACCGATCCTTGAGCGGCGTGATGATTCTGCCGCGCGAGGTGTAGTCCTCGGGATTCGCGCTCGCGACGAATACCACGTCCACCGGCAGGCGAATCTTGTAGCCCTTGATCTGGACGTCTTTCTCTTCCATCAGATTGAACAGCCCCACCTGCACCTTCTCGGTCAGGTCGGGCAGCTCATTGATCGCGAAAATTCCGCGGTTGGTGCGCGGGATAAGTCCGTAGTGGATCGTTTCCTCGTCGGCGAGGTAGCGGCCTTCAGCCACCTTTATGGGATCGATCTCGCCGATCAGGTCGGCGACCGATACGTCCGGCGTCGCGAGCTTTTCGGCGTAGCGGCGGTCGCGGCCGATCCAGTGAATCTCGAGCTCGTCGCCTTTCTCCTCGGCCATCCGCCGGCATCGGCGGCAAATCGGCGCGAACGGATCGTCGTCGATCTCGCATCCCGCCACCGCCGGAACGAACTCGTCAAGCAGGCTCACCAATGCGCGGATGATCCGCGACTTCGCCTGTCCGCGCTCACCCAGGAAGATCATGTGATGCCCCGCGAGGACTCCGTTTTCGATCTCCGGCACCACCGTCTCTTCGTAGCCGACGATTCCCGGCAGGATGCCTTCCTTCGCGCGCAGCCGCGCGAGCAGGTTGCGGCGCATCTCCATGCGCACGGGCAGAGTTTCATAACGGGCGGAACGCAGGCCGCCGAGGGTGCGAATATTGGTCAAAGTTTGGTCCATCGTTAATTCCCGAAGCGCCTTCCCTGCTCAAGATAAACCAGCCTCGATCGTTTTGAAAAGCGGGCTTAGTTGCATGTAGCTGTCTTCGAGACTCTGCGACAGCACGCGCGTCGAGGCAAGCACCGGCATGAAGTTGTTGTCGCCGTCCCATCGCGGCACCACGTGCCAGTGCATATGCTCGGCGAATCCTGCACCCGCCGTGCGGCCCAGATTGGCGCCGACATTGAGCCCCGCGGGACTGAGCGCCGCACGCACAATCGTAACGGTTTGCGCCACCAGCTCGCCAATCGCGATTCGCTCATCGCGCGTCAGCAGCTCGGGCGATGCTACATGGCGGCGCGGCGCGACCATCAGGTGGCCGTTATTGTACGGGTAGCGGTTCAGCATCACGACCGCGTCCGCGGTCTGTGCCAGTACCAGGCGCTTGTGGCGCCCCGCGGCGCCCAGCCGCGCGAAGCAGAAGATACAGCGGGGGCGAGCGCCCGGCACAGCGCGCAGATACGCATAGCGCCACGGCGCCCACAGCCGTATGCCGGACGGCGGTGGCGCCTCGGAAACCCGCGCGCCCTTAGCGCGCCGTGCTGTCCGCGCCATTTACCTCGATGCGGAGTTCCTTGCCCGCACGGAAAAACGGGATGCGCTTGGCGTCCACCGGAACCACCGCTCCAGTCTTTGGATTGCGCCCCTGGCGCGCGCGGCGGTCCTTGACCCCAAAGCTGCCGAAACCGCGAATCTCGATTCGCTTGCCACTGGCCAGCACGCTCGCCATCGCATCGAACATCGCATTGACAATCGTCTCCGACTGCCGATGCGAGCAGCTATGATGACGTGCGAGCAGCTCCTCGATAATCGCGCGCTTGGTCATGGCGGTGGCGAAACCGGCTCCCCGCGATGGGCACGGTCAGTGGTCGCGGCGTGCGCGTGAGGCGCGGCGCTCGCCGTCCTCGCGATCGAGACGGAGTTCCTCGTTGAGGATATCCTCCATCGAGAATCGCGCGTTCTCATGCTCGCGCTTGAGATAGGCCTGCATCTCCTCTCGCTCCTCATGCGCCTTGAGCGCCTTGATCGACAAGCCGATGCGGCGTTCCTTGGGATCGAGTTGCACCACCAGCGCTTCGAGCTGGTCGTCAACCTTGAACAGCGACGAGGGCTTGTCGACCCGCTCGTTGGAGAGCTGCGAAATGTGAATCAGGCCTTCGATTCCCTCTTCGATCTCGACGAACACGCCAAAGTCCGCGACCGAACTGACTTTGCCATGGATTCGCGTGTTGAGCGGATACCGCTCCGCGATCGTGTTCCACGGATCGGCCGTGAGTTGCTTGACGCCCAGACTGACGCGCTCGTTCTCGGCGTCGATTCCCAGCACGACCGCCTCGACGTCGTCGCCCTTTTTCACCACCTCGCTCGGGTGGCGGATCTTCTTGGTCCACGACAGATCCGAAATATGCACCAGACCGTCGATTCCCGGCTCGATTTCGACAAACGCGCCAAAGTCGGTGATCGATTTCACCTTGCCGCTGACGCGGCTGCCAACCGGATGCTGCTCGGCCAGCGCCACCCACGGATTCGGCTCGGTCTGCTTAAGGCCGAGCGAGATGCGCCGGTTGGCTTCATCGACCCCAAGCACCTGCACCTCGACCCCGTCGCCGGGGTTGACAACCTTCGAGGGATGTACCGCGCGTTTGCTCCAGCTCATTTCGGAAACGTGAATCAATCCTTCGACGCCCTTTTCCAGCTCGACGAAGGCCCCGTAATCGGTAACGCTGACCACCTTGCCGTGGACCCGGGTTCCCGGCGGATAGAGCTCGGTCACCTTGCTCCACGGGTCCGACATGATCTGCTTCATCCCCAGCGACACGCGCTCGCGCTGCGCGTCGTACTTGAGGACCACCACGCGGATCTTCTCTCCGACCTTGAGAACCTCTGACGGATGCGCCAGGCGCCCCCATGACATATCGGTGATATGGAGCAGGCCGTCGATTCCGCCGAGATCGATGAACGCGCCGTAGTCGGTGATGTTCTTGACGGTGCCCTCGAGGATCACGCCCTCTTCGAGCACCTTGAGCGTCTGTTCCTTGAGCGAGGAGCGTTCGCGCTCGAGCACGCTGCGGCGCGATACCACCACGTTGCCGCGCGCGCGATTGAACTTGAGAATCTGAAATCGGCCGCGCTGGCCGACGTAGCGATCCAGGTTGCGCGCCGGACGGATGTCGACATGCGAGCCGGGCAGGAAGGCCGGCACGCCGATATCAACCTTGAGGCCGCCCTTGACCTTGCCCAGCACCACGCCTTCGACCGGAGTTTCGGTCTGAAAGGCACGGTCGAGTTCGCGCCAGACTTTGAATTTCTCGGCCTTCGCGTGCGAGAGAATCACCGTACCGTTGTCGGTCTCGGTGCCCTCGAAGTAGACGTCAACCTCGTCGCCTTCCTTGGCGGTAGGATTACCGCTCGCGTCCAGGAATTCGGCGAGCGGTACCTGTCCCTCGCACTTGTAGTTGATATCGATGATGACGTGGTCGCGGGTTATGAGCAGGACTCGCCCGATGAGCACATCACCGGGGCGCGGAGCCTTGAGGCTCTCTTCCATCAGCGACTCGAAATCATTTTCTCCTCCGCCGAGCTTTTCAGGCAAAACTTTCTCCATGTAGTGGAACCTTCCGGGAACCTCGAAGCTGATGCGAAACTTACAACCGGACTAGCTGCGTTTCAACCCCTTACCGGCGTTGCTTGCAGCCAGTATGTATTCTTTTATCGCATTTACGACCGCGGGTATATCGAGCGCGGTCGAGTCCACGGCGATCGCGTCGGCGGCGCGTTTGAGCGGCGCCAGCGCGCGGCTCGAGTCGCGCGCGTCGCGCTCGCGCAATTGTTCTAAAACTTCATCGAAGCTGACGCCCGGGTTCCTCGCGGCCAACTCCGCGTAGCGCCGGCGCGCGCGCACCTTCACGTCGGCATCGAGAAAGAACTTGAACTCGGCGTCGGGAAACACCGCCGTGCCGATATCGCGCCCTTCCATCACCACCCCGCCTTGCGCGCCCGCCGCGCGCTGCAACTCGCGCATCCGGGCCCGCACCGCGCCTATCGCCGACAGCCGCGAGGCCAGGTCGCCGACCGCGGGGTCGGCGGCGCGCCGGGTTACGTCGGCGCCGCCGAGCAGAATCCGCTCGCCGTCGAACGCGATGTCGATCGAGCGCAGGATCGGTTCGAGCCGCGCTTCCAGATCGGGCGCCGCCGGGTCGACTCCGGCATCCTGCGCCGCGATCGCCACCGCGCGGTACATCGCGCCGGTGTTCAGGTAACTGAATCCGAGCGCGCGCGCGAGTCCGCGCGCCACGGTCGATTTTCCCGCGCCGACCGGACCGTCGATCGCGATAATCGGCTGCGCGCGCGTCACTTGAGTTTCTCGCGCATCGCGCGGCCCCGGTTGAACAGATGTTCGAGCGCGGCGATATCGCCCGACTCGATCAGGTCCTGAAATTCCTCGACCGCCGAGCCGAACAGATGCAGCGCCGCCACGATCGCGTCGCGGTTGGTGATGAAGATATCCCGCCACATCTCCCACGAAGATCCCGCCAGCCGCGTCGTATCGCGCAGACCGCTCGCGCCAAATTCCGCCACCAACCTCCCGCCCACGCGCTCTTCGGCAAGCGCGGCGCCCAGGGCGCTCGCGACGATCTGCGGCAGATGGCTCGCGCGCGCCAGGATCGCATCGTGCAAATCCGGGTCCATCCGCTCGACCCGCGCGCCCGCCGCGCGCCAGATCGCTTCAACCCGCTCGAGCGCGTCCGTGGTGCTCTTCGCCGACGGCGTGATTATCACCCGCCGCCCGCGAAACAGCTCCGCGTCCGCCGCTCCCGCCCCTACGGTTTCCTTGCCCGCAACCGGATGCGCCGCCACCATCGCCATCTCCGGCCCAAGGATCGGCTCGAGCTCGCGCACCACCCATCCCTTGACGCTGCCGACGTCGGTAACGACCGCGTGCGCCGGCAGATACGGCGCCATCCGCTCGAGCGTCGCGCGCATCGTCAGAATCGGCACCGCCAGCATCAGCAGGTCGGCGCCGCGCGCCGCTTCGGCGGGATCGCGGGTGGCGGCATCCAGCATCCCGCGCTCGAGCGCCAGGTCGAGATTGGCCTGGGTACGGCCGAGTCCGACCACGCGGCCGACGATACCCTCGCGCCGCGCAACCATCGCGATCGACCCGCCGATCAGGCCGACGCCCGCGATCGTCATTTGCTTGAAGAGTTGCGCCATCGGCGTTTCACCCCGGATACGCGCTCGGCGCTTGCGCCTATCGCGCAAGCACCTGTTCGAGCGCCTCGGCGAGGCGGCGATTTTCCTCCGGCAATCCGACGCTGATTCGGACATGGCGCGGGTAACCGTAGCCGCCCATCGGCCGCACGATTACCCCCTTGCGCAACAGCGCGTCGTACACCGCGCGGCCGTCGCCGACCTCGGTCAGGATAAAATTCGCGTGGCTCGGCACCCAGGCTATTCCAAGGCGGCGAAACTCGCCCTCGAGATACGCCATCCCCTGCGCGTTAACTTCCAGCGTGCGCTCGATATGCGCCGCGTCATCCATCGCGGCCAGCACCGCGACCTGCGCGAGCGAGGTCACGTTGAACGGCTGGCGCACCTTATCGAGCAGGCGCACGATATCGGGATTGGCGACCGCATAGCCCGCGCGCAGCCCCGCCAGGCCAAAGATCTTCGAAAAGGTGCGCATCGTCACAATCAGCCTGCGGCCGTCGTGATCCTCGAGCGAGTCCGGATATTCCCGGTCGCGCACGAATTCGAAGTAGGCCTCGTCGGCGACGATCACGGCGTGCTCGGGCACCCGCGAGAGAAACCGCCGCCACTCGGCGCGGCGATAAATCGTGCCGGTGGGATTATTGGGATTGCCCAGGAACACCAGGCGCGTGTTCGGGTCGATCGCGCGCGCGATCGCGTCAAGGTCGTGCGCGTAGCCGTCGAGCGTCGGCACGGCCTTGCAGCTTCCACCCGCCGCCAGAGTCGCCAGCGGATAGATCGCGAACGCGTGCTCCGAGAAGACCGCGTTCAGTCCCGGCCGGATGAACAGAAACGCGAGCAGGTTCAGCACCTCGACCGAGCCGCCCGCCGCGAATATTTGTTCGGGTGCGACCTGATGGTGCGCCGCGATTTTTTTGCGCAGCTCGTAGCTCGCGCCGTCAGGATAGCGATTGAGGTCGGCAAGCGCGCCCTTGATCGCGGCGATTGCGCGTGGCGAGGGTCCTAGAGGGTTTTCGTTCGAGGCGAGCTTGACCGGCTCGCCGATTCCGAGTTCGCGCTGCAGCTCCTCGATCGGCTTTCCGGGCTCGTACGGAGTCAGCGCCGCAACTGGCGGCAGAACCAGATCGTCAGCTTTGATCAAGGGAGCATATGCGGCCCGCTAGGCGGCGGCCGACCTGCCTTCAGGATACGATCCCAGCACCTTCGAAAAAAGGGCCTGATGTTTGAGCGCCCCCAGCGCGCGCTTGAGTTTGGGGTCCTCGCGATGCCCGCTGAGATCGACGAAGAATATATATTCCCACGGCCGCGAGCGCAGCGGACGCGATTCAATCTTCGAGATATTGATCGAGTTGCGCGCAAACAGGCTGATCGCCTCGTACAGCGCGCCCACCTTGTCCGCAACCGCGAACAGCACCGTGGTCTTGTCCGCGCCGGTGCGTTCGGCCGCCCGCGCGCCCATCACCAGAAAGCGCGTGGTGTTGGTCGCCTGATCCTGGATATTCTCGGCGATCGTGGCTAGCCCGTATGCGGCCCCCGCCCCGCGCGAGGCGATCGCCGCGATCGATGCGTCGTGCGCCGCGCGCTCGGCGGCGTAGCCGTTGGACGCGACTGCTTCTAGTTCGCAATCCGGAAAGTTGGCCTGCAGGTAGCCGCGGCACTGGCCGAGCGACTGCTGATGCGCCACGATTTTGCCGATCGCTTTCGGATCGCCGCTGAGCGACAGCAGCGCATGGCGAACCGGCAACAGTATCTCGCCGATAATCGTAAGCGGCGTGTCGATCAGCAGATCCAGGGTCAGTCCGACCGAGCCCTCCGTCGAGTTCTCGACCGGCACCACTCCGAAGTCCGCGCGGCCGCCTTCGAGCGCCTGGAACACCGCCGCGAACGAGTTCTGCGGCGCGAACTCGACGCTTGAGCCGAAGCGCTCGCGCGCGGCCTCGTGCGAATAGGTGTGCTCCGGCCCCAGAAAGGCAATCCGCGGCAAGTGTTCGAGTCCGCGGCAGGCGGAAATCACCTCGGTGAAGATGCTCCGGATCTGCTCGGGCCCCAGCGGCCCGGAATTTTCGGCGATCATCCGCTCGATAACCGCCCGCTCGCGTGACGGAACGTACACGGCCTCGCCGGTGGAATTCTTGAGCCGGCCGACCTGCTCGGCGATCGCGGCGCGCATCGAGAGCAGCGCCAGAAGCTTGCTGTCGAGCTCGTCGATTCGTTCGCGCAGGCTCGCAAGCGAGGGTGTCTCGGGTTTCGGCGGATGCGTGCGCGCGCTTTTTTTCGCGGTTCGGGGCGCCATAGGAATCGACTATGGCTAACCGATCGAGCCGAAGTTTTCAACGCGGTTGCGGACGAGAAAGCCATTTCCAATCGCGGCGAATTTGCGCTCGCGCCCGGCCCGCAACTCGGCCGGAGCGCGTTTGCACAGCCGTTCGAGATGCCGCGCAATCGCGATGCCCAGGGTGCGCGCGGCCTCGGCGGGCGCGGTATGCGCGCCACCCGGCGGCTCGGCGATAATCTCGTCGATCACCCCCAGCTCGAGCAGGTCCGGCGCTGAGATGCGCATCGCCGCCGCCGCGGTGGCGACGTTTTCCTCGCTGGCCTCGCGCCACAAAATCGCCGCGCACCCTTCGGGCGTGATCACCGAGTACGACGCGTTCTCCTGCATCAGGACCACGTTGGCGACTCCCAGCGCCAGCGCGCCGCCCGAGCCGCCTTCGCCGATCACGCACGCGATAATCGGCGCCTCGAGCCGTGCCATCAGCTCCAGGTTGCGCGCGATCGCCTCGTGCTGGCCGCGCTCTTCGGCGCCGACGCCCGACTCCGCGCCCTGCGTATCGATCAAGGTGATAAGCGGCAGCCGGAAGCGATCGGCCAGTTCATAGACCCGCGCGGCCTTGCGGTAGCCCTCGGGATGCGGCTTACCGAAGTTGCGTTTGATCCGTTCGGCGGTGGTGCGTCCGCGCTGCTGGCCGACGATTGCTACCGCGCGTTTGCCGAAGTAACCAAGCCCCGCGACGATCGCGCCGTCGTCGGCGAAGCGCCGGTCGCCGTGAATCTCGATAAACTCGGCGATCAACGCCTCGACGTAATCGAGCGTCTGCGGGCGCGCCGCGTGACGCGCCAGGCGCACGCGCTCGATCGCGGTCAGGCCGGTGGCAACCTCGGCGGATGCCGCGCCGCCCGTGTGCGGCCGCTTGCCATTATGACTCGCCCTTTGTTTTTGCTTCACGATCCATCCCGGGCCGCGAAAAATTCCGCGAACAGTTCCAGAGCCTGCTCGGCGGCGCGCGCCGGGTCAAGCCATATCAATTCCCGATCGGCGCGAAACCAGATGAGCTGGCGCTTGGCCAGCCGCCGCGAATCGCGTTTGGCCAGCGCGATCGCTTCGGCGATGGAAAGCCCGCCCGCAAGATGCTGCGCAAGATGCTTATAGCCTATGGTCTTGAGCGGAGGCCGATCCGGCGCATATCCGGCGGCGAGCAGCGCGCGCACCTCGGCTACGAATCCCGCCGCGATCATCGCATCGAAACGCCGGTCGATAGTCTGATAGAGCCGCTCGCGTTCGAGCGTCAGGCCAACGGTCAGGCTCTCATACTCGCGCGCGGAAAACCCGTGACGCGCCTGCTGGGCGCTGATCGGCTCGCCGGTCAACTCGAAGACTTCGAGTGCGCGCATGATCCGATAAAGATCGTTGCGGCCGATTCGCGCGGCCGCCGCCGGGTCGGCCTTTTGCAGCCGCTCGTGCAGGCTGCCGGTCGGGGCCTCCGCCGCCTCGCGCGAAAGCCGCGCACGGATTTCCGGCGCCGCGGATGGACCGCGAAAGATTCCGCCGCGCAGCGCGCGCAAATATAATCCGCTGCCGCCCACCACCAGTACGCGGCGGCCGCGGATCGCGATGTCCTCGATCGCCGCGCGCGCCATCGCGACGAAGCCCGCCGCGTCAAGCGGCGCATCGGGAGCGCGCACGTCGATCAGATGATGCACCACGCGGCGGCGCTCTGCCGCCGACGGCTTCGCCGTCCCGATATCCATCCCCAGGTAGAATTGGCGCGAGTCCGCGTTGACGATCTCGGCACCGAGCCGCTCGGCGACTTCGAGCGCGAGCGCGGTCTTGCCCGCACCGGTCGGTCCCACGATAAATCCAATCCGGATGCGCGCGGGCGCCGTATCGCGAGCGCGCGCCGAACTATCGAGCTTGGCCGCGTTCATCGCCGGAACATCCGCTCGATCTGCCCGCGCGCAAAGCGGATATGCACCGGCCTGCCGTGCGGGCAGTTGGTCTTGAACTCGGTGCGATCGAGCTCCGCCAAAAGCGCGTGTATCTCTGCCGGTTCGAGCACCCGGCCCACCCGCACCGAGCCGTGACAGGCGAGCTGCTTGAGCAGATTGTCGAACGGCGATTCGCCACCCGCGCGGATCGGCGCCTCGCCGATACTGTCGATCATGTCGGTGAGCAGCTTCACTCCGCCTTCGGGTCCGAACACCGCCGGCGTGCCCTTCAGGATTAGCGCGGCGGCTCCGAACGCTTCGACATCGAAGCCCATCGCGCGCAGCGCCGGAATCGCGCCATGAATCTGCGCCGCGCGCGCCGGATTGAGTTCGAGCGTCGCCGGCGCAAGGGCGGCCTGGATACGAACTCCTCCGTCGCGCAGCTCGGCCCGCAGCCGCTCGAAGGTCACGCGCTCATGGGCGGCGTGTTGATCGACCAGCAGCAGTCCCTCCTCGCTTTCGAGCGCGATATATCCCGCAAAGAGCTGGCCCAGCACCCGCAGCCGCGAGTACATCGGCACCGCGGCTTCCGGATGCGCATCCGCGGCGGTGGCGCCTTGCACCGCGCGGTCGAAGCCCAGGCCGAGCGCGCGCTGGGTGGCTGCGGATTGAACAGGGTCGGGAACCAGACGCAGCGCGCGCGGTTCGCCACGCGCGGCAACAGCGGCAAGACTCGGCCGCGAAAAATCGGCGCCGCGCGCAACTCCCACGACCGGCGGATCGCTCGACGCCGATTCCACCGCAACCGCCCCGCCAACCTGCTTCGCAGGCGGCGCGGCGGGGCTCACATCAGCGGGCGCGGCGGTTTCACTTTGATTCGCCAGCCGCTCGCGCAGGGTGCGATAGACCGCCTCGAACACCGCGCCTGAATTGCGGAAGCGCACCTCGGTCTTCATCGGATGGACGTTCACGTCCACCTCTTCGTGCCGCAGCTCGAGCATCATGACCACCGCCGGAAAGCGCCCGCGCGGCATCAGCGTCTGATAGGCCTGCGCGATCGCGCGCGCGAGCAGCTTGTCGCGCACCACGCGCCCGTTGACGAAGGTGAAGATCATCCGCGCCGAGGCGAACGACTCCTGGCTCATGGTGGCCAGCCCGCGCACCCGCATCGAGTCGCGCGCGCCCTCGAACGCTAGCATCCGGGCGGCGAGCTTGGGGCCGAACATCTGGCGCACCCGCTCGAGCGGTGACGCGGCGCGCGGCAGATCAAACATCACGCGATTATCCGCGCTAAGCCGCATCGCGACGCGATAGTTCGCCAGCGCCAGGCGCTGGATCGCTTCGGCGATCGCGCCCTGCTCGGTCGCGGCGGTCTTGAGAAATTTGAGCCGCGCCGGAGTGTTGAAAAACAGGTCTCGCACCTCGATCTGGGTGCCGGGCGCCGCCGCGCATTCGCGCGTATCGTCGATCTCGCCGCCCGCCGCCGAAAGCTCGATCGCGTCGGCCGCATCGGCGCGCCGGGTCCGCAGCTGCATCCGCGCCACGCTAGCGATGGCGGCCAGCGCCTCGCCGCGAAAGCCGAGAGTGCGGATGGCGGTCAGGTCGCCGGCGCTGCGAATCTTCGAGGTGGCGTGGCGGCGCAAGGCAAGGATCGCGTCCTCGCGGCTCATGCCGCATCCGTCGTCGGCGACCGCGAAGGATGCGCATCCGCCGCGTTCGATCGCGATCTCGATTCTTCCCGCGCCGGCGTCGAGCGAGTTTTCAACCAGTTCCTTGACCGCCGAGGCTGGCCGTTCAACGACCTCGCCGGCCGCGATCTGGCTCGCGACCTGCTCTGGCAGGATGTGGATCAGCCGCTCAGCCATCGCGTCACGCCCGTCGCTAGACAATGCGGCTTTTGGACAGGATACTCAAGCGACTGCGCGCGCGGAAAACTCGAAATTGAACTTCGACCGTTACTCAGGATAGGTTGGCGGGTCACGCGATGGAGCATTCCAGCATGATTCGCAACTTTATCCGCACCACTTCCGCATCGATTGCCGCGACGATCAGCGCTCGGATGGCGCTGGTGCTTTTCGCGGTGGCGCTGAGCGGCGCACTCGGCGCCGGCACGGCGCTGGCCCAAGTCAAGGTTGGCGTCGGAGCGCTCGGTCCCATTTCGCCCCAGGCGGAAAACGATATCGAAAAGCTGGTCGGCGCGATGCCGCATGTCACCGAGGTGCCGATCCAGCCGCCCGGCGACGTTGATGCCTGCGTGAAGCGCTTCGTCGCCGGCGACCTGGACGACAGGCTCGACGCGGTGATCGTCGTGAGTCTGCCCACCGATTCGTTCAAGGTTCAGCAAAGCGGGTCGGAGGCCAAGTTCACCGGCTCGTATCAGATTTGGACGCTCAACCTCTCGACGCTGGCCGAAGACCGGCACACCTTCACCTTCACCGACAGTGAGACGGTCCTGAGCGGCCCGGCCGCGATTCTCTCGATCCCGGCGCAGTTCCTGTTCGAGCGCGCCAGCGGCCAGCGGCTCATTTCGAGCAGCACCTGGCAGGCCTATGAGTCGATCCAGGTGCGGGTCGAGGCCAAGCTGGTCGCGGCGACCAAACTCTATCTCTCGACTTCGACGCTCGGGGAAACCCAGCCGCTGAACCTGCTCGAATGCGCGCAGGCTCTCGTTGCCCGCGGCGACGCGGACACCGCGCTCGCGGTGTTCAAAGCCGCCGGGGCGGATAATCCTCAGGTGCGCCAGATAATGGCGCAGGCGCAAGAGAAGATGCAGCGCGCGAAGTCCGAGGCGCTGCTGGGCCGCGCGCTCGGCGCGATCGCGGGCGGAAATTCGGGCGCCGCATCCACGATCCTGGCCGAGTATCAGAAAGATCCCACCGCGGTCGCGTCGCGCGCCGATCAGGTGCGCCGCGCGCTGGCCAACATCCCCGATCGCCGCGCCGACGCGGCCTATCGCGCGCTGCTCCAGAGCGACGTCCCCGCTTTGGACCGCGCGGCGTTTGTCGCGATGCTGTCCCAGATGATGGCGGACACGACCGGCTCGGCGCCCGACGAAGTCGTGCTCAGCGACAAGGACGTATCGATCGAGGACAAGAAGGCCGCCGGCGCCCTCAAGACCGCCCTGGACCGCTATGCGACGGCGCTCGGCAAGGCGGCGTGGCTGATGAGTATCAAGTGCGGATGCGACGCCGGCGCGCGGCTGACCGCCGAGCCTGCGGGACAGGCGCTGCTGCGCGCGCATTTCAGCCCCTCTTTCACGAGACCGCAGGTAGGGCTACCTTAGCAGGGTTGAACTTCACCGGGACCCCATCAGAGAGACAAACTCATGCGACATTGCGCAATCTGCGGCAAACAGCCGTCGGTCGGAAATAACGTCAGCCACGCCAACAACAAGACCAAGCGGCGATGGGAGCCGAACCTGCAAGAGGTCCGCGCGAAGATCGGCGGC
>DATKSQ010000110.1:0-5723 GCA_035531615.1 Binataceae bacterium (SeqCode)
GAGTTCTCCGACTGGGCGACCAACTGCCCGGAATACAAAGTGACCGCGGTCGAGGTGGTCCCGATCGCGAAGCTCGAAGACTACGAGCGCGCGGAGCATCCGTGACGGCGCGGACCATGATGCGGATTGCGGCGCGGCGCGCGGGAGTTCGATCGCGTGGATAATCAGCGGCTGCTCCGGATGGCGAATCAGATCGGCGCGTTCTTCGAGAGCTATCCCGATCGCGCCGAAGCCGTCGCCGGCGTCGCCAATCATCTGCGCAGCTTCTGGGCTCCGGTCATGCGCCGGCAGATTATCGAGTATGCCGCGGGCGGCGGCGGCGCCGAGATGAAAGATATCGTGCGCGACGCCGTCGCGGTGCTGGCGCGCGAAACCGCGGCTCGTGACGCGGCCGGGACCGGCGGTGAAAAGCGAAACTTCTAAGCCCGGGACGGTTCGGGTCCGCGCGCTCAAATTCTCCGGCGGCCGGGCCACGCCATCCGGCGAATTTCTCGCCGCCGAAGAGCCGCTCGAAATCAGGCTCGGCGGGCGCCACTTCACGCTCACGATGCGCACTCCCGGCCACGACGAGGATCTGGTCGCGGGCTTTTTATTCGCCGAGGGATTTATCGCGGGCTCGGATGACATCGAGGAAATCCGCCCGGTGCGCGGACCTCGCGGAAAGCCCGAACCCAACATGATCGATGTGGTGCTCAATGTTCCCGCCGATGAGTTGCGCGAGCGCCTTAAGCGCAACTTCGCCGTCACCGCGAGCTGCGGAATCTGCGGCAAGACCAGCATCGATTCGATCACGCGCCGGGTTGCGCCTCCCGCGGGCAACGCGCGCGTCGCGCCGGCGACGCTCCTGTCGCTCGCGTCCGCGATGCGCTCGCGCCAGGAGATTTTCGCCGCGACCGGCGGCCTGCACGCCGCCGCGCTTTTCGAGCTCTCGGGAGCGATGCTCGCGCTGCGCGAAGACGTCGGGCGCCACAACGCGGTGGACAAGGTAATAGGATGGTCGCTGGCGGAGGCCCGTTGTCCGTTGAGCGACGCGATCCTGATGGTCAGCGGGCGGCTCTCGTTCGAGCTGGTGCAAAAGGCCGCCGCCGCCGGAGTGCCGATCGTCGCGGCGGTTTCGGCGCCGTCATCGCTCGCGGTCGAGCTGGCGCAAGAAATCGGTACCACGGTGATCGGCTTTCTGCGCGCCGGCGGCTTCAATGTCTATACGCATCGCGAGCGGATCGCGCCCTGACCGGCTGGCCTGCGGCGCCCGTTTGTATTACACTGCGTATTACAAGGGGAATTGAAGTGGGCACCATAACCGTAAGGCTTAGCGCAGAGGACGACGCGCGCCTCGCGCGTCTTGCCCGCCAAAACGGCGCGAGCAAGTCGGAAGTCGTCCGCGAGCTGGTACGCGGTGCGCCTCGCGGCGCCGCGCGCAAATCCAGGCTCAGCGCGTACGAATTGATGAAAGATGGAATCGGCTGCTGGGACAGCGGCGGAAAGAATCTTTCCGAGCGAACCGGCGACAAGTTCTCCGCGATGCTGCTGGAGGAACGAAAACGCCGTGATTCTGCCCGACGCCGCGATCGTCCGCGTCGCTGAGCGTGAGCGGATCCGGCGCGTCTTCACCGTCGATCGCCGCGATTTCGAGATCTATCGCCCATATCGCCTCGGCCGCTTCGAGATTCTCCCGTGACGGCTCGAATAACCCCTTGAGCGCGGTCCGCGCCGGTGCTTATGCTGATAGGTCATGCAGGTGCCGCCCGATGTTTGCGCGTAAGCGCGCGCTCGATCGCCTCGCACGCGAGAAGACGCTCTACGAGCGCCGTCGCGGCGGCGAAGTCTCGGTGTGCGTCGTCTATCCGAACGTCTATCCGGTCGCGATGGCGAATCTCGGCTTCCAGGCGGTCTTTCATATCTTCGATTCCAATGCGTCGGTTGACGCCGAGCGCGGCTTTCTGCCCGACCCCGACGAGCGCCCCGCGATCGCGTCGGGCGCGGCGCCGATGGTCTCGTTCGAGCGCGGCCGTCCGCTGTCGGACTTCGGCATCCTGGCCTTTTCGATCGCCTTCGAGACCGACTACTTGAACCTGCTCGCGATTCTGCGCGCCGCGAAAATTCCCGCGCGCCGCACCGATCGCGCCGGCCGCAACTTCCCGCTCGTCATCGCCGGCGGCTCCGCGATCTTCCTTAATCCCGAGCCGATCGCCGACTTTGTCGATCTGTTCCTGATCGGCGAGGGCGAGCAGATGGTGCCTGAATTTATCGAGCGCTTCCTCGCCGCGCGCGGCAATCCCGCCCGCCTCGACGATCTGGCGGCCGTCGAGGGCGCCTATCGCCCGGATTATTATCTTCCGCATTACGACGAGCGCGGCTCCCTTGCCGCGGTGAATTACCTCGGGCCTGGCAAGCCGGCGGTCAAACGCAGGCTCGTAAAAGACCTCGACCAGTTCCCGACCGCCTCTCTGATCCTCACCGAAGAATCCGTCTTCGGCGATATGTATCTGGTCGAGGCGAGCCGCGGATGCCAATGGGGATGCCGCTTCTGCGCGGCGGGTTTCATGTACCGCCCGATTCGATATCGTTCGCCCGAGGCTCTGACCGCCGAGGCCACGCGCGGCCTTTCCGAACGGGGCGTGATCGGCCTGGTCGGCGCGGAGATGGCCAGCGTGCCGGGCGTCGCGGAGATCGCGCAGGCCGTGGCCGATGCGGGCGGAAGGCTGTCGCCGTCCTCGCTCAAGGCCGATTGCATCTCGCCCGAGCTAGCTTCCGCGCTGGCGCAGGCCGGAAATCGCAGCGTCACGATCGCGCCCGAAGCCGGCAGCGAGCGGATGCGCAAGGTGATCAACAAGAACCTGAGCGAGGCGGAAATCCTTTGCGCCGCCGCGCTGATGATCGGCGAGGGCGTCGAGAACTTAAAGCTTTACTTTATGCTTGGCCTGCCCGAGGAAACCGATCACGACGTGCTCGAAATCGCGCGTCTGGCGGGCAAAATACTGGCGCAAGCGCGCGCGCGCCGCCAGCATATCGGGCGGGTGACGGTCTCGCTCAATCCGTTCGTGCCCAAGCCGTGGACGCCGTTCCAGTGGGATCCGATGGACCCTCCGCGCGAGACCAAGCGGAAAATCGCGATGCTCCGAAGCGCGCTCGGAAAGCTCGGCGCGATCGAACTCGACGCCGAGTCCCCGCGCGAGGCCTACTTCCAGACCCTCGTTTCGCGCGGCGATCGCCGCGTCGGCGCGATCCTCGAACGCCTCGAAGCGGCGGGCTGCGACGCGCCCGGGCCGATCTGGCGCGAACTTTCGCAAATCCGCCGCGAGGCCGACGACGGCGCCTGGACCGCGTGCCCCAATCCGGACTTTTATGTGACCCGTCATTTCGCGGACGACGAACTGTTGCCGTGGGATTTTATCGACCATCATATTCACAAGTGGTTTCTTATGTCCGAGCGCAAGAAGGCGCACTACGAGCATCAGACCCCGCCCTGCGACGTCACCCGCTGCGACGTATGCGGCGCGTGTTGAACGTCGCGCGCGAGCCGGCGACTGCGGGCGGTTTAGAACCAGAGCGGAGGAGGGGAGTGATGGACCTGAAAGAGAAAATCGCGGGATCCGGCCGCGTCGCGATGCTCGCGGCGGCCATGATCGTACCGATAATCGTCGCGATGCTCGCCGCGCATGCATTCGCCGAGGTTGGCGAGACCGATGTCCCCGCGACTTCGGTGGTTCCCGCCGCGCCCGCCGCGGCGGGCGCCGCCGAGCTGCCAGCGGCGTCCGCGTCGCCGAGCGCCGCGCCCGCGCGCAAGAAGGCCGCCGCGCCCACCTTCAAGTTCAATCCGCGCGATGTCGAGCCGGGCACCGCGCGCGCGAAATTGACCGAAGATACCTGGGCTTACACCGAGCCTGCGGAATCGAGCAAGCATGTCGAGCGCGTGATCAAGGACAAGTACGTAATCGTCACCGGATCGACCCGCTATTTTCTGCAAGTCAAACTGAAATCCGGCAAGACCGCGTACGTCGAACAATCGGCGGTCGATCTGGTCAAACCAACCGATAAAATGTTCAAGCTCACCAAGAACGCCGCCGTGCTCGACAAGCCTAACCGCTGGGGCAAGAAACTCGCGGAAGTCCATACGCCGCACGACGTGCACGTGGTCGGAATCGCGCTCGGCTACGTGAAAATCAGAATGAAAAGCGGCCTCGAGGGCTTCATCCCGACCTCCGCGATGGAGTAGCCGCGCGCCGCGCGCGGCGCCACACGGGGCTATTTCGACGCGGCCGCCGGCTTGCGCGCCCGGATGAAGGCGCTCGCGAACTTGCCGTCGATCTGCGCCGCGATGCCCTCTGCATTGGGACCGAGGCTCGCGAGGAGTTCCCCGGCATTCGCCGCGGTATAGACCCGAGTCGGCTCGATCTCGATTCCCACGAATCCCGCGCGCGCCAGCTTGGCCTCGTACTCGCGCTCTTCGAGCGCCCCGGCGATGCATCCGGCCCACAGCTCCACCTTGCGCTTGATTTCGACCGGCATCGCGCCGCGCACGACGACATCCGAGACCGCGAGGCGTCCGCCCGGCTTCAGCACCCGCAGCGCTTGGGCAAGCACGCGATCCTTGTCGGCGGAAAGATTGATTACGCAATTCGAGATGATCACATCGACGCTGTTGTCCGGCAGCGGGATATTTTCGATCTCGCCCTTTAAGAACTCGACGTTGGTCGCTCCCGCTTTGCGCTGGTTCTCGCGCGCCAGCGCAAGCATTTCGTCGGTCATGTCCAGGCCATAGGCCTTGCCGCCCGGACCCACCCGCCGCGCCGACAGCAGCACGTCGATTCCGCCGCCGGAGCCGAGATCGAGGACGGTTTCGCCGGGCTTGAGTTCCGCGAGCGCGGTGGGATTGCCGCATCCGAGCGACGCCGCGATCGCCTCGGCCGGAAGCTGGGCGGTCTCGCTGCCGCCGTATAGATTGGCGCTGATCGGATTTCCCGCCGCGCCCGCCTGCGCTCCGCAACACGCGGGCCGCGGCGCGCTAACCTTTACCGCCTCGCGCGCGTAAAAGTCGCGCACTTCCTGTTTGATCGAATTCTCATCCATGTCGGGTTCTCCTTCCTTATCGTCTCTTCGCCTTAGCGCGGACGCGCGAAACGCGCGCCGGAAACCGGCTGTGCAGATCGGCACAGCAATCTTCGGTCAGAAAGCGGATTAGGCGCGCGGTTTGGTTCCATTCGATCGCGTAGTAGATGAAGCGCCCCGAGCGTTTGGCCGCGAGCAGCCCCGAGCGCGTCAGCGTGTCCAGGTGATGCGACAGCGTCGAACCCGGCATCGGCACGCGCCGCTTGATTTCATCGACGCACAAGCCCTGCGGGCCCGCGCGGACCAGCAGCCGGAAGATTTCGAGTCTGCCGTCCTGTCCGAGCGCGTTGAACTGGGCGATGAAGTTTTTCATGTACTACGATATTTCTAGTATCACCGAAATGGAGTCCGCACAACCGCGCCCGCCCGCCTGGCCGGCGCATCGAGCCGGCCGCCGAGACGCCACTGGCGCACCGCCGGTCCCACTGGCGGGTCACATTGGTCAGTAGCAGGGCACGCGACGCGGGTCGCGACACGTCAGGTAAGAAACAGGGGCGTTCCTCGCGCGGGATGATGTTTCGCTCGCCTCTCCCGCATCGCCTCTGCTGCCCAGCCGGCCGACGAGCCGTCGGCCGCCACTGTCAAAAGGAAGCAATATGCCAGTGGGGGCGGAC
>DATKSQ010000111.1:0-7617 GCA_035531615.1 Binataceae bacterium (SeqCode)
GTTAACGCCCAGATGGTGCGCACGCGAGTGCGGCGGGTCTCGTGGTTGCGGGGGAAGGATTTGAACCTTCGACCTCCGGGTTATGAGCCCGGCGAGCTACCAGACTGCTCCACCCCGCCCGCGCATTGTATGGGGCTTGCGCGGAGCGGGTCAACTCAGCGATCCGATTTCGAGCGTCGCTCGCGCGCAATCGAGCTCCGAATCGGTCGCGCGCGAGCCACACGCTCAGCCCGCGAGAATCCGGATATTGCAGTGGCGATGCATCTTTCCGAACTCGATGATCTCCTGTTCGGCCGCGTTCGCGCCGGGCTTCGAGTCCGTGAGCATCAGTTGTTTCGCAACCGCGCCGTCGATTCCGTCGGCCTCGACGTCGAGGTTGTGGTCGTCGCAGATGATGAATGCCATTCAGAACACTCCTTCGATCCCGAAAACTTATCCGACCGCGCCGCGCGTGTCATTATCTCAGCAGCCTCCACTTCACTGCCTATGCGTTCGGGATTTCTCCCGTTGGTCGAAATGACGGAGGTGGTCTCGGTGCCGTGACTATCGTGATCTCATCAGCACCCGCATCCGTCATTTCGAGCCCGCGTCGCTAATCGCTGCGACAGAGGCAGCTCGTGCCGGATCGGCACGCCCGGCGAGAAATCCCGGAAATTCGATGCGCGCCCTTCACGCCCGTGCGCCCAATTGTGGTAAGCGTCAGAGCGAAACGCACGGCCAAGGAGTATTCGCGATGAGCCTTAAAGGAAAAGCCGCGGCGATTGGAATCGGCGAACTCAAGCCGACGAAAGAGCCGGGGCCCGATACCACCGCGCTCGGCCTGATGGCCGCGGTCGCCGCCGAAGCGATCGCGGACGCGGGACTCGACAAGAACGATATCGACGGCTTTCTGGTCGGGATGCCGTTTTCCGATCCCGGCTTCATCTACCCGGCCAGCGCCGCCGAGGTGATGGGGCTGCGGGTGCGGATGCTCAACGTCGTCGATATCGGCGGCGCAAGTCCGGCCGGGATGATCTGGCGCGCCGCCGCCGCGATCGACGCCGGGATGTGCAATGCCGTGCTATGCGTCGCCGCCGACATGAATCGCGCGGGCGACCAGCGGCCACCCACCATCTCGGTGCAGCGCGAGTTCGAGTCTCCCTACGGAAATATCGGCGCGAATTGCGGCTACGCGATGATCGCGAATCGCCACATGTTCGAGTTCGGCACCACGCCCGAGCAGTTAGCGAAGGTCGCCGTCGATCAGCGCGCCAATGCGCTCAAAAATCCGCTGGCGATCTTCAACGACAAACCGCTGACGATCAAGGAAGTCCTTGGCTCGCGGATGATCGTCGATCCGCTGCATATCTATGAGATCGTGAGCCCGATGACCGGCGGCGCCGCCGTGATCGTCGCGTCGCCGGAAATCGCCAAGCGCGCCAAGCATCCGCCGGTATGGCTGCTCGGCGCGGGCGAGTACGCCGATCACGCGACCATCACTTACGCCCCGTCGCTGACCGAGTCTCCGATCAAGATTGCGGCCGACACCGCGTTCAAGATGGCGGGCCTCGAGCGCAAGGACATGAACTTCGTCTGCCCGTACGACTGCTACACGATCACGGTGATCGTCACGCTCGAAGACGCGGGCTTCTGCAAAAAGGGCCACGGCGGCCGCTTCGTCGAGGAGCACGACCTCACCTACAAGGGCGACTTCCCCTGCAACACGCACGGCGGCCAGTTGAGTTTCGGACAGCCGGGACTGGCAGGAGGGATGAGCCACGTGACCGAGGCGATCCGCCAACTGATGGGCCGCGGCAGCGCGCGTCAGGTTAAAAACGCGAAGCTTGGCTACGTCAACGGCAACGGCGGAATCATGAGCGAGCAAGTCGGCTTGGTGCTGGAGCGCAGATCATGAGCGAATATCTAAAACCACTTCCGAAACCGTCTCCGACCAGCCGCCCGTTCTGGGAGGCCGCGCGCCGCCATGAACTAAAGCTCCAGCGCTGCGGCGGATGCGGCAAATTCATTTACTATCCGCGCACGCGATGCCCCTATTGCTTCGGCGACCAGCTCGAATGGCGCCAGGTAAGCGGACGCGGCAAGGTTTACAGCTATACCGTCGTGCGCCGCGCCTCGCATCGCGCGTTCGCCGATCCCTACGTGCTCGCGATCGTCGAACTCGAAGAGGGTCCGCGGATGACGACCAATATCGTGGCCGCACCGGAAAGCGTCCGCGTCGATCAGAAGGTGGTAGTCCACTTCGAGGACGTGACGCCCGACAACACCCTGGTGAAGTTCAAGCCCGCGTAACGCCCACTGCTCGATCGAAGGTGGGTGGAATCGCATTCACAGAAAGGGAGTAACGGAATGAGGGTCGACCGTGCCGCTGCTTAAGCGATTGCAAAGAGCAGTTTCGCGCGCGATTTCGGTGCTCCACCGCTCGGCCAAAGCCGCGCCTATAAAATGCCCTGAATGCGGCTCGACCCGGGGCATATACAACGTCGCCCGCGAATCCTCGCGGAGGATTGCTCCAGAACCAGGGGATTTTGGGCCCTGTGTTTCCTGCTTCAATCCGCTGAAATATGCGATCGGAGAAAATAGCAATTTTGAGCTTGTTAAGCTCGAACCCGGTACCGAAACACCCGTTGGAGCCAACGATCCCCTGGCAACGGCAATGAATCTTTCCCTCATGTACGATAGCCCAGAGAAAAATCAGAACGCGGTTTTCGCGTTCGCGCTAAGCGAAGCCGCGACCCTCCTACCTGGGCCAACGGACCTGTCGGATTTTCTCACGGGATACGCACGACTATCATTTGAGGCTAGGAGCGCCGTGCTGTCGCTCCTTTTTTCCTCGGCCATACCAGATCGTGACAAGCGAGAAGCATTGCTCTCGATCGGATCATTGAGAGGGTCGTGATAACTCGCCGAGCGGGAAGATCCGCATATCCCACGCTCACGCCAGCAGGACGGCGACGATTCCGGTCAGGAATATTCCGTCGAAGGTGCCCGCGCCGCCGATCGAGGCGACCGGCGCTCCCAACTCGCCGAGCCGCCCGAGGTTCAGCAGGTCCGCGCCGATCAGCGTGCCCATCACGCCGCTTACGTATGCGACCGCGTCCGCGTGATGCGTCGCCGCGCCGAGCAGCGCGCCGACTATCGCGGCGACGATCGGCGGAATCAGCATCGGCGTGGCGATTTCCAACCCGGGCACCGGCCGCGCGAAGCGATGAACCACGAACGTGACGATCGCGACGCCGATAATCGCTGGGAACAGAATTTCCGGAAAGTGCATCAGCACGTACGCGCATATCGCCATCGGCACAATCGCGCCGCCGACGTTGATCGCGACCGTCGTCGTGCCGCCCGCGTAGCGCGCCGGCACCTGGTAGCGAACCCCGAACCGCTGCACCATCGGCTCGGGATGCGCGGGTCCGCCGTCGATCCGGTAGATCGGGATATTCAGATAACTGCCGAGCAGGCTCGCCAGCAGCGCGATAAACGCCAGATGCGGCGGCAATCCGAGCGCCGTGAATACGTAGCTGATGACGTGAATTTCGATGAGCGCGAACAGAAACGCCAGTCCGATGAGAAAAATAGCGGCGTAGATGAACAGGAATGGGGCGATGATCACGCAACGATACTAGCAAGCGCCGATCGCGCTTGGTATCAAATGCGTTCCGCCGGGCACCTTGCCGGCCAATCATGTATCGCGCTACCGCTTAATTTCGGCGTACCATCACAGGCACGAGAGTTGAATTTCAGGCTACTCATCCCCACCGGCTGGCACGGCCCTCGCTCGTCGGCGCGGGGTATCGCCAGTGAGGATAATCCTTATGCATCGGATCGATTATATTGTGGCCGCAGTCGCGATCGTGGTCGCGCTTGCGGCATCCGCTTCCGCCCAGAATTCCCCGCCGGCGGTGACCGGAGTGGTGAAGCAGGGAAATACCACCATGCTCTTCGAGCGCTCGAAGGCTGGACTAAACATGGACGAGCTAAAGGCCTTCAGCAAAGTCACAGCCGGCGATCCGGCGCTGGCTAAGCAGATCGCGCGCAATCCGCAAATCGTTGCGAGCGACTCGTTCGTCGGCAAGCATCCCGCGCTCCAGCAATTTCTCGCTCAATACCCCGCCGCGCGCGACGACATTCAAAAAAATCCTGGCGATTTTGTGACCCCGGTAAACGGCTCGTCATTCCAACACGCGTTGCCCGGGATGAAAGATAGCGCAAACTGATTGACCCGGCGCGCGTGTAGTGTCGCCCGGGCGCGTCGGAGCGCGCCTGTCTTCGCACCCGCGATAACCTCCGCAGGCCCCGCGCGCGGGCTTGTGCGCCCGGCTCGATCGGATAAGATTCGGCTTCAATGATGAACGCCGAATACCACTCCGAGCTGCTCGAAATCCTCGTGCGCGAGTCGTACGTCGAGCGCGCGGTCACGCTCTCGTCAGGAAAAAAATCCGATTACTACCTCGATTGCCGCCGCGCGATCTTTCTGCCGCGCGCGGCATTTCTGGTGGGCGAGCTGATTCTCGAGCTCGCGCTCGAAGCCGGCGTCGAGCAGCTTGGCGGGATGGCGGTCGCGGCGATTCCCGTCACCGACGCCGCAATCGCAGCCGCTTATCGCCGCGGCGTCAATCTGCGCGGCTTCTTCGTGCGCAAGGAAACCAAGGCGCACGGGCTCCAGCAGCGAATCGAAGGCGCCTTCCAGCCCGGCCTCAAGACCGCGGTGCTCGACGACACCATCACAACCGGCGGCTCAACGCTCGAGGCGCTTGCGGCGGTGCGCGACGCCGGAGCCACGGTCACCGCGGCGCTTACGCTGGTGGATCGCGGGGAGGGCGGCGCCGCGGCGTTCGCACGCGAGGGGCTAAAGTATCGATGGGTCGTGACCGGCGACGAGATTCGCTCCGCCGCGAAGACGCGCGGGTGATCGCAGGCGACTGCCCGTGGAGCCCGAGCGCGAAATATCCGGCGCTACTTCTTTCACCGCCATTTTTGGCGACCCGGTCGAGCACTCCCGCTCGCCCGCGATGCACAACGCGGCGTACGCGGCGCTGGCCCTCGAGCGCCGCTACCTTGCGTTTCACGTAACGCCGGAGCATCTGGCCGCCGCGCTGCGCGCAATCCCCGCGCTCGGAATCCTGGGCGTAAATCTGACCGTGCCGCACAAAGAGCCGGCCGCCAAAATGATTCGCGAGCTTAGCGCCGAGGCGCGCCTGCTGCGCGCGGTGAATTGCATCGTGAGCAGGCGCGGCAAGCTTTACGGCGACAACACGGATGCGCGCGGACTCGAACGCGACCTGCGCGGGCGCAAAATCGACCTCGCCGATCGGCTCGTGATCGTGATTGGCGCGGGCGGCGGCGCCGCGGCGGCCGTGCTCTGCGCGCTCCGGATGCGCGCGGCGCGAATCGCGATCGCCAATCGCACGCTGTCGCGTGCCGCGAATCTGGCGCGCCGGTTTGCGCCGATGCTGCGGCGGCGCGCACAGATCGAGGCGCACGGGCTGGACGCGCTGCTCGACCCGGCGATCCTCGGCGAAGCCGCCACCGTGATCAATGCGACGCCTATGGGCCTGACAACACGTGGCTTTGCGCGGCTGGATTACTCCGCGGCGGCGCGCGATTGCCTGTTCTATGATTTGCTCTATGCCGCCGAGCCGACTGCGTTTCTAAAACCCGCGCTGGGTCGCGGACGCCCGGCCCTCGACGGCGCCGGGATGCTCGTCGGGCAGGGAGAAATCGCCTTCGAGTTGTTCAACGGCGTAGCGCCGCCCGCGGGCGTGATGGAGCATGCACTCGCCACGAGTCTCGGGCGCTCATGACGCGCCGCATTGGCGAGGCGATGCGGAACGCGCGGCGCTGTGTGGAGCGCGCCGGATGCGCAGGCGCGCCAGCTCGAACATCGGCATTCCGGCGCCGCCGCCTGCGTGCTTGCGGCCCAGCGCGGCTTGCGCAAGATCGCAGGCGATCGTGCCCCGCGGGCTGTGCTCGCCGCGCTGCCCTTATCGATAAAACTGAAGGAAACCTTGACACCGCACAGAATGCCGCATATCCGCCTATGCTGTCGCTACTCAATTCCAACAATCGGCCGGACATGCCTCCGTCAGCCGGACCGCGACTTGACGCCGGGTTAGCTGCGGGGCTACGGATGCTTTGCGAGTGAAAACGAAAACTCCGGTTTAATCGGCGCTGAGGAAGGGAATAGGGGCGTGAATAGATTCAGCAAAATCTTGTGTGCGGTTGACTTCGACATCAATTGCGCACCACTCATAGGTCTGGCGCACATATTATGCGCGAACAGCAACGCGGAACTCCACCTTCTCCACGTCGCCAGGGTGCCGGCAGCGGACCAGGACGTACCGCTGCCGCTCCCGCACGATCCCTGGTGGGAGAAGCAGGCGAGAGAGCAACTCAGCGGACTTGCAAGCAAAGTCTTGAACGGTTCCATCGCTTACGAACTTCACGTCTCGAGCGGCGTGCCGGAGCGTGACATCGTTCATTTCGCCGATAAACTTAGTGCGGACCTGATCGTAATCGGAACCCACGGTCGCACTGGGATAAGCCATCTCGTTTTAGGTAGCGTAGCTGAGGAAGTGATTCGCAAGGCCAATTGTGCGGTGATTACCCTCAAATCCGGGAAGTCTTCGCCATGAGCCTCAACCAATCCGATGGGATAGACTTGCGCGCCTGGTGAAATCGAATCTTGCGGACGCACGCTGTCCGGTGATTCGGCAGCAGCGTCAGCTTGCATCGTGCGGTTCCAAGAGTACTTGACGGGACGGTACGGAACACTGGTATAACTGGTTCGGGTGATCGGGCCGTTTGTGTCGGCCCAGGGTGGTGAGAGATCGCGATGCTGCGCTTGGGCAAGGTTAGGCTCTCTGCC
The DNA here is from genome assembly GCA_035531615.1 of Binataceae bacterium (SeqCode). Lineage (GTDB taxonomy): Bacteria > Desulfobacterota > Binatia > Binatales > Binataceae > JBARDN01. The sequence continues at coordinate 6,866 of DATKSQ010000111.1, forward strand.
AGATTTGCATTCGCAATTCTGGCGGTGGGTTTGTTTGTCGCGACAAGCTCGGCACGCCCGTTCCTGCGAGACAGAATTTCAGGGCTGCATCGCACGGTTCCTAAGCACACCTTGCTGGACTCAGGAGCGGACCGCAGTCCCAGCTTGGATAACGGTGGGCCGATCGCGGCTCCGCAGAAATATCTGACCATACCCGCCATCGATGGTTTGCTTCATTTCCATGGGCGGGTGCTCGATCGAGCCGTTACGGATTCATTCGTGAGATCTCCACGTCGAATGCTCACCAAGCTGAGACGCATCCTGCCCTTGGGCGAAGATCCAAGCTAAGCAATTCCCAAATAGCTCGCTCCATGTGTGAGGCCCGCGCAAGGGCGCGACCGGCGTTGGCCGCGCGCCAAGTGCTGCGGGGATGAACGTGCGCCCCCTCTTCCTGATGCTCGAGGATGCTGGGTGGTATGCGCTTGCTCGCGATCGTTCGGAGAGATTGGGAAATGCCAAGTTTTTCGCTGCGGAATCCATTCACGATAATCGTAGGGGCGTTGTTGGTGACGCTGTTGGGAGTGACGGCGCTGACCAAGATGCCGGTGGACGTATTCCCGCCGCTGCACATTAAGGCGGCGGTGGTGGCGACTTTTTATCCGGGGTTCGCCCCGTTGGCGATGGAGCAGGACATCACCAGCCGCTACGAGCGGTTTTTCACACTGGGCAGCGGGATCGAGCATATCGAGTCGCGCTCGCTGCCCGGGGTCAGC
>DATKSQ010000112.1:0-2311 GCA_035531615.1 Binataceae bacterium (SeqCode)
CGGTCCAACCTATGAAGACAAGATGGCGCGCGTCGGGTTGCGCTTCGACGACCTGCTGAATTTCAAGCTCTTCGCGGACCGGCTGCGGCGCAACGTCACCGAGAAGAATGCGTATTTGAAGGCGGTGCTGAAGGCCAAGCCTGTGAACGGCGCGCAGATCCTCGAAGTGATGAAGCGCGAGCGCCGCCGTCTCCTGCCCTATCTGTGCGACACCGGCGAATATCTGGCGTCCGCGATATCGGCGGGCAAGCGCGTGCTGTTCGAGGGCGCGCACGGCACAATGCTCGATATCGATCACGGCACCTACCCTTTCGTGACCTCGTCGAACTGCGTCGCGAGCGGCGCGTTCGCCGGCACCGGGCTCGGACCCGGCTCGCTCGATGCGGTGCTCGGAATCAGCAAGGGCTATACGACGCGCGTCGGCGCGGGACCGTTCCCGACTGAGATTTCAGGCTACCTCGCTGACTCGCTGCGCGAAGAGGGCGGCGAGTTCGGCAGCGCGACCGGCAGGCCGCGGCGCATCGGATGGTACGATGCCGTGCTGGGGCGGCTCTCGGCGCGCGTCAACGGGCTATGGGGCCTGGCGGTGACCAAGCTCGACGTGCTGACCGGAATCGATCCGCTCAAGATCTGCGTCGCGTATCAGTACAAGGGCAAGCGCTATGAAACCGTGCCGCCGGGGCGCCATTCGATCGAAACGGCCAAGCCGATCTTCGAAGAGCTGCCCGGATGGAACGAGCATTTGTCGGGCGCGCGTCAACTCTCCGATTTGCCGGAAAATACGCGGCGCTATATCGATCGCATCGCGGAACTGGTCGGCGTGCCGATCGCGATGGTCGGAGTAGGCGCCGATCGCGAGGCGACGATCGTGGTGCGCAATCCGTTCACCGGATGACGCCGTCTTACGGCAGGTCGAACAGCAGCACCTCGCAGTCCCCGGTCGCGGCGAGCCTGAGCGCGGATTCGTTTTCGACCGCCGCACCGTCGCCCGCCACCAGCGCCGAGTCACTTACCTTGACGTCGCCGCGCGCGACGTGGAGCCATCCCTTGCGCGACTTGTCGAGCGGATGCTCGAGCGACGCGCCGGCGCTCAGGACTCCATCGAAAAGCCGCGTATCCTGATGAATCCTGATTGACCCTTGCGCGCCGTCAGGCGACGCGATGAGCCGCATCACTCCGCGTCGATCGGCCTCGGCAAAACTGCGCTGCTCGTAGCCCGGCGCGAGTCCGCGCCGTTGCGGGATTACCCACATCTGCAGAAAGTGCACCGGCGCGGTCTTCGAGGCGTTGAATTCGCTGTGCGTGACTCCCGTGCCTGCCGTCATCCGCTGCGCGTCGCCGGGCCGGATAACCGAGCCGTTGCCCATGCTGTCGCGATGCTCGAGCGCGCCGGACAGCACCCAGGTCACGATTTCCATGTTGTTATGCGGATGCGTCGGGAAGCCGCCGCGCGCGGCCACGGTGTCGTCGTTGATCACACGCAGCACGGAGAATCCCATCGCGGCGGGATCGTGATAATCGCCGAACGAGAATGTGTGCCAGCTATCGAGCCAGTCTAGCGCGGTGTGTCCGCGGCGGCCTGCTTTGCGAATGGTGATCATTTAACCACCCTGGCGCCGCGCCCTACCCCACGCAGACCGCCGCGAGGCTCGAAATCGCGACGCCGCGCCTCGATTGGCGCAGGTCGTTGCGATCGAAGCCGTTGGTGCAATACCCGAGCGAGATTCCGGTGGCGGGATCCGCCCATCCGATCTGTCCGCCCGCGCCGCCATGTCCGAACGCCAGCGCCGAGTTGGTCCTGCCGAAGCCGCGATAATTCGCGCGGCCGTCGCCGCCGGCGATCACCACCCCCAGCGCGCGATTGCACGGCACTCCAAAGATCGGGTCTTTGTAGTCGCCCGAGCGCACGCGCAGCGCGTCCTTTAGCGCGGCGGGCTTCCAGATCGGCGCGCCCTTCAAGTCGCGATTATGCAGCAGCCCCTGGTAGAACAGCGCAAGGTCGCCTGCCGTCATGATTCCGCCGCCGCCCGGCACGCCGGCCTCGCGCACATTGGGGCGATTGAATCCGAGGATCGCCTCTTCGGTGACTTCCGTCTCGGGCATCGGCGGCAACCCGAGTTTTTTGCGCTCGGCGTCGCTGAGCGCCTCGCCGACATAGCACAGCTCTGCGACCCGGCTGTGATATTCGCGCGGCAGCCCCACCCGCAGCTCGGGCAGCCCGAGCGGCAGGGCGATCCGCTCGCGCACGAAGTCGCGAAAATTCTTGCCCGTGCGCCGCTCGATTATTTCCGCGATCACCCAGAAGCCCGAA
>DATKSQ010000113.1:0-11926 GCA_035531615.1 Binataceae bacterium (SeqCode)
GGCGGAATCGCGGCCGGTCAGCAGGGCGACCGCGGGGATGAAGGTCTCGGGCAGCGCCGTGCCGACGGCGGCGAGCAGGCTGCCAACGGCGGCCTCGGCGATATCCAGGCGCTTGCCCATCCATTCGACGCCGTTGGTGAAAAGCTCCGAGCCGGTCAGGATAATCGCGAAGCTAAGGGCAAGAATTATCGCGTGAACGGCCAAGTGTCAGCTCCGGAGCGCGGTATCGATTCAGGAACACCGCCGATTCGGCGGGGCAGAGAATATGGGGTCGTGGCGGCGATTTCCAGCGATGCGGCGTATCGGCGGCGAAGATCGGGCGAGAATCGCGATACGGCGCCGACCGTCGATCGTGCGTATAATTGATTCGCGGCCAACGGCGCCCAACGCCGCCCAACGCCGCCGATGATCGCCGCCGCGGGCCGGTCCGTGCGCGGAGCACGTGAAAGACCGCTGCGATTTGACTGGATGGATGACGGCGCGTAAGGTAATTAATTCAGCATCTTTGTCTTGCCTAATCAAGCCAGCTTGTACTATTGAGGCATTCTCATCGCCAGCCAACCAATACAAACTCTGCCGGCGAAAGCGCATGAGCCGGGTCACGTCACCTCGTCCCGACGGATGTTAAAGAGCATGAAGCAGAAGTACGAAGGCAAGGACTTGCAGGGACTGGTGGACCTCGGCCGCGAGCAGGGCTACCTGACCTTCGAGCAGGTCAATGACTTTCTGCCCACGGATGTCGCGTCGCCAACCGACCTGCGCGCGGCGCTCGACAGCTTCGAGGATCTTGACATCAAGGTGCTCGAGGAAGTTCCCGTCGAGGGCGCCGACGGTGATGTCGAAGTAGAGGCCAAGGAAGAGCCCGAGGAAGCGGCCGAGCAGCCCGACGCGCTCGGCGAATCGTCCGACCCGGTTCGCCTCTATCTCAAAGAGATGGGCAATTTCCAACTCCTGTCGCGCGAGCAGGAAGTCGAGATCGCCAAACGTATCGAGGCGGGCGAGAACGAAGTCGAAGAGGAAGTGCTCGGCTCTCCGGTCACGCTCAAGCACGTCTATGACTTGGGCGAGGCGATCCTGGCCGGCGAAGCGGACGTGCGCGATATCTTCGAGGACACTGACGACGCCAACGCCGACCCCGACGAGGAACGCGGACCCGAGGCCGATGAGCGCCAACTCAAGCGGCTGGCGGTTCACGTCAAGAAGCTCAAGGAAATCAAGTCCAAGCTCGAGCAGGCCGAAAAGCGGCTGGCGCTGCGCAAGCCCGCGCCCAAAAAGAAGCTCGGCGCGGCGCGCAAGCCGACGGTTACCGAGCGCAACTTCCTGAAGCAGCGCGAGCGGGTGATCAAGGAATTCGGCTCGATGCAGCTCTCGCGCCGGCTGGTCGAAAATATCATCGAACACATGCGCGGGATGCTGCGTTCGTTCAACGAGGCGCGGCAGACTCTGCTGCGTTACGAAGAAGCGACCGGACGCTCGCCCAATGCGCTGCTCAAAGAAGCGGCCGAGGCCGAAGACCGCCGCCACGTGCTCAAGATCGGCGAGGCGCGCGAGAATCTGCTCGATATCGCGGCCCGAATCCGCGCCGCGCACCTCCAGATGCGCAAGGTCGAGGCCGAGGTCAAAGCCTCGGGCGAGGACTTTGCCCGCTCGATCGAGACGATCGCCGCCGGCCAGGATAAGAGCCGCCGCGCCAAGAAGGAACTCACCGAGGCGAACCTGCGCCTGGTCGTCAGCCTTGCCAAGCGTTATACCAACCGCGGCCTGGGATTTTTGGATCTGATCCAGGAGGGCAACATCGGGCTGATGCGCGCGGTGGACAAGTTCGAGTATCAGCGCGGCTACAAATTCTCGACCTACGCGACCTGGTGGATCCGCCAGTCGATGTCGCGCGCGATCGCAGACCAGGGGCGCACCATCCGGATTCCCGTGCACATGGTCGAGACGATCAACAAGCTGCTGCGCGTGACGCGGCTGCTGGTGCAGCGGCTCGGCCGCGAGCCGGGGCCCGAAGAGATTGCCGAGCAGATGGAGATGCCGCTCGACAAAGTGCAGAAGGTGCTCAAGATCGTCAAAGAGCCGATCTCGCTCGAGACTCCGATCGGCGACGAAGAGGAAAGCTCGCTCGGCGACTTCGTCGAGGACGAGTTGGCGCCCTCGCCGGTCGAGGCCGCGATCCAGGGCAACCTGGGCGAGCAGACCCGCAAGGTGCTCGCCACGCTGACCCCGCGCGAGGAGCAGATTCTGCGGATGCGCTTCGGGATCGGGCAGAAGACCGACTACACGCTCGAGGAAGTCGGCAAGCAGTTCGCCGTCACGCGCGAGCGAATCCGCCAGATCGAGGCCAAGGCGCTGCGCAAGCTGCGCCAGACCGGCCGCTCGCGCAACCTCGAAGGCTTCCAGGAACGCGAGTAAGCAGCGGCGCTTAGCGGCCCGGATGCCGGGCGTGGGTTCCGACGCGTATCCGGCGTGCACGGCCTCGAGGCCGCCTCCGACGGGCGCGCCGCGCGATCACGCGTGCGGCAGGGACAAATGCCCGCCCGCCCCCACACAAAGCCGGGACATGGACCCGGATTCCTCCCCCAAGGGTTGGGCTATTAACTAATCGAGGATCCCTCAACCGAGCCGGGCGTTCGCGGCGTCGACGCGTTCCTATTCTCTCGGAGAACGTTCCATGTTCCCCACAACCACAATAAGAGAAAACACATCAGAGCGGCGATCACGTTCTCGGCGCGGGGCGCCGCTATTAAGACCAACAGGCACGCAATTGCCAGTAAAACGCAGAGGTACGTACGGAATCGGCCGATCTCCAACGGAAGGACTACAACTGCGCAAGCCGCCATTACCAGGCTGGTTGCATCGCCTGAGCGGATTGAGCGAAAGGCCTGCCAGGATGCGACGCACAACAGGAGAAACAGACCCCAGTGAAGCGTGGCGAATGAATAGTTTACGATCTTCAGTTCCCTGTTCGGGCCGAATCGTTCGCCAAGCAAGAACGGTATGATTCCTCCGGCAAAAATAATTGCGAACGTACCCAGCCGCGCGAACATTGCTGATGCGGTAGCAACGCCGCCAACCTCCGAGCCAGCTCCAAAGGCGAGTTCCACCGATAGCCGGTAGACCAAAAAGGCGCAAATGGTTGACCCGAATACCAAACCGATGACGGCCAGCTTAAGGCGTGTGGGGTGAACCAGTTCTGGATTCGAGCGGCTGGTTTTCACGCGAATCTCCTGCGCACGATGCGCGGGTCGTTGCACGGCAGCCGTAGCACCGCACCGTGCGGCTGATGATATCACCTCGATTGCTAAAATATCGAGCGTCCTAGGCATCCAGAACCACCGCCGCCTCGGCCTGAGGCTCGGAGCAGAAGGGAGCAATGGAAGAAGGATTGGATTAGGTCGTTTCTCCCCCGACCGAAGCGGGCTTGGCCAAGGATCGGATTTTTCGGGCGAAATTGGAGCGGGAGATGGTGGCGCGAAAAGGGCGCGGCGCGGGCGCCAAGCGGATCGCGCGGGAACTTGGAATCGATCGCCAGACGGCCAAGCGCTGGCTGCGGGTTGGCGGTTCGCAGGCGCGGCGGGCGCCGGCCTGCCGCGTCGTGTTTTGCCCCCTATTGCTACAACCTGTGCCGATTGATACATCAATTTGTAGGATTTGGATGGGTAAAGTCCGGATTAACCGAAGTGGGAGAAACCAAGCTCTCCACTGAAGGCAAAGCAGGGCAGGGAGGTTCTGAAATGTTAAAGCGTGATTGGAGACAGACGCTTTGTACGATCGCATCCTGTCTCGCTTCACTTATGATCCTGTCGGCGCCGGCTCGCGCCGAAGTGAAGCCGGGGGAAGCGATCGGCGCGCAGAACGCGTCGCTGGTCAGGCAGTTCGTGTCGCCGGGGGTATATTACGCGGTGACGCACGGGATGCGGATGCAGATCGCGCCGACCGGGATTATCGAATGGCCGCCGCCGTATCGCGAGGCGACCGAAAAATATTCCGGGCAGGTGCGGTTGAGCGAAGATCGCCGCACGGTGGTGGGTTATGTGGCGGGGCAGCCGTTTCCGCTGATCGACCCCAATGATCCGGAGGTCGCGGTCAAGCTGGTGTGGAACAACGTGTTTCGCCCGATCAGTACCGACGACTACGATCTGCGCTTCTACGACTGCCAGACCGAGTACATCAAGCCGGGACAGGACCAGCGCATAATCGACGACATCGAGATCGGCCATTACGCGGGCTACGATTTGGTCGGACGCACGGAAGTCGATCCGATGCCGTTCGATCCTGACTACCGGGCCACCGGGCGGATGTGGCTGTTCGCGCTCTACCCGATACTCGCGCCGCAGGAATCGCGCGGGCAGGGACTCATCCGCTGGCGCTACGCGGATCCCAACAAGGGCGACGACTCGTGGGATTGGACGCCGGGAACGCGGCGCGTGCGGCGGCTCAACGAGGCGATGATGAGCTCGGCCACGGGCGCGCAGACCTACGACCCGGATCACTATTCAGGTTTCAATCCGAAGACCGAGCAGTACAACTACCGGTTCCTCGGGATGCGCGAGATGCTGGCCAGCGTGAATGCGGTGCACTCGCCCGAGATGACTTGCCCCTACGATGGCGGCGGGACGGCGTGTCCGGAGAATTGGGAGATGCGCCGGATGTATATCGTCGATGCCACGCCGCGCCGCGATCGCAAGGACGCGCCTTCGGCGCTGGATCGCGACACGGTGGTTTACCTGGACGCCGAAGCGTGGTTCGAGCCGTACATCGACACCTACGATCAGAAGGGGCAGCTCTGGCGCGCGCATATCTACTGGCTGACCTATCGCGATCGCCCGGTGCCCGACGCGCGGGTGGCGGTCTATCCGTTCAAGCGCGAGTTCGTGGTGGGCGCGGCGTCGATCGACGTGCAGGGCAATATCTCGACGATGTGCTATCTGCCGGGGCAGCATACGCCGGAGCGCGAATGCTGGTACATCAACATGGGCGCGATCTCGAAGGATTTCTGCACGGTGAAATCGATGGTGTCGGCGGCGCCGTGAAGAATATCTGATCAACAAACTGGACCGGATACGCAAACCAACGGCGCGGAGCGGGAATCGCTCCGCGCCGTTGGCTTGCGGCTATACAAGCTGGCCGAGGATCGCGCAGCGGGGAGGGTTCGATATAACTTTGCCTAATGAATGTTAGGTAGATTTTTCGCGTGCAAATTCTCGCGTCCGGAATCAATCGCATATATTGTGACTCCAGTGGGTGCGATGGCTGTGTGCCGATCAGGGAGGTTGCTCCGATGTTTAAGCGGATGGTAGCCGGAATTTCGCTAGCTGGCGCGATGACAGTCGTCGCGATCGCCGTGGCAATGCCGCGTGCGTCGGCGGCCACGGTCAAGCCGGGGGACGTGATTACCCCGCGGAACGCCGCGACGATCAAGGACCTCGTCAGTCCCGGCGTGTATTACATGGTCACGCACGGGATGCAGATGGACATCGTGCCGACCCAGCGGATCGATTGGCCGCCGCCGTACAAGGACGCGACCGAGAAGTATTCGTCACAGGTGCGCCTGAGCAGCGACCATCGCTCGGTCGCCGGCTACGTCGCTGGGCAGCCGTTTCCGATGATCGATCCGAACGATCCTTATGTGGCCAGCAAGATCATGTGGAACAACGTGTTCAAGCCGATCACCAGCGACGATTACGACCTGCGCTTCTACGACTGCCAGACCCAATATGTGAACCCGGGCCACGCGCAGCGTATTATCAACGATATCTGGGTCGGTCACTACGCGGGTTATGACCTGGTTGGGCGCACGGAGGTTGAACCGCTGCCCACCGATCCGGACTACAAGAAGACCAACCGCTTGTGGCTCTTCGCGATGTATCCGATCCTCGCTCCGGAGGATTTATACGGCTACGGTTTGATTCGCTTCCGCTACGGCAATCCCAATCGCGGCGACGATACGTGGGAATGGAATCCGGGCGCGCGGCGCGTGCGTCGGCTCGACGAGGCAATCCTGAGTACAGCGGGTGGCACGCAGACTTTCGACCCGGATCATTATTCAGGCTTCAATGCCAAGACCGAGTTCTACGATTATAAGCTCCTGGCCGACAAAGAGATGTTGCTGTGCGTCCACGCCAAGCATTCGCCTGAAGTCACTTGTCCAACCGATGGCGGTGCGTCGGCCTGTCCCGAGGACTGGGAGATGCGCCACGTCTATGTCGTCCAGGCGCTGCCGCGGCGCGAATTGGGCAAGGCCGGGGGTGCCCTGGACAAAAGCTCGATCATTTACGTCGATAGCGAAGTGTGGTTCGACCCCTTGGTTGACACCTACGATCGGGCGGGGCAGCTCTGGCGCACGAGCGTGCTGTGGCTTGCCTATCGCGACCGTCCGGTGCCCGACGCGCGGGTTGCTATCTACCCGTTCAAGCGTGAGTTTGTTGTGGGTTCCGGCCGGGTCGATATGGAAGGCGGGCTTTCGTCGATGTGCTATTTGCCGGGCCAGCATACGCCTGAGCGCGAATGCTGGTACATCAACATGGGAGCGGTGGATAAGGATTTTTGCACGGTGCGCGCGATGGTTGCGGCGGCGCCGTGAAGAGCGGGTCAGTCGTAACGCAATGAACGAAAATTGGCGCGGAGCCGCAAGGCTCCGCACCGATCGCCGTTTCGCCGGCGCATGCGTTCGAGCCTCGAGCGCTTGGTCGTAAGTGCGCCTAATGCATGTAAGGGATTTTTTTCATGTGCTTTTTTTTCCGTTCCGGGTAAACCTTAGGATCGGCATTGAACCAGTCGATGTTCTTCTGCCGATCAGGAGGTTTCTCGGATGCTTAAGCGGATGCTAGCCGGAATTTCGCTAGCTGGTGCGATGACAATCGTCGCGATCGCCGTGGCCATGCCGCGCGCGTCAGCAGCCACAGTCAAGCCGGGTGAGGTGATCACCCCGCAGAACGCCGCCACGGTCAAGGACATCGTCAGTCCCGGCGTGTATTACATGGTCGCGCACGGGATGCAGATGGACATCGTGCCGACCCAGCGTATCGATTGGCCGCCGCCGTACAAGGACGCGACCGAGAAGTACTCGTCGCAGGTGCGTCTGACCAGCGACCATCGCTCGCTCATCGGGTATGTCGCCGGACAGCCATTTCCGCTGATCGATTCGAATGATCCCCACGTGGCCAGCAAGATCATGTGGAACAATGTGTTCCGTCCGATTACCTCAGACGACTACGATCTGCGCTTCTACGACTGCCAGATCCAGTACGTCCGTCCCGGCAAGTCCCAGCGCGTCATCAACGACATCTGGGTCGGCCACTACGCGGGCTACTCGCTGGTGGGACGAACCGAGGTCGAACCTCTCCCCACCGATCCCGATTTCAAGGTGACCAACCGGCTGTGGGTCTTCGCGTTGTATCCGATCCTTGCCCCGGCCTCGGATTACGGCACCGGCCTGATTCGCTACCGCTACGCGGATCCGAAGCGTGGCGACGATTCGTGGACTTGGAATCCGGGAGTGCGGCGGGTGCGCCGGCTCAACGAGGCGATCCTGAGTTCCGCGACCGGCACGCAGACGTTTGATCCGGATCACTACTCGGGATTCAATGCCAAGACCGAATTTTATGATTACAAATTCCTGGGCGACAAAGAGATGCTGCTGAGCGTGCATGCCAAGCATTCGCCCGAAGTCACTTGCTCGACCGACGGCGGCGCCTCGGCGTGTCCGGAAGCCTGGGAGATGCGCCACGTGTATGTCGTTCAAGCGACCCCGCGCACCGATCTGGGCCAAGCGGGCGGAGCGCTGGACAAGCAATCGGTCATCTACATCGACAGCGAAGTCTGGTTCCCCCCCTTGGTCGACACCTACGATCGGCAGGGGCAGCTCTGGCGCTCGAATGTTTACTGGCTCGCATACCGCGACCGCCCGGTGCCGGATGCACGGGTCGCGATCTATCCGTTCAAGCGCGAGTTTGTGGTGGGCGCGGATCGGATCGACATGGAGGGCGGCATTTCGACGATGTGCTATCTGCCGGGACAGCATACGCCGGAGCGCGAATGCTGGTACATCAACATGGGCGCGGTGGACAAGGACTTCTGCACGGTGCGCGCGATGGTCGCGGCGGCGCCGTAAGAAGGCTCTGATCGCAACGCTGTGAAACGTATATCGGCGCGGAGTCGCAACGCTCCGCGCCGATTGCCTTTTCGCCGACGGAAGCGTTCGAGCCTCGAGCGCTTGTCCGTAAGCCTGTCTAATCCCTGCGGCGACTATTTTTCAGGTGCATTTTTTTTTGCTCCGCGCAAAACTTATCTGAGGTATTGAACCTTCTGATGTTCTTCTGCCGATAGAGGAGGTTTTTCGTATGCTTAAGCGGGTGCTAGCCGGAATTTCGCTAACTAGTGTGATGACAATCGTCGCGATCGCCGTGGCCATGCCGCGCGCGTCAGCAGCAACAGTCAAGCCGGGTGAGTTGATTACCCCCCAGAACGCCTCTGCGGTTAAGAGTCTCGTCTCGCCTGGCGTGTACTGGAAGGTCCAGCACGGGATGACGATGAAAATCGTTCCCACCCAGCGGGTCGATTGGCCGCCCCCGTACAAGGATGCGACCGAAAAATATTCGTCGCAGGTCAGACTCTCGGACGACCATCGCTCGGTAGTCGGCTACGTTGCCGGCCAACCGTTCCCGTTGATCGACCCTAACGATCCACAGGTCGCTCAGAAGCTTGTCTGGAACAATGTCTTCCGGCCGATTACTAGTGACGACTACGATCTGCGGTTTTTTGAATGCCAGGCGCAGAACGTGCGGCCAGGAAAAAGCCAATGGATCATTAACGACACAATGGTCGGCCATTATGCGGGCTACTCTGAAGTTGGGCGCACCGAAGTCGAGCCGATACCGACCGACCCGGATTACAAGAAAACCAACAGAATGTGGCTCTTCGGGCTTTACCCGATTCTTGCCCCCGCCTCGGAGCGTGGAACCGGATTGATCCGCTTTCGTTATGGCGATCCGAAAAAGGGCGACGATTCGTGGACTTGGAATGTCGGTGCGCGGCGCGTGCGGCGTTTGAATGAAGCGATTCTCAGCACCTCAACTGACGTGGCGAGCGCATGGAATCCGGACCACTATTCCGGATTTAATCCCAAGACGCAAGCGTATAATTATAAGTTTCTCGGTGAAAAGGATATGCTGGCCGTTATACACGCGCAGTATTCGCCTGAGAAAACCTGCGCAACCGACGGCGGCGCTTCGGCCTGTCCGGAGGCGTGGGAGATTCGCCACATGTACGTGCTCGAGGCGACGCCGCGCTACAATGTTGTCGAAACCTTGCAGGGCAGGAACGTTGTCTACCTCGACTCGGAAGTATGGTTCCAACCTTATGTGGACACCTATAATCAAAAGGGAGAACTGTTCCAGAATTACCTATTCTACCTGACGTATCGCGATCGACCGGTACCAGACGCGCGAGTCGCGATCTATCCGTTCAAGCGCGAGTTCGTAGTCGGCTCCAATTCGACAGACCTGGAGGGCGGTGTGGCAAGCATGTGCTATCTGCCCAGTCGCAACAGTCCCGAACGTGAGTGCTGGTACATCAACATGGGCGCCGTTTCAATCAGCTTTTTTACCGCCGAAGCGATGGCGGCGGCGGCAGAAGGGGGTCAGGCCAACCAGTAGATTTACTCCGTCTGAATTGAGCGAAATTAGGGGGGCCGTCGACCAATAGAGACACCGGTCGGCGGCCCTTCGCTTTTTCAAGGCCTACGCGGATCTGCGCTGCATTCCCGCCGTGGCGTTACTCGACAGTCACCGATTTGGCCAGATTGCGCGGCTGATCGATATCGGTCCCGCGCTCCGCCGCGACGTGGTACGCGAGCAGTTGCAACGGAACCGTCATCAGCACCGGCGTCAGCATCCGGTTGGTCGCGGGCACCACGATTACCTCGCTCGCGACCGAGCGCAACTCGTCGGTCGCGCGATCGGTCAACGCGATAATCTTTCCGCCGCGCGACTCGACCTCGCGCAGATTCGACAGCATCTTGTCCGCCAGGTCGTCATGCGGAATCAGCACCACCACCGGCATGTTCTCATCGATCAGCGCGATCGGCCCGTGTTTCATGAAGCCGGCGGGAAAGCCCTCGGCGTGAACGTAGGATATCTCTTTAAGCTTTAGCGCGCCTTCGAGCGCGACCGGATGATTGATGCCGCGACCGATGTAAATGAAATCGCGCGCTTGCGCGTACTTGCGCGCGACTTGCTCGATTGCGGGTTCGAGCTCGAAGATCGCTTTGATCTGCGCGGGAATCGCGAATGCGGGCGCCAGCAGCGCTTCGGCTTCGGCCGCGCCGAGCCGGCCCATCCGCGCCGCCAGATGAATCGCGAACAGGTAATACGCTTCGATCTGCGTGATGAAGCACTTGGTCGTCGTCACGCTGATCTCGGGACCGCAGCGCGTGTACAGCCGCGCGTGCGCCTTGCGCGCGATCGAGGAATCAAGCGTGTTGGTCAGACCGATCACGTGTGCGCCGCGCCGCAACCCCTCCTCCATCGCGGCAATCGTGTCGGCGGTCTCGCCCGACTGTGAGATCGCGAACATCAGCGTGCGCGAATCGATCGGCGCGCGCCGGTAGCGGAACTCGGAGGCGAAGTCGGCCTCGACCGGAATTCCGGCCAGCTCCTCGATCATGTACTTCCCGATCTGCGCCGTGATCCACGACGCGCCCTCGCTGACCATCACGATGCGCCCGATCGCACCTGCCCCGCCGGGCGGCAGCAGCTCTTCATCGAAGCGCACGGCGGACGAACCGGCCGTCGCGCGATCCGCGATCGTGTCGATCCACGCCTGCGGCTGCTCGCTTATCTCCTTGCGCAGATAATGCTTGAAGCCGCCCTTGGTGGCGGCCACCGCGTCCCACTCGATGTGGCGCGGCACGCGGGTGACGGCGGCGCCGTCGAACTTCATGATTCGCACGCCGCGCGCGGTGACCTCCGCCAGCTCGCCGTCGTCGAGCACCACGGTCGAGCGCGTGTGGCTCAAGATCGCCGGAATGTCCGAGGCGACAAAGTTTTCGCCCTCGCCCAGTCCCAACACCAGCGGAGTCGCGGTTTTTGCCGCCACCAGCTTGTCAGGCTCGGTCTCCGACAGCACCACGATTGAAAACGATCCGCGCAGCTCGGCGACCGCAAGCCGCACCGCCTCGGTGAGTCCGGCGCCCGCCTTGATGCGCTCCTCGATCAGATGCGAGATCAGCTCGGTGTCGGTTTGCGATTTAAGCTGATGGCCGCGCGCGAGGAGCGCGGTGCGCAGCTCGAGATAGTTCTCGACGATACCATTGTGAATCACGGCGACCGGCCCGGCCTTGTGCGGATGCGCGTTTTCTTCAGACGGGCGTCCGTGCGTGGCCCATCGCGTATGCCCGATTCCGATCCGTCCGCCGAGCGGATCAGTGGCTAGTTTCGCGCGCAGATTGGCCAGCTTGCCCGCGGCGCGCCGCACCTCGAGCTTGCCGTTTTGCACGATGGTTGCGATGCCGGCGGAGTCGTAACCGCGGTATTCGAGCCGCGCGAGACCCTCGAGCAAAATTGGATCGGCCGGCGACATTCCGACGTATCCGATGATTCCACACATCGTAATTCTCCCGCGCATCAATTGCGCCACAGCGTGTTGCGCCGCACTTTCGCGCGGCAGTCCTGGGAATCACGCCGCCGCCGGCGCGCATCGCCGCATCCGCGCGCGATCCGCAACCGCGCGCGATCCGCAACCGCAGGAGATGATCAAAGCGGGAGAGTTTCTTTAGTCTTCGTCAGGGCGCGATGCCCTGCCACTTCAGGCGATATTTGTCACGCGGTCACCCGCGTGGTTTGTCCGCCTGTTTCGGCCGTGGAGCCGGGAAGCTATCCGCCGAGTCTTTCGATGAAGCTTCCACCTCGTCAACTCGGATTGCCGA
>DATKSQ010000114.1:0-4352 GCA_035531615.1 Binataceae bacterium (SeqCode)
CTTTCATTCTGCGCCCCCTTAAAGTGCCAGCGTGGTTGCGGCCAGTTCGGCTTCAAGCCGCTTGATCGCGAGGTTAATCTCGACCCGGCGGTTCATCTGCGTTTCGCGCTGCGCCTGCACGCGCATCGTCGCGATGTCGCGCAGTAGGCGCGCGTGAGCGGCGAGGGCCTCGCGTCGCGTGGCGGCCCGATCCGCTGTCTCCGGTATCGCAAACGCTCCCGTAATAGCCGCCGCTTCCACTGCTATCACGCGGTCAATCCAGCCCTGATATAGCGCGAACAGGTCTCTGGCGTGTAACCCGGAAAGCGCGAGACTGGAAAGAAACGACGCATCGATTGCAGCGGGCGAGTCTGGCCGCAGCGGCCCTGTCCTGCGCACTTCCTCGATAACCACCGCGCCCGCTTCCCCCTGTGACCATCGCTTGTGCGCGAGCGAGAGGCTTTGGCCGTCGCTCTGCGCGTTCACGAGCACGACGGGATACGGGATCGCGCGATGGATGAGCTCGATTACGCGCGATGCCTTGGCATTATCGCGAAGCGTGGCGGTCAGCACGGCGATTTCCAGATATTCGCGGACGGCGTCTCGAAATGCAGGCACGCCGATATTGATCGGCTTCAGGGCTGCCACCCAGATCAATTCCTCGATACCATCTTGGATCTGCCGCTTGTCAGCCGCTGTCGGCGCGCCCTGTTCGAGAAGCAGCTTCTTGGGCACGCGCCGCTCGACTCGGGTATCGGCAGGCAGCGCCAGCGCGCCAATCACATCGACGACTGCACCGCTCATGCGTCGAGTTCCGGGAGAACAACGAGATAGGCAACCACCTCGAAGTCGTTGATGCCGGCGAACTCGCCTTTCATCGCGTGCGTGCCGCCGGGAGTGAAGAGACTCGCGACTGCGCGTTCTTCCTTTTTGCCGGTGATCGCGGCCACGGCGGCGGCCAGTTGCTTCTGTATCGCGGCCATCTCTTCGCCGTTGCGGGTTGCCTTGTCGAAGCGAGCCACGGCCGAGGCGTCGCGCAGGTCGCGGCCGATGCAAAGCTTCTTCAGCCGATCGAGCGCCTGCTTGGCCTGCGTGTACGGCAGCAGCACAGCGCCATCCTCGCCAACATGGACGAGGTAGTGAGGCGCGAGGGGATAGCCGGGTTCGATGCTTTTGAGGGCGGCCTCGCCGACCGCGCGCAGGCAAAAGATAACACCCGGCGCGATCGCGGCCTCGCCGTCACCCTGCGCCGTCGTGACCGCGAAGGTGCCGAGAGGCAGCCGTTCCAGAAGCTCGAGATGTTCGCGCAGATAGCCTGCCAAATCGATACGGAAGTCGTTCAGCGTCAGGTCGGCGATTGAAATGCCTCCGCCGCCCAGGTCTTCCAGATCGATAACGGCCTCCTGCAATTGCTGGAGCTGTCTGCGGCGATACTCCAGATCGTTCATCGGATCGCCGGATTGTTGCACGATCAGGTTTTCTTCGCCGGTGGCGGAGATGTCGAGCAGGACCATCCGGCCGCTGACGCGCTGTTCGAGGTTGATGTACTCCTCCAGTTCGAGATTGGGCCAAAAGTTGACGAGCTGGATGCGTTCATTCGTCGAGCCGATGCGATCGATACGGCCGAAGCGCTGGATGATGCGCACCGGGTTCCAGTGGATGTCGTAGTTGATGAGCGTGTCGCAGTCCTGCAGGTTCTGCCCTTCGGAAATGCAGTCGGTGGCAATCAGCAGATCGATCTCGCCCTCGTCCGCCATTTCCGCGGGCCGCTCCTTGGAGCGTGGAGAAAAGCTGCTCAGGATCGTCGAGAAGTCGGCGCGCAATCCGGGCAGTGTCGTCTTGTTGTGCCCGGCGCCCGTCACCAGAGCGCTGTGCAGACCGAGACTCGACCGCGCCCACTCCGCAAGCTCGCGGTAGAGGTATTCGGCGGTGTCGGCGAAGGCCGTAAAGACGAGGATCTTCCGGTTGCCGGAATTGATCTGGTTGCGAACCTTGTTCTGGATGAGTTTGCGCAGGCGATCGAGTTTATCGTCGCGCGCGGGAACCACCTGCCGAGCGGCGGATAGCAGCGTGTCGAGGCGATTGCGATCTTCGATCAGGTCCTGACGCCATCGCACGCGATCGACATCCTGCAACAGCACCTTGACCTCGCGCCCGATGAGCAGCGTCTCGAAGGCGGGGTCATCGACCTCGATATCCTCGATCGAGATTTCCTCCACCGACGAGTCGTGCGCATCGAGCCGCGCGAGCATCGCGTTTACGTCGGCAAGCTGACGTTTGATGGTCAGAGCGAACGAAGTGACGGCGCTTTCCATGCGTTTCAGGATATTGACGCGCAGCAGGTGGATCAGGCTTTCCTCGCGGTCGGCCTGGCGGAACATCCGCTGTCCACCATGCAGCCGCGTGCTGTACTTCTCGTCGTAGGCCGCTTGCTTGTGCGGCAGCACATAGCGCAGGGGAGCGTAGGCACTGAGATTGAGCCGCCGAATCTCGCTATTGATCTCGCGGATCGAACGAAACTCGCCGGCGCGATCGACGTCGGCCTTGATGTTGATCGGTGGCAGACGCTCGGGGAACTGGCCGATTTCCAGCGTCCCGTAATACTTCTCGATGTGCTTGCGCGATCGCGCGATCGTGAGCAAATCGAGCAATTTGAAATAGTCGAATCCGAGCATGTCGAGCAGACGCGTTGGCGTCCGATCATCTTCCAACGCGAGCCATCGGTTGAACTGGAGTTGCGCCTTTCGCGTGGTCGCCTCGATGCTCGGGATTTGGTTCCCCGCGAGCGCGGTGTCGTCGCCCTCGGTGACGAACGCGATTTGATTCTTGAGGTCGGCGAGGCGGTTGTTAACCGGCGTGGCCGAGAGCATCAGCACGCGCGTTTTCACTCCAGCCTTGATGATGTTGCGCATCAGGCGGTCGTAACGGGTCTCGCGATCCTTGTGAGCGGCCTTGTTGCGGAAGTTGTGCGATTCGTCGATCACGACGAGATCGTAATTGCCCCAGTTGACGTGCGCGAGATCGATTTCCCCGGAGTGGCCGCCCTCGCGGGACAGGTCAGTGTGATTGAGCACGTCGTAATGAAGGCGGTCGGCGGCAAGGCTGTTGCGGCGATCGTTGGATTTGTACAGCGTCCAGTTGTCGCGCAGCCGCTTCGGCACGAGGACCAGCACGCGATCGTTGCGCAGCTCGTAGTATTTGATGATCGCCAAGGCCTCGAAGGTCTTACCGAGGCCCACGCTGTCGGCGATGATGCATCCGCCGTGGCGTTCGAGCTTGTCGATTGCTCCCACAACACCATCGCGCTGGAACTTGAAGAGCTTCTTCCAGACAACAGTGCTGCGAATCCCGGTGGCGGATTTTACGATGCGTTCCTCATCCAACTCGTCGCCAAGGTCTTTGAAGAGATGAAACAGGATCAGGAAGTAAACGAGCGACGGGGCTTTGTGAGCGGTCAGCTCGCGCAGGTGTGTCAGAAATGCGTTCTTCGCGTCGGGTGTGGCGGGCAGGCTATCCCAAAGCGAATCGAACCAGCTCCCGAGTATCGCGCATTCATCGCTGGTTTCCGCGCACTGAATCAAACTGAATCGGTTGCCGGGAGTCAGACCGAGACCATCGGTGGTGAATGGGCAATGCCCGGTCAGCACGCGAGCCGGCATACCGGCGCCATCGCCGATAGCGAGAAGCGACTGCGGCAGAGGCATCGGCGCGCCACGAAGATCGACCTTCTTCTCGATCCACGCCGCGAGTTGCCGGGCGAGCGCTCTGGTGTTCAGCCGGTTACGAAACGGCCGATCGGCGTCGGTGCCGAATAGTTGCGGTTCACTATCAGGTTGGGTCGGGATAACAAGACGGCAGCCCGCGATGTCTTTCAGCAGCTCCCGTGTCTCGCCAAAAGCAAAGAGCGAGAACGCCGCGCTGGCGATATCCAGCTTTGACTGCGGACGAAGCGCGGCGCGAACCTCGTCGATCACCCGGTCACCGCCAGTATTCTTGATGAGCTTCACGCTGAGGAACTTACCTCAGTAACCGGCAGTTGCCGAGTCTGGCTCTGTTCGCTGAGAGAGGAGCGAAATTCATGGAAGCCACTCTCTTGGATGCTGTCGCGTCAGCGTGCGCAGAGACTTCACGCGGCCTTGAATGAGCGCACGCGGATTTCGTCGGCGCGGCTGCGGGCCTGCCAGAGATCGTAGGCCATCTGCATGCCGAGCCACGTCTCCGGAGTGGAGCCGAACGCCTTTGAGAGCCGGATCGCCATCTCGACCGATACCCCGGCTCTTTCGTTCACAAGGTCGGACAGCGCCTGCCGGGTGACGCCCAAAGCTTTCGCGGCGTCCGTCACCGACAGATCCAGAGGTTCGAGACACTGCCGC
>DATKSQ010000115.1:0-21035 GCA_035531615.1 Binataceae bacterium (SeqCode)
TAAAAATGGCAGACGGGATCGCGGACCTGAGCGCGGCACTTGGATGGGTTCGCGCGCAGAAACGGACCCACTCGAGCCGCATCGGCATCACGGGATACTGCATGGGCGGAAGCTACGCGATGCTGTTGCCGTGCGAGTCGAGCGAGATCGCGGCCACGGCGC
This sequence comes from Binataceae bacterium (SeqCode), assembly GCA_035531615.1. Lineage (GTDB taxonomy): Bacteria > Desulfobacterota > Binatia > Binatales > Binataceae > JBARDN01. Next base: position 163 of record DATKSQ010000115.1, read on the forward strand.
CTTTCTATGGCGAGATTCCCGCCGACGAAAAGATCGCGAAGCTCGGATGCCCGATATTTTACGCATACGGCGAGAACGACGGATGGATTCAGCGCAAGGACGTTGACCGGCTGGCGGCGGACCTGAAGAAGTTCAACAAGCGCGGCGAGGTGAAGATTTACCCCGGATGCTCCCACGGGTTCTTCAACGACACCCGCCCCGACGTGTACAACGCGGCGGCCGCGAAAGACGCTTGGGCGCGTACACTGGACCTGTTCGCCAAAAATCTCAAGGGCTGAGCGCCGCCGGGTCGAGCCGCGGTCCGCTTAGATAAACCAGCCGGCCCTCGTCTGGCGACCGCTCCCGAAGCCATCGCGCGACGATCGTCATCGCCTCGAGTTCGCCGCGCGCCACCGCCCGCGCCCGGTAGCGATCGAAGTTGTCGGCGACGAACGCCGCGATTTCGCCCGCCGCGTCCGCCGAATCGAGCGCCCGTGTCATCGCAAGCCGCCCCGCCATCACGACGTGCGCGGTGCGCGGAAATTCGCCCCTGTCGGGCCCGTCGCCGCCGGTGATTATGACCAGGTTGTTCTCGGTAACGACTTCGCTAAGGCGCGACGCGCGACGGGCCAGCGTGGCGAGCGCTTCGAGCTCGCGCCGCATCCTGCCGGCTTCCTCGAAGCGCAGCGCGCGGGCGGCGGCGTCGCGAGCGCGCGCCAGATCGCCGAGAAGCGGACCGCTCTTTCCGCGCAGGAACGACAGCGCCGTGCGCACCCGTTCGGCGTACGCCTCTTCCTCGATACTCGCGTTGCACGGCGCGGTGCATTGCCCCATCTGGCCGTAGATGCAGGGCGAGAAATCCTCGTCGGGACGAAGCTTGCCCGCGCAGGTGCGCAGGCCCACAATCCGCGCGAGCGCGCGCACGGAGTTGTCCAGGCTCTTGCGCCCGATGAACGGCCCCAGATGCATCACGCCCGGTCGCGCGGAGATCTTCGTGGTCAGAACCAGACGCGGGAATTCGTCCATCAGGTCGAGCTTGATAAAGTACGCCGGCGCGGCCGACTTGAGCATCCGGTTGTACGGCGGCTTGAACTCGCGGATCAGCTCGGCTTCGAGCAATCCGGCTTCCAGAGCCGACGCGGTGAGCCGCGTATCGATCTTATGAACGTGGCCGATCAGCTCCGCGGTCTTCGCGTTGACCGCCGAGTTGAAGTACGAGCCGACCCGATCGCGCAGGCGCCGCGCCTTGCCGATATACAGGATATCGCCGCGCTCGTTGCGCATCAGATAGACCCCGGGCGAGTGCGGCAACGCCGCGACGGCTTCGGGCGCGACGTGGCGCTCCAAGCGCCGGCCGCTCAGTCCGCGCCCATGATCGTCGAGCAGGCGGTCAAGCCGCGTGATTCCCATCCGCGCGGCGATTTCGAGAAAGATCGAAAGGATCTCCGCCGCCATCCGCGCGTCGCCCAACCCGCGATGACGCCCGTCGGTCGCAAGGCCGAAATGCTCGGCTATCGAATCCAGCCGGCGCCGCTTGAGCGAGGGCACGAACCGGCGCGACATCCGGAGCGTGCACAAAACGGGATTGCGCAGCCCGATCCCGAATATCCGCCGGAACTCGAAATCCAGAAAGCCCCGGTCGAACGCGGCGTTGTGCGCCACCATCACCGAGTCGCCCATGAATTCCCGAAACTCGGGCAGCACGCGCTCGATCGGCGGCGCCGCCGAAACCATCTCGTTCGTGATCGACGTTAGCCCCGTGATGAAGCGCGGGATCGGCCCGTGCGGACGCACCAGGCTCGAAAACGAATCGACCATCCGCCGCCCGACCATCCGGTACGCGCCGATCTCGATTATCGTGCCGGGCCCCGCGCGCCCGCCCGTGGTCTCGAGATCGACCACCGTGAAGGCAGCGTCCTCGAGCGCGACGCGGTAGCGATCGCCCGACTTGAGCGACCATCGCGCTGCGGCAGCGTTGAAGACGAAATTCGGATCGCCGGCCAGGAGCTGCTCGACGATGCGCCCGCCCATTTCGGGATCCGAGCCGACGCCCTTGAGCAGCAGCCCGGCGAGCTCGGTCGCGTCTGCTCCACCGGGATGAGATTCAAGAAACGCGTAGATCTTTTCTCTGACCGTAGCGTGGGGATCGATCGATCCGCCGGACCTTTCAGAACCCTCCGATACGCGATTCGCCTGCATCCACCTGCCCCCGGTACCTTCGTCGCATCTTCGCTCTAGCATCGCCGCGCCCGCCCGGCAATGCGTCTGCCGGAAATCGAAGATCGATCGCGTGGGTTCGTCTCAAAAAAATTCATGACCGTGCGGATTATTATCCGCGGAAATGCTGGAAAACTTCTTCTCGAACGGTACTTCGACGCGTCGTTTCGATACCGCGTCTTTCCGCCTCCGCGACGCCGCAAGCAGCCATCCGGATTCCCGCCTCCCGACGGCTCCGAAAGCCGTCGGCCCCCGGTAATAAGAGAGAATTGATTTGCCGGCCTCTTCATAGTCTGCATTTTACACAGAGCGCCGAAGTACATAAGGCTGAACTGTTCAGCCTTGTAAAATTAAAAAAAACCTGCTACGGGCGAATGCTCGGATGACTCGCGCTGATTGACGCGCCGCGTCGGTGGCGCCGACGCGGCGCGCGGTCTACAATCGGAGTCCAAGCACAGAGGAAATCAGCGATGGAACCAGTACAAATTGCGCGCGATGTCGAAGCGGTGCAGATTCCGGGGGGCGTCAAGACCACGCTCGAAAAAGGTATGGAGGCCTATATCACCCAATCGCTCGGCGGCACGTTCACGCTGCAAGTGCCCTCGCACGGCGGACTGTTCCGTATCGCGGGCAAGGACGCCGACGCGATCGGAAAAAATCCCGCCGACGCGGGCGGCGCGCAGACGGGAGGCGGCGGGGATCTCGAATCGATGGTTTGGGAGCAGCTCAAGACCTGCTTCGATCCGGAGATCCCGGTCAACATCGTCGATCTCGGCCTCGTCTATGGAATGGAACTCAAGGATCAGGCCGACGGCACCAAGAAAATCGAAATCAAGATGACGCTAACCGCGCAGGGCTGCGGCATGGGCGCATCGATAGCCTACGACGCGAAGAGCAAGCTGATGACCCTGCCGGGAGTCTCGGAAGCCGACGTCGATCTGGTCTGGGACCCGCCGTGGACCCCGCAAATGATCTCCCCGGAAGGCCGCGAACGGTTGGGGCTGGATTGAGGGCATGCCTTTGCGTGTCTCGGCTGCTATCGTACCGGAACCGGCTCGGCTGGAGGTTACCGATGGGCGATGGCACCGAAGGTAACGCCGCGCATGTTAGCACTCCGTCAGCGCATCGCGGCCGCGAATTAAATTTCTGTGCTCAGCATCCCGAGGCCTTTGCAGAACTCGTGGGCCAGTGGGTGGCGTTGGAAGGCGAAACCATAATCGCGTCCGGATTGGTTCTTGCCACAGTCATCGCGGAAGCAAGGAAGCGAGGCATCAAGGTGCCTTTTGTCTTTCGCGTTGAACCGCCCGCGCGGCCGGGCCACGGGAACCTCGGGCTGTAACGCCAGAACTCGGTCTCAAGGTTTGTGAGTTTTTCGGGTCCGGCTCAATTTTGTGTCATCTTGAGCGGAGGCCGTTGCGGCCGGAGTCGAAAGACCCCCTAGTTTTTCCGGGGTCCTTCGACTCGCGCAGCGCTCGCTCAGGATGACACCAAACGCGAATCATAAGAACTCACAAACTCTGAGCCCGCCGAAGGGCGCGCGGGAATGACGCCTCGGCATCGTGCATCGAGAGGGACCTAACCCTGATATGAGCCACTACCCGTCGCGGCGTATCGATTGACACGGTCGCGGCGGTTCGATAATTAATTCGGTTCTGGCATAAGCATGTTTGCAATCTTAAAGACTGGCGGAAAACAGTATCGCGTCGGGGTCGGCGATCAGATCATTGTCGAACGGCTCGAGGGTGACGTGGGCGCGCGGATTTCCCTGACCGAGGTGCTCGCGCTGGGCGGCGAGGCGCCGCGGGTCGGCACTCCGACTATCGCGGGAGCGGCGGTGAGCGCGAAGATCGTCCAGCAGCCGCGTGGCACCAAGGTAATAGTGTTCAAGAAGAAGCGGCGCAAGAACTACCGGCGCAAGCGCGGGCATCGCCAGGAACTGACGGTGCTCAAGATCGAGGAAATTTCGGCGGGCGCGTAGCCGCGCAGCCGTTTTTCATTCAACTCGCGGCGCGCACGCGCCGCCGCATCAGAGGAGACCGCCGTGGCGCACAAAAAAGGCCAAGGTTCCACGCGCAACGGCCGCGACAGTCCGGGCCAGCGGCGCGGAATCAAAATTTACTCCGGCCAGACCGTGAAGGCGGGCAATATCCTCGTGCGCCAGTGCGGCACGCGGATTCATCCGGGCCGCAACGTCGGGATGGGCCGCGACTATACGATCTACGCCAAGATTGACGGCGTTACGAAGTACGAGCCCAAGGGCGAAAAGCGCCAAGTCAGCGTCGAGCCGCATCGCGCCGAGAGCGCATCCGAGCAGCCTTCGGCGTAGCGATTCTCGAAGCCGAATTTTCGAGGGGCCTCGCGCGGATCGCGCGGGGCTTTTCATTTTGCGTCCATTGAGGTTGACTGTATTGGCTCGCGCCGAGCGACTTTGCGCGCAGGAGGAATCGTGATGCGACTAGGACTCGTCTCCGGATATTCGGGCGCCCAGATGGGGATGCCGATGGAATTAATCCTCGAGGCCGAAAAGGCCGGCTTCGATTCGGTCTGGACCGCCGAGGCTTACGGCTCCGACGCGATTGTTCCGCTGGCATGGATCGCGGCGCTGACCAAAAAAATCCGCCTCGGCACCGGAATCATGCAGATGCCCGCGCGCACTCCCGCCGCCACTGCGATGACCGCGATGACGCTCGACGCGCTCTCGGGCGGCCGCTTCATCCTGGGCATCGGACCCTCGGGGCCGCAGGTGGTCGAGGGATGGCACGGCGTGCCGTACGGCAAGCCGCTCCAGCGCACGCGGGAATATATCGATATCGTGCGCAAAATCCTGGCGCGCGAAGTCCCCGTCGAGCATCACGGCAAGGAGTACCAGATTCCCTACGCCGGCCCCGGCGCCACCGGCCTCGGCAAGCCGCTCAAGAGCATTTTGCATGGCCGCAAGGACATGCAAATTTACACCGCGTCGATCAGCCCCAAGGGAATCGAGCTCGCGGCCGAAATCGCCGACGGCGTGATTCCGGTCTGGATGAGTCCCGAGCGATGGGACCTATACGACGCGCCGGTCAAGGCGGGATTCGCAAAGTCGGGCGGCAAGAAGTCACTGGCCAATTTCGAGGTCGCCCCGTTCGTGACCTGCGTGATGGGCAATGACCTCGAGAAGTGCCGGATGCCGGTGCGGGCGCAACTCGCGTTGTATATCGGCGGGATGGGCGCGCGGTCGAAGAATTTTTACAACGATTACGCGCGGCGTCTGGGTTACGAAGACGCGGCCGGCAAAATCCAGGACCTGTACCTGACGGGAAAAAAGAACGAAGCGATGGCGCTCGTCCCCAACAAGCTGATCGACGAGGTCGCGCTGGTCGGTCCAAAGGAGCGCATCAAGGATCGCATCGCCGCGTGGAAAGCGTCTCCCGTGAAGACGATGCTCGTCGGGACCGGCTCGGTGGACGCGGTGCGCGCGCTGGCGGAGATTTGCGCTTAAGCGAAGAAAAACAGTCCACAGATTACACAGATTACACAGATGATGCGGTCGGCGCCGCCGCGGCGCCGACCGCATATTTGTCTGGAAATCCGAATCTGTGAAATCTGTGTAATCTGTGGATTGTATTCTTCTTTTCCCGCGCGCCTCGACCCGCGGCGTCCTGCTATAATCTTCTCACTGCGATGCGATTTATCGACGAAGCGCGGGTGTTCGTGCATGCCGGCAAGGGCGGCGACGGCGCGATCGCGTTTCTGCGCGAGAAATTCCGCCCCTTCGGCGGCCCCTCGGGCGGAGACGGCGGCCGCGGCGGCAGCGTGATCTTTGAAGTGGACGAGGGTCTCTCGACCCTGCTCGATTTCAAATATCAGCCGCGCCTCGTCGCGCGCGACGGCGAATCCGGCCGCGGCAAACAGCAATACGGCAAGGGTGGCGAAGACCTGATCGTCCGCGTGCCGCCCGGCACTGTCGTGTTCGACGATGAAAGCGGCGCGACGATCGCGGACCTGGTGATGCCGGGGACGCGCGCGACGATCGCGCAGGCCGGAGAAGGCGGCCGCGGCAACATGCACTTCGCCAGCTCGACTCGCCGCTCGCCGCGGATCGCGACCCCCGGCACCGCGGGCGTCCAGCGCTGGGTGCGGCTCGAATTGCGCCTGGTGGCCGAGGCGGGATTGGTCGGATTGCCGAACGCGGGCAAATCGACGCTGCTGACCGCGCTCAGCGCGGCGCGCCCGAAGATCGCCTCGTATCCGTTCACGACGCTGGCGCCGAATATCGGCCGCGTGTTCGTCTCCGATGAGGAAAGCTTCACCGTCGCCGATATTCCCGGGCTTATCGAAGGGGCGCATCTCGGCCACGGGCTCGGCATCCGGTTTTTGCGCCATCTGGCGCGTACGCGGATGCTGGTGTACGTGCTCGACGCGGCCGAGAACCCCGCGCAGGCATTTGAGACTGTGCGCGCCGAGATCGGCGCGTTCGATCCCGCGCTGCTCGAGCGGCCGGCGATAATCGCGCTTAACAAGATCGATCTGATAGGCGACGATGAAGCGCGTAAAGCCGCGCGCGGCCTCGAGCGCAAACTCGGGCTGCGCACCTTTGCGATCTCCGCCGAACAGGGCCGCGGCCTGGGTCCGATAGTCGCCGAGATCGCACGCGCGCTGTCAACTCTCGAGCCGGTTGCCGAGCTATGTCGCAGCTAGACTACAAGGCGCAAATTCTGCCTTGCGTGAAGCGGATCGTCGTCAAGGTTGGAAGCGCGGTGCTCTCCGACGCGGACGGGCTTCGCGCCGACGTGATCGAGCGCCTGGCCGCCGATATCGACGCCGCGATGAGAGCGGGACGCCAAGTGATCGTCGTCAGCTCGGGCGCGGTCGCCGCCGGGCGCGCACGGCTCGGCAAACTGCACGGCACGGCGATCGCGGTTCGCCAGGCGGCCGCGGCGGCGGGGCAGATCGAGCTGATGCGCGAATGGGCGCGCGCGTTCGGCGCGCACGGACGAATCGTCGCCCAGCTTCTGCTGACGCATGAGGATCTCGCCGAGCGCCGCCGCCGCCGCAACGCCAGCGCGACCATCACGGCGCTGCTCGCGGCCGGCGTTATCCCGATCGTTAATGAAAACGACACCGTCGCGGTCGAGGAGATTCGGCTCGGCGACAATGATTTCCTGTCCTCGCTGGTGGCGACTCTCGTGCAGGCCGGCCTGCTCGTCATCTTGAGCGACGTGCCCGGCGTTCTGACCGGCGACCCGCACAAGCGCCCCGACGCAAGGCTGGTCGCGCTAATCACCGATCCCGAAGCCGGGATGCGCGGTCTGGTCGCCGAAGGCTCGGGCCCCCTGGGCAGCGGCGGGATGGCGACCAAGCTGCGCGCCGCGCGTGAGGCCGCGCGCGCCGGAATCGCCTCGGTGATCGCGCATGGACGCGAAGCCGGCGTGCTGGCCGCGGTGCTCGATCCGACGCGCGAATGCGGCACTCTGATCGTGCCCGCCGGCGCCAAGCTCAAAAGCCGCAAGCACTGGATCGCCTTCGCGCTGCGACCCGCCGGAGCGCTCGGCGTCGATCGCGGCGCGGCCGAGGCGCTGCGCACGCGGGGCCGCAGCCTGTTGCCCTCGGGCATCCGCGAGGTGCGTGGGGAGTTCGCGCCGGGCGAATGCGTGAGCCTGCTCGATCCCGACGGCGTCGAGTTCGGCCGCGGGCTGGTCAACTATCCGGCCGCGGATTTGCTCAAGCTGATGGGGCGGCGATCGACCGAGATCACGAGCCTTATCGGCTACAAGCTGGCCGACGAGGTGATCCATCGCGACAACTTCGTGCTGCTCAAGGATGTTGGATAATAGGGACCGAGGATAAGGCTGGAAGATGAAGCTGGAATCCGAAATCATCGCGATCCTGTCGGAGGCGCGCGCGGCCACGCGCCCGCTCGCGCTCGCCTCGACCGAGCGCAAGAACGCGGCGCTGGCTGCCCTGGCCGCGATGATCCGGAAATCGAAGGCCGCGATCCTGGCCGCCAATCGCGCCGATCTGGAGCGCGCGCACGCCGACGGCCGCATCGGAGCGTTCGTCGAGCGGCTGACGCTCAGCGAGGATCGTATCGAGGCGATCGCGCGCGGCGTGACCGAAGTCGCCGCGCTGCCCGACCCGGTTGGCGCCGTGATCGACGCGTGGGAACGTCCCAATGGCCTCAGAATCGGAAAGCGGCGGGTTCCGATTGGGCTAATCGCGATCATCTATGAATCGCGCCCCAACGTCACCGTCGATGCGGCCGCGCTATGCATCAAGGCGGGCAACGCGGTGGTGCTGCGGGGCGGCAAAGAGGCGCTCGCGAGCAACGGATGCCTGGCGGGGTTGATCAGGCGAGCGCTCGCGGAGGCCGGGCTCTCGCCGGCGGCCGCGAGCTTCATCGAGAATCCCGATCGCGAGGCGATTCAAATTCTGAAGCGGCAGCGCGATTTGATCGATCTGATAATTCCGCGCGGCGGAGCCGCGCTCAAGGCCGCGCTCGAAGGCTCGGCGGTCCCGCTACTCCCGCACTTCGACGGCATCTGCCACACCTACGTTGACGCGGCGGCGGATTTGAAGATGGCCGAAGAGATTTGCTTCGACGCGAAGTGCAGCCGTCCGGCGGTGTGCAACGCGATGGAAACCCTGCTGGTGCATCGCGCCGCCGCGCCAAGGTTCCTGCCCGCGCTGGCGGCGCGGATGATAAAAGCGGGCGTCGAGCTGCGCGGCGACGATCACGTGCGCGCGATAGTGCGTGCGGCGCGGCCGGCCGCGCCCGCGGACTGGGACACCGAATATAACGACCTGATCCTGGCGATCAAAGTCGTCGATTCGCTCGACGAAGCGATCGCTTTTATCGAGCGCCACGGATCGCATCTGGCCGACGCGATCGTCACCAGCGACCGCGCCGCCGCGGCGCGCTTTCAGCATGAGGTCGATTCGGCTACGGTCTATGTCAATGCTTCGACCCGCTTCACCGACGGCTTTGAATTCGGCTTCGGCGCCGAGACCGGAATCTCAACCAACCGCCTGCACGCGCGCGGCCCGATGGGCTTGGCGGAACTGACGACCTACAAGTACGTAATCGAGGGCTCAGGCCAGGTACGTGGCTAACCAGGTGCGCGGGTGACGCGATGCGGGTAGGGGTGTTCGGCGGCAGCTTCAACCCGATTCATCTGGGGCATTTGCGCTCGGCCGAAGAGGATCGCGAGGCGCTGCAACTCGACTTGGTGTACTTCGTCCCCGCCGCGTCGCCGCCGCACAAGTCCGCGGGCGAGTTGGCGCCCGCCGAGCATCGGCTCGAGATGGCGCGGCTGGCGGCCAAGGGCAACCGGCACTTCATGGTTTCCGATGTCGAGATGCGCCGCGGCGGCAGCTCCTACACGATCGACACGGTCAAGTTCTTTCGCTCGACGCTCAGACAGCCGGCCACGCTGTACCTGCTGATGGGCGCGGATCAGTTCGCCGAGCTCGAAACCTGGAAGAGCTGCGACGAGATGGTGACGCTGTGCAACCTTGCCGTTCACACCCGGATGGCCGAGGACGAGACCGCGCCGGCGCGCGTCTCGCTTGCCGCGCTCAAGCGGTTTGGCTACATTAAGGCGGACGATCATTACGTGCATCCGAGCGGAACCACGCTTTCATTCGTAGCCACGACTGTCCTTCCGATCTCCGCCACGGCGATTCGCCGCAAGTTGCAGCGCCGCCTTTCGATAAATTATCTCGTACCCGGCGACGTGGTGGACTACATCCATCGCCATCAGCTCTATTGAGGGGCCGCGCGGACAGAGTGGAAGCATTTTCCAAGGCAATAGCGGCGGCCGAAGCGGCGCTTGAGAAAAAGGCTTATGACCTGGTGGTGCTCGAGTCCGAGCACCTGTCGTCGATCGCGGATTATTTTCTGATCGCGACCGGACGCTCCGACGTGCAGGTGCAGGCTATCGCCCGCGGCATCGAGGAGCGGCTGCACCGCGAGGCGCTGCGTCCGCTGTCCGTCGAAGGGGTCAAACACGCGCACTGGATCGTGCTCGACTACGACGATCTGGTGGTGCACATTTTCTACGAGCCGGCGCGCGAGTTCTATCGGCTCGAGCGCACCTGGGTGGACGCCACAACGGTCGCGCTGCCCGAGCCGATCCGCAGCCAGGCCAAAGAACTCCGCCTGCGCGCGCTGGCCTGAAGAGTCAAGAAATACAATCCACAGATTACACAGATTTCACAGATTATGCGGGCGTCGCCGCTGCGGCGGCGACGCCCGCCAAAGCTCTCTGTATCTCTGAATCTGTGAAATCTGTGTAATCTGTGGATGGTTTTTTCCTAGACTTCGCCGCGAATCAGATGCGCGATCCAGACCAGGATTACAGCGCCGATCGTCGCGACTACGATCGCGCCGATGGCTCCGTTGGGGCCCGGCACATGAAGCATCCCGATAATCCATCCCCCGACCAGGCCCCCGACCAGACCCAGCACCAGGTCGCCGATGAGACCATAGCCCCTGCCGCGCACCAGCTTGCCGGCCAGCCATCCTGCTATCAATCCAACGATTATGGCTCCCAGCATCGCGTCGTCCTCCCGCAAGGTGGGTCCGGCCGCGGCGGCCGGCGCGTTACTTTTTCTGTTCCATCGGAGCGCCGCAGCATTTGATCGTGCCGGTCCCGCCCTTGGTGACGATCACCTGCGAGCCGCATTTGGCGCAGATATAAACCTTGCCCAGTTGATTGGCCATCAATCTATTCCTTTCGCAATCGTGATGATCTTCAGGCGCCGCGGAAGAGCGGCTTGCGCTTGTCCAGAAACGCGCGCACACCCTCGCCGCGGTCAGCAGTCGTTTGTAGCAGGGCGTACAGATCTTCCTCAAGCCTGACGCCTTGTTCCAGGGTCATATCGTAGCCTTTGAGAACCGCGTCTTTCACCAGGCGCGCAGCCAGCGGAGCGCGCGAGACAATCGCCTGGGCCAGTGAGCCCGCGACTTTTGCAAGTTCGCGCTCGGAGCCGGCCAGGTAGGTGACCAGCCCGATCCGCCGGGCCTCGGCGCCGTCGATCGGCGCGCCGGTCAGGATCATCCGAAGCGCGTTGGCGGCGCCCGCGATTCGCGCCAGGCGCTGCGTCCCGCCGAAGTGCGGCAGAGCGCCGCGCGCGAGCTGGGTCAGCGCAAACCGCGCGCGCCCGATTGCGACGCGGATATCGGCGGCGAGCGCGAGTTCGAGACCTTCATCGATCGCGTCGCCGTTTATGATCGCGACGGTCGGCTTCGAGATTGCGGCCAAAGATTCGACCAGGCGCTGATCCACATCGTCGCCAAAGCCGCCGCAGAACGATCGTCCGGTCCCGGTGACCGCGAGCATCAGGATCGATTCGTCATCTTCGACCTGCTCGAACAGGTCCATGAGCCGGTTGGCTCCCGGCGAGCCGAGCTTTGGGCGCGCACCGGCCGCCGCAATCCGCGCGGTCACGCATCCACCCGTGCGCGAGATCTCGATCGCTTCGCGCACGGCGCCGCGGCTTGCGGTTTTTGCCCGGGTTGGCGTTGCTCAGGCTCCCGACGGCCCACGCAAGTCCTTGCGCAGGATCTTGCCGAGCGGATTTTTGGGCAGCGCCTCGATAAACTCGATCTGCTCGGGCCGCTTGAAGCTTGCCAGCCGCGAGCGGCAGAACTCGCTCAGATCCTCAGCGGTGAGGCTGGCGCCGGGGCGCGCCACGACAAACGCCTTGACGGTTTGCCCCCATTCGACCGAGGGGATGCCGATAACCGCGCATTCATCGACCGCCGGATGGCTCATCAGCACGGTCTCGATCTCGGCGGGTGCGATATTTTCGCCGCCGCGGATGATCATGTCGTCCTTGCGTCCGGCGAAAAACACGTAGCCGTCTTCGTCAACCCATCCGAGGTCGCCGGTCGCGCGCCATCCGTCAGACAGCGCCGCGTCATCGCTGCGTCCCGCGTAGCCCTTCATGATGCGCGGGGTGCGGATGATAATCTCGCCGACTTCGCCGGGACCGAGCAGCTTGCCGTCTTCGTCGCGAACCCGGATCTCCACGTCGGGCAGCGGTTTGCCGATCGAGTTGAGCCGCCTGAGCTTGCGCTCCTGCTCCTGGGCGTCGCCGGTGATCCGATGATCGTCGGGTCCGAGCACGGTCAGCGAGGAGGTGGTTTCGGTCTGCCCATAGGCATTGACGAACCCTACTGCTTTGGGGAACGCCTCGATCGCGCGGCGGATCACCTGGATCGGCATCGGCGCGCCGCCGTATGCCAGGTTGGTCAGGCTCGAAAGATCGGCCGATTTGAATGACGGCTCGTCGAGCACCTGCTTCATCATTGTGGGCACCACGAAGGCGTGGGTCACGTGCTCGGTCTGGACCAGATTGAGCCAGGTTTTCGCGTCGAACTGCGGCATCACGATCAGCCGCCGCCCGGTCCAGATATTGGTCATGTACGCCGTGGTTCCGGCGATATGGTAAAATGGCACGCACACCAGGGCTGCGCCGCGGTCGGTGCCGTCGGCCATCTCGACATTGGCGGTCACATAGGCGGTGAAGTCGCGAAACGAGAGCATCACGCCCTTGGGCAGCGAAGTCGTGCCGCTGGTGTACATCAGGATCGAGGTGTCCTCGTCCTCGACTTCAGCTTCGCTCTCGTCGGGTTCGGCGGCGGCAATCAGGTCAGCGAGCCTGGGGACGCCCGGGCGGCCCGCGCCAATCGCAATTATGTGCTCGAGCTTAAGCCGCGGGCTGAGCCGCGTGATGAGGTCCAGGTAGCGATCGCCGGCGAGCAGGACCTTGGCGTCGGCGGTGTTGATCATGTACTCGAGTTCGGCTTCCTTGGCGCGATAGTTGAGCGGCAGGAAAGCGAGTCCGGCCTTGGCGGCCGCGTAGTAGCTGGCGATGTACAGATCGGAATTGGTGTCGAGCGCGGCGACCACGTCGCGCGCGCGAAGCCCTTGCTGCTTGAAGACCGTGCACAGGCGCGCGACGGTATCGGCGAGTTGCGTGTAATTCAGCCGCCGATCGCCGAACACGATGATCTCCTGATCGGGAACGATCGACGACGGAATTGTCACGAAATTAACCGTGTTCACGAACTGTGTTACCTCCTCGATTGCGCCCGCTCGCGCCCGCCGCGCCGCCGCCGAACAGTTCGGCGCGCCGCGCAAGGCGCCGTTCGAGCTCCAGCCCATCGGCGAGCGGCAGGTCGAGCCCACCCCACACCGCAAGTTTGGCGAGCGCCGAAAATTGGCGTGGGATTCGCGCCAGCCTGCCCGCCAGTCCGAGCGCGCGGCGCGAAAGGCGCCCGGCCGGAACGACTTCGGCGACCAAACCTATAAGTAATGCGTCTTGCGCGTCAATCCAACGCCCGGTCAGGTTCAAATCGAGCGCGCGTCCAAGGCCCAGCCGGCGCGAGGCGGTCTGCGTGCCGGCGACGCCGGGAATCATCCCGACGCCGGTTTCCGGCAGGCAGATTCGCGTATCGGCGGCGGCAATCGCGATATCGCATAGGAGCGCCATCTCGAGTCCGCCGCCGACCGTGAAGCCGTGCACCGCCGCGACAGTGGGGATGGGCAGGGATTTGAGACGGCCCCATACGTCGCGGCGGAAGCGGATCCAGCGGGCCGCGATCGGCGACGGCGCGGCGCCGAATTCGTGCAGATCGCCGCCCGTCGAAAAGGCGCTGCCGGCCCCGCATAGCACCATCGCCCGCACCTCGGTGTCATCGTGGATTGCGCTCAGAATCTGGAACAGGTCATCGCGCATCGCGATATTGTACGCATTGAGCTGCCGCGGGCGGTTGAGCGTCACCCACGCAATCGCGCCGCGTTTTTCATACCGGACCGAGCTGAAACCTGAAGGCGCGGGCATAATCGTGGTTATGCCGAATGCAGATCGGCGCTGTCACTGTGGGCGACCGCGGGACGCCCACGCTCGTACACAACTCGTCCGGCAATGAGAGTCAGGTCGACGCTTATCGAATGCAACTCGGCGGCGCCAATATTCATCGGGTCGCGCGGCAGCACGATCAGGTCGGCCAGCATCCCAGGCTCGATCACGCCCGCCTCGAGGCGCTGCAGACGCGCCGCGTCGCGGGTGAAAAGCGCGAACGCATCGGCGGGATTCAGCCGCTCCTCGGGGCCCAGAATCGCGCCGTCGAGCGTAGCGCGCGAGATCGCCGCCGCTACGCCGGAAAGCGGACGCGCCGGACTGACCGGGGCATCCGACCCTCCCGCCAGCTCGATTCCGGCCGCGCGCAGCGACGCCGCGCGGTACAGATGAGGCGCAAGTCCCGGTTCGTCCGCATACTTGGCGCCGCGAAAATAGATAAAGCCCGGATTGGTGACCACCCACGCGCCCGCCGCCGCGATTCGCGCGATATGGTCGGGCGAGATCACTCCGCCGTGCTCGATTCGGCATACCGCCGCCGTCTGGCCCGCGCCGATCTGCTGGCGCGCCAGCTCGATCGAACCAAGCGCCTCTTCAAGCTCTTCAACCTCGGTCGCATGGAAGGCGCAATCCAGTCCGCTGGCGAGCGCGATCCTGACCCGGCGCGCCGCAGTGGTTCCGTCGTGGGCGGCGCCCGGCATGAACTTCAGCCCGGCGATACCAAGGCCGGCCGCGCGCGCGGTTTCAGCGCACTTCGCCGCCACCTCGAGATGCGGCGCGCCGATCATCAGCGCCACACGCTGGTTGATCGCCTTGGCGGAAACCAACTTGGCGAACAGCTCGACCTCTTCAGGTCCATTGCGCACGGTGGCGTCGGTGAAGGCCGTCACCCCGGCGGCGCATAGCTCGCGGCTCATGATCCGGGCCCGCGACTCGAGTTCAGCATTGGTCACGAGCGGCAGATGGCGCGTCAGCCACTGTTCCATCCCGACCACGAGCCCGGTCATCTTGCCGGCCGCGTCGCGAATCATTACCGCGCCGTCAGGCGGGCGAAACCCGTCTGCCTCAAGTCCGAGCTGGGCGATTGCGCGCGAGTTGAGCCACGAGGCGTGGAGCGTCTGGTGCCGCAGGCGCAGCGGATTCTTCGCAACCGCGCCGTCGAGTTCCTGGCGCGATGGGCCGCGTTTATCGGCGAGCAACGCCTCATCGCATCCGAACGCGCGCAGCCAGTTGCCGGGCGGCGTACGCCCGACGCCGAGGCGCAGATCGGCCAGCAGATCGGCAACCGTGCGGCAGCGCCATACCGCGAGTCCGCTGGCCGCCGCCGCGGCTTCCAGAAAATGCAGGTGCGCATCGACGAAGCCGGGCGCAATGGCGCGTCCGCCAAGCTTGATCAGATGGGTTCGCGGCCCCACCAGCGCCTTGAGTTCGGCGAACCGGCCGTGGCTTACGATTCTTCCGCCACCGAGCGCGACCGAGTCGCTGCCCGAATGCCCCAGGACGACGCCTTCGTGCAGGACCAGGTCGGCCTTTGCGGATTGTTCAGCCACGATGACTCGAAGCGGGGGCGGCGCGCATCTCGATCAGCGCGCAACCGGCTGCTAGTCGGACGAGGGAAGCGGTTTGGCTTCCTTGATTTTCATATTCAGGTCGCAGCAAGCGATCTCGCCCTGCCCCGCCTTGTTGCACA
This sequence comes from Binataceae bacterium (SeqCode), assembly GCA_035531615.1. Taxonomy (GTDB): domain Bacteria; phylum Desulfobacterota; class Binatia; order Binatales; family Binataceae; genus JBARDN01. The sequence continues at coordinate 15,896 of DATKSQ010000115.1, forward strand.
GCACCTCGGTGCCGCACTTTTCGCACTGATAGCGTTTGCCCAAAGTGTTTGCCATGTTGCCTGCTCCCTGTGACGGCCCGCGCAGCGGCGGACCTTGACTTAAAGTATTACCTTAACCACTAAACGAACGGAATTTCGCTGAGCCGCGCCGCGATTTCACCGCGCGGATCGGCAATCGAGAGCGCCGCGGCCGTATCCCATGCGCTATGATGCAGGATCGCAAGACCGATCACGCCCAGGCGCGGCGAGCGCGCCACGCTGCCCAGGCGCCCCACTTCCTTACCTGCGAGCATCACCGCCGCTCCCGGTTCCGGCGCGCGCGCGCCGTCGATACGCAAGCCGTAAAGGCGTTTGCGCAAACCGCCGCGCGCGGTCGCCCGCTCGAGCGTCTCCTGTCCGAGGTAGCATCCCTTGTTGAACGAGATCGAACGGTCCAGGCGCGCCTCGAGCGCGATGGTTTTGTCGGCGGTATCGACGCCCACCAGCGCAAGTCCGTTCTCGACCCGAATCACTTCGAGCGCGCCCGGGCCGACGGCGCGAAAATCATCGCCGAGCGCGGTTATCCGCGCGATACTTGCCACGCTCTTGCCGGCCGGCATCAGAAGCGTAAACGCGCTCGAACCCAGGCGCGGCAGATTTCCCGCGAGCAGTTCGCCAAAGCGCGCAAAGCGCCACGGTTCGAGCGCCGACGCCTCGCCCGCAACCGCGCCCGCCGCAACGGCCGCGCGCGGGCCTTCGATATCCAGCACCGCCCTCTCGGGCAGCTCTTCGAACTCGACATCGTCGGCGACCAGCAGCTTTTCCAAATGGGGCCGCGCGCGAGTCCAGAGCGCTGAGTCAATATCGATCAGAATCGCGCCGGGCTCGATCCATGCGAAAAAATCCGCGATCAGATGCGCGTGCTCGGTCAGGAACAGCGCCGGCACGATCGACCCGGCGCGCGCGCCCCGCATATCGTTGCTGCTCATCCCGTGCAGGAACGCGGCCCGGTCCGCGCCGCTGACGCGCACCATCGAGCGCTCGCCGAGCGCGACTACGCCGGCGCCTTCGCGCAGCGCGCGGTAATCGCGGCTGTCTCGGGCCTCGCCCACAGGAGCCGCGGCGGTATCATTCGGGTCGGAATTTATCACTTTACGGACAGCGCCAATTCACGAGTGTCAGGAAGGATTTTACTAACAGATCGCCGCTCGGCGCCACAAGCCGGGGGAACTCGACGCGCCGATAGGCGGAAATCTGATTTCTTTTATGGGTGTCAGTTGGACTATAATTAGGCTATGAGGAGCCAGTGATGGGTGCGTTCCTTCTTGGTTTGATTATTGGCGTGGCGGGCGCGCTCGCGCTGTTCATCTATGACGAGGGCGAGTTGTTCCTGAAACTCGCGCATCAAATCAAGCAGACCGCCGGGCGATTCAAGCAATCGTCCTGAGACGATGCGAATTCTGTGCAATTTCCGCTTCATGCGCAATCCTGTGCGGGCGCGCATTAGCCGTGCGTCGCAGACGCTCGTGGTCCTGATGCTCGCCGCAATGATCGCGGCCGTGGCGCGCGCGGATACGCCGGCGGGGGTGGCCGCCGGACTCAGCGACGCGGCCTTTGCGATGCTCAACGCGATCGACGCCGACCCCAAGAGCGGGGGCGCGATGCTCGCGCCGGTGGCGAGTCTCGCCAGCGATGCGCAATCGCTCCAAAGCGCGCTCGAAAAGGACGACCGCTCGGCGGCGGGCCACGCGATGGCGGCGGTGGTGCGAGATCGCGATCAAATCGACGCGGCGCGGGCCGCCAAGGGCGCTCCTGCGCTGCCGCAGTGGAATTCGGTCAAAGGGCAGATCGCGGCGCTCGAGGCGCAGGTCACACCGGTAGCGGGTCCGATCGCGACGAGCGCTCCACCCCCGTCCAGTCCCGCGGCGCCGTCGGCGAGCCTTGCGCCAGAAGCGCCCAAGGCTCCGCAAGTGGTTATCAACTCGCGCTCGTTCTCCCAAGGCGCGGTACACGTGCGCGGCTTCTTCGAGGGCACCGATCTCAAGTCAGCGGGAATTTTCGACGGCTCGGCGCCGGTCAAGATGGTCAAGGTCAGCGACGTCAGCGGCGAGCAGCGGGTGAATTTCGATTTCGGGATTCAGGACCCGTCGCCGACCCAGACTATCGAGGTAACGGACGGACTCGGACGGGTCGCGCGGGCACAGGTCGCTCCCGACGCGGCGGCGCTGACGCATTCGCGCGACGGCCATGAAAAGATGATCGAGCTTGGCGGTAGCACGATGGATTCCGAGGCGGTCGCCTCGAGCGGCCCGGCCGCGGTTGCGTCCTCGCGCAACAACACCGAAGAGATTCCGCGCGCCGACGGCTCCGAGAGTGCCAGCGGCGCTCCGGGACGCAGACTTCCCGGAGGAGTCGAAGGCCCGCTTACGAATGTGCAGATCAACGTGCTCGGCGTGATGCCGAGTTCCTCGCAACCGGGCGGATATGAGGTAATCGGACAGATCACCGGCGCGGGAGTGCATCGCGCCGGCGTTTACGTCAACGGGCGCATGATGAAGCCGATTCCGATCGGCGCGGGCGGCTACAACTCGTTCGACGTTTCCTTTCAAATGCCTCCGGGTCAGCAGGCCACGATTCGCGCGTACGGACTGGGCCGCAATTTCGTCGAGGCGTCGGTCGATTCGAGCGGCACCGGGATGAGCACCGCCAGCGCACCGCCGCTGATGGTTCCGGGGATGAGTCCTTACGGATACCCGGCGTCGCCATATGGCTACGGCGGCGCCGCTCCATACGGCGCGCCAGTCTATTCGGGCGGATATCCTCCCGGTTACGGCGCTCCCGGTTACGGCGCTCCTGGTTACGGCGGATATCCCGGCTACGGCGCACCCGGCTACGGTTATCCGCCGGGCGCCGCGATGCCGTGGTACCGGCGCCTGATCCCGTAGCGCGCGGCGGGCGTCCTTGCCCCGATTGCCCGTGTTGGATAAGTTTTCGTCCTTAACCTTCGAGCCGAGAGTGCATCTACGATGTTGATTCAAGCGACGCAACTGCGCGCCGGGATGGTGGTCGAGTACAACAAGGACCTGTGGCGCGTGATGACCATCACGCACATCACGCCCGGCAACTGGCGCGGGATGGTCCAGACCAAGCTGCGCAATATCAAGACCGGATCCCAGACCGAGAACCGCTTCCGCTCTGAAGATCGCGTCGAGCGCATCATCCTGTCCCAGCTCAAGATGCAGTTCCTGTATCAGGACGGCGACGACTACCACTTCATGAATTCGGAGACTTACGACCAGATCACGATCCCCAAGGAGTTGATCGAGGACGTGGCCGGCTTTCTGACCCCCAATCTTGAAGTCGAGGTCGAGTTTCACGAAGCCACCCCGCTCAACGTCACGCTGCCCAAGACCGTCACCCTCAAGGTGACCGAGACGGACCCCGGCAATCGCAACGCCGCCGTCACCAACACGCTCAAGAACGCGACGCTCGAGACCGGGATGGTGATCCAGGTGCCACACTTCGTCAACGAGGGCGACACCATCACGATCAACACCGAGACCCACGAGTACCTGTCGCGCACCAAGTAGCAAACACTCGCAGCCGAACGCGGCTCAAGGAAAGCCGTGAACCGGTTTCAACGTCAGGTCCGAGAAAAGCGCGCGCCGCGGCCCGCACCGCAGGCGCTGCATTTTGGGCCGAACCAGTACATCGCGCAGACCCAGCCCGGCTTCGAGGCGATCGCCACCAGCGAAATCCTTTCCCGGGCGCCGCACGCGAGCGAAGTCGGACAGCGCATCGTTCCGGAGCGCTGCGGGATGGCGATCTTCTGCGCGCCGCATCCTGAGGCCTTGGTGCGCCTGCGATGCGCCGAAGACATCTTCGCGCTGGTCGGTTACCGCGCCGGCCCCGATCCCGAAGCCGTCACCCAGGACCGGATTCGCGCGGCCGCGCGCGAGGCGCCGCTGGTCGAAGCGGGGATAGCGGCTCGCGTGCGCTTCGACCCCAAGGCGCGCTCGGGGCGGCGGCTGCGCTACCGGGTGGTCGCGCGCCAGGCTGGAGAGCATGAGTTTCGCCGGGTGGATTTGCAGCACGCCGTTGAACGCGGAATCGGCGAGCGCACCGACCATACCTGGCGCCTCGACGACAACGATGCCGACGTCGAGTTCTGGGCCACGATGTTCGAGTCCGAACTGCTGCTGGCGGTCCGGCTCTCGAGCGAAGCGATGCGGCATCGCGATTACAAGGTCGCGCATCGGCCCGCGTCGCTGCGCCCGGCTGCGGCGGCGGCGCTCGGATGGCTTGCCGGGGCGGACGATAACGATATCGTGCTCGACCCGTTTTGCGGCGCGGGAACGATTCTGATCGAGCGCGCCAACCTGGGCCGATACGCGGAACTCATCGGCAGCGACCGCGACGCCGAAGCGATTTCCGCGGCGCGCATCAACGTTGGTCCGCGCTACAAGCCGATTCGCCTCGAGGGATGGGACGCGCGCGCGCTGCCGCTCGGCGACGCAAGCGTCACCAAGATCATCACCAATCTCCCGTGGGGAATCCGCTACGGCTCGCACGGCGAGAATCGCAAGCTCTATCCCGAGTGGATCGCGGAGTTCAACCGCGTGCTCGCTCCCGGAGGCCGGATGGTCCTGCTCTCGGCCGAGTGGGAACTGATGCGCGCGCTCTCGGCGCGGCGGCGCCTGCGGGTCGAAAAGGCGCGGCAAGTTGCAATCCTGGGCGCGCGCGCGTCGATCTTCATCTGCGCGAAAGCGTGAGAATTTGCGCGAAGCGCGGCAATGAACGCTCTCATTTCTTGAAAAAAATAAAAGCGGCGGTTGGCCGATGAAAGATACCGCCGAGGCCCCACTTGCACGCCGGCGGCCCTACTGGACAAAGAATTCCTTCACTAGGGCCGGCGCCTCGCCCGCATCTTTGAGTGTCGCGTAGGCAATGACCGGCGGGGTGCCACTGGCACACCGCCAGTCCTCCTAAGAAACAGGATTGAGAAGCGCCATCCCGAAGCAATCGTGATTGCTCGCGAGGGCGGGCGGACGAGCCGTCCGCCCCCACTGGCATATTGCTTCCTTTTGTCAGTGGCGGCCGACGGCTCGTCGGCCGGCTGGGCAGCAGAGGCGATGCGGGAGAGGCGAGCGAAACATCATCC
>DATKSQ010000116.1:0-7571 GCA_035531615.1 Binataceae bacterium (SeqCode)
TCAGAGACTCAGATGCGCGGATTTCCATCATGGCCACGGGCGCTACCTATGCCCGACAAACAGGCCGTATATATGACTGCAACCGTTTCCCCTCGATCCCCACTTCACCTCTTGCTCCAGGGCGGGGTCCATATATGACACGAGGTGGCGCGATAGAGTGGGTCGGTGTCACTATCTTGTGCAGGACTCAATAATTCTCAGCGTCTCGACCGCGGCCAGAACCGCGCGACCTTTCGCATCTGGCTTGCTGACTGGCACTTTTTGGCCTTGCCCCCTTGTAGGGCGACGTTAGTTTAGACGGCTCGCGAGGTGCAAGCGCGAAGGGCGCGAACGATTACGTACACATCGCGCTTTCGGCAAATTCGGAGCGATACGACGGCGATTCCAGCTATTTCGCGCGTCACGCATTCGGCGTTGGGGGTAGGCCGCCGAGGATGAAGGTTTTGCGGACCAGCGTGGTCGAGTCGAAGAACAGGAGCGGCGTCGGCATCAGGTTCGGTGGGCGCGGGGTTATTGCCATTCCGGGAAGGCTCGGCAGCCAATCGCTCTGATCGATTACGTTGATTCGGACCGGGCCGGGCGCGGCGAGCTTGAGCGTCAGGTCGAAACCGTCTTCGGGAGCGCCCCAGAACCATGCCGAGTAACCGTCGCTGGGTCCGGCGGCGGAGGAACTTGCGGAAGACTCGCCGCCGATCGATGAGCCAAGCACCTTCACTCCGCGCGCGATCGTGATCCACACAATCGGGGCGTGACGCGCTGACGCGATATGCATCGTGACCGTGCGCATTCCCGCCGTGGTGGAGTCGTCGATCACGTTCAGCTCGGGCGGGGCAATCTTGCCTGCCGGCGCGTCGCCTTCGATCGTCGCGCCGTGGTTCAATTGACAAAATCGGCTCGCGCGGGCCGCAGCCTGGTGTCCGGCCGACTCGGCGTTTTGTGCGAGCCGGGCGGTTTCGCCGGTCAGGATCGCGAGCGAACCGGAGCGGACGTGATGCTGAAAAAACTGCGCGGTGAAGGGATCCGGCGCCCGGTCAAGGCTCGCCCACACGGCGTGCCCGGCATTGGCATCGAGCATGTAGAAGATACTGTCGGGGCGCGGTTGCGTGTCGCTGAAGCGGCCTTGCCGGATTCCGATCACGAACATCGCCACCGCGGCGACGCCCAACGCACCGGCGAGCAGGTCTTCATGATTTCCCGATAGCATGTCGATATACGGCAGGAATATTCCGAACATCAGCGCGGCCCGGATCGCGCTTAACCCGACCCCCCCTTGGCTTGCGTCGCCGATGCCCGAAAATACGGGTGCGATGATCACCGCGCAGGGGATCACTGCGACGAGCGCGGCCACAATCGGCGCAATCGATTCGCGCGTTTGCCGCCATCTGAGGTTGAGCGCGAGCGCGGCGAACATCAGCGGCCAGGTGAGCAAGTAACTGCCCCCGGGATTAAAGGCCGAGCGCACGAGCATCAGCAGCGCCCACATCGCCAGCGCTCCGGCGGCAAGATCCGCGCGCGATCGATAGCGCGCCAGCCACGCGTAGATCGCGCATAGGGTCGCGATGATTAAGGCGGTCGATGCGGCGATATCGAACGCCCTGCTATACGTAGTGCCGCTCGGAAGCATTTCGCTCGCGGCGAAATGCGCGAATATCAAGAAGACGATACGACTCTCGGCGAAGGTCAGCACTATCGCCGCGAAATAGATTCCAAGTCCGGCTAAGATTCCGCCGACGCTGAACGTTGCGCGGCGAACGCCGTGGTCCAGTGTAATGAGCAACAGGAGTGAGACGAGAATCGCAAATGGGATCGCCAGTCCCGCGGGATAATGGAGAAACTCGCCGAACGCGGAAAAACAAATCGAGTCGCCCGTGTGAGGCTGGCTCAAGTCGGCCGCGCCGAATTCGCGCGCGAGTGCGAGCGCGTAGCTGCCCTGATGCTGCAGCGAGCGCCGATCGAGATTGGCGATATTGTCGAGCCGCGTGTGGTAGCGCGTGAACCCTCCCGTCGCGGCGAAATTCATTCCCGCAAGGCCGGAGTGCAGGAACACGTTCAGGTCGGTATCGGTCGGCATCCGTTTGTAAATCGCGGACGCAAGCGAGCCGGTGCGCGGAAACGGCGCCGCCGCAAGCGCACGAATCAGCCACGCGTTGTCGTTGCTGGTCTGGAACATCACGACCGGGCCGTAGTCGCCGCGCATCTCGAAGTTCAGCGCGACTTTCACGTCGCGCAGGCCCGGATAATTCTCGACAAACGCCTTCGCGCCGAGTGACCCCAGTTCTTCGCCATCGGTCAGGAGCACGATTAGGTCATTGCGCAGTGGCGGGCCGCTGTTCAGCGCGCCCACGGTTTCGAGTATCGCGGCGACGGCGGCGGAGTCGTCGCCCGCGCCGGGTCCGCTCGGGACTGAATCGTAATGCGCGACGAGCATGATCGCGCCGGTGCTCGCCGTGCCGGGTATTCGCGCGACGACATTATTTACGATTGCGAATGTCCGCGGTCCAAACAGGCTCTGGCGCGCGACGGTCGCGGTTTCGATTTCCGGCGCGGCGCCCAGCTCGGTCAGGCGCTTCATCAGGTAGCCACGCACTCGAGCTTCATCGGATGACGCCAATGGATGCGGCCGCGCGGCGATCGCGCGCAGATCGGGCATCGCGCGCGCGGCGGAGAAATCGCGGGTTGGCGCTCCTGCGCCGACGATCGGCGGCGGACCGCCCTTCTGGATCGCCGAGATGGTCAGGATGATCGCGAGCACCAACACGATCGGGCCGCTCGAATAAGCCGGATCGCGGGTGGAAGCGGAGGATGCGGGGGGCGCGGCGGATCGATCAGTCATCATGGCGCGTTTTATATGGCGCCCATACGCCTTCGCAAGCACGCGGATCCGAAACCTTCCGAATTCTGCCCCGTGCGTTCGCGTGGACTGTACGCCAAGCGATGCTGGGATGCCCGCAGCGGGTTCGTTTTTCTCACCGGACCCCCGCTTTGCCCGCGACGGCTGCGCCGATATCATCGTGCGCGAGGGTTATGCAACCCTCGCCCGTATGAACGAGCCTGCAACCATCCCGCACCCGCCCTTGGCGGCGCCACCGCGGCGAGTCCTGATCGTACTGCACGGTGCGATTGGCGACGTGGTGCGCGCGCTGCCGCTGCTCGGCCGGATGCGCCGCGGATGGCCCGGCGCGTTCATCGCGTGGGCGGTCGAGCCGAAGTCCGCACCGATCCTCGAGCGCCATCCGTGGCTCGATGAGGTTATCGTCTTTGACCGCCCCCGAGCGCCGTGGTCGGCGGTTCCCTTCGTGCGCAAATTGCGTGCCGGTCATTTCGATCTGGCCGTGGACTTGCAACGGCATCTGAAGAGCGGCATCACCGCGCTCGCTTCGGGTGCTCCCGCCCGAATCGGATTCGCTCCGGCGAACGCCAAAGAATTCAATCATCGCTTCTCGACCCTCCAGATCGCGCCGCAGCCGAATCTGCGCCTCAAGCTGATCCAGTATCAGGCGTTCGGTGATCGGCTGGGTCTCGCCCGCGCGCCGATCGAGTTCGGCCTTGAGGCTTCGGCCCAAGAGCGTGCGCGCGCGCGGGAACTGCTCGGCGGCGCGCCGGCGCCGATCCTGGGAGTGATTCTGGGTTCCTCGTGGCCGAGCCGGATCTATTTTCCGGAGTCGATCGCGGCGGCGATCGCGGAGCTGGCGCGTTCCGCCGACGGCTCCGCGCCGATTTTCCCGGTTCTGCTCGGCGGCGCGGACGAGAGCGAACTCGCGGCTGAGGTTATGCGCCGGCTCGGCGATATTCATGCGCTGAACCTAACGGGACGCACGCGGCTGCGCGACCTGATCGCGATCTTCCCTGAGTGTGCCGCCGCATTTGGTCCCGACTCGGGTCCGATGCATATCGCGGCGGCGATGCGATGCCCTGTCGTGTCGCTGTGGGGAGCGACGGCGCCTGAGCGCTCCGCGCCGTGGGGATACGCGCAATTCGCGATCGCGGGCGAGATCCCGTGTCATCCCTGCTACCTGCGCGAGTGCCCGATTGGGCGCGAATGTATGCGGCGGATCGAGCCGGGCGCGGTCGCGGCCGCCGTTCGCCGCGCGATCGGTGCGTCACCGGCCGAGTCGGCGGATGCGGGTGAATGGGGCTTGGCCGGCCAGCTCGAGACCGAGGCGCCGCGATGATCGGCGATTCGGACGGCGCCGCGCTCGAGCGCGGCGGATGGCGGCTGGTGCTTTGCGGCGAGCCCACCCTTGCAGCCGGGTTGCGCGACGCGGCGGTGAATTGCGCTCTGGAAGCCGCCGCCGGACATGGACCCGGTATTTTGCGCCGCTCGCGGCGTGCGGCGACTTATCGGGCACGCCTCGGGGACGGCGGCGATTTTTTTATCAAGGTATTCGATGCTCCGCGGGGCTTCGAGCGCCTGAAGCGATTGCTCAGCGGTTCGCGTGCGGCGCACGTCGCGGCAATCTCGGCGGCCCTCAGGCGCGCGGGACTAAACGCTCCGGCGGTCGTGATTTGGGGCCGCGAGCGCTCGAGCGGGCGCGAGATCGTGATGACGCCGCGCGCCGACGGCGTAATGCCGACGCGTTATCTGCGCCGCGCGCCGGGCGCCGCAAGCGCGCGCAAGCGCGCGATGCTCCGCGCGATCGGCGCGGAGATCGCGCGGCTGCATCGCGCGGGCTTCGTTCATGGCGATTTGACTCCATTCAACATAATCGTGGACGACGGCGACCCGCCACGCATCTGGTTTATCGATCACGAGCGGACGCGCACGGCGGGCCGCTTGGCTCCGGCGCGCGCGCGACTGCGAAATCTGGTTCAGCTCGGGCGCTTCAGCTTTGCCGGTCTAAGCCGCGCCGACCGGATGCGCGTGTGGTCGAGCTACGCCGCCGCGATGGAGCCGCGCCGCAGGCGCGCCGAATTGCGCCGTGTGCTCAGGATGCTCGCGGCCCGGATCGCGCGCGACGGCGCGCAGGCTACCGATAGCGGGCCGCCAATTCCGGTACATCCGGAAGTGAGAGAGGGGTGATGGACGCAACGCCGAAGATCTCGGTCGTGATTCCGGTCTTCAATGAAGCAAACACGATCGGCACGGTGATCAGCCGGGCGCTTGGGTGCGGCTTCGACGCCGAGGTGATCGTGGTCGATGACGGATCGACCGACGGCACGCGCGAGTATCTGCAAAAATTCGAGCATCCGAATGTGCGATGCTTTTATCATTCGCGCAATCGGGGCAAGGGCGCCGCGCTGCGGCTCGGCTTCGCCGCGGCGGTGAATCCTTACGTGTTCGTGCAGGACGCGGATCTCGAATACGACCCGGCGGATTACAAACTCATGATCGGACCGCTGCTCGACGGCCGCGCGGACATGGTTTACGGCTCGCGGTTTCTCGGCGGACCGCATCGCGTGCTTTTTTTCTGGCATTACGTGGGCAACCGGATGCTGACGTTCGCGTCCAATATCATCTGCAATCTCAACCTGAGCGACATGGAGACCGGGCAAAAAGCTTTTGTGCGCGACAAGCTGATGCAGCTCAGGCTGTCCGCCGACCGTTTCACTTTCGAGCCTGAGATCACGGCCAAGGCGGCGCGTGCGCGATGGCGAATATTTGAAGTACCGATCTCGTACTCGGGCCGCACCTACGACGAGGGCAAGAAGATCGGGTGGCGCGACGCGCTGACCGCGATCTGCGCGATTATTTATTACCGGTTTCTCGATTGAGGCGCGGCGCTTCCGGCGTGCGAACCGCCAAGTGACCAAATGTCAGTGAGTCTTTCCGAAATCGAACCGCCGCAACCTGATTCAGGCGCCGCGCTCAGCGTGGCGGGCGTCGATCCGGAGCATAATTTCGCCGGCGGCGAGACGCAGGTGCTGGGGCTTACACTTGAGCTGCTGCACGCGGGGCATCGCGCGGAACTGATCTGCGATCCCGCAGGACGGCTCTACGAGCGAGCAAGGCGCCGGGGCGTGGTGTGCCATCCGCTGCGGATTCGCAACTCGGTTGACCTGGCGGCCGCGATCCGGTTCCGCGCGATTCTGCGCCGCGGGCGCTACGATATAGTGCATTTTCATACCGCGCGTGCGCACGCGATGGCGCCGTACGCACGCGGATTCGCGCGCGGCCTGATCGTGACGCGCAGGATGGATTACCGGCCCAACCGGGTCTTCGCGCCGATCCTGTTTGGCCGCGCGGTTGACGCGATCGCGGCGATTTCCCTCGGGGTGGCCGATTCCCTGGCCGCGGCCGGGGTCGCACGCGAGCGCGTGACGATTATTCGCAGCGGTGTCGATTGCAGGCACTTCCGCCCCGCCGAGTCCGCCACGCGCGCGGCGGCGCGCGCCACGCTCGGGATCGATGACGACGCGCTCGCGCTCGCCAGCGTCGGAATGCTCGAGGCGCGCAAGGGCCATCGCTATCTGCTCGAGGCGGTTGCCCGGCTTGCGCGCGGCGGGCTCGGCGCGAAGGTGGTCTGCGTGATCGCGGGCGACGGCAGTCTCCACGCGGAGCTGGACAAAATCGCCGACACGCTCGGAATTGCGCATCAGGTACGGTTTCTCGGGCGGGTCGATGACGTTCGCACTGTGCTGGCCGCAACCGATATCTTCGTGTTCCCGTCCCTGCAAGAAGGCTTGGGGGTTGCGGTGCTGGAAGCCGCCGCCAGCGGCTTGCCGGCGGTGGCGAGCGACGCGGGCGGAATCGGCGAGGTGATCGAACCGGGCGTTACAGGGATACTCGTGCCGCCCGGCGACAGCGAGGCGCTGGCGGACGCGATCGGAAGCCTGGCGGCGGATTCGGCGCTGCGCGCCGCGATGGGACAGGCCGCGCGGATTCGAGCCGAGCGGGAATTTGCGATGAGCACGATGGCGGCCAGGACGCTCGAACTTTATCGCGCGTGTCTGGCCGCACGCGGGAGGAAAAACTGATCACGATGCGAAGCATGACTGGATTTGGACGGGCGGTGGTTCAGCGCGCGGGCGTCCGCGTGGTGGTGGAGATTCGATCCCTCAACCAGCGCTTCTTCGAGCTCAAGCTCAACCTGCCGCGCGGATGGGGCGAATACGAGGCGGAGATCCGCAAGACCATCCAGGCCTCGGTGGCGCGCGGCCGGGTCGAGCTGTTCATCAAGTACACGGCGCTGAAGCCGGCCCCCGCCCGGTTGGAGGTGAACGAGGCGCTCGCGGCGCAGTACGTCACCGAGCTGCGCCGCCTGGGCAAAAGGCTGCATTTGAGCGGCGCCCCGGGAATTGACGCGATTCTCAACCGGCCCGAGATTTTTCACGTGATCGAAGAGGAGAACGATACGCGCGAGGCGATCAAACTCGCGATGACGGCGCTCACCGCCGCCCTGAAAGCGCTCGATGCCGAACGGGCGCGCGAGGGGCGGAGCCTGCGCCGGGATTTCGGCGAGCGCATCAAGCTGATTCACGCCGCGATTCCACGAATCGAGCGGCTGGCCGAAGAGACCCGCGCCGAAATCCTGAAAAACTTCGAGGCGCGGATTCGCGACCTGCTCGCGGAGTTGCCGGTCAATGAAAAGCGGCTCTACGAAGAGGCCTCGATCGCGTCGCAGCACGGCGAT
>DATKSQ010000117.1:0-4394 GCA_035531615.1 Binataceae bacterium (SeqCode)
CGAGGGCCTCAAGATGCTCACCAATCTGGTGGAATGCCGCCCGGAAGAGGTTAAAATAGGGATGCCCGTCGAGGTCGTATACGAGGATGTCACGCCCGAGGTGACCCTCGCGAAATTTCGCCCGGCGAGGTAAGGAACATACCCGCTTGAGCACCATCCTTGATCTGCATTCGCATAGCGAAGCGTCCGAAGACAGCCGCGCGCCGGTCGCGGCCTACCTCAACTGGATTAAGCTGCGCCACGCCGAGCGCCCGCTCGACGGCATCGTCCTCACCGAGCATCGCCAGTTCAACCGCGACGCCGACTATCGGGCGCTCGAGGACAAGTTCGGACTGATGGTCCTGCGCGCATCCGAGGTCGAGACCAACTACGGCCACGTGCTCGTGTACGGCGTCAACGACGACATCCTGGCGCGATTCGATTTCGCCAATATCCGGCTCGACGCGCAGACTCTCGTCGATGAAGTCGCGCGCATGGGCGGCGTCGCCGTGCCGTGCCACCCCGGCCGCCCGAATATCGGCCTGTACGAGCATTACGCAAGCAAGCCGCCGCTCGAGAACCTGGCCGCGGTCGAGGTGCTCAACGGCGGCTCGCGCAAAGGTGAAGATGAACGCAGCGCGGAACTGGTCGCGCGCTTCGGCTACCGCACGGTGGGCGGATCGGACAGCCATCTGGTCAGCCTGATCGGGCTGTGCGCGACGCGCTTTGCGCATGATATTCAAACGATCGAAGACCTGGTGCGTGAGCTTCGGACCGGAGCTTACGAACCGTTGGATTTTCGTCCCCGGCGCAAACCCGTTGCGCACGCGGTGGCGGAGGAAACGAGATAATCGCGATGGCGCTTGAGTACGATCCCGCTCTGATCAACAAGGTCTTTGAAGTCACCGATCCGGTAACCGTCTCGCGTGAGAAGATCGCGAAGTTCTGCGCCGCGATCGGAGAGACCAATCCGCTCTACACCGACGATGAGGCGGCGAAAGCCGGCCCCTACGGCGGACTGGTCGCGCCGCCGTCGTTCGCCACGATGTTTCGCAACGGCCGCCATTTCTTCGAGAACGTTCCGCGCTTCGGCAAGCGCGGCTTCGACGCCGGCAAGGACGCCGAGTTCCTCGCGCCGATCCGGCCCGGCGATGCGATCACCCTGGCCTCGGCGGTCAAGGAAATTTACGAGAAGACCGGCCGCACCGGAACGATGGTGTTCGTCGTGATTCGCTCGACCCTGAAAAACCAGAACGGCGAGGTCGTCGCGCACATCGACCATCGCTTCATGAACCGCACCTGAGCACCCGGCGCATCGCGATAGGACCATGAAAAGTTTTTCCCAAGTTAATATCGGCGACACGCTCGGACCCTTCGAGCAGTTCGTCAGCAAGGACCAATGCCGCGCGTTCGCGCGTGCGGGCGGATTTGAAGCGCCGCGCTTCATGGACGATGAGGGCGCCAAAAAAGAAGGCCTGCCCGGGATGATTCTGCCCGGCAACATGAGCCTCGGCCTGCTCTCGCGATGCGTCACCGACTGGATCGGCAAGGAAGGCGGCGCGCGGCTCATCCGCATGAGCACCACCTATCGAGTGCCGGTGCAGCCCGACCACAAGCTCACGATCCACGGTTTCGTGACGCACTCGACGCCCGAGGCGCGCACCGCGGAAATCGACGTGTGGATCGAAAACGAGGACGCCGAGCGCCTGGTAACCGGCACCGCGACGGTGCAGTTCGATTCATAATGGCGCGCAAGAAAAACCGTCCACAGATTTCACAGATTGACACAGATTATTCGATCGGCGGCGCGGCGCCGCCGGTCTTGAATCTATCGGTACATCCTAATCCGTGAAATTTGTGTAATCTGTGGATTCTCCGATTTCTTAGAGCGCGCGCAGCTCGGACGAGATGTCGCGGCGCGTCGCTGACAAAACAGGTACTGCGGCGCTCGCGAGCCCGATCGCGGCCGCGATCGCGAGGCTCTCGAACACGACAATCGGGAGTAGTTTGAGAATTTGCGCTAACGGTCCGAGGCTCGCGCCCACATAGGGCAGGATGCGCAGCGCGACGAACGCCAGCGCGCATCCCAACAACCCGCCCGCGATTCCGATCAGCGTTCCTTCCGTCATCACCATTGCGGCCACCATCCGCCGGGTAAATCCCAGCGAGCGCATGACCGCCATCTCTTTTCGCCGCTCGCGCACCGCCATCGCGGCCGTGTTCGCCGCGACCAGTCCGATCACGACGACCACCACGAGCGCCAGGACTTTCGCGCCGACGAACATCAGCCGATAGGTGCGGACCTGATTGAGTCCGAGCGTCATTTCAGATTCGGTGGTGGTCTGAAATGCCGAGTCCGCGAAGCGGGCATCGATCTCGCTGATCACGGCGGGCGTCGACTCGGAACGATCGATCCTGATCCAGTAGAGGATCACTCGCCCGTGGATCGGCGAGGCCTCGTCAAGCAAATCGCGCCGCATGATGATCGCGCCGTTCGGTCCCTTTTTTCCGAATACGCCGATTATCTTCAGTTGCAGCGTCGCGGGGTTGCCGTTGAGGGTGAGCGTGTCGCCGACCTTCCATCCGAAGCGCTTCATGAGCGCGGGATCGACGATACATCCAGAGCGTTCGCGCTCCATCTGCGCCTCATCGCCTGCGGAGATACCCCAATCCGGCCACAGCTGGCGCAGCACCTGGGGCTCGACGCCCATCCCGGGCACCATGTCGGCGGGGTTGCGGTAGCTGCCGATCCAGGCCAGGTACCCCGTCACGGCCTCGATATGCGGCATCGCGCGGATCACGTTCTCGTACGCGCCGGGCAGCGAGTATGAGAAGCCGGCCTGGTTGTGGGTGATGACACGGACGTCGCTTGCGGAGTCGCGCAGGATCCGGTCGACGACGGCAGGCAGGCTGATGAGCGCGGCGAATATGAAAATCGAAACACCGATCGAAAGCACGGTTAAAATCGTGCGCCGCCGGTTGCGCAGCAGATTACGAAAGACGAGCGGGAGATATTTCACGACGGACGGATCCTGCGCGCACCGGCGGAGCAGTCTTGCCGCGCGCCTAGAGCAGAGCGCCGCGAAAGGGCTCGTCGCGCGGCGGAGGATACTGGAGCAGGTTGATCGCCCAATTGCGCGCCTGCCGCAGCGCATCCTCCGCGCGCCGGAAGGTTCGCTCCCGGTACATCACGCTCCACACGTACGCATCGACCGACGGCTCGTCGCCGAGCGTCACGTCGAGCATCCAATCCTCGAGTCCCGGTCCGCAGATCAAAAGCCGCACCAGCCGCCCGTGATCGAGGATTATCCCGCGCGCCTCGCGCGGTATGCGGAATTCCTCCTTGACCCGTTTGACCAGATGCGGCGGGTAGTGCTCTTCGGTCATCGCCAGGTACACCCAATCGCCCTGGGGCGGATTGGCCTGGCGCGCGATGCGCAGATTGTTGTCGGTCAGATCGTCCTTGGCGCGATCTTGATCGTAGTCGCGTGCGACCTGGTAAAAGGCCATCGCGACCGGCAACTGCGGCATCTCGATTTCGGACTTCGCCTGCTTGGGTTTCTTGAAGGTGGTCTCGACCCACCAGCGATTTTCGACATTGGGCTTTTGCGCCATGGTGGGGTTTATTCTACGCCGCTTTTGCGCGCCGTGCTCGCCGTGGCGACGCGGTCCGGCTCCGGGCGGCTGTGCCGGCGCGGCGCCTGCGCGCAGCGCGTATCGGCGCGCGCCGCGGCTTGCGTGCAGCGCGCAGTCCGGTGACCATTCGGCGCATGAAGGCGTCGGCTTTGCGCTCGGCGTCGGTCCAGAACAGGTAATGACCCATCTCGTGATAGATCATCTGCACCCACATCCGCTCGCTGTTATATTTGCGTCCGCGCTTCCAGTTCTCGGGATGCACCAGATGGATGCGGCCGTCCTCATAGGTTTTGCCGGCGGCCTTGCCCCAATCGATATACTCGAACCATGTGACGCGCGGATGGGGCACCTCGAAATAGCGGCACATCCGCGCGACCGCACGGTTGAAAGAAGCCTTGCGATGGCTGCGGAAGAATTCGACCAGTTCGCGATCGATTGAGCGCCGATGGATTATTGGCGGGACGATCATTCGCACGGCGACTCGGGACCTCTGAAAGCGGCGAAGTGTCCAAATCATACGAAGCGCACGCGCGGACAGTCAACGCGGATTCCAAAAATCAGCTAACTACCTGATTTCAAGCCATATTTTGTAAATCTTCCGATGGCGCAGCCGACCGCGCGGCGGCCGCCGTCAGCCGATTGCGCCCGACTCCTTGAGTCGCGCGATATCCTCCCACGTCAGCCCGGCTTCGAGAGCGACTTCTTCCGTATGCTGCCCGAGCTCCGGCGCCGCGCGATGCGCTTTTGGCGCCACACCACCGAACTCGACGGGGCTGTTC
>DATKSQ010000118.1:0-6968 GCA_035531615.1 Binataceae bacterium (SeqCode)
TTTTTGATGAACGCGGTATGCGCCGAGTCCATCGCGCGCATCCATCCGGGCAGCCACGACGCGCCCTGTTCGATTACGCCGAACTTGAGCCGCGGGAAGCGGTCGAGCACGCGGTCGAAAATCATCGTCGCCAGGGTCTGCATCGGAGGATACGGAATCGCCATGTAATCGACCGAGCGGAAGTTGCCGTCGCCGCCGTGGAAGTCGGGTACCGGCGGAAGTCCGTTCTTAAAATAATCGGGAGAAAGCAGCAGTCCGCCGCCGCCGACGTGAAACAGAATCGGAATTCCCGCTTCCTGCGCCTGCGCCCACACCGGATCGAAACCGATATGGCTCGGCGAATGCCCTTTGGGGCATCGCGAGGGGATGAGCAGCGCCTTGGCGCCGAGCGCGATCGCCGCGCGCGCGATCGCCGCGGCCTCGGCGAAATCAGCCAGCGGCACGTAGCACGACGCGAGCATCCGGCGGTCGATCGAGCAGAAGTCGATCATCGCGAGGTTGAAACCGCGTGCGACCGCCGCGCGCTTTTTCGGATCGCCGCCGTGCTCGAGGTTGAGCAGTCCCAGAAACGTGGTCGTGAAGACGAGCTGGCTCGCGAAGCCAAGGCTGTCGAGCGCGCGCGGGCGGTCCTCACGCCGCCACGAGCCGAGCGCGTCGTAGTTCTTGCGCAGCATGATCTGGCGCTCGGCCTCGGTGCTCCAGGCGGGATCGTCGTGGCGGCCGCGCACGATCGCGAACAGGTCGCGGCCCTGTTTCTCGCCGGTTGCGATGAACTGGTTCTGGCGCTTGATTTCGCGCGCGTAATCTTCCTCGACGTAGCCATCGAGAAAATCCGGCGCCTCCATGATATGCGCGTCGGCATCGTGGATCGTGCGACCTTCAACGTAAGCCATATGGCGTCCTTCCTTCCGGTTCCCGGCGCCGCGCGCGTGATGCCACGATAGCTCTCGGGACCGATTCGATGCGGCGATTTTCTGCGAGACCATTCTAGATCAACGTTGCAGCGCCCGTCATCAGCCTGCCGATTGCATAGCGGGCCGCCTAACCCGGGTGTCCACCAGCTCGGGGCAAGTTGACTTGCGCCACAGGGCGGGCCGATGTGTTTGCGGCTTCTCAGGCGCTGACCTTCACCTTCCCGAGCTCTTCGCGCAGGACGGAGCGCACTTCGGCCCCTACCTGCTGAGCAATGCTGGGACGGCGCAGGTAATCGCGGAGTGCATCGTTGATCAGGGTCTGATAGTTGCCGCGATGGGCCTTGCGAACCTTGTCGCGGAAGTGATCCACGATGTCGCGGTCCAGCCGGATCGTGATGCGAACCTTCTCCGGCGGCAACGGAACGACTGGCCCGCGTTTGCCCTTGCTCAGGTCGTACTCGCGCTTCATATTCTCTCGTCCTCGTATTGGGCTCGCTCTCGGGAAGTGGCGGTGCGCGCTGAAATTATGCGAGCCGTGTCGCAGCGCACCGAGTACGAAACAGCCAGGACCTTTCTCGGATCCCACTCGAACTCCACCTCTCACGCCTCAACCTGTGTACAGTGTACACGACGGCCGGGTGCTCGTCCATTCAAGCCGGCCAGATTATTGTGGGCGGCCCGTTCACGCACCCGATCGCGGCGCGGCCGGGCAGCGCATTTCACGCCGATTACCGGAAGCCAGGCTCGATCTCGTTCCGATTCCCGCGACAGTTGATCTCTCAACTTGTCGCTCGGTTTGGCGCATCATGGGAATTGGAGTATTGAACCCGATGGAAATCCAGACCGATATCGACCCCGAGGAAACTGGCGAATGGCTCGACGCGATGGATGCGGTGATCGACGCCGAAGGATTGGTGCGGGGCCATTTTCTGCTCGAGAATTTGCTCACCAAGGCGCGCGCGCGCGGCGCGTTTTTGCCGTACAACGCTAACACGCCCTACCTGAACACGATTCCGGTCGAGCTCGAACCGCGCTCGCCGGGAAATCGCGAGATCGAGCGGCGCATCCGCTCGTTCATCCGCTGGAACGCGCTCGCAATCATTCTGCGCGCCAACGCCGAGACCTCGGAACTGGGCGGCCATATCGCGAGCTTCCAATCCGCCGCGACCCTCTACGATATCGGCTTCGGCCATTTCTGGCGCGCGCCGTCGGAGCATCACGGCGGCGACCTGATTTATATCCAGGGACATTCGTCGCCCGGCATCTACGCGCGCGCGTTCCTCGAGGGCCGGCTCAGCGAAGATCAACTGCTGCACTTCCGGCGCGAGGCCGGCGGCAAGGGACTGTCGTCGTATCCGCATCCGTGGCTGATGCCGGACTTCTGGCAGTTCCCGACCGTGTCGATGGGACTCGGGCCGCTGATGGCAATCTATCAGGCGCGCTTCATGAAGTACCTGCAAGGGCGCGGCGTCGCCGATATGGGCGACCGCAAGGTGTGGGCCTTCATGGGCGACGGCGAGATGGACGAACCGGAATCGCTCGGCGCGATCTCGCTCGCCTCACGCGAGAAACTCGACAACCTGATTTTCGTGATCAACTGCAACTTGCAGCGCCTCGACGGCCCGGTGCGCGGCAACGGCAAGATCATCCAGGAGCTCGAGGCCGATTTCCGCGGCGCGGGATGGAACGTGATCAAAGTCATCTGGGGCAGCAACTGGGATGCGCTATTGGCGCGCGACAAAACCGGGCTGCTGCGCAAGCGGATGGAAGAATGCGTGGACGGCGAGTATCAGGCGTTCAAGTCAAAGGACGGCGCGTACGTGCGCCGCGAGTTCTTTGGCAAATATCCGGAACTGCTCGAAATGGTTTCGGGCATGACCGACGACGAAGTCTGGGAGTTGCGCCGCGGCGGCCACGACCCGGTCAAGGTTTACGCCGCGTACGCGGCCGCGGTCGCTCATCAGGGACAGCCGACCGTGATTCTGGCCAAGACCGTGAAGGGGTACGGGATGGGCGCCTCCGGCGAGGGCATGAATATCGCCCATCAGGCCAAGCACATGACGGTGCCCGCGCTGAAGGCGTTTCGCGATCGCTACAAGATTCCGGTGCCGGACGAGCAGATCGCGAACGCGCCATTTTTCAGGCCCCCCGAAGACAGCGAGGAAATCCGCTATCTCAAAAAGCAGCGCGAGGAGTTGGGTGGACCGATACCTACGCGCCGGCGCAAATCTGTTGCGCTTGAAATTCCGCCGCTCGAAACTTTCCAGGCGCAGCTCAAGGGCTCCGACGACCGCGAAATTTCGACCACGATGGCGTTCGTGCGAATCTTAGCCGCGCTCATCCGCGACAAGAATATCGGCAGCCGCGTTGCGCCAATCGTCCCCGACGAGTCGCGCACCTTCGGGATGGAAGGGATGTTCCGCCAGCTTGGAATTTTCTCGCAGGTCGGGCAGCTCTATAAGCCCGAGGACGCGGGCCAGTTGATGTTCTACCGGGAACATCAGCAAGGGCAGATTCTGCAGGAAGGGATCTGCGAGCCGGGCGCGATGGCCTCGTGGATCGCGGCGGCGACTTCCTACAGCACCCACCACCTGCCGATGATCCCGTTCTACATATTCTACTCGATGTTCGGGTTTCAGCGCGTCGGCGATCTGGCGTGGGCCGCCGGCGACATGCGCTGCCGGGGGTTTCTGCTCGGCGCGACCGCGGGCCGCACCACCCTCAACGGAGAAGGCTTGCAGCACGCCGACGGGCACAGCCATCTGGCCGCTTCGACCATTCCAAATTGCGTGGCCTACGATCCGACTTTCTCGTATGAACTCGCCGTGATCATTCACGACGGGCTCAGCCGGATGTTCCATGAACAGGAAGACGTATTCTATTACATCACCCTGATGAACGAGAATTATACGCATCCGCCGATGCCCGAGGGCGCGCGCGACGGAATCCTGCGCGGGATGTACCTGTTGCGCGACGGCGGCAATTCAAAAGCGCCGCGCGTGCAGCTAATGGGCTCGGGAACGATTCTGCGCGAAGTGATTGCCGGCGCGGACCTGCTGCGCCAGGATTTCGGCATCGTGTCGGACGTGTGGAGCGTGCCCAGCTTCACCCAACTGCGGCGCGAAGGACTCGAGGCCGAGCGCTGGAACATGCTGCATCCCACCGCCCCGCAGCGGCGCAGCTACGTCGAGACCTGTCTTGCCGACCGGCAGGGTCCGGTGGTCGCCGCGAGCGACTATATCAAGGCGTTCGCCGACGAGATTCGCCCCTTCGTCGGACGGCGCTACCGGGTGCTCGGCACCGACGGCTTCGGGCGCAGCGACTACCGCGCGCAACTGCGCAATTTCTTCGAGGTCGATCGCCACTACGTCGCACTCGCGGCGCTCAAGAGCCTGGCCGACGAAGAACAGATTCCGTCCGCGCGGGTTCAGGACGCGATTAAGAAGTACGAAATCGATCCCGAAAAACCCAGCCCCGTGACGGTGTAGCAGGAGGTTGAAAATTGCATTTTCAACCTCCTGCTCCCTCTCTCTTTCTCCCCCGCAGGGGGAGAAGATGAAGGATGGCAGCCAGTTTTCCGCAGGGTGTAACAGGCGGGAGAGTTCCCGCTACGCGGGAACTGCCATTTATCAACACCCTGCTGAGGCCCCGCGATGGGAACGCTGATCGACGTCAAGGTTCCGGATATCGGCGACTTCACCGATGTGGACGTGATCGAGGTGATGGTCAAGCCGGGCGACCGCGTGCGCGCCGAAGATTCGCTCATCACGATCGAATCCGATAAAGCCACGATGGAAGTGCCGTCGCCGCGGGCCGGAGTGATCAAGGAACTCAAGGTCAAGCTCGGCGACAAGGTCTCCGAAGGCTCCGCGATCGTGGTGCTCGAGGCCGACGCGGAGGCCGGCGCGGCACCTGCCGCCGCCGCGCCGCCCAAGCCGCCGCCGCAACCAGCGCCAGAGAAAGCCGCGCCGCGCGTCGAGGCTGCGGTGCCGCCGGACAAACAGGAGCCGCAGGCGAGGAGCGCGCCGCCGCGCGACACGGAGCAATCCGCCGTCGAGCCGGTCGCGTCGCCGCCCGTGCCCGCGCCCGAGACGCCGATCGCGAAGCCGCACGCGAGTCCTTCGGTCAGGAAATTCGCGCGCATCCTCGGAGCGGACTTGACGCTGGTCGCCGGCTCCGGACTCAAGGGGCGCATCTTTCGCACCGACGTCGAGAAATACGTCAAAGCCGCGCTGACCAGCGCGCCAAAAACGCGCGCTGGCGCGGGCTTGGAACTCATCGCGTGGCCGAAGGTGGATTTCACGCGCTTCGGGGCGATCGAGACGCGCCCGCTCTCGCGAATCCGCCGCGCCTCGAAGGCGAACCTCGCGCGCAACTGGGTGATGATCCCGCACGTCACGCAGTTCGATGAAGCCGACGTGACCGAGCTCGAGGCGCTGCGCCGCGAGGTCAACGAAATCCACGCCAAGGACGGCGTCCGGACCACGATGCTCGCGTTCATCATCAAGGCGATGGTTGCCGCGCTGGCCGAGTTTCCCGATTTTAACGCCTCGCTCGACGGCGACAATCTGATCTTGAAAAAATATTTCCATATCGCGTTCGCCGCCGACACGCCCGATGGCCTGGTGGTGCCTGTCGTGCGCGACGCCGACAAAAAGGGCGTGCTGCAAATCGCGCGCGAGACCGCCCTGCTCGCTGCGGCCGCGCGCGCGGGCAAGCTCAAGCCGATGGACATCCAGGGCGGATGCATCACGGTCTCGAGCCTCGGCGGAATCGGCGGGACGGCGTTCACGCCGATTATCAACGCCCCGGAAGTCGCGATTCTGGGCGTAGCGAAGCTCGCGACCAAGCCTGTCTATCGCGAAGGCCAATTCGTCGCGCGCCTGATGCTGCCGCTGTCGCTGTCGTACGACCATCGCGTGATCGACGGCGCGATGGCGGCGCGGTTCATCACTTATCTCGGATCGGTGCTGGCCGACATGCGCCGCGCCCTGCTGTAGCCTCGAGTGGAAATCGCGCTCCGGCTCGGCCGGCTGGGGAGTCGCGGGCGCGGGAAAAAAATGGCCGGGTTACTGTTGGGGACCGAAGGTGGGGAACCGACGGCAGTAACCCGGCCGTGCTTGGGGACAGGCGCTGTTGGTTTCTCGGGGGGAGGAGATTTGCAGCGCAACATGATCCAGAGCAAATCCAGTGCCGTTTCTAAAATGCAGCAAAATCAAGGGCAGGATATTTCGAGGTCTTCGCGAAATGCGACGTGCAGCTCCTCGAATATGGCTCGAAACGTCGTTGCCGCATGAAATCTAAGGGCTTTTGCACGATGCGATTTTTCGCGGACGATCCTCCGCCAGCTTCGCCTTTTGCGCAGCCTCTAGATTGCGATGCAGCTGCGGATTGGCACTCGCGGGGCTGCTCGGCGGGCGTCATGAAGACCTCAGGATCGGGACGAATTGATAGCCGGCGCCGGGCCGCTCCGTGATCGCGCAGACCGCCGGGGTATCGAATTGCGGCGCGCCGCTCATTTGGTTTGGCTGCGCCCGTTGAGAGGTTTCGATCCGTGTGTTAACTCCTGTTCTTACGGGGCGTGGCGCAGCCTGGTAGCGCACCTGCCTTGGGAGCAGGGGGTCGGCCGTTCAAATCGGCTCGCCCCGATTCGCGCCAGTAGCTCAGGTGGAAAGAGCAGCGGCCTTCTAAGCCGCGGGTCAGGGGTTCGAATCCCTTCTGGCGCGCCATGAAAATCCTCGGGCATGAGGCCCGAAGCGAGGGTCGTTCGGTATTGAAGGTGGTGGGTGTAGCTCAGTTGGTAGAGCGCTGGATTGTGGCTCCAGTGGTCGAGGGTTCAAATCCCTTCACTCACCCCACACTTCCTGCTACGAAAGCATCTCGTCGGTGCGCCGTTAGCTCAGTTGGTAGAGCAGCTGACTCTTAATCAGCGGGTCTCCGGTTCGAGCCCGGAACGGCGCACCACATTATCTGTGGAAGATTAGGGTTTTTCGTGAAGGCCGCGATGGGAATTACGTTCACGAAAGCGAAAATTTCAAATCCTCGCCAGCCGCG
>DATKSQ010000119.1:0-24066 GCA_035531615.1 Binataceae bacterium (SeqCode)
GCGCATCGTTTCGGACGCGATACTGATATCGGCCATGAAGGCGACCGCCAGGCCCGCGCCCACCGCGACGCCATTGATCGCGCTGATGATCGGCTTTTCGAGATTGATCATGTTGTACACGATGTCGCCGGCTTCCTTGAACGCCTGCCCGACATTGGCCGCGTCGCCCGACATCGCGTCGATCATCTCGAGGTCGCCGCCGGCCGAAAACGCCCGCCCCGCGCCCGTGACGACCACCACGCGGGTCTCGTCATCCTGCGCGATATCGAGCCATACGTGGCTGAGTTCCCAGTGGAGCCGCTTGTTGGTGGCGTTCAGAACGTCGGGCCGGTTAATCGTGATGAGCAAAATCCCGTCGCCCTTACGCTCGAAAAGCAGATGCTGGTAGCTGCTGTAATCCATCGTTGCCATTCTCCGGGTGTAGCGCAGTCGCGCCGAGTTGAAAACCCCCGCGGGTCGCGGCGAGGATGGAGAAGGCAACGGCCGCAGACCCGTCAAGGGTCCGCGGCCGTTGTGCAAATCAGCCGGTGATTGCGCCGCTCTTATTGTCCTTCGGGCACCTGGTCCACCCGCCGGTCAGCCGGCCACGATCGACGCAATTGCGATCCAAATAAAGTATATTCCGTTTCTCTTTCGCATGGGCGATCCCGTTCTTGCTCAGAGCCCGGTTTGCGGCCGTCGTTCGGCCCTTGTCGGATGTTTCACGATGAACCTCTATTGACTACAAGCGCCGCCCGTGCCGATGGCGCCCCCCAGGGTGCCCGCTATTGTGACCGCGCCAGTCAGTTGATTGGCGCCGCCCGTCCCGGCCAGCGCTCTGCCGTTGAGCGTTGCGCCGGTCGAGGCAAACGAGATAGACGTGCCCGCCAATATATTTCCTACCATCGCACAGCTCCCTCCGATCGTCGCTGAACCGGGGGTCCACCAAAAGACGTTGCCAGCCTGGGCGCCGTTGGCCAGGATAACGTCGCAGGTGGGGTTGGTCAGGGTGAGGGCGCTCGCGATCGAGGGCATCTGGAATATCCAGACCGCATTCGCGTCACCCTGGGCGTCGAGAGTGAGATTTCCTCCCGTTATCTCAAATGTGGTCGCGGCGGATGTATATAGACCGGGGGTGAGAGTGACTCCGGCCAGGTTTTCGGCGACAATCGCCGCCCCCGGCAGCGTGGCGGAGTCGGCGTTGGTGTACGCGGTCTGCAAGGAGGCTAGCGCGGCGACCACTTGCGGATCGAGGGCAGTATATATCGTCCCGTTTACTATTCCAGGCGGGAATCCAGTCACCGAAGTGAGAGTGTTTGGCGTCAAACCAACATCCCCGTTGATCACGTTCGTGCCGGTGTTAGTAATCGCGGCGCGTGCGAAAACCTCGAAACCGGTCGCCGCTCCAAGATTTATCGGTGAAAGACCCGGCGTTGAACCGGTGGTGAAGCTCCA
Source organism: Binataceae bacterium (SeqCode) (assembly GCA_035531615.1). GTDB lineage: Bacteria > Desulfobacterota > Binatia > Binatales > Binataceae > JBARDN01. The sequence goes on from DATKSQ010000119.1 coordinate 1,435, forward strand.
TACAAAGTTAGTTGCCAGCGCATTGCCGTTCAGATCCTTGATCCCGGTCGTGAGCGTGGCCGTAAAACTCGTACTGGTTGCGAGCGCGCTCGTGGGAGTAAACGTCGCGATCCGGTCTGCCACATCATAGGTGACTTTTCCCGCTATGGGAGTCGAGCCGGGACCAGTCAGCGTAAAAGTTGCCGGGGTGAGCGTCGCAGGATTCATCGCCGTATTGAAGGTTGCATTGACCCCTGCGCTGGTGGACACCGACGTAGCTCCATTAGCAGGGTTCGTGGAGGATACCGCGGGTGCGGTGCTGTTTGGCCCCGTACCGGTGGTGAAGCTCCAACTGAACGCGGAGGCGATCGGATTTCCGGCCAGATCTTTGGCCCCGGTGGTAATCGTCGCGGTATAAATCACGCTGGCCGTCAGAGCGCTGGCCGGTGTGAACGTCGCGGCTGCGCCAATGAAGGAATAGGTCACCGTGCCGGCAACCGGCGATGAGCCCGGCCCCGTGAGTGTGAAAGTCGATCCAGTAATGGTTGTAGAGTCCATCGCTTCGCTGAAGGTTGCGATGATTATCTGGTTGGTAGGCACGCCGGTGGTAAAATCAGACGGATTTGTGGAGAGGACGGTTGGGGCGGTCGTGTCCGAGCTCGCGCTGGTGGTGAAGGACCATACGAAATCGCTGGCCAGTGCGGTCCCGCCGAGGCTCTCGACCCCGGTGGTAATCGTGCCGGTAAATATGGTGCCAGCCGCCAGTGGGCTGGTGGGCGTAAAGATCGCGATATTGTTGGTCGTGTCGTAGGTCACGAGTCCTGTCACGGAAGTCGAGCCCGGCCCCGTCAGCGTAAAGGTTGAGGGGTCGATAGTCGCAGGATTCATCGCCTGATTGAAACTCACTGCGATCTTGTCGTTAATCGGAACCCCCTGACCCCCACAGCCGGAGACAGGTGGGTAGGACGATACCACTACGGGCGCTGGCGTTGCCGTGGCCGTGGGCGATGACGTCGTGGTCGGAGTCGGCGTCGGTGTCAGGGTCGGAGTTCGCGTCGGCGTTGACGTTGGCGTCACGGTCGGAGTTGGCGTCAGTGTCGGTGTCGGTGTGAGAGTGGGGGTCGGCGTATGGTGATGGACAAAAGGCGCCGCTTTACCGCCCTCGTCGTTGCATCCCGCCACAAGAAAGGTAAGCGCTACGAGTGCCGCCAGGAACCACGTCTTGTTGATATTATAGTTGCGTAGCCCCGCGATCTGTTGCCTCATTAACATCGTCAGTCCCCCCGAATTAGCTATCGCCGAACGTATGCCAATCGCAGAATATGGTCTAATGACGCATTAAGATATCACCGCGAACGTCGCCCCCGCGGGTAACATTGCGTAGCGTATGACCATATTATTAACTAATGTGGCCAGGAAGACGGTGAGGCCCGGTGATCCATAGGATACGTTCTTCAAGGAACACAACGTTGCGAATTTCCCGGACAAGGAATAAAGAGTGACTGCTGACCACAGTTTGATGGGTAAACTCACAGTTTGATGGGTAAACCCACAGCTTGATGGATAAACTGTCGGTTCGTTGTCAGGATCGGATTTCCACACGGAGCGTCGCAAGAACGCCCGGCAATCAATCGAAGCTATGACGGCAGCGCAAACGCGATAGGATTTTCCCAGTCTTGGCGGTGCGGCGCGCGTTCGGATCTGTCAGGCGGGTGGTCGTCTCGCCGGTTGCCGCGCGAGGAATCTCGAATCCGGGTCGATGAGGTATCTGTGGCGCTTCGGATCGCCGAAGGCGCCATCGCGGCCGCCTGCGAAGGGGATTCCTCGTGGCGCCGGCTTTAGCCTGTAACCCCACGCCGACCGACGCCGGCGCCACTATGCCACGCGAGAAAATGATAAGGGCAGAGCGCGATGTACTCGCGGTCAGCTCTTGTAGATCTCGATCACCTGGCTGAGCAACTTTAGCGCTTCGGCCTTGGGGCGCTGGAAGGAGTTGCGGCCGATGATCGAGCCGAAGCCGCCGCCGGCGTGAATTCCGCGCACGGTGGTCAGGAGCTGCTCTTCGGTCTCCTTGGCTCCGCCCGAGAAAATCACGATTCGTCGGCCGTTGAACGCGGCCTGCACGACGTGGCGAATCCGCTCGGCGAGCGTGCCGATCGGCACCTTGGCGGCATCGTAGGCCTTCTTGGCTTCGGGCTGCTCGATATGTTCGGTGGGCGGCTTGACCTTGATAACATTCGCGCCGAGCTGCGCCGCGATTTGCGCGCCGTACGCGACCACATCGATCGCCGTCTCGCCCGCTTTGCTGATGCTGGTGCCGCGCGGATACGCCCACACCACCACCGCAAGGCCGTGCGCCTTGGCTTCGGAGGCGATCCCACGCAGCTCCTGGTACATCGACTTGGCCTGCGTCGATCCCGGATAGATCGTGAACCCGACGGCGGCGCATCCGAGCCGGAGCGCGTCGTGAACGCTGCCGGTGACGGACGGGGCGGGATCTTTTTCATCGTAGAGCAGCTCGTGGTTGTTGAGCTTCAAGATGAGCGGAATCTCGCCGGCGAAATCGGTGACCGCGGCTTCGAGGAATCCGAGCGGCGCGGCGTAGGCGTTGCATCCGGCCTCGAGCGCGAGCTCGAAATGGTAGCGCGGGTCGTAGGCGGGAGGGTTGGGCGCGAAGCTGCGCGCGGGTCCATGCTCGAAACCCTGATCGACGGGGAGGATCACGAATTTTCCGGTGCCGCCGAGCTTGCCGTGGTTGAGCATCCGGGCAAGGTTGCTGCGCACGCCGGCGTTTTCCGAATCGTACCAGGAAAGAATTTCGCGCACCCGCTTGGTCATAAAAAAGTCCTCCGCCCCGTTCGTGGGGTCTTGGTTACTTCCACTATTAGCACAGCATCGCGAGCGCCGAATGCGCCGCGCCAAGCACGGCGACATCGGGATTGATGACCACGCGCACCGCGATCTTCCCGAGCATCGGGGCAAGCCTGCCCTTGGCGGCAAATGCGCGCGCGAATTCGCCGCGCTTAAGCCACGGCAAAATTTTAGGCGCGATTCCGCCGCACAGATACACGCCGCCGAGCGCCAACACCTTGAGCGCCAGGTTCGCCGCCTCCGCTCCGTAGATTGCGCAAAACCTCGCGAGCGCGTCAACGCAAACGCCGTCGCGCGCGCTCTCGGCGGCGGCGCTGATCGCGGCCGCCGAATCGCCACCCGCAAGCGCGGCGGTTAGCCACGAGGGTTCCGTGACCCCGCTGCGCGTGCGCAAGAATCGGTACAGGTTGACGAGACCCGGCCCGGACAGCACGCGCTCGCAGCTCACGTGGCCGAATTCATGCTTTAGGAAACCGAGCAAGTCGATTTGCTCTTCGTCCTCGGGCGCGAAGCTCGAATGCCCGCCCTCGGAGACCACCGGGTAGTAGCGCCCGTCGTGACACGCGAGCGCGGCCTCGCCGAGTCCGGTTCCCGCTGCGATCACGGCGACGTTACCCGACCGGGCGGTTGCCTCCGGCAGGCTGTTCTCCTGGATTGTTTCGTAATCGGCGTCAGTCAGCTCGACGACTCCCAGAGCGGTCGCGGCGAGATCATTGAGCAGCCGGACCGGCGCGCCGCCGAGCGCCGCCGAGATTTGTTTCGCGTCGAGCTTCCACGCCAGGTTGCTCGGCTCGGCCGTGCCCAGGACGACCACGCCGGGCACGCCGAAGCCGGCCGCATCGACCCGGACGCCGTCGGATAGAAACTCGGCGCACATCGGCTCGAGGCCCGGATAGCCGGTGCTCCGGTAACGCTGCTTGCGCAGGATCGTAAGGCGCGCCGCGCGACCGTCGCCGGCCTGGAACAATGCGAGCTGGGTTTTGGTGGCGCCGATGTCGCCGGCCAGTAAGATCCGCGCCATGATGGCTCCGTCAGCTCGCTGTCGCGCTTAACCCTCGACCTGCATTAATTCCGCGAGTTCGACTTCCGCCGCGCTGCCGATGTAGATCGGCGCGCGGTCGTGCAGCGACTCGGGTATCAGGTCCAGGATGCGCGATTTGCCGGTCGAGGCCTTGCCTCCGGCCTGCTCGACGATCATCGCCATGGGAGCCAGCTCATACATCAGGCGCAGCTTGCCCTTGGTGCGACCGTCGGGGGTGACTTCGCCGGGGTAGAGGTAGAGGCCGCCTTCGAGCAGGCAGCGATGGAAATCCGCGGCGAATGCGCCCGAGTAGCGCAGCGAGTAGGACGTCGATTTATCTTTGCGGCTGGTCAGATGCTCGACAAATTTGCGCGCGCCCGGATGAAACTTCGAGATATTGCCCTGGTTGACCGCGTAGGCGGTGCCGCGCGGCGGCATCTTGACGCCTTCACGCCATAGCACGAATTCGCCGCGGCGATGGTCGAGCGTGAAGATATCGACGCCTTCGCCGGCGGTGTAAATGAGCTGGGTGCTGGGCCCGTAAAGAAGATAGCCCGCCGCGACCTGATCGGCGCCGGGACGCAGAATATCGGCGACGGCGGCGCCGTGATCAGGTGCGCGCCTGTGGATCGAGAAGATCGAGCCTAGGGATCCATTCACGTCGATATTCGAGGAGCCGTCGAGCGGATCGAAAAGGATCGCGTAGCTCGGATCTCCGCATTCCCCCCCAGCGTGAACCGCGTGCTCCATCTCTTCGGACACCAGGCAGCATACGGGGCGGCGATGCGCGAACGCCTCGAGGAATACCTGATTGGTCCATTGGTCGAGCGTCTTGACCTGTTCGCCCTGGATGTTGGTCGCACCGCTGTAACCGAGTTGGCCGCCGAGCGAGGCGTGGGCCAGCTCGCGCGCGATGCGTTTGCCGATCTGCTCGATGCGTTCGAGGATCAGCGCCAAGTCAGTGTTCGGAAGCCGCGTGCCGTGGTGCGTGGACACATGACGCGCCAGCGTAATCCCCCGGATGCCCATAAAGTATCTCTCCAACTGGCACCCGGCACGCTCCTCAGAGCACGCGCCAGGCGCGTCCGTCAGCCGCCATCATCAGGGCGGCTTCGATCGGTCCCCACGAGCCTGCCGCATACAGCGGTGGATCGGCAGGCGATTCATCCCAAGCAGACAGAATCGGATCGACCAGCCGCCACGAGGCCTCGACGGCGTCGCGGCGCATGAACAGGGTCTGGTCGCCGTGAATGATGTCGCGCAGAAGAGTCTCGTAGGCTTCGGGGGTGGTGGTCGCATAATGAAAATCGACCGCAACCTGCTGGAGGCGGACTTGCGCGCCCGGCACCTTCGAGATGATATGGACCGAGAGGCCTTCGTCGGGCTGGATGCGGATGGTGAGCATGTTGGACGCCAACTGGGCGCGCGGATTTGCGTTATACAGGATTCGGGGCACCGATTTGAAGTAGATTGCAATTTCGCTGGTCCGCTTGGGCATCCGCTTTCCCGTGCGTATATAGAACGGAACGCCCGCCCAACGCCAGTTGTCGATCCAGCAGCGCATCGCGACGAAAGTCTCGGTCCGCGACTCGGGCGCGACGTTCTCCTCGTCGCGATAGGCGGGCGCCGCCGCACCGGACACCAGCCCCGCGCCGTATTGGCCGCGGACCGTGAATTTCTCGATATCCTCGTCGCTGAACGGGCGTATCGAGCGCAACACGTCCAGCTTCGAGTCGCGCACCGCGCGCGCACGGGTGCTGCGCGGCGGTTCCATCGCGACGATACTTAGCACGCCGAGGATATGGCTCTGCACCATGTCGCGCAGCGCGCCGGCGCGCTCGTAGTAGGACGCGCGGGCGCCGACGCCGTCCTCCTCGGCGACGGTCAGTTGCACGTGGTCGATAAACCGCGAGGTCCACAGCGGCTCGAAGATCGAGTTGGCGAACCGCAGCACCATCAGGTTTTCGACCGTCTCCTTGCCAAGGTAGTGGTCGATACGGAAGATCTGGCTTTCGTCGAAATGCTCGGACATCCGGTCGTCGATCGCCATCGCGCTGGTGAGGCTGTAGCCGATCGGTTTTTCGACCACCACGCGGGTGAAGTTCTGTTCGCCGTCGGGAGGACGGATCATCCCGGCCTCATGCAGCATCGCGGCGCAGCTTTCGATAAACGAAGGCGGGATGGCGAAGTAATAGACGTGATTGCCGCCGGTCGCGTAAGTGCGATCGATCTCTTCGAGGCGCGCGCGCAAGCCGTCGTAGTCGCCGCGTTCGGTGAAGCGGCCGCGCACGAAATGCAGCCGCGGGCCGAATTTCTCCCAATGCGCCGGGTCGAGCCGGCGGCGCGAAAACTTGTCGATTCCGTCGCGCGCCAACTCGCGGTAGCGCGCATCGTCGAGATCCTCCATCGAGAACGCGACTATCGGGCTACGCTCCGGCAAATCGCCGTCGAGCGCCAGATTGTAGAGCGCGGGCAGAAGCTTGCGATGGCTTAGTGCGCCGGCGCCGCCGAAGATAACGATCGCGCACGGCGCCACGGCCGCGGGCCTCGAGCTCTGATGATTGATTGCGACGGTATCCTGACTTCCACCAGCCATCGTGGAATTATCTCCTTGAGTTTGAATCGTGCCTGCCGCCCGTGCGGTTAAAATATGCTCCGAACGATCGGGACGCTCATTTCAGGCTAAACCATCGCGGACGCGATGCAAGCCGGGGTTTTGAACCAGTCGATTATTGCCGCATGTAGGGGCGGCCCCGCGTGGCCGCCCGTCTTCCGCGGCGCCGGTTCCGGACGGGCGACGTCCTCGGACTCGGACCGGCGGCCACGCAGGGCCGCCCCTACATCCTCGGGCGTGCTCAGCGAAGCCATTCGGGATCAGAGGGATTCGGCGTAACCCGTGATGCGGTATTTTGCGGGTCCGCCGCCCATCGCGCGGGATTGTCGGCGATATATTGACGAATCGCGCTCAGCTCGGAATCGTTGCGAATAACGTGATCGAAGTACCCTCGCTGCCACAGCCGGTCCGGAAATGGAGGCCACCCGCGCGCCTTCACCTGCCGGATATATTCGCTCGTTGTCATCGTTTTGAACCAATTGATTATTGCCGCAAGCGTAGGGGCGGCCCTGCGTGGCCGCCCGTTTTCCTCAGCGCCGGTCTCGGGCGGGCGGGCGGGCAACGTCCTCGGGCGGGCGGCCGACGTCCTCGAACGGGCGGCCACATAGGGCCGCCCCTACAATATCCCGGAGGCCGATTATTCCATGCAGATGATTCGGCATCACGACAAGGTCTTGCGCCTCGACAGTCGGGAACTTCTTTGGCAGTTCCCGCCACCAGCGCTCGGCGGTCTGGCCGGCAGGATTCAACTCGAGGCCTCGATCGGAAATTGCGCCGAGCAAGCACAAACGGCGCTGAACACATATCGTCACGAAGTAGGCGCCCGGAGTTGAATAATCGAAGTCCGGGAGCCGAATGGATTTTCGCGATGGTAACGGCGTGCGCATTACCGATGCGTCCACCCCGTCGGGCTAGCGCGGGCGAATCTGGTCCTGCTGCACCAGGGTGCGAAGATCGTCGCGCTGAAAAATTCCCGCTACCGCGCGCGTCAGCGCCACCGACAGCACCTGCCCCGGCTGGTCGTACACGCCGGCTTCGTCCTCGGGGCCGAGTCCAAAGCTGCCGATCGGAGGATCGTTGTAAATCGAGCTGCTCGTGCCCTGCCAGAAGGGCACGCTGAAGGGCGCCTTGTAGATCGTCACCTCGAGCGCGAAGTTGGCCGAGGTCGCCCACACCGGCCCGTATTCGCCGTCGGGGCCGCGCCGCTTGATCGCCCATCCGCGCGTGATCGTGCTCGCCAGCACGTAATCCGCCGACGACGGCTTGCCGGGCGTGTAGGCCGATCCCTTGCCCAAGAGCGCGGACATCCCGGCTTCCTCAGCCGACACGCCGATCGCTTTCTGCACGATAGCCGGCAGCGGATCGCAGTACAGGCGCTGCACGATCTGCCCGCTCTGGCCGAGCGAGATCCCGATTGCGGGCTTGTCACCCAGCGGCGCGTGATCGGGCGTGCCGGCGTCCTGGAACGCGCGATCATCGACCGGCTCGAGGACCAGAATCGTGCGATGCGGGAAGGAGTTTTGGTAGCCCTTGACCTGGTACTGGTAGTACTCGAGCTTCTGGACCGAAGTGGGCGCAATCGCAGGCGCCGACGATCCGATCCCGAGCATAGCGCATCCCGCCAGTAGCAGCGCCAATCCCGCGGATGCTGCCGAGAGGGCCGCGGTCTTGGCGAGGAATTGCGGCCGTCGCACGGATACCACCTGCTAGCGTTGCGCGACTTGCGCGCGTTCACGGAACAAAAACAGGGTGCCGCCGACTTCGACCCGGTCGCCGCTGCGCAGCGCCTGGCGGCCCGAGATCGGCTGATTGTTCAGCAAAATCTGGCCGCCCCCGGTGGGACTGATCGAAAACGCGCGCCCTTCCTGCCGGATAATCGCGTGACGGCCCAGCACCGATTTGTCGCCGAACAGCCCGATGTCGCATTCCTCGGCGCGGCCGATGATCGTGACCGGTTTGACGAGCGGATACTCGCGCCCCTCGCGCGCGTTGCGGCTCTGGCTGCGCACCACCATCAGCCATCCGCGCTTTAGCAATTCGCCGACCAGGCCGATGAAGAATCCGATCAGCGCGCCGAGCACGATAATCGCAATCGCGCGGCCAAACGCCTGCGGGAAGGTCGAGGTCAGACTCTGATAGAAAAACCCGCCGAGCGCTCCGCCCACGATTCCGCCCAACGCCCCGTTGCGCCGCCGCGCGTTGGACCGCGACGCCCATCCGACGCCCAACCCGACGAAGATTCCGAGAACGGCCCATCCGAGCGTCCGCCCGACAATTCCGCCCAGCAGATCGAAGGCGACCTCGGCGATTACCAGACCGATCGCGCCGCCGATCATCCCGATCGTCCCGCCCGCCGATGCGCCGCGCAGCGCTTGGCGCCATTGGCCGACGCTGAGCGCCTCGATCGAGGCGAGAAACGCGGCGATGAAAAACCCGATCAGCGCGCCAAGCAGGATATCGCGGCCGAAGACCGAGCGGATGCCCAAAAACGGCTCCGCCGCGCCCCACGCGGCAAAGCCGCCCAAGCCGCCGGCCGCAGCATAGAAGAGCAGCTTCTCGCGCGAAAGATTACTTGCCATCGGATCGATAGACTCGGGGCACAGCATTGCGCGCCGCGCCCCGGCGTTCAAGCGCCACCCCGGAAAACCCCGCCCCCGGCGCGCGCCGAACACAATGTAGGGGCGGCCCTACGTGGCCGCCCGTTTCCGGCGTTGCGGCGATGGCGCGTGTGTCTCAACGCGACAGGCGATTCATAGCGCGGGCGGCCACGCAGGGCCGCCCCTACGGGTTCTGGGGCGCGGGATCGATGGCGGCGTCGCCCAAGCTTTGGCCGCAGTTGCGGCATTGCTGGCGCAGCGGTCCTGCGGGAAATGAGCCACGCGGGGCGGCGCGCGCGCGGCGCGTGCGCACGAAGAATTGCTCGCCGCATCGCGGGCATCGCCGCGCGCGAATCGCCGCGGCGATATAGGTGCTCGCCGCGACCACGATCAGCGCGGACAGAAACACAAACATCTCCCACGACGCGAGATGCAATTCACTCGCGACGGGGCGGCTAAGGCGCATGAAGTCGATCGCGACCAGGACAATCGCGATCAGGAACAATCCCAGCCCGGCCGCGAGCATCGCGACCCATTGGCGCTGCAATCTGCGGATCCCCGCCAGACCCTCACGCTGCGCACGTGTAAGCATCGGCCGCCCGCCGGGTCAGTTGGCTTGCGCGGTCCAGGTGCCATTGCCGCCCGACGGCGTCGAGTTATAGGTGCCGCTCAGCGTGTCGCCGCCCCGTTCACCCTCGAAATAGTAGGTGTCGGCCCCGTACGGGACCTGGAATTGGATATGGTTGCCGCGGATAAATCCTTCGAGCGGCGCGAGCTCGAAGCCCGGCTTGTGAATCACCAGCTCGCCGTGCAGGAATCCGTTGGGCTGCGGACGCAGGCGCAACTCCATCCCCGGATGACCTCCGCCGGGCAAGCCGCTGATGGTTCCGGTGGCGAGCGTGGGACCGACCAGGCTTGCGCCGCCGCCGCTCGATCCGCCGGAGCCTCCGCCGCCCGAACCACCGTAACCGCCTCCGCCGTATCCGCCGCCACTGCTGCTGGGTGAGGTCGCGTAGGCGCCGGAACCGGTCGAGGCGAAGACGCGAAACTTTTTCTGCCCGAAGTATTGCCCGTTGAGATAGAAATTGACGGTGTAGGCACCCGGCAGGAACGCTCCGCCGCGCGAGTTGCCGACCCGGCCGCTGAAGGTGACGGTGCGCTGGGTCGGCGATACGTTCTGCCAATCGTTGACGCTGCCGAGCGTGCGTCCGTCGGGCGCGATATAGGCCGCATCGACGCGATACTGGCTCGACTCGAGGCCGAACAGGCGATTGTCGAACGAGACCTGCCAGCCGACGAACAGCACTTTCGAGACATCGAAGGACGCCGTCGCGCCCGAGATGGCGGTGCCGGTCTTGGTGGTGTTGAGGAACTCGATATCGCGCAGCTTAAGGGGCTTGCGGCGCGCGTCTTCGATCATCGCAAGGCGGCGCGCCTCTTCGGCGCGCTTGGCCTCGTCGGCTTTGGCGGCGTTGGCTGCAGCGGCGGCTGCGGCCGCGGCGTCCCGGCGGGCGGTAAGGTCCTGCGTGACGCTGAACTGATTCTCGGCCAGCATCTGATCGTCCATGTAGAGCGCGATCTTGTAACTGCCGGGCGGCTTGTCGGTCATCGTGGGCATCAGCGCGACGCCGGAGAAATCGGCGGTCTTCTGGGCGGGGCCCAGGTACATCTCCTGATCGCTCGAGGCGATTTGCAACCCGTTGGGATCGTAAAAGCGCGCCTCGACTTTGTCCGCGCGGCCGGACAATCCCGCCAGCGTATTCTTGAAGGTCGCCGACCATTTCAGATAGCGCGCGTTGGTCAGATCGCTATCCGTAAACGAAGACTGCGGCGGCCCGAGCGGCACGCCCTCGCGCGTCGAAAGCGCCAGCGTCATCTGCTCGAAGCCGAGCGGATGCTGTTTGGCCTTGGCCAGCAGCTCCTGATGTTTCCAGGGCAGGCCGTCAATCAGCCCTTTGACGCCGAGCCGGATCTGGAGCTGCGGATCGGAGTAGACATAGGTCGCGCCGAACGCGACCCCGCCCAGCACGATGCAGAAGATCAGCAGTGCGACTGCGCGGCGCGTCGCGCTTTTGGGCTTGCGCGGGCGCGGTCTCAGCTCGGGCGGCATTTCATCCGGGAAAGCGGTGAGCGAAAGATCGTCGGTGCCCGCGCGCGCGGTCACGCCGCGCGCGCCCGCGTCTTCCAGGCCCCGCCCATAGAGCATCATGTCGCGGAAGTCCGCGACGGTGGTGGGGCGCCGGCTGACGTCGTAGGCGAGAGCCGCGTCGATTGCGCCGGCCAGATTGGGCGAGAGCGCGGGGCGCAGCTCGCGGATCGGCGGGAAGCTGAAGGGCGGAAACTTTTCGGGGTCGCGTCCGGTCAATACATAATGCAGGGTCGCGCCGAGCGAGTAGAGGTCGCTGCGCGGATCGACGTTGCCCTGGTATTGCTCGGGCGGCGCGAAGCCGAGCGTGCCGATCATGGTGCCCTTGCTGGCGGCCTTGAACAGCCGGGCGATTCCAAAATCGATCAGCACCGCGCGTCCCTTGGGCGTCAGCATCACGTTGCTGGGCTTCATGTCGCGGTAGATGATTGGCGGTTCGTGGCCGTGCAGGTAGCTCAGCACGTCGCACAGCTGGCGCGCGATATCGATCACCAGCCCTTCGGCCAGCGGCTCGCCGTGCGCCGCCAGCTCTTCTTCAAGGTTGCGCCCCTCGACGTACTCCATCACCAGGTAATGGCGGTTCTGATCGTCGAAGCGATCGGTGATCGCGGGGATCGCCTGATGCTTTAGCTGGGCGAGCGTGTCGGCTTCGCGCGCAAAGTAGTCATTGGCCTCGATACGCCGCGCGTGGTCGATGAAATGATCGACCATCTCCTTGATCGCGCAGGTGCGGTTGGCAAGGCGCTGATCGCGGGCGAGATAAACCACCCCCTGGCCGCCGCCGCCGAGCAGCCGATCGATCACGTAGCGATGCTGGAGCACGGTTCCGGGCGCGAGCGGTCCGGTCGCCGGTCCAGTCAAGTTTGGATTTTCCGCCATCGGTTAAGTCGTTTCCAATCAGCTCGCGTAAATCACGATCACCGAGATGTTGTCGGTGCCGCCGCCCGCGTTGGCGGCCGCGATCAACTCGCGCGCGGCCTCGAAGGGATCGCGATGGCGGCGCAAAATCACCGCGATATCCTTGTCCTCGACATGGGTGGTCAGTCCGTCGCTACACAACATCATCCGGTCTCCGCGCCGCAGCTTGAGCGCGATCGCCTCCGCGCCGGCCGGACCGCTCTGGCGCGCGCCGAGCGAGCGGGTGATCACGTTTTTATGCTCGTGGGTGCGCGCTTCGGCGGGGGTGATCTGTCCGATATCGATCAAGCGCTGCACCAGCGAGTGATCCTTGGTCACCTGCCTGAGCGCGCCGCCTTCAAGAAAATAGCCGCGGCTGTCGCCGACCCACGCGACCGTTGCGCCCGCTTGGGTGACGAGCGCGGTCACCCCGGTCGAACCCATCCCGCGCGATTCCTGGTGGCCCGCGACGTATTCCAGAATTTTGGAATTGGCCTCTTCGAGCGCCGCGCTCATGAGCTTACCCGGATCGATAACTTCGGTACCGGGCAGCCGTGTTTCAACATAGTCGCGGATCGTGGCAACGGCAATTGCCGCCGCGACTTCCCCCGCCTCGGCTCCCCCCATCCCGTCGCACACGACGCACAGGTGATTCTGGTCCGGTTCCACCAGCGAGTCACGTACATATTCGACGATCATCACTGCGTCTTCGTTGTGATCGCGCACCATCCCAACGTCGGTCAGCGCGGCGACCCGGACCCGGTATTGCCCCATCAGGCGCGTAAGCTCGGCCTTGAATTCGTCGATCGTCGCCCAGCGCGCGGCCGGCTCGAACTGGATCGCGCGCAGTATCGCCTGCTCGAGTTCCGGGGTGACCACGTGCGGGGGATAAAAGCGCACCGATCCGGCCTCCTCACGCCAGCTCTCGGTCTCGATCCGGTCGCCCGTGACCCAGGTGTACAAAAGCGCGCCGGCCGAGAACACGTCGGCGCGCTTATCGACCTTGCGCCCCCGGTAAATCTCGGGCGCGGTGTAGCCGTCATTGGGCACCGGCTCGGCCTGCCTCTCATTGTCATTGCTTACGTACTCGAGCCCGGTCATCTTGATGCGTCCCGCGCCCGAGACCGCGACCGACAGGGGGCAGATGTCGTTGAGGCGCAGGCCGCGGCGATGCACGAAACCTATAGCCTGGCAGACCTGAATCGCGGCGCTGATCGCTTCGGGCTCGCTTATCGGCGCCGCGGGCATCGGCCCGAGCGCCTCGTCGGCATAGACCAGATAGACCCGGCCGTGGTCCGCGAATCCCGCGTCGGCGCGCTGGAACGCCGGGTGCGTCAGGGTCATCGACAGCGCCATCACGCGGCCGAATACTTCGCCGAGATCTTCCTGCGCGGTCTGTTCGAGATGCTCCTGAAGATCGGGGGCGGGTGCTTCTTCGACCGGCTCTGCGAGCGCCTGAGCCGGCGGTTGCTCCTGCGTGGGCGCAGATCCGTTGCCTGCCACGGCAGCGGAATCGGGCGGGAGCGTTTCGGCGGAAGGTTCGGTGATCTCGGGGGCGGTGGGCGTGACCTCGGAGGCTTGCGCCGTCTCGTCCGCGGTGGGAGCCGCATCGGTAGCGCCGGCCAAGTCAGCCTCAGCGGGCTGCGGTTGTACGGCGGCGATCGGCGGCAGCTCGGCGGTCTTTGCGCGCGGGCCGTTTGGATCGTCGGGCGCGGGCAGCGGCGCGGTGTCCGCCTGCGGCGAAACTCCAGTGGGGATGGCTTCGTTTTGAGCTTCCGCGGCGGGCGCCGGCTCGGGCCCGAAGCGCTCGCGCAGGATCGCGGTGGCGGGCGGGTCCGCGTCGATTCGGCGCGCGCGATAGCGATTTTCGATCGAGGTTCCCGCCAGCGTGGCAAGAATCTCGAACCCGCCCTTGAGGACTGTTCCCGGGGCGAGCGCCGCCGGCCGGGTTGGAAGCGGCGCGGCGGCCGCCGCGCCTGCGCCGGCCCCGAGTCCCCGGCCACATCGGTCGCAAAATTTCGCTTCGTCGGGCGCCTGTTCACCGCAATCGGGACACTTGATCATGCGCGACTAACCTCGTCGAAACTGCAATATGGCGCCACCCAGAACCACCTGGTCGCGATCCTTCAATTTGTAGAGTTGATCCCGCGAAAGCCGCCCCAGTCCGGCAATGTAGGTTCCGTTGAGACTCCCCAGGTCGCGGACGAAATAGTCGTCGCCACGCTGAACGAACTCGGCGTGCAGATGCGAGACGCGTTCGGCGCCGCGAGTCAGCGCCGACAGATCGATATCGGGCTTCGCGTCCGACGGCTGCGTACTCTGCGCACGCCCGATGGTGGTGTGGACGAACTTGATCGGGAACTCGGTACTTTCTCCGCGCGCGACCAGCCGCGCCGGCGCACCCGAGGTCCGCGCCTTCGGGCTGTCGGGAAATAGCGGCGGCATCGCCGGCGCCGGAGTCTGTGCGGTCCGCGGACGCGCCGGTGCGACGCGCCCCGCACGCTGCGCCGTCGGCGCGGGCGAGCGATTTGCAGTAGCTACCGGAGCGCCCGTACGCGGCGTCGCGGCTCCGGGCCGCAGTTCGCGCGTCTTGGCCGTCGAGGAAACTTCTGGCGCGGGATTCGCTCCGCCCTGAATGACCGAAGCGACGATCTTCGACTTGAGCCCGCGTTCGATTAACGCTTTGGCCCGCGCGCCGAGATCGATCGCTTTTTGCATCGAGGCCCCATGCTGCTTCGCCCCCGCCTCGCGTCCTCCCGCTGGCGCTGGCGGTGGCTGCTGACGCGATGGCTCGGGGGCAGGATGGGTCAGCACCACCGTTGGCATGTTGGTCAGCGACGACGGCGCCGGCGCGACTCGCGGCTCGGCGGAAGAATATCCAGCAGGATAGGTCAGGCGGCCGGGGGTTGGCGCGCTCGGACGAATCGGCTGCGCGGCTGGCGATCGGGCCGGCTCGGAGACCGGATTGGCCAGCACCACGGTCGGCATCGAGCCCATCGAGCTGCCGCCATTGGCAAACCGGCCCGAGGTTGAAGGATGCGCCTGCTCTTCGGACGATGGAATCGGCAGCGCGTCGAGCATCTCACGCGCGGAGGCGAAGCGTTTGTCGATCTGATGGTTTAGCGCGCGATCGATCGCCCATCCGGTCGGATCCGAAACCCACGGCGCGACGCTTTTGACCGGCGGAAAACTGAACGGCGGCTCCAGCGCAGGATCGCGCCCGGTCAGCACATGATGCATCGTGGCCGCGAGCGAATAGAGGTCCGAGCGGGCTTCGACCTTGCCGACGTACTGCTCGGGTGGGGCGTAGCCGGGCGAGCCGATCATGGTGGCCTTGCCGCCCTTGGGCAAGAAGCGTGCGATGCCGAAATCGATCAGCATCGCGCGGCCGTCCTTGTCGATCATGATGTTGCCGGGCTTGATGTCGCGGTAAACGATCGGCGGGTTCTGCCCGTGCAGGAAGTCCAGCACCTCGAGCATCTGGCGCGCGTAGCGCAGGGTCAGCGGCTCGGGCAGCTTGCCGCCGGCTTTGGCCAGCGCGTCCTCGAGGGTGCCGCCCGCGACGAACTCCATCACCAGGTAATGGCGGCCGTTCTCGGCAAAGTGATCGATCAGGGTCGGGATGCCCGGATGGGTAAGGCGTGCGAGCACGGTCGCCTCGCGGGTGAAATCCTCGATGGCTTTTTTCTCGGCGATTCCGTCGCCAAGAATCATCTCCTTGACCGCCACCGGACGGCTGGCCAGACGTGTGTCGTTGGACAGATAGACTCTGCCCATGCCGCCCACGCCGAGAACTTTTCGGACGCGATAGCGGCCGTCCAGGAGATGACCCTCCGAAAGCGGCTCACCCGGGTTCATGATGCGTCCACGTTTTCCGGCTTCGACTCTGCCTGCAGGGCCGGATGGCGCGCCGCCTCACAGAGCGAAGCGATCAGGATATCGGATCGACCGTCAGCTTGAGGAAGGTCTTTCCGATGATAACCTCGTCGCCGGTCTTGATCTCGACCGCGGTGCCAGGCGCCAGGCGCGCGCCGCGATTGACATAGGTGCCGTTTAAGCTGCCGATGTCTTCGACCGTGATCTTGCCCTCAGCGATTCGGATCAGCGCGTGCTTGCGCGAGATCTTGGCCTCGGGATCGTCGGCGTCGAGATCAACCTCGGGAAACGACCCGGTGTCGGGATCCCATCGGCCGACCAGATTGTTGCCATCCTCGAGCGGAAATTCCTGATCCTTGCGTCCGCCGCGGATAACCTTGAGCTTGGCCTTGAATGCCGCTGGCGCTCCTGAGGGCGCCGCCGCGGCGGGCGGAGGCGCGGCGGGCGGAGGCGCGGCTTCAGGCGCCGCTTCGGGCTTGATCTCGCCGGTGGGAGCTTCCGATGGTTTGGGTTCTTCGGCCGCGGACGGCTCGGGCGCGGCTGCCTCAGCCGGAGCCTGTGCCGTGGGAGCCTCTGGCGCGGGCGGCTCGGCGGCGGCGGATGCATCGGCGGCGGCGGGCGCGAGCTTGGCGCCGCATCCGTCGCAGTAATCGAGACCGTCCATGTTTTCGTAGCTGCACTCGCTGCACTTGATCATGATCTTGAGCCCCTGTCCTTCGGCTGTGGGAGATTTTTCGTCCGGTCTTTCTCCTGATGAAACCGGTTTAACTATTCGGGTTTGCCGAAATCCTTTAGCGCATCGGGATCGAGCATCTGGGTTTTGCGCACTACCGCCTGCGCCTGCAACAGCGTGGTCTTGGCGGCCTTGGTCTGCAGGGTCTGGGTCTTCTTGACCTGATCGAGCAGCCCGGCCAGAGCCTGAGTCGCCTTGCTGTTGCCCATCCGCTGAGTGCCCTGGATCGCGTTGCCCAAAAGCCGCGTCGCGCGATCGACGTTGCCGGCCTTGAGTTCCTCTTCCGCCTTGGCTTGCAGCTTGGCGATCGAGACCTGATCGACCAGGTTCATCACCCGCCCGTTGCGCTTGCTGGTGAGCGTGCGATCGAGCGTGTATTCGACGGCCAGATCGCAATTGGCGGAGCCCTCTCCGGTCCCCGGCACATCGTAATGCAATACACTCTGGAGCATCCGCACCAGTCCCGGCTTGCGCGGCGGCAGGACCAAAGTCAGCAGCACGGAGCCGGGCACGCCGGCTTCGAGGTCGCCGAGTTCGTAGGAGATCTTGCGGTCGTCGCCGATGATCGGCGCGCCCATCGCATAAATTTCCGGTGAGGCGCGAAACGTCTCGCGCACTTGCACGCCCTGCGCCAGCGTGACCTCGATTCGCGCGCTGCGCACGCTGACCGCGCGCAGGCCCTGCAACTCGTCGTCGAACAGCGCCGGGATATCGCCCGGGTTGCCGATGAAATGATATTTGCCGTTGGAGTCCTGGGCCAGGCGCTGCAAGAGCTTCTCGTTGAACTCGACCCCGACGCCCATCGTCGAGAACGAAATCTTGTCGCGGTTCTGCTGGACCAGATCGATGCAGGCGGTTTCCTCGTAGGTCTGGCCGTCGGTCAACACCAGCACCCGGTTGAGGCGTGAGGTATCGAGATTCTTGTTGACCTCTTCGATCGCGGCGCGCATCCCGAGCGCCATCTGCGTGCCACCGCCGATCTCGAGCAGATCGATATCGTCGATCGCGCGCTTGACGGCGTCGCGATTGGTCGCCTCTTCCGGCGTCACGATCACCTTGGCCTTGTCGGCGAATGCGACGATCGAGACCTTATCCTGGGGGGTCAGATTGCCGGCCAGAAATTTCACCGCCTCGACCACGTACTCGAGCCGCTGCTCGTCGTACATCGAACCCGAGCGATCGATCACGACGCTCAGGTTGAGCGGCAATCTGCTGCCGCCTCCGCCCGCGCCGCCCCGGCCCTGGGCAACGGCCTCGAGAAGCACATAGAGGACAAAATTTTCCGCGCTGGAGAGCACATGCTGGCTGCTCGCGAGCGCCTCGAAGCTTACCGGTTCCGCCATCTGATGGATCTCCTGGATCTCCCGCAGCCAATTCTAGGTTTATCAATCGACCCTTGGCAACCAATCCTTAAGAGAATACGAAAGAGCCACGGGTGAGGCTATGAGGGCGATTTTCGCCCGTTTCGGCCGCGCCCCCGGTTGGGCTATGCTTTGAGATTGCATCGCCCACCCCCAGGGCACTATACGGAGACCCGGTTATGTCCAACGATTTGAGAGCCAACTGCGCCATCGCGGGCCTCGGCCAGACCCGCATGGGCAAGAATTTCGACCATCCGAACGCGATGGGCTTCGCGGCCGAGGCGATCGAGCTTGCGCTCGCGGACGCGGGCCTTGCGCGCTCGGACCTGGACGGGCTGCTGGTCAATCCGGGCGTCACCTGGATGGAGAACGCGATGGCGTCGTTCACGCTCCAGCAGGCGATGGGGCTGACCGACCTGACCCTGACCGCGACAATGAACCTTGGCGGCGCCACCGCGGGCGCGATGATCATGCACGCCACGCAAGCGATCGCGGCGGGGATGGCCAACGTGGTCGCGTGCGTGTTCGCCGACGCACCCCTGCGGCAGCAGTCGCCCGACAAGGCCAAGACCGGCGCGAAGTCCGGCGGCGGATCGGCGGCGGCCTACGGTTTCGCGCGCGGGCTCAACGCGCACTATGGACAGTTCGGCGTCAACGCGGGGTATGCGTTCGTCGCCCAGCGCCATATGCATAAGTACGGCACCCGCCAGGAACATCTTGGCGAGATCGCGGTCGCCGAGCGCCGCTGGGCTAACCTTAATCCCGCCGCGCAGTTCCACGACACGCCGATGACGATGGACGATTACAATGCCGCGCGATGGGTCGTCGAGCCGTTCCACCTCTATGACTGCTGCCTGGTCAGCAACGGCGGGCTCGCCGTGATCGTGACTTCGGCCGAGCGCGCCAAGTCGCTCAAGCATCCGCCGGTCTATATCCTCGGGATGGGCCAGGGGCATCCGGGCGGTGATCCGATGGATACGCTGGTCTCGGGAGCGCCGCTGGCGAAAAAGATCGCGTTCAAGATGGCGGGAATCGAACTTGCGGACATCAACTTCGCCGAGCTGTACGATTGCTACACCTTCACCGTGCTGGTCACGCTCGAAGACTATGGCTTTTGCAAAAAGGGCGAAGGCGGTCCGTTCGTCGCGGGCGGGCGCATCGGGCCGGGCGGCTCGCTTCCGGTCAATACCGGCGGCGGACAGCTCAGTTCGTTTTACATGTGGGGCATGACCCCGGTCGCCGAGGCGATCGTGCAGATGCGCGGCGAGGCGGGGGCGCGGCAGGCGCCGCGCCATGATATCGGCCTGGTCTCGGGCAACGGCGGCATCCTGTCTACCCACTCGACCCTGGTTCTCGGAGCAAGCGCCTAAACTGTACTGAGTATTGCGGCGTTGCCGGACTGCTCTTCGCGCCGGTGGCGAAACTGATTCATTTCGAGTAATCAAACTATAATTTCCATGGCATCTGTAGGTAAACCAGTTCCCGCTATCACTCCCGATATGGCCGGTTTCTTCGAGGGCGCCCGCCGCGGCCAGTTGATGGTCGAGCGATGCGACCACTGCGGCACGCTGCGGTTCCCCGCTCACGAGCTGTGCGCGAAGTGCCTGGCGACCGGAGCGAAATGGGTTCCGGTCAGCGGACGCGGCGAGATATACAGCTTCAACATCATGCACCAGGTCTATCATCCGGGCTTCGCCGACGAGGTTCCCTACGCGGTGATCGTGGTGAAGCTGGAAGAGGGGCCGAAATTCATTTCCAACCTGGTCGGCATCAAGCCCCACGAGATCCGCATCGGGATGCCGGTCGAGGTCACCTTCGAGCGGCTGAGCGACGAAGTGATGATACCGAAATTCCGGCCGCGCGCGCGCCCCTGATCCCGCCCGGCGCGCCCGAAAACCATCTATCCATCCAACTATCCAAATATAATTTCAAGTGGCAACGGCAAATCGATGATAGCGCTCGATACCAAGTATCTCCAACGACTGGTGGAAAGCTCGCCCGATATAATTATCGCGGTCGATCGCGAAGGCGTGATTATCTATTACAACGACGGCGCCCGCCAGAACCTCGGCTTCGCGCCCGAGGAAGTTATCGGCCGGCCCTGCACCCAGACCATCTATCCGTCCCTCGAAGAGGCGCGCCGCGTGATGCTGGCGATGCGCGAGTCGGCCAACGGCAACCGGATCGCCAACTTCGAGACCGTTTTCCGCGGCAAGGAGGGCAAGCTCATTCCGGTCATGATCTCGGGCGGTCTTATCCACGACGACCAGGGCAGCGAGATCGGCTCGATCGGGTTCGCGCGCGATATCCGCCGGATGCGTCAGCGCGAGCAGCTCGCGACCGCGGGTGAAATCGCGGTCAGCCTGGCGCACGAAATCAACAATCCGCTCGAATCGATCCTGAACAACCTCGACTTGGTGGCGCGCTCGATGGATAGCCATTTGAACGAGTCGGAAAAGGTGGTCGAGAACGAACGCGTCGATTCCATCCGGGCCAGCCTCGAGCGCGTACAGGCTATCGTGGGCCGGCTCGACGAGATGGCGCGCAATGGAGTGTACGAGACCCGCGACTACCTTGCTGGCAAGCGGATGGCCGACTTGGCTCCGCGCGAAACCCGGCGCGAAAAACCGCTCGCGCCGGAACCCGCCCCGGCGCCCGGCGGCGTCCCGCAACCGACCGAGGACCTGCCGCTGGCCGGGATGTCGATCGTCGTGCTCGACGACGACCTGGCGGTGGTAAACTCACTCGGCGACGTGCTCCGCGCCGAGAAGTGCATAGTCCATTGCGCGACCCGGCCGTCGGCCGCGCTCGGAATTTTGCGCAACGTCAAGGTCGATGCGGTCATCTCCGACGTCGTGATGCCGGAGATGGACGGCTACGATTTTTATATGACGGTCAAGAGCGAAATGCCGGCGCTGCCGGTGATCCTGATGACCGCGTACTACTACGACAAGGATCACATCATGAAGCGCGCGCGGCTCAAGGGCCTCGAGGGCGCGCTGTTCAAGAAGCCGGTCAATCCGCAAAAGCTCCGCCAGATGCTCGCGCAGTTCCGGCAAAAGTCGCGCACCGCCGCCGCACCAGCCCCCAAGCCCGCCGCCCAAGGTGGTTGAAAACTGTTCGTACCAGAATCGGAAAGTCATTCCCGCGGCACGGGATAATCGAAGACAGCAAGAGCCCGCGCGCCAAGCCAGCCGACACGTACAACGACAGGATAGAATCAGCCTTCTCGCTGCGCAAGCGCGGGATCTACGTAACTTTCCACAACATCGGCAGAAAAAACCGGCACCGGCACGTCGCGGAGTTTGATTTTCCCTGGAATGCGCGCAAAGTTGATGGCGGCGACCGGCTCGCCCGCGCGATTTGGAGCACAGAAGGCAAGCAGCTGCGGTGCCGTGAGCCAGTTGCCAAAGTACCTGAATGGCCGGGGCGGGTGGGCCATTTCGATGGGTGCGGTGGAAGAGGCCATAACTCGCGATTGGCGCAGTATGATCGGATGAACACACAAGCTGCCTACAAAGAGTTCACAAATCGGCTCAAGCTGTTGTTCAGTAAGCGTCCCGATCTGATCACGCTGAGCAACATCTTTACGATGCGGCTGATCGGATATAAGACGCACGGAGATTTGGCGGAAATCGCCATCGCGGAGTTCGTGAACCAATACATGTACGATTTCCGATCGATTCACGTGGGAAAGGATCTCTACCGCGCAAAATCGAAGGAAGAGGACATTAAGATCATAAATGAGGTAACCAAAGCGGAGTTTCCCGTGAGTTTGAAAGCTTACGGCGACGGCCCTCTCCAACTCTCAACGGACAAAAACAGCCTGATGTTTCAAACTTTGAGTAAAGCTGGTGAGGTCGAGCGTCCACGCCAGGTAAAGGCGGTCTTTGATCATTTGGCGTTTTCCAGCTTTGCTGAAGTCAATGTGTTACCGCTCATCTACGATGAGAAACGGAAGCGCTGCAACATTCTAGTGTTTGACTATGATGCTGCGCGCGCACAAACAGCGAGGATCATTCGCCGAACGGAAGGCAAGGGAAGGAAACATCCTGTTTTTGTATTTTTGGATTCGATGGGTGACTACATCTGTGAGGTTCGCTACGGGGATGCTGCTGCCAATGCGCTTCAACGCGGTTTATGGACGCACACTCGCAATGCCCTCAAGCACTTTGACAGCATCACAGGTGGATGGATTGACTACTCTCATAACCTCGTCCTCGTGAAGTTGTTTTCTCACGCGCTTGTGTCGTCTAGCGCAGGTCACGAATTAGCATTGGAGAAGGTCAAAGAGGATATCCGCGCGCTTAAGAAGAGGCCCACAGTATGATCACACAAGGACAATTATTCAGCAATGATCTGACCTTTGGAACTCCTTCTACCGAGGGAATCAAGTATGCGGGCTCAAAGCTAAAACTGATTCCTCATATTCTCCAGCTCGCTAGGAAGGTGAACGCGAAAACCGTCCTGGACGGGTTTTCTGGCACAACTAGGGTATCGCAGGCGTTCGCTCAATGCGGATACGATGTAGTATGCA
>DATKSQ010000120.1:0-5133 GCA_035531615.1 Binataceae bacterium (SeqCode)
ACCCCGAGCAGCAGGGTTCCCTTGGCGGCCCAATCGCGCGAGGAACCGGTGCCATACTCCTTGCCCGCGATCACGATCAGCGGCACGCCGTCTTTGCGGTAACGCTCCGCCGCCTCGAAGATCGTCATTTGCGCGCCGTCAGGCAGATGCATCGTGTAGCCGCCCTCGACTCCCGCGACCATCTGGTTGCGCAGGCGAATATTGGCGAACGTGCCGCGCATCATCACTTCATGATTTCCGCGCCGGGCGCCGTACGAGTTGAAGTCGGCGGGCTTGACCCCGTGCGCGATTAAATATTTTCCGGCGGGTCCGTCGGCCGCGATCGATCCGGCGGGCGAAATGTGATCGGTCGTGACGCTGTCGCCCAGAACCGCGAGCGCGCGCGCCCCAGCGATATCGGCGAAGCGGCCCGGCTCCGCGCCCACGCCGTCAAAAAATGGCGGCGCTTTCACATATTCGGAATCTTTTTCCCACTGAAATAGCTTGCCCTTGGGAACCGCCAGACTGCGCCATCGTTCGTCGCCCTCGAAGACCTGCCCGTACTCCCCGCGGAACATCGCGGAGTCGAGCGAACTCGCAACCGTGTTGGCAATCTCTTCGGACGAGGGCCAGATATCGCGCAAATATACCGGGCGTCCCTGCGCATCGATTCCGAGCGGCTCGCGATTCAGATCGATATCCATAGTTCCCGCAATCGCGTAGGCAACCACCAGCGGCGGCGAGGCCAGGTAGTTGAAGCGCACCGCCGGATTGATTCGCCCCTCGAAATTTCGATTGCCGCTCAGCACCGCGGCGGCCACCAGGTTGCCCTGCTTGATCGCGCCGGCGATATCTTCCTCGATTGGACCGCTGTTGCCGATGCAGGTCGTACAGCCAAAGCCCACCAGGCTGAAATTCAACTTCTCGAGCGGCTCGAGCAGTCCCGCGCGCTTGAGGTATTGCGTGACGACTTTGGACCCCGGCGCAAGACTGGTCTTCACCCACGGACGCACCGACAAGCCGCGCGCGAGCGCTTTTTTCGCGAGTAGTCCGGCCGCGATCATCACCGAAGGATTCGAGGTGTTGGTGCAGCTCGTGATCGCCGCGATAATCACCGAGCCGTGCACCAGCGAAAATTTCGCCGCGCCGCGCACGGTCTCGACCCCGTGCGCGAGCGGGCCCAAATCCGCGGCCGAAACGCGCTCGTGCGGCGCGAGCGCCGGATTGCCGCCCTCGGCGATCCAGCGCTCGACGACTTTCGCATCGACCCCGTTGTGATTGGCGACCTCCTTGGCCAGATCGCGCCGGAACGTAACCTTCGAGGCCGCGAGCGGCACGCGATCCTGCGGACGGCGCGGACCCGCAAGGCTCGGTTCCACCGCCGCCAGATCCAGTTCGAGTACCGCGGAGAAATGCGGCTCCGGCGACGCGTCGGTGCGAAACAACCCCTGCTCCTTGCAGTAGGCCTCGACCAGCTTGATTTGGTCTTCGGCGCGGCCACTCATCCGAAGATAGGCAAGGGTCTGATCGTCAACCGGGAAAAATCCGATCGTCGCGCCGTATTCGGGCGCCATGTTTCCGAGCGTCGCGCGATCGGCCACCGGCAGCGCGCTCAGCCCGGGTCCGAAGTATTCGACGAACTTCCCGACCACACCCTTGGCGCGCAGCATCTGCGTCACCGTCAGCACCAGGTCGGTTGCGGTCGTGCCGGGACGCATGCGGCCGTGCAGGCGAAACCCGATCACCTCGGGGATCAGCATCGGGATCGATCGTCCAAGCATCGCGGCTTCCGCCTCGATTCCACCGACGCCCCATCCGACCACGCCGAGTCCGTTGATCATCGTGGTATGCGAATCGGTGCCCAGAACGGTGTCGGGATAGGCCACGCCGTCGCGCGCGCCGAACACCACCGGCGCAAGGTATTCGAGATTCACCTGATGAACGATTCCCGTATCGGGCGGCACGACGCGGAAGTCGTCGAACGCGCCCTGCCCCCAGCGCAGGAACAGGTAGCGTTCGCGATTGCGCTCGAATTCGAGCCGCGCGTTGGTCGCGAACGCGTCGGCGGTTCCGAACGCATCGACCTGCACCGAATGATCGATCACCAGATCGACCGGCTGGAGCGGATTGATCTTGGCGGGGTCGCCGCCCAGGCGCTTGATCGCGTCGCGCATCACAGCCAGATCGGCGACCACCGGCACGCCGGTGAAATCCTGCAAGAGCACGCGCGCGGGCCGAAATGAAATCTCGCGCTCCGACGGCAGGCCATCCCATCTGGCCAGCGCCTCGACCTGATCGGCGGTCACGTTGACGCCGTCCTCGCGGCGCAGCACGTTCTCGAGCATCACCCGGATCGAGAACGGAATTTTCGCCAGCGAAAAGCCGCGGCGCTCGAGCGCCTCGAGTTTGAAAATCGTCCAGCTCTTGGCTCCGGACTTAAGCGAAGCGCGTGCACCGAAACTGTTGGTCGCCATCAATTCAGCCTCTGTTCCTTTCTGGATACGCCAAACTCAGCGCGCGCTCCGGTCAGACGGCGCGCGCGCTTATTGGCGCTTATTGGTATCGTCCGCGACGATGCTCTTTGCGATTAGAATAGCGCGCTCGCCCCGCCGATCAACCGCGTCTGGCGTGCGCGGCGCGCGCGGGCGTCGGGCCGTGCAGCCCGTCGAACACCAGGGCGCGGCCGTCGGAATGAAAGCGCATCGCCGCGAGCAATCCGACCCGCGCAGAGCTGAGCGCGGGCGCTCCGTCAACAGTGTCGAGCACAATCTTCGGCCGCGCTCTCAGCAGCGCCGCGACCGCCGCGCCGAACGCGTCGTCATCCATCTGACCGATCGTCACGAGCGCGCGGGATTGCAGTCCGAGAACAGGTTTCCCTGCCCGAAACACGATTAGATTGGCGGCGTCGCGCGCGATACCGCATCCGGGCAGCATCGCGCCGTAGGGATTGGCCGGGTCGGCGGCGCTGATCGCGACCGGCGGCTCGCGCGCGGGATTAAGCGCGCGCGCGGCGCGCAGCATATCGACCGCCTCAGGCAGCGCGTATTGCTCGGCGGACAGCGTGCGCACGAACCATCCGCGCCGGATTACGCCGCTGTATTCGAGCCGGCGCAGTGCGGACGCCACCTGATACCACTCTAGCGGATCCGGTTCGAGCGCGAGCATCTCGCGCGAGACGATTCCATTGCGCTCGAGTATGCACATCGCGAATTCCCGCGCGGGATCGGCGCCGCCTGGTGAGGCCGATTCCGGAGCCGATTCGATCACACTCCAGCGCCCCGCGATGCTCGACTGAAGGCGCGCGCGAACCGCCGCATCGTGACGGGTCAGAGCGCGCGTCGCGGCTCCCGCTATCGCGCCAGCCGCGCCGGGCTCGGCGGCGAGCATCCGCAGCGGCGCAAAGCTGTCGTTACCGGCGATACCGCGCGCGGCCATCCGCCAAAGCGCCGCCAGCGCGTCGCGCTCCGAGAGATTCGCGCGCTCGGAAACCTGATCGAGATATTGCGCGCCGCCCGCGCGCAGCGCGGCGAAGACCGACTGCTCGCGCGAGTCCTCGAACTCTGCCGAGGACGCGGAAATTCCCGCGCCACCGCCGCGCCTCGCGATGAACGTGATCGAATGGGGACGCGAGCCGCGCTCCCCGGATTGCGCGACGGCGGCCCATCGCATCTCTCCGCCCAAGCAAATCAGATCGAGCATCTCGGGCCGGTAGCCTTCGATCCGCGCGGGCAGAATCGCGTGCTCCCAGAACTCCGCCGAAAATGCCAGCCCGCATAGCTGCTCGAGGACGACGCCGACTTCAGCCGCGCCCGCCCCGGCGCCGCCGCCGATATGCATCCATCGCAGCCGGAACGCGGCAAATTCGTGATCGGCGCACGGCTCGATCTCCGCGCGCACCCGCGCAAGCGTCATCCGGTGAATTCGCTCCAGGTTGTAGCGCTCGCACCACTGCATCGTCGTCGAAGAAGTGAAGTGGCCGCGAAACACCGCGCCCGAAGCCTCGAGCGCGGGCAGCACGCGGTCCAGCACCAGCGCGCCAAAGCCAAGCCGATGTGCGAGTTCCGCCGCCGTGACAGGCCCAGAGGTCTTGAGCACGCGGCGAACGATCTCTTGGCGCGCGGCGTCGGGATCGGCGGGAGCAAAGCCCGCAGCGCCGACGATCTCCGCACCCGGATACGCCGCCGCGAAAATCGCCGCATCCTCGGCCGCGACATACGCATGTACCGCCGTGGCCCCGTCGGCATCGGCGCGCACCAGCATTGCGATTCGCTTCTCGCGCTCGAGTTCGTCGAGCATCGCGCGAGCACCCTCGCCCGCGCGATATTCGAGCTCGACCGCGCTCAGCGCGCCGTGCGCGCGAATTATCTCGTACAGCTCGTCGCGATTTCGCGGCCTATAGCCCGCCGCCGTGCCGGCGACTTCGGCGGCAACCGCTCTAACCGCATCCTCGGCGAGCATCGCCGCCAGGTCCTCGCTACGGAACACGTCCTCGGCCATCCCGCGATTGAGCGCGACGGTGCGGCTGCGCCGGTTGGCGCGCTCGCCGCCGTCCAGAAACGAGTAGTCCCACGCGAGCAGTAAGCGATGCGTGAACACTGAGGGCGCGACCGAATCGACGAACACCGCGCGTACCGAGCCGTCCGCGATTCCCGCCAGCACGCGCTCCATTTGGTCCGCGTCGGCCGATTCGGTCAGACACTCGCGCATCGTTTCGGCGACGATGAAATGATCCGGAATCGCGATCGCGGGCGGACGATTTTCAAAACACGCCTGCTGCTGCGGGAAGAGCGCGGCCAGCGCCTCCTGCGAGCGCAGGCGCTGAATCCACGCGGGAATTCGGGTGCCGCGGGCAGCGCGAATCACCGTCAGCGCGCGCGAGGCGACGTGGCGGAAACGAACCTCAAACATCGGCGCGGCGATCATCGCCTGCTCGAGCACGCCGCGCGCGTTTTTTGCCGGGAGCATCGCGAGCGTCTCTTCAAGCGGAAAGCTGTGGCGGGAATTGAGCGCGATCAGCACGGCGTCATCGATCGCCGAAGCCTGGATTTCGAAATCGAATGATTGGCACAGCCGTTTGCGCAGCGCGAGTCCGAGTCCTCGATTGAAGCGGATTCCAAACGGCGCATGAATCACGATTTGGGTGCCCCCGAGCCC
>DATKSQ010000121.1:0-57170 GCA_035531615.1 Binataceae bacterium (SeqCode)
TCGCGCAACTCGAACAGGCCATCGCCCGCTTCCTCGCCGACTGGAACCAGCACGCCCAGCCCTTCGTCTGGACCAAGAGCGCCCGCCGGATAAAACGCAGCATCCGTAATGCTAAACTTATTTACGAGACATGACACTAGCCGCCCCTGCGGCCGCGGGCGCAGGTGCGGGCACAGCGGGTACGGCGGCGGCGGTTCCAGGTACCTTTAGTATCAGCGGCGCCTCCTTCGCTGGGCTGTCCGGATTGACGGCGCGTGGCGCAATCCTTGCCGGAGTAGACTCGCTCATTAGTGGGGCAATTAATTTTGGCTTGACACAGCTTCTCATTCCGCCACCGGCGACGCCGGCGGTGCGGCTGAGTTCGACGCCGCAGTCGTATACGGTGTCGGGCGGTGCGAATGCTGCGGCGGCATTCTCAGTCATCCCGAAGATTTACGGTGCGCGGCGCATCTTTCCGCAATACGCAGCGAGCGCATACACAGAGCTGGTCGGCCACGATCAATACCTGCGGATGCTTTTCCTGCTCGGTTACGGGCCACTGGATATCTCGCAAATCCAGATCGGCGACACCGCAATCGAGGACTATGAAGACGTCGAATGGGAATTGCGCGCGGGCTTTACCGACGACGCTCCCTCGCGCCTCTACCCCGGCTCCGTCGCCGAATCCGATATTAATATCGAACTGAGCAAGAGCAACGTGGGCAGTGCGCCCACCGTCTATGGATGGTCGGTCACTCAGACCAGCGGGCCGCTCGCCGACGAACTCTCAGTCGATATCTCATTTCCGGGAGGTCTGGTTGCCTTCAGTAGTCTCAACGGGTCTCCGATCCATATCCAATGCACCTGGCAGATCCAATGGCAACCAGTCGGCGGCAGCGGCACTTGGAATTCTGAGCCCGATCTTGTCATCAATTTTCACGGTCGCGAATCTCACGGAGGCAGCCACGGCTTAGGGAGTCGGGTCGTAGCCAAGAATCCCTATCATGGTGCCGTGCTGCCAAGCCGACTGGCGCGAGGCCGCAATCACTGCTTCCTCCCGGGATGCCCAAGCGCGGCAAGGCGCCAGGTCTTCGGTACCAGGCTGCGTACACTCTCGCGGGAGTGGCCGCCGTGGATCCCAGTGACAGGTGACGGTGCGTTGCCACCAAGAGGAATTAGAACCCAGGTTGTCGCACTCGCGTTCCCAGCCGATCAATTCATGAGCCCTCTCTCTTTGCCGCTGAGCGGCGACCTGAGGCGAAGTTGACGCGCAACCGGCGGTCGCGAGGCACAACACCAAGCTAAATAGGACAATGAACCGCAACATCATATGTCTAATATAGCAGCTCTCCAGGGCATCGATTCAACAACAATGGACCATGACCCCGCTAATTCGGTCAGCGTCACGGCAGTCATCCGTCCGTTCGGCGTCGGGAGAGCCTTTGTGTGTCTCCCTGCTGGCGGCTCGGTCGGTCGCATGATGCGGGCACTCGGGCTGGACCCTGGAATTTCCGCGCGGGTCTTTCTCGACGATCGAATTGTCTCGGCACAAGACCGCGAACGAGTATTCCCCAAGCCAGGCCAAACCCTCGTTATCCGGGCGATTCCGTCGGGCGGCAGCAGCACCAAAGATCAAGACCTACTCTTGGTCGCAATTGCAGCAATCGCGGCCGTCGCCACTTACGGAGCGAGCTTAGCTGTCTCTGCGGGAATCGCGGCAGGAGCGGGTGCCGGTACTGCGGCCGGTGCGGGCGTCGCAGGTAGCTCGGTTGCCTCCGTAGGGCTGGGCGCGCTGGGCGCGGGCCTTTCAGCGGCGTTTAACCAAGGGCTACAGATCCTCCTCAAAGACGCATTGATTCCAACGCCGGCGACGCCGGCGGTGCGGCTTAGCTCTACGCCGCAGTCGTATACGGTGTCGGGCGGGGCGAATAGTGCGGCGGCATTCTCGGTCATCCCCAAGATTTACGGTGCGCGGCGCATATTCCCTCAGTACGCTGCAAGTCCATACACCGAGCTGGTCGGACACGATCAGTACCTGCGGATGCTCTTCCTGCTCGGCTACGGGCCACTGGATATTTCGCACATTCTGATCGGCGACACCGCGATCGAAGACTATGAAGACGTCGAATGGGAATTGCGCGCCGGCTTTACCGACGACGCGCCCTCGCGGTTGTATCCCGGCTCGCTCGCCGAGACCGGTCTCAATATCCAACTGAGCAAGAGCAATGTGGGTAGCGCGCCTACCGTCTATGGATGGTCGGTCACTCAGACCAGCGGACCCTTGGCCGACGAACTCTCAGTGGATATCAGCTTTCCGGGAGGGTTGGTAGCATTCAGTAGTCTCACCGGGTCGCCGATCCATATCCAGTGCACCTGGCAGATCCAGTGGGCGCTGACCGGGACCACCAACTGGACCCAGGAACCCGACATCATAATCAAATCGACCGGGCGCGGCACGACCGCGGCTGGCCACGTATGGCGCGTGCAGCGCGGGCAATATGACGTGCAGATGCGGGTTAAGGCGTTTGCGATCAACGGCAACGACTGGACCCAGGGGTACAGCGCCGACTCGTACTGGACGGTCTTCAGGACCATCCGCGACCAGGCACCCTACACGATGGCGGGGCTGGCGGTGCTGGCGGTCAGAATCCGCGCCTCGCGCCAGATAAGCGGAGTTATCAATAATCTCAACTGCGTCGCGTCGTCGATCCTTCCCGACTACGACCCGACTACCGACTCGTGGTACAGCCGCGCCGGCGGATGGGATTACGACTACGACAACATGGGCGCGGGCGCCTCCGCTTACAGCCTCGATTCCGCCAACGCGCTCATTACCAGCGCGACCACTGACAGCCGCTTTATCCCTGACTTCGTGGTCGGGACGGGAAACGGATTGACCGTCACGTTTACGACGACGCTGCCTGTGCCGCCGCCGCCGAATCCGATCGCGCCCGGCGATCTCACCTACTCGGTGCAGCCGGGATCGCTGATCATCTCGGTGGGGACGCAAGCGTCGGTGAGCGATTCACCGGGAACGAAAAAGAAAACTGCCGCGGTCGCAAGCCTGCTCTTCATCAGCGACGACGGTCAGGGCCATATCGTCGGACCGCCGGGGTGAAATCGAACCGGCGGAGACTGCGCGGGCCTGCCAAAGGCGCCGCGCGACCCTCGATCTTTGTGCTTTGAATGACTTGGCCGCGCGATGCTACAGTGCGCTCAAGCGACCGCTTCGGCGCTCGAAACTCGAAAGGAGACCGCACACATGAGCATCAGGGAGCGACTTGGGATCCTCGCGATGGTAACCGTGGCCGCGATGGTGGGTGGGCTGGCCGGCGGCTATTTGATGAACGCGGCATCCGTGAATGCAGCCGCCACCCCCAAGGTCATCACCGCCCGCAAGTTCGTCTTGGTGGACGCCGCCGGACGCACCCGCGTCGAGTTGGGCATAACCGCGAAGGGCGTGGCACAGGTCGCGCTGTATGACGAGCGGCATCGAATCCGCGCCGGACTGGGGGTCGCGCACGACGGCGCACCCGGACTCGCAATTTACAGCCTCAGCGGTCAGACGCGGATCGAGCTGGCGTTATCGAACCATACCTCGCGCCTGCGTTTCTTCAGCCCTGACGGGCGCACGGTCGCCGGATTTGGCGCGACCGCCAATGGCCAGCCCGCCTTGGTGTTGAACGATAACCAGGGACTCAATCGCGCCTCTCTCGAGGTGGCGGCCAACGGCGCGCCAACGCTAAGGATGGGCGACGCGACCGGCACACGGATGGGCCTCGACGTAACGCCCCAGGGACTGCCGGGTCTGGCGCTGCTCGGGACCAATGGCGCCACCCGCGCGACGCTTACGCTCAACACGGATGGAGCGGGAGCGCTCACCCTGTTCGATTCCGCCGGCAAACCGGTAGGGGCCTCACACTGAGCGATAGTCTGACAAACGATCGCGTCGCGCGGCATGACCTCCGCCTGCGGGGGAGCGGCCGGGCAAGAGTCGTTGGCGGGCGCGCGCACGGCGCGGCTCGCGCCCAGGTCCGGCAAGTATCGTGACGCGCGAGGAAGGGGTCTGAGAGTTTGTGATTTTTTGATCGTTAGCGTTTGGTGTCATCGTGAGCGAGCGCTGCGCGAGTCGAAGGACCCCTGAAAAACTCGGGGTCTTTCGACTCCGGCCGCAACGGCCAGAGCCTGCCCTGAGCAATGCCGAAGGGCTCAAGATGACACGAGATTGAGCCGAACCCGAAAAAACTCACAGACTCCGAGTACACTAGCCAGGATGAACTGATGAATGAGACTCGAGCAAAACCTCGCTTCGCCCGCGGCGCGATCGCGCTGGCGGCCACGATCGCGCTGGGCGGATGCGCCGCGTTGTCGCAATCCCAAAAGCCGACGCCCCAGCAGCGGGCCGCGCGGCTCGAGCCGATGCTCTCGGCGGCGGGGTTCGCGATGCTGCCCGCGGACACTGCCGAGCGCAAAAATCAGCTTTCGACGCTGCCCCCGCTGACGGTGTCTTATTACGTCGGCCGCAAAGGCAAGATGCACTACTGGATGGCGGACCCGGAGTTCTGCAAGTGCCTATATCTGGGCAACGAGGAGGCCTACCAGAAGTACGAGCAGATTCGCTTGCAGGCCAAGTGGCAGCACAAGGAAAACGAGGCC
Organism: Binataceae bacterium (SeqCode); assembly: GCA_035531615.1. Lineage (GTDB taxonomy): Bacteria > Desulfobacterota > Binatia > Binatales > Binataceae > JBARDN01. The sequence continues at coordinate 4,636 of DATKSQ010000121.1, forward strand.
GCGCGCAATAACCTCGAGGCCAGCCAGGAAGAGCAGATGGACCTCCAGACCGAAATGTTCAATCCCTACGGCGGCATGGGATGGGTCGGTCCCGGCTTCTATATGTATTGATCGCGCGCCACGGCCGCACCCACAATCCGCCATGCGTTTCGACCGATTCATCCAGCGATGCCGCGCCGAGTGGCCCGAGTTCGGCGAACCCGCGCGCCTTGAGAAATCGCGCCATCCAGACACCCGCGACCTCGCGCACGTGCTCGAGCACGTGCCCGGGATGGCGACCGAGAACAAGCTCAAGCTGCTCAACCTTGCCGCCGCGGCGCTCGAAGACGCAGAGGTGTATGTCGAAATCGGATGCTACAAAGGCGCAAGCCTGGTCGGCGCCGCGACCGGCAATCCCGACGCGCGGATTTTCGCGTGCGACAATTTCTCGCAGTTCGACGGCGCGGCGGACGCGCTGAGCACGGTCCTCGCGCAGTTCACGGCGCCCGGCCAGGTCGAGTTCCACGACCTCGATTTCCACGAATTCATGCGCCGCGCGCCGTGGCGTCCGGCGAAAATCGGCGCCTACTTCTACGACGGCGGACACTCATTCGAGGATCAGTACGAAGGGATGCGCCTGGTGCTCCCGCATCTGGCCGACGATGCGCTAATCATCGTCGATGACACCAACAAGCGCGCCGCGCGCTCGGCCGACGCACTGGTCGCGCGCCAGACGCCGGGGCTCGAACTGCTGCTCAACCTGCGCACGCCCAAAAACCATCATCCCACCTGGTGGAACGGCATCCAGCTCTGGCGCTACCGCGCCCGCGGCCCGCTCGCCGCCGCGGCGGAGCCCGGCATCGGCTTCTCCGCGCGCAAGCTCATCTACGACGACGTCTTCCTGAACTTGAAGCATCGCCGCCGCGCCCTGCGCTCCCGCCTCAAGCAGGCGTTAAAACGATCGCGCAAACCGGCGCAAGAGCGCCACGGCCAATAGTCACTTAATTAGTCAGTCGCCGCCCCGGTTATAACCGGCCGCGCGGCTGGCTCCGTCCGCGTTGGACAGACCCGCCCGAAATCGACGCGCGGCAATCCCCGGCGCCCCTTCAACTCGCCGCGTTGGGCCTCCGTGCCGCCGCCGGTTGCAGGACCGGTTCGTCGGCGGCCGCTTGCGGGAGGCCGAGTTTGTCGAGGACCGACTTTTGCGCGATGCGCAGGCCGCGGTCGGCCAGCTCGGCGACGATATCGGCGAATTCCTTGGCGTCGCGATCGTCGGGCAATCCCAGCGTCAGCTTCGGGTAGCGCCGCTGCGGGCCGAGATTCAAATCGACAATCGGCCGCACCAGATCGCGGTTCAGCGTCTCGCCGAGCCGCCGCGCGTCGGCGGCCAAAATGTCGCGCCGCACCGAGTCGTGAACCTCCGCCGCCGCGCGCGAGCCGCCCGCCGTCGTGACCTCGGTGGTCAGCGTCTGCCCAAGAACGGCCTTCGAGACCTGCATGTCCAGGTATTCGCAGAAAGACCGATACAGCTCGGAGCTCCCGCCCTGGCGCGCCTCGGTGAACTCGATCATCATCGATTCCGGGATTATCGCCGCCGCGTCGGTGCCGATATTCGCGACCGCCGAGAGCAGCGTCTGCTTGTCGGTCTCGGTCGCGCCCGGATGATACTTGCCGACCCGCAGCGGTTGTCCGAAGACCTCGGTGAACGTTACCCAGTCCTTCAGAATATAGTTCTTGAACAGGTACGCCCATCCCGCCGCGCGGGCCAATCCGCCGCGAATCGGCAGGCCCGCCTTGGCCTTCGCGAAGTGAGTAATGAACTTGAACGGCGCAAGTGGCGCCGTCATCGGCTGAATTCCGGCGCGCAGCCCGCCCGCCAGCCCGTCGCCCGTGAAGTGCGGCGTCCTGGCGTTGCCACCCGCATCCGGCTCGGCGCCGTCCATCGCCTGATCCTTCAGCGTGCGGACCAGTAGCTCGTCTCCCGATATCCAGTCGAACATGAACCAGCGCGGGTCGCGCCACTTGAGTTCACGCGGAAACCACTGTCGCCCGGAGCGATCCCAGATAATCTCAGTCGCCGAGAATCCCTTGCCGAGCGCGTCGAGCATCTCCACGATCGCCGAATCGATCGAAAGCGCGCCGCCAAGTATGATTTCACGAATCATCGAGGCCGCGCGCTGGTCCTCCGCCGAGGAAGTCGCCGCCTCGACGATCAGATCGAGTCCCGCGACCGCCTGCTTGCGGGTTCCGAGCACCGCCAAATAGTGGAGATCCTTTTCCTCCATCTCTTCGGCGAGTTCGAGGTACAGAAACGGGTCGCCGAATTCCGCTTCGCGCAGAATCGAGGCCAGCCGCTCCGGCGTCAGTCCGGCCGACGGATGCATCACGGAAAAGATATTGCGGATGCCCGCCATCGTCGGCGCGGCCTGGGCGGTGCGCAACCGTTCGGTATCAACCTCGCGCCCGTATGCGTCGTACAGCGTCATGGCTGGACCTCCTTTTGCTTGTGCTCCGATTCTCCCACCTTGCGGAACCATCCGGCGCCGCATCGATGACATGGCTCGGGCAGGCGCATCGTGGTGAGGACAAACTGATGTCCGCAGCCTTCGCAGCGCCATTCCCAGTAAATACTCATTTGAGCCTCAGTTGGTAATCACTCATGTGTTGTCAGCGGTTGCGCCAATCGCAATAGTCAGTTCGCGCGGACGGTCCCTTACCATGCCCCCGTTTTGAACCTGAACGCCGCCGCGCCTCTGACCGGCGTGTATGCGATCTCGGCCGTCTCCATTCGGGAGGCCGCGAACGCCAACGCCGCCGCCACCGCGCTGTCGCCGTGCCGCGCCATCCCGTCCGCGCCGCGAAACCGCGCCTCGCCGATCTTCGCGACTCCCTGCTCGAGGACGATCGCGCGATGGTCCGCCAGGATGTCGGCGTCGCGCGGAAGCTCGATGCCGCCGTCCTCGAAGGCAGCCTTGTAGCGCGGCATGTTCTCGCGATACCACTCGGCCGAGAGCATCACCTGCGCGATTCGCGCCCCGTAGCGCATCGCGGCGGTCTCGGCCAGGTACTGGCCGTTGCCCCGCGCATCCATCGCCCCCGCGATAAAGCGCGGCAGCCGGTCGGCGATATGAAAAAGAATCTGCTCCTGCTGGCGGAACGGAAGATTGCGCAACTCGACCACCAGCGCGGTGCGCCGGGTCAAATCGGGCGCAATCTGCATCACCCAGATTACGGTCAAATCGCCCGAGCGTCCGAAATCTTCGCCAAAGCAGCTCGCGCATCCCTTATCGAGCGCTTCCAGAGCGGGCGTCAGATGATCCTCGCACCACGCCGCGGTTTCCGAGCGCCGCGCATCTTCGGGCCGCGAGGCGAATTCGTCGGCCGCGCTCCAGCGCGCCACCGGAATTCCCTCACGCATCCGCGACTCGATCGCAAGCGCATTCAAAAACGTACCGGACGACGCGCGCGGGATGCAGTTAAGCTCTTCGTCGGCGTTGTCGGCATAGAGCGCGAAAATCTCGCGCCGCCATTCGGCCTCGGCCGCGGGCGACCACACGCGCCCCAACGTCTCGCAGATTTTGCGGTACAGGCCCTCTTCGAGCGCGTCGTCTAGAGTCACGCGATGCAGCGCGTACGGAAGCCGCCCGGCGCGGATGTCGGCGACGAGCTGGTTGAATGCGTTGCCGGCGCCGTTGTGGGTCGAGATGACGCGCACCAGCCCGCCCCACATCGTGAAGGCGAGCGCGGCCTTGAGGAGGCCAGCCAGATCGTCGTGAAACGCCGCCTCGTCGATCACCGCGCAGCCCTGCTTGCCGCGCAGGTTCGACGGACGCGACGATAACGCGACGATCTTGTGCCCCGAAGCGAAGCGGATTCGGTAGGCAAGAATGTCGCGGGTTTCGTCGCTGACGGCGATCTCCTCGATCGCGCGCGCCGCCTTGTCGAAACGCCGCGCCCACATCGCCGCCGTCTCGACAAATTCGAGCGCCATGTCCTTGTTGTAGCCGATGTACCATCCGTCAAGCCCGCCGCGCCCCGCGGTCGCCGCGCCCAGCGCGCGATCGGCGGCCTCGGTCCAGGTAAGGCCCACGCGCCGCGACTTCTCGGCGACTTTGACCTGCGCGCGGTCGGCAATCCATCGCCGCTGGTACGGAAGCAGAATCGACAGCCCTTCATCCATCGGCAACTCCGGTTGCTCGGTCAGCGGCTTCGCGCGCCAGCTGGTCCGCGATTTTCAAAACTCGGCGCGCTCCCTGATCGCTCCGAACCTCCGCATCAGTTCATAGAGCCGCTCGGCGTGCTCCTCGAGCGCATCGGCAACCGCCCGCGAGATTTCGCTCTGCCCGGGAGCGGCTGCGCCTGGCGGAAGATTGACGGTAATCGAAGGCGACGAGTTAATTGTGATCGGCGCACGAATCTCGCTTGCCCTGCGCGTGCCGCCAGCGATGCGCGCCGGCGCGCGCCCCGCGCCCGCGCGTGGCGGCGACTGAGGGCGCTCCGATGCGACTATTGGAGAGCCCGCGAACACGCGACGGATGGCGGCGGGCAGAGTCATGATTGCAGGCGCCGCCGCGCGTCCCCCGCGCTGCGCCCGGTCGCCGCCATCCGCTCCACGAGCCATCCCGGCGCCGGAATCGGCGGCCCATCCGGCGACGAGGCTCCGGCGCGCGGCGCTTGCCGCCGCAAGCGTGGCGGTGAAACCAAGCCGTTGCGAACGCGGCGGCGCGCCCGCCGCTTCGGCGCGAGCCGGCACGAGTGCGGTGGGAACCGCGCTTGCGGCGCGGAAGACCAGGCGCGTCTGCGATTCGAGGCGCCGCGCCGAACCTAATCTCGCGGCTGCGACCCGCCGCGCGCCGAGCGCGCTCGCCACGGCGGCGCGCGGCGCCACCGCCGCACGGGCAAGACTCGGGCGCGACGGAGCCTGCGATGGACCGACGCGCGGATCGCCGGCGCGCGCCGCATGCGCGCCGCGCATCGTGATGCGCACGGCGGCGGCGATCGCGGCGCTTTCCCGCGCGCCAGGATTTCGCGCGCCGGATTGCGGCCGGTCCCCGGAGTACAAACCAGCGCCGGACGCCGCGGCGGACGCCGCTCGCGCGACACGCAACGGCGCCGCGTGGGCGCCCAGCGCGCGAGCCAGCGCGCTTGATCCGGGGCCTGCCGCGGCGACCGGCGCGAGCTGTGCGCTCGCGCGTGCGCCGGCGCCGACCTGTCTCGCGATCCGCGCGAACGCCGCAATCGGACCTCGAGCGATTCGACCGTCAATCATCTAGGCATCCTCCGCCGCCGCGATCGACGCGCCCCGGCATCACAGCTTGATTTCGAGCAACGCGCTGCGAATCTTTTCCGCGGCGCCGGGCGAGAGTCCTTCGGCGCGCGCCTCTTCGACCCGCGCCGCGGCCGCATCGACGCCCGCGCCGACCCGCGAGCGTGCGTCAATCCGCCATCGTTCCATCTCGATTTCCTGCTTGTTCATCGTGCATAGAGTTCTCGCGATCGCGTGAATGTCCGGAGCCTTCTGCCCGCGTTTGTTCGTTTTATCGAGCAGATTGCGCAGAATTTCGAACAGGTGCGATTGAACCATTCGCGCCAGGGCGCGATGCATCACGTCGTCATCGCCCGCGGTTTCTTTGGCGATCACGCGCGCCTCGGCGAGGGCCAGCCGCACCGTCTCGAGCTGTTCGGCGAATTTTTCGGCCGCGCTACGTCTTTTTCGGCCGGGCTTGCGCGGTGCGGCGAGGTTGTTTGCGCTGTCCGACGCCACGCCGCTCACCAGTACTTGCGCGGGCGCGCGATTCCGGCCGGCGCGGTCTGGTTGTACTCGACCACGTCAACCCCGTGCGCGGTAAGCCGTGCGAACCAGGTGCCGCGCTCCTGACCGTCGAGCTCGACGAGTCCCAGGTCGGCCAGATAGCTGAGCTCGCGGCGCACCGCGTTGAGCGAGAACGACAGCTTGAGGTCGGCCAGCACGCGCCAGATGATTTGTTCGGACACCACGCTCGGGCGGCCGGCGTCGACCACGCGCAGGATCCGCCAGCGGGCTTCTTCGCGCTGCTTCTGTTCGAGATCGATTCCGTCAGCCATACAGTCTTTCCTTCAGTGTCGCGATCTCCTGGCGCATCTCCTCGCGCATCGCGTCCAACTTCGCATCGAGCGTTGCGCCAAACCTGATCCAGTCCTCGCGCCGCACGTACTCGAGCGGCAGCGACGCGCGCAGTTCGTAGAGCCCGCGCTCGATTTCGGCCCACCGGCTCGAGTCGCGCAGGACGGCCTGCTGATGCCGCTCCAGGAGCCATCGCAACGCCCCCAGGTTCAGGCCGGCCAGGGTCAACCCGGCGGTCACAAGCGCGGCGACCGCGTCCCAGTTCATCGCACGCCGCCGCGGTCATCGGCGGCCATCCGCGCCTCGCGCCGCTCCGGGGCGGGATCGGGCTCGGTGCTCTTCTTGATCGCGCACGCTCCCGCCATCGCGAGCATCACCACCCCCAGGCCGCGCCCGTAGGCGTCGGCGTCGCCCGCGCCGAAGCGGCGGGTCAGGGCGACCTGCACGCTCCAGAACACGATGTAGGCAAATGCGCCCAACACGCCGACCACCCGCGCGGCATCGTAGGTCAGGTTGTCCTTGCCGGTCAGAATGTCACTGAGCAGTTTCACCGCTTTGACTTCCTTGTGCCTGCGGAGCGGAGCAGGCCCGCAGCAGCTCATCGCGCTGCGCAACCGAGGCCTTCAGGATCACCACCGTGGCCGCGTACGCGCGAACCGTGTCCGCGGGCGCGGAGCCAGCGCCTAGATTCGCGATCGGAAGGCGCGGATGCCCCGGCGCGGACGCGGCGCAATACACCGGCTCGGGAATCGGCACGCTCACCTTCATCGGCTCGAGGATCGGCGCCGCGGCACGCGCGCATCCACCGAGCATCGCCGCGATCGACAGGACCGCGGCCATCCGCACGGACGCTGGCTTCACCATGACCCGAGCTCCTTGGCCTGCGCGTTGGCCCATCCGATCGCCGCGTCGCAGCCGGGCGCGACGCGGGCGTTGGCAATAGCCTCGGCCTGGGTGGCGGCCTTGCGCATCCCCGCCGAAGCGACAGCGGCCAGATTCGCCTCGCGAGTCTGGGCCGCGTCGGTGGCATTCTCGGCCGCCGCGCGCAGCGCGGCGACGGCGGCGTTCTGCTGGGCGACGGCGCCCTGGCAGGCGGCGACCGAGGCACGCGCGGCGGCGAGATCGGTTTCGAGCACTGCGGCGTGCGCGCGCGCGGCGTTGCGCTCGTGGACCAGCACGGCGGCTCCAAGAGCCACCGTGCCGACCACAGCCAGGATCGCGAGCGGGCGCCAGCTCGCACCCAAGAGTCCCAGTAAGGCAGGCATCGCGGTCGCGCCCTACTTCGCCGCGGTCGCCGTCGCGCCGGCGCTCGAATGGATCGCGGCGGCGAGCTTCTCAGTCGCCTGCGCGTGATGCTCGAGCGCGGCGGTATGCTGCGCCGAGACGGCGGCGCCGTGCACGGCGGACTCGACCGAGCCCAGGCGCGAGTCGAGCGCGTGAACCATCGTGGCCAGGTCGGCGACCAGCTTGCGGCCGAACAGCGTGCCGAGCGCGAAGCCGCCGGCCAATGCGATCGCGGCCCCGGCCAGAGCGGTCACTTGCAGTAGATCAGTCATCGCGAACCTCCGTTGGCGAACCTGCTTGGGCGCGCACGTGCCGCGCCGGTTATTCGTACGCGCGATTTAGCCAGCCGGTCAGAAACTCGCGGTCACCGCCCGGACGCGCATCGCGCGCGAGCGCCGCGGTCACGCGATAGTATCCGGCCGCCTCCGAGCGCAGTGCCGCCATCAGGGCCAGAGGCTCGGCGCGCTGCGCGGCGGCCGCGGTTTCGGGGCCCAGGACGTCGTCTTCGGTGACCCGATGCCCAGCGGCGCGCAGCGCGCGCTGCACGCATCCGATCGCGTGCGCGGGCCCGATGTTCACGGCCAGGTCGAAGACCTTGGCGGCGATCGGACCGGGCAGCGCGTCAAGACCGTAGCGGCGCCAGTAATCGCGATGGTAGATCGCGATCGCATCGGCGCGGGTCAGATGCGCGATATCGAGGTTCGGATACTCGCGCGCGGAAATTCCGAAGCGGGTGAGACCGCCCGGATCTCCCGAGACCCGCTCGAGACCGCCCTCGTCGGCGAGCACACGGGCGACGGCGCCAAGGAATTCGGGCGAATAAGTTTCGGCGGGCTCGGATGCGTCGTCCACGGCAATACTCACTGCGGGCAACGCGGGCGTTGAAGCGGCGAACGATTGCGCCGCTCAGGGGCAGAATTTAGCCGGTCTTGCGCCGGTGCATAAGGCTGAACAGTTCAGCCTTGTTTTTTTACCGAAAATACCTTATAGACGTAGCGCTCCGTACACCCCAGAGTCCGAGCGATCCGCGACACGCTGAGCCCGCGCGCGCGCAACGCGATTATCTGCGCGCGCCGCAGCGCGCGGTCGGGATGCGCCGGGATCATCACGCGATCGCCGCCGTATTGGCGTGCCAGCCGAATCGCAGCGGCCAGTCCGATCGATCGGGAAATCTGATCCTTGGCCGAGACGGTGGCTGGAATATAAACCCGGCGCCCGCCGAAATCGCGAGCCAGATTGGTGACCGCCTCGACCCCGACCACGCGCGTGATCTCTCCGATCAGCGAATTGCGGCTGAGCTCAATTCCCGCGCGCCCCGACGCGCGCGCGACTCGCGCCAGCAACTGGTAAAGGCGCGAATCGGCGTGCGCCGCGCTCACAGGCGGTACGCCGCTCGCAGGTTGCGGGGAATCGAGCCGATTCCGCGTTCGCGATCGTACACCACCCGCCAGCTCAGCTCCGCGATCTCGGCTACGCACAGCGGACAGACTCCGTGATGCTTCGCCGCGGTCGCAAGGCGCACCGGTGCGTGGCACCACAGGCACTTGGTCATGCGAATCGCGCTTGGGGTTGAGGTTGGACGGGCGTGATGGTCCTGCTGGAGCATGAGGCTCTCCAGACGGCATTCGCCGCGAGACTCGGGCGTGGAGGCGGCCGCGAGCACGAACTATCGATGCGGATGAGACAGAGCGCGGACGGCCCGGTGCGGGAAACAGCAAGGCGGCCGGATCGGGGCGCAGGCACGGCGCCTGCGCCTGTGGATAATCGACGGGCGTTCCCAATCCAATGCTTGCTTTGCCTGTCATCCGCATGCCAAAAACAGCTATTCCACAAACAGTGGAGTTGAGTCAACAGAAAGTGTTTACAGTTGAAGACGCCGAGTTCCGCTCCCGCCTGGCACAGGTGCTCGCCAGATTCGGCTCGGTCGCCGCGCTGGCGCGCGCGATCGGCGTGTCCAACAACGCGATCTACAAATGGCTGCAGGGCGACGGCCAGCCCAATCTGAGCAATCTGATTGGGCTTTCGCGCGCGGCGCGGGTGTCGATCGAATGGCTCGCCACCGGACGTGGCGCGGCCGCCGCACGCGCCGGCGCGGCCAGCGCGCTTGATTCCAGGTACACGCTGATGCCGCGCTTCGACGCGCGGCGCCACCCACGCGCGCGGACCGGACTCAGGAGCGATCAGATCGTCGACAGCCTGGCGTTCAAATCCGAATGGGTGCGCACGCGGCTCGGCGCGGAGCCGCGCAATCTGCTGCTGCTCGAGATCGCGGGCGACTCGATGGCGCCGACGCTCAATGAATCCGACCTGGCGCTGGTTGATCTGGGCGAGCCGCGTTTTCGGCGCGATGCGATCTACGTGCTGCGCCACGCCGACGAGCTGGCGGTGCGGCGCGTGCAGCGGCGCCCCGACGGCAGCTTCATCATCAAGAGCGACAATCCGGCCTACCAGCCGATCGTCGCCGAGGGCGACTCGATCGCGATTATCGGCAGCGTGATCTGGTCGGGCACGCGCCGCTAGCGGGGCGGGCGTCAATCGATCCGGCGTCCGCTCACGGGATCGAACAGATGCAGCTTCGCGGGATAAAAAAAGCAGCGATGGGTTTCGCCTGGTTCGACGCGGCGGGTCGCCAGAGCGCAAATCAAGCTGGTCCCGGACTGCTGGCCGCCGCCCGGATGCGCGAGCGACCCGCGGACGATGAACGACGCACCGGAAAACTCGACGCTGTGAATCTTGAGTTCGATCGACGCGGCGCCGGCCGCGGGCTCGAGCGCCAAGTCCGCCGGCCTGAGTCCCACGCGGACCGCTTCAGGAGCGCCCGCCGGAACCGCCGCCGGGATTCGCACACCTCCGATCTCCAGGCCGCCGCGATCCATCGCGATCCGCGCGTCAAAGAAATTCATCGCCGGCTCGCCGACGAATCCCGCGACAAATTCGGTCTCGGGACGATTGAAAATCTCCTCCGGAGATCCAATCTGCTCAATCCGCCCGGCGCGCATCACGGCGACCCGGTCGGCCAGCGCAAGCGCCTCGATCTGATCGTGCGTCACCAGGATGAAGGTGCGCCGGGTGGCGCGCTGAAGGTTTTTCAGCTCGACGCGCACCGAGGTGCGCAGGCGTGCATCGAGGCTCGCCAGCGCTTCATCCATGAGGATGATTTCCGGGTCGCGGACCAGCGCGCGCGCGAGCGCTACGCGTTGGCGCTCACCGCCGGAAAGCTCGGCGGGGCGTCGTTCGAGTCCAGCGCTCAAGCCGGCGCGCGCGGCGGTCTCGCGCACGCGCCGATCGATCTGGGCGGGCGCAAGTTTGATCAGCCGCAGCGGGAACGCGATGTTCTCGAATGCGCTCATGTGCGGATAGAGCGCGAGGTTCTGGAACACCATCGCGATCCGTCCGCGCGAATTCGCGTTGCCGGAACCCGATCGGTCCCCGAACTCGATCGTGCCGGCGCTGGGAATGTCGAGGCCCGCGATCAGGCGCAGCAGCGTGGTCTTGCCGCATCCCGAGGGGCCCAGCAGGACCAGAAATTCTCCGGCCGCAACCTCGAGCGAAACCCGGCGCACGCCGCCGCCGGAAGGGAATTCGCGGGTCAGATTGCTTACGCTCAGCGCTCGCATCGCATCGATATCCTATCGCGAGCCGCCGGTTATCAGCGCGCCGCGCAGCGTTGGACCAAGCGCGATCACCACGCATAGCGCCGGAACCATCATCAGCAGCGCCAGAGCGCTGGCGGGACCGACGTTACCGAAGACGGTGTAGTAATAAAGCAGCGGAGGCAGCGTGCGATTGGTCTGCTGAAGCAACAGCGCGAAGCCGAACTCGTCCCAGCTCAGGATGAAGCACAGGATGAACGCGGCGGCCAGCGCGCCGCGCACGATCGGAAGATCGATCGTCAGGAACACGCGAACCGCGGAGGCGCCGTCGAGCCACGCGGCCTCTTCGACTTCGGCCGGGACGGCGGCGAATGCGGCATACAGCGTCAGCGCCGCGGTCGGAATGGCGATCGCGCAATGGATGATCGCCAGACCGAGCGCGTCCGGAGTGTCGGCGAGGCCGATCGCGCCAAGCATGGCGGCAGCGGGAATCGCTACCGCGAGCATCGGCAGCAGCCGCACGCCCGACAAGGCCGCGAAGCCCGCCCGGCGCGCGGCGCCCGCGCGCGCCATCGCGTATGCCAGCATCGCGCCCATCGCGGTTGCGCCAACGGCGGAGACCACGCCGACGCCCAGGCTGCGCGCGATCGCGCCACGCAGCTCACGCACCGTGAAGACCTGCGCGAAATTCGCAAGCGTGATTTTGCGCGGAAGCCAGAAGGGCGGCCATGCGAAAGTCTCGAGCTCGGGCGTCAACGCCTGCTTGGCGAGGAGGTACAGCGGTATCACGGCGGCCGCGATCACGATCGCGCCGAGCGCGGCGCCCAGCATCGCGAACCCGCCGCCGCGCCCGGCACGCGCGCCGGGTTTCACGCCCGGGCTCCCAGGTCCGAAGACCAGCGCCGCACGGCAAGGGCGCCGCCGAGTGCGAACACCGTCACCATCAGCGCCAGCACCATCGCCGCCGCCATCGCGACCCGCGGCGCCTGCGCGTCGGTCCATTGCCCGTAGGCATAGGTGGACAAGACGGGGACGGCTTCCGGTCCGGTCAGCACCAGCACGGTCGAGAAGATTCTAAGCGCGTCGATTCCGCGCAGGATCGCCGCGCCCGCGATCGCCGGCGCGAGCATCGGCAGCGTCACGTACCGGAACGCCGCCAGTGGCCCGGCGCCATCGAGGCGCGCGGCCTCGTACAGCTCGGCGGGAATCGTTTGCAGGCCGGCAACCAGCATCAGCATCACGATCGGCGTGACGTGCCACGCATCGACCACGACGATCGAGAGCATCGCCAGCGATCCGCGCGGGGCGAGCCACGCGGCGGGGGCGATGCCGACCGCGGCCAGCGCACCGTTGACGTATCCGCGCGGCATCAGCAGGTAGCGCGCGATCGTCAGGATGACGATCTCGGGAATCGCAAACGGCAGGATCGCGGCGGCCTCGAGCACCGGCGAGCGTCTGGCGCGCGCGGTGATCGTCAGCGCCATCGCGAGCCCGGCCGCGAGTTCGAGGGCGAGGCTCGCGATCGGGAGCAGCAGGTTATCGAGCGCCGCCCTCCAGAACATCGGATCACGGGCGAGCGCGGCGTAGTTTTCGAGCGACGGACCGCCGCGATCGAACGAATCGGCAAGCCCGCCGAGGGCGGGTACGACCAGCGTCGCGACCATGAACAGGGCGGGTGCCGCGACGAACACGGCCCGCAAGCGGCGCGCCTGCCAGTTCATGGTTCGAGCCCCGCGCAGCATCGCCGTCCGTCATCCGCGGGCGCCGAGGTTCGGGAAGCGCGCAGCGCCCGCCGTCCGGGCAGGATTGCGGCCAGAGCGGCTTGTGGAGCTGCCGCTCTGAACAGCACCGCGCGGATCGCGCGCTGCCATCGATTACTCAGTTGCGGATAACATTCGAGCGTGGGCCGCGCGCGCACGTACGGACGCATGGCGGTGAAACCGGCGTAGAGCGTCGCGTCCTCGCTGCCCGCGGGCGCGGCGACCGAGCCGTACCATCCAAGCTCGCGGCTGAGCCGGGCCTGCGCCTGAGCGGTGAGGAGATATCTCAGGAACTCGCGCGCGAGCGCGGGATGCGGCGCCGAGAGGGGGATCGCCAGGTAGCCGCCGCCGAGCGGGGTTGCCATCCCGCCGGGACCGGCGGGGATAGGCGCGCTCAAGTCAACCGCGGGCGCGAGTCCCTTGGACTTCAGATATCCGATCGCGAACGGCCAGTTGAAATGAATCCAGACGCTGCCGCGCGCCTGCGCCTCGAGCACCGGCATCTCGCGGAACACCGCGGACTCATCGTTCAGATCGGGCGCCAGGGCGCGCAGGAAATCGAACCCGCGCAGCGATCCGGGCGATTCCGGATCGCATTCGGCGCCGCCCGCGCTCCACACGAACGCCATCGCGTCGCACACCGCGCCTTCATAGCGCGCACCCTTGAGGGCGAGCTTGCCCGGATGCGCGCGGGCAAAGCGCTCGAGTTCGTCCCAGGTGCGGGGCGGGTCGGGCACTTTAAGGCGGTTATAGACCATCGCCTGCCACATCAAGCGATGCGGAATAAAATATATATGCAGATTTGTGGTTGCCGCGGCCCACGCCGCCTCGGAGAATAGAGAGTGCGCGGACGGCGATACGATATCATCGAGCGCGGCAACGCCGGGGCGCGCGCGGCCGAGCATCGCGAGATCCAGTTCAACCAGATCGAGCGATCCGCGGCGGCTCGCGGACTGCACGCGCAGCGCCTGCAGGATGTCGCCGTAGGTTTGGGCGACGAGGTTGACGCGCACGTGATGGGCGGCCTCGAAGCTGGAAACGAACCTTGCATAGCGTGCGGCCTCGGACGGAAAGACGCCGAGCGCGATATTGAGCTGGGCGCGGCCAGATTCGCGGGCGCGGCATCCGGCGAGACAAACCGCGAGCAGCGCCGCAACGATCAGCGCGAGCGCGCTGCGCGATGAGTGCCGCACTGAGGAACTTTGTGTCACGATCATTAGACCCGTGCCAATGGAAAATCAGCGATGAACCAAACCAGTATTCCCGCCAGCACCACCACCGCCAGCGCCGAGCAGGCCTTCGAGTTCTGCGCGCGGCTTAACCTGACGCTGCTGACCGGACGCAGAGCGCGCGATCTTGCCGAGATGGCCGAGAACCTGCGCAGCGTGCCCGGCTCGGTAATCTATCATCACACTCACCATTTTCTGGTCCAGCATCAACACCTGTCGCCGGAGCCGCCGAACGACTTTGCGTATTGGGTTTCAAACATACTGCTCGAGCGCCGGCTGGGCGAGGAGCTGGCGGCGATCGACGTGATGCGGTTTGCGACGATTCATGATTTGCGCGCGGCGCTGGTGCGGGTCATCGAGGCGAACCTCGAGCGCACGCGCGAGGTTCGGGCGGCGCCGCTTGGGCAGGAGTTTCACTTCATGCGCTCGGTATCGTTCGTGCTGCCGACCGGAGTGCGCGCGGCCGGCCTGCGCGAGTTGCGCAACGCGCTGGCCTACGTGTCGCGCAGCGCAATCTCGTATCACATGTTCGACGCGCGGCTGCGCCTGGAGCGCGCCGACAACGACTTCGCGGCGTGGATCGAAGGGCAGCTTGGCGAGCATGCGCTGGCCGAGGCGCTTAGGACCATCGACCCGTATACTCACACTGAAGAGGGGCTGCGGCGCAAAATGATTAATCTGATTGACCAGCGGCTGGGCAACTAAGATGAGCGCAAAGCTCGCAGAGTATATTCCGATCGTCGGCGAAGGCGTGGTGCAGGAACTCTCGGTGTTGGGGGCGCGGCTGGCCGGCAAGACGGTGGTGAACGTGAACTCGACGCGCATCGGCGGCGGAGTGGCCGAAATTCTGGGGCGGCTGATTCCGCTGCTCGGCGAGGTCGGGATCAACGCGCGCTGGGAAGTGGTCGAGGGCACGCAGGATTTTTTCGCGCTAACCAAGCATCTGCACAACGCGCTGCACGGCACGCCGCACACCTTCACCGCGGAGGACCGGGGCGTCTTCGACAACACCACGGCGCGCAATCTCGAGCGGCTCGATCTGCGCGGCGACATCATGTTCATCCATGATCCGCAGCCGGTCGGGCTGATTCGCAAGCGCGCCGCGATTGGCGGGAAGTGGCTGTGGCGATGCCATATCGACCTGTCGGCGCCCGCGCCGGGGGCGTGGGAGTTTATCGAACCGATGGTGCGGCAGTATGACCTGAGCGTGTTCTCGGCGCCGCAGTTCACGCGCGCGCTGGCGATTCCGCAGGTGCTGATCTCGCCGTCGATCGACCCGCTCTCGGACAAGAATCGCGAGCTCAGCCGCACCGAGATCGAGGCGACCCTGCTGCGCCTGGGGATTCGCAGCGACAAGCCGATCGTCACGCAGATTTCGCGCTTCGACCGGCTCAAGGATCCCCTGGGCGTGCTCGAAGCGTGGCAGCTCGCGCGCCCGCGCGTCGATTGCCAACTGGTGCTCGCAGGCGGCGGCGCCGACGACGATCCCGAAGGGGCGGAGGTGCTGCGCGAGGTGCGCGATCGCGCGGGCAACGACATGGACGTGCATATCCTGGATCTGCCCCCGACTTCGCATCTGGAAATCAACGCGATCCAGAGCGCGTCTGCGATCGTGATTCAGAAATCGCTGCGGGAAGGATTCGGGCTGACGGTGTCCGAGGCGCTGTGGAAATCCAAGCCGGTGATCGCGGGCGCGGCGGGCGGAATTCCGCTCCAGATCACGCACAAGTATTCGGGTATCCTGACCCACACGATCGAAGGCACCGCGTTCTGGATCAAGCAGTTGCTGTCCGAGCCGGAGTTCGCGCGGCAGCTCGGGCGCAACGGGCACAATCACGTGCACGCGAATTTTCTGCTGACCCGGCACATGCGCGATTACATGCTCGCGTTCCTGCTGCTCGAGCATCCGGACGCCGACGTGATCAGGCTGTAGGCCCGCCGCGCAGTCAAGCGGCCGAGCGATGGGTGGCCGGAGCGTGCTCGGCGCGGCTCAGATTAATCGCGGTGTTGATCAGGCACACGTGGGTGAAGGCCTGCGGAAAATTGCCGACCTGGCGGCGCAGCACCGGGTCGTATTCCTCGGCGAGCAGGCCGAGATCATTGCGCAGCGTGAGCAGGCGCTCGAAGATCTCGCGCGCCTCGGCGTGGCGGCCGGCTAGCGCCAGATTATCCGCCAGCCAGAAGGTACAGGCCAGGAACGCCCCCTCGCCGGGCGGCAATCCGTCCACCCCCGACTCGCTCTGATAGCGGCTGACCAGGCCGTCGCGCATCAGCTCGCGCTGAATCGCCGCGACGGTCGCGGTGACGCGCGGATCGCTGGCGGGCAGAAAACCCACCAGCGGGATCATCAGCAGCGAGGCGTCGAGCATGGTTGAACCGTAGTACTGGACAAAGGCGCCCCGCGCGGAGTTGAAGCCACGCGCGCATACGTCGCGATGGATTTCGTCGCGCAGCGCACGCCAGCGCTCGACCGGTCCGGCGGCGCCAAAGCGCTCGACCGCTTTGACCGCGCGATCGGCCGCCACCCACGCCATCACCTTCGAGTGGGTGAAATCACGCCGCGGGCCGCGCACCTCCCAGATTCCGCTGTCGGGCTGGCGCCATCCGGTCTCGAGAAATTCCATCAGCGCGGTCTGTACGCGCCATGCGTCGTCCTGGGGCTGAATACCGTATTTCATCGCGACGTGCAGCGTGTCCATCACTTCGCCGTACACGTCGAGTTGAAGCTGATCGTGCGCGCCGTTGCCGATCCGGACCGGGCGGCTGTTTTCATAACCGGGCAGCCACGGCAGCTCGAACTCCTGGAGCATCCACTCGCCCGCGATTCCGTACATGATGCTGGTGTCCTGCGGATGGCCGGCGACGGCGCGCACCAGCCATTGGCGCCATGCGACAGCCTCTTGCGTGTAGCCGGAAATCAACAGCGCGTACAGGGTCAGCGTGGCGTCGCGCAACCAGCAGTAGCGGTAATCCCAGTTGCGCGGACCGCCGATGCTCTCCGGGAGCGAGGTGGTCGGCGCGGCGACCATCCCGCCGGTGCGATGATAGGTCAGCGCCTTGAGCGTGATGAGCGAGCGCAGCACGGGCTCGCGCCACTGCCCGCTAACGGTGCATCGCGCGGACCACTCGCGCCACCACGCCTCGGTGTCGGCCAGCATCCGGATGGGATGGCGAGTCCCGGGCTCGGCCTCGTTCGAGGGATACCAGGTCATCGTGAACGGAATGGTCTGGCCCTCGGCGACGTTGAAAGACCCGACGGTGGTGAAATCCTGGCCGTGCAGGCGCGCCGAGGTTCTGACCCGCACGGCGTTGGGCCCCGCGATCGCGCTGAGGCCGAAATCCTGATGGGTGACCCACGGGATGGTGTGGCCGTAATCGAAGCGCAGGGCAAGCTCGGTGCGCATGCGGGGATTTCCGCGCACCCCGCGCACGATCCGGATCAAATCGACCCGGTCGCGGCTTTCGGCGATCGGCATGAAATCGGTCACCGCGGCAACACCGGATTGGGTCTCGAACTCGGTTTCGAGGACCAGCGTCGATTCGAGGTAGCGGCGACGCACCGCGATCGTCTCGCCCTCGGGCGCGATCAACCATCTGCCGTGCTCGGGACCGCCCAGCAGCGCGGCGAAACATGCGCCGGAATCGAAGCGCGGCATGCATAGCCAGTCCACCGAACCGTCGCGCGCGACCAGAGCCGCAGTGTGGGTATTTCCGATCAGGGCGTAGTCCTCGATTCTCGAACTCATAAAGTTAACCCCTGGCGATGCTACACCGACGGCGCGGAAATTGCCCGCGGCATCCGGTAAAGGGCGAATTCTTGCCGTGGCGTCAAGCCCTGCCCAAGCGCGATAATGGCGGCGCCGGTTATCCATATGCGGTCAATATGTAACTTGAAAAATGCGCTCGGCGGCGGACCCGCCGCGGCGGCGATGCTGCTCGGGATCGCGCTATGCCTGGGCGGATGCGCCCAGAACAGCTCCGGCGAGCGGCGTTTTTTCCGGCCCGAGTACGGACTCGGCACGCACGGGCGCAAGACCTGGTTCGATCATCTGGTCGAGGTCGATCCGGGCGGAATCACGACCCAGATTGCGCCCGACTATCTGCACGACGCGCCAGTCCGAATCGCGGTGCTGCCGTTTGGCGACCTGGGCAGCGCCAACTACATCGTGAACAAGGTTCCGCTGACACATCGCAACGCCTCCGAGCGCGAGAACTGGGCGTGGACCGACGCCAACCGGATGCGGCGCTCGGTTCACGGCTATCTGTCCGAGCGGGAATTTCTGGTGGCCAATCTGATCCAGGTCGATTCGATTCTGCGCGAGCACGGAATAGACACGGAGCAAAAGCTCGAGCAGGTCGCGCCTCAGACGCTCGGAAAATGGCTCGGGGTCGATGCGGTGATGTACGGCAACGTCACCCATTACGAGGCGTACTATGCGTTCATGCTCTCGGCCTGGCAAGTCGGCGCCGACGTACGAATGGTCTCGACGCATGACGGCCAGCAGCTATTCGCCGCGTACGGCAGCCGCTACAGCGTGAACCTGCAACCGGCGTGGGATCCTATCGATATCGCGATCAACTCGGTGCTGGGGCTCCTGCAATTGCGCGACGTGGTCCTGGCCCGCGCCGAGGAAGAGGACGCCCGGGAGATCGTGCTGCGCATCCCGCATTCGCCGCGCCTCGAGCGGGAGTTGATCGAAGAGGCGACGGACGGGACGATCGAATATGCGCGGGTCCCGGCACCGGCCGCGGCGGGAAATTGAACCCGCGGCGCGCGCGCGTCATTTAGTCGAACGCGATATCAGCGCTTCGATCACTTCGAGGTCGATCGGTTTTGCGAGTACATCCACCACCAGCTTGCGGCGCGGATCGGCAGGACTGACCTCGCCGGCGCCGCCGCTGATCAACAGCACCGGGATTTCAGGCGCGATCGCCGCGCTCTGCCGCGCAACCGCCCATCCGTCCATCCCCGGCATCTCGAGGTCGCAAATCACGAAATCGACGCGCGCGGCGCGGCTTAAAACGGCCAGCCCCTCGTAGCCATTGGAGGCCGCCGCGACGGCGTAGCCCTTGAGCTCAAGCGCCTCGTGCAACGCGTCACGGCTGCCGCAGTCATCGTCGATGATCAGCACCTGCCCCCGCGGGTCGCTCGATCGCTCGTGGATGGGTTCGCCCGGATCGACGGCCGTGACGGACGCGGCGCCCGCGCTCGCAAGCGCAAGCGTGATGATCGCGCTTGTGTCGGCGCGAACTTCGACCGTCAGGCGTGCGCCCAGACGCACCGCCGGCTCCGAGGCGGAAACTATCCGCGCGATCTCGCGCGCCTCGATGAGCGCGCGGCCGATCGCTCGAGCCGCGTTCACGCCGCCAGCGCGCGCGATGCGCTGCGGCTCGAGCGTAACCGTCAGCTGCCCCGCGCTCGAGGATGCGTTTATCAGGATCACGCCGCCCGAGGGCATCGCGTCGCAGATGGACAGGAGCAGATGCTCGAGCAGGCGGCTCAGATGTTCGGGAACCAGCACCAGGGTTTCAAGCGCCAACAGCTCCAAATCGAGAGACCACGCGCGGCGCCCGTCCGGATCGCGAAGCCGCAGTCGCTCGCGCACCCGCTCGACCGCGGCGCGAATCAGGCCCGACGGGTCGATTGCGATCGGGTCCAAACCGCTGCCCGCGTGCTTAATCATCCCGTCCATGTACGACACCACGGCTCCGAACACCTGCGCGCGCCCGGAAGAATCTTCACGGTTCCCGGCACGATACGGAAAATATCCAGCCGCGACGCGATCTGCGTTGGCATACCGACCCAAGGGAGCATTACTTGTGCCAGCGCCAACGCGCAAATCGCGCGTGGCGCGCCCCGAGCGCGAAGATCGCCGCGGATTGCGCCGCACAATGCTCTTGCCCGATACTTGTCAGGCTCGGGGATTCTTCATTATGCACCGCCTGCGCGCACGATTCCTGATCGCTTTTCTGCTCCTGCAATTACTCCCGACCATCGCGATTGCGATGTTCTCGCTGTCGTACACGATCAAGAACGTGATCGACGCGATCGCCGACTCGGGCAATCTGATGACCGAGCAGATCTATGAGCAGATCCGAACCACCCTGGAAGTTTCGCACACCGATCCCGCCGCCGCGCTGCGGGGCGACGACGCGCTCAAGTCCCTGCTCGCGTCAACCCAGGCGTTCGGCTCCGCAGTGGTCGGCGCGTCCGTGCTTGACGCACACGATCGCGTGATGGTCGCGCCCGACGACACCTCGGCGGGACGCCGCGAGCCCCTGGCTCCATCGATACGCGCGCTGCAAGACCGGCTTTCGAGCTGGTGGCCATTCACCGCGCTCGAGGCGTTGCGGGCGGCCCGCGAATACTCGATTACGCGTCCAATTGAAATCGCCGGCAAACCGTTCGCCTCGATCTCGGTGACGATCACCACCGCCCTGATCGCGGGCCGGATGCGGCGCCTTGCGCTGGTCTTCGCCGGCTTTATCGCGCTCGATCTGATCGCGGTGATCGTCGCCGCGCTGGTCGTGCGCAGTCTCATGTTCCAGGGCTTCAGCCTGATCGCGGCGGGCCTCGGACGCGCCGACGAAGCGCGCTCAGTCGCCAGCGCCGACAACCAACTCAGTAGCCTTGCCGATCGCTTCCGGCGCCTCTCTCGCCAAGTGCATACGGAATCCGGCCGCTGGGAGACCAAACCCAGCCACGCCTTCGACATGATTCGCTCGATCCGCGACGGCGTGCTGCTGCTCGACGGCGAAGGCACCCTCCTGTTCGCCAACCCGCAGGCACGCACGGTGCTGGGCCTGTCGCGGACCAGCACCGCCGAGGGACGCGCGCTGCGCGTGCTGCTCGGCAAAGGCCATCCTCTCGTCCTGATGTCCGCGGCGGCGATCGAGTCCGGCGCGGAGGCGCACGACGTCCCGATCCGCGGCGACAACGCCGAATCCGAGCGCGCCTCGATGCTGGTGTCGTTCTTCCGGCTCGGCAGCGGCCGCAGCCCGATGGGCCTGCTGTTGGTGCTGCGCGACATGAACGCCGTTCACGAACTCGAGACCGTGGTCGAGTACTCGAGCCGGCTGGCGCGTCTGGGTGCGCTCATCTCGGGCGTGGCGCATCAGTTGCGCAGCCCGTTGCAATCGATGACTTTGCGCCTGGGGCTGATCCATGACGATGCGGCGGCGGGCCACGATATCGCGCGCCATCTCGAACATCTGCGCGTCGACGTGCGCCGCCTCGATCAGTCGGTCGAGGCGATGCTGCGATTCATGCGTCCGGCCGAGCTCAAGATCAGCGAATTCAATCCCAACGATCTGCTGACCGAACTCAGCGCCCGCGTAAAGCCTGACAATGTAACGGTGGCCCTGCAGCTTGATCCCGGGCTGCCCGAAATCAGCGCGGATCGCGCGATGGTCTCGGAGGCGCTTGCAAACCTGATTCAGAACGCGATACAGGCGATGCCGGACGGCGGGCCGGTGACGCTGGGCAGCCAACGGCGCGACGGGATGGTCGAGATCGAGGTGGCGGATGCCGGCCAGGGGATTGCTCCGGATGAAATCGAGCGGATTTTCGACCTGTACTACACGACCAAGCGCGAAGGCAACGGGCTCGGTCTCCCGCTGGCGCTGCGCGCGATCGAGTTGAATCAGGGCACCATTGAGATAGCATCCAACCTTGGCCACGGAACCACTTGCACAGTCAGATTTCCGGCATCAGCCGATGCGCAGGGCGCGCACCCCGACTCGAACGATTCGCAGTAATTCAGGCATCCAGACTTTGCGCAACCTATCAACCGGCCTGCTCGTCGCCGCTCTGGCGATGACGCTTAGCACGTGCTCCGAATGGCAGCCGTTCTACACCCCGCCCAATGGCGCGTCGGGGTCGCCGGCGGCGGCCACCACGCCGGATGCGCAGGCGGCGGATAATGACGCGGCGGCCATCGCGATTCAGAAGGCCAATCGCGCGGCGCAAAAGGCCGCCGAAGCGGCCCAGATCGCGGCCGAGGCCTCTGCCGCGGCGCGCGACGCCGCCGCAGCCGCCGCCAAGGCAACGCACGGGGCGCGCCCCGTATCGGGCGCGACTCCGGCGTCGGGCGGCGCGTCGGTCGATCAACGGCCGTCGGCGGCTTCGTCGGCCGCGACCCGGGCTGGAGCTGGCGGCATCACGAGCGGCCAGCGCACCGCAAGCGCGGCCCCGGCGCTGATAACGGATTCATCCACCGACCGGCGCGACGAGGCCGTCGGGTCGATTCAGGCGGCGAGCGCGGCGGTCGGGCGCATCGATCGAACCCATCTCGGCGACGCCGACGCGCAGAGCTACGATCTTGCGGTCACTCTGCTCGACAGCGCACAGAAGTCGCTTACGCGAAAACAGTATGCGGCGGCGGCGAGCCTGTCGCGCAAGGCAACCATTCTGCTGAGCACAATTCCGGGCCGCTGATAACGCGCGTAGAGCACCGCGGCGAACCTCTCCACGGGTGTCGCACCTGTCCACGGGTGTCGCACCTGCGGGCCCCGATCTATAATTCACCTCGAGTCGGCAATCTTTTGCGGTCGTCGCGCGGGATCGATATTCAATTTCCCGCTCGATCAATCCGCGCGCGACAAATGCCTGCTCGCCACGAGGATGCACTGATGGCCAGCCCAACTCGAATTCTGGTTGCCGAGGACGACACCTCGACCCACCAGACGTGGCGCGAATCTTTGACCGCGTGGGGTTTCGCCGTCGAAGTAGCCGAAGACGGCGTGCGCGCCCTCGAACTCGTCAAATCATTCAATCCGCATCTGCTGCTCGCCGACGTCAAAATGCCGCGCAAGAACGGACTCGAACTCCTGCGCGATATCCGCGAGATGGGTATCGACCTGCCGACGATCATGATCTCGGGCGAAGGCGATTTTCCCGAGGCGGTCGAGGCGATCAAACTCGGCGCGGTCGATTATCTGCGCAAGCCGGTTGACCCGCCGCATCTGCGCCAGATGCTCAAGACCCTGGCCGGCGGTATCGAGGTCCGCGAGCAGAACCTGGCGCTGCGCCGCCGCCTGGCCGAGGTCGGCGAGCTCGGTCCGCTCTACGGCCGATCGCCCGCGATGCGCAAGGTGCTCGTCGCCGTCGAGCGCGTCGCACCGTCGTCGGCCTCGGTGGTGATCTCGGGCGAGAGCGGCACGGGAAAAGAGCTGGTCGCGCGGACGATCCATGAGATGTCGCCGCGGCGCGGTGCCGCCTACGTCGGCGTCAACTGCGCCGCGATTCCAGAGACCCTGATGGAGAGCGAGCTGTTCGGCCACGAGCGCGGCGCTTTCACCGGGGCCGATCGCAGGCGCGAGGGATGCTTCGAGCTGGCCAACGGCGGAACCCTGCTGCTCGACGAGCTCACCGAAATGAAACCCGAGCTGCAAGCCAAGCTGTTGCGCGTGATCGAGGAGCAGCGCCTGCGCAGGCTGGGCGGCTCGACGGAAATTGCGCTCGACGTGCGCGTCCTGGCGGCCTCGAACCGCGACATCGAGCAGGCGGTGCGCGACGGCAGACTGCGCGAGGATTTATTTTACCGCCTGAATGTCTTTTCGATCCGGCTGCCTCCGCTGCGCGAGCGCGGTGAGGATCTGCCGCTGCTGCTCGATTCGTTCGTGGCGCATTATGCGGCGCGCAACCACAAACAGATTCAGGGCGTTGACGAGCAATGCCTGGCCGCGCTGCGGGCCCATCCGTGGCCCGGCAACGTCCGCCAGTTGCGCAACGTGATCGAACGCGCCCTGATCGTGTGCGACGGCCCGATGATCGGTACGCACGATCTGCCCGAGGAATTTCGCGCCGCCGCCCAGGGTGACAGCGGCTACCTGAAAATCCGCCTCGGCGCGTCGCTCGAGGAGATCGAACGCGAGGTGATCTCGCGCACGATCGAGTTCACCGGCGGCAACAAGACCCGCGCCGCGCAGGTTCTGGGCGTGACCGCCAAGACCCTCTACAACAAGCTCGATCGCTATTCACACGAGGAATAACCCGCCTTGCGCGGCCGCCCGTCACCCGCCGCGTCCACGAAGATTTGTGCGTGAAGATCCCTCCCGCCCCGCGTATACTGATATTCAGAAATCCCGGCGACTGACCGATAACCACAGCCTTGCTGGGTGCGCAATTTGAGCACCCCGCTGGCCCTGGGATTCTGGAAAAACCTGGATCCAACACCGCCCCATGAGGTATTCGCAATGAAACGATCACTGAAGCTGCTCGCTGTTGCGCCCGCGATGGTCTTGGGCTTGTCAATTTCCGCGCCCGCCTTCGCACAAAACGCCGCCAGCCCTCCGAGCGCCAGCCAATCGCTGCAGCAGGCCGGGACCGAAACTGAAAGCGCCGCCAAAGACGCGCTCCAAGGCACCGAGACCGCCCTCAGCGATACCGATGTCACGGCGAAAGTGAAACTCGCGCTGCACGATAGCAATGTGCCCGGCAACGACAATATCCATGTCTCGACCACGGCCGGAATCGTCACCTTAAGTGGCGCGGCGCCGAGCGGTGCGTCCGCTACTCAGGCGGCACAGATTGCGCAATCGACCGCCGGCGTGCGCGGGGTGAAAAACCTGCTGAGCACCCCAACCTCGGCCGCGCCGAGCACCGAGTAACGCGATCTTCAAGGCGCCCCGCGGCCGCTGAACGGCGCGGCCGGGCGCCGCAATTCCGTGACAGGAGCGCGTCGATGAAAAAATCTTCTCTTGTGGCTCCGATCATTGCGATTGCTCTGGCGGGCGCGTTCGCGATAGCCGGATGCGGCAGCCGGCAAAAGACTACGACCACCACCGTCAACACTCCCGTCACCGCGAGTGACTCCTCGCCGGCGCCGGCGCCCGCGACCACCACCACTACCACGACCACCAACCAGGAACCCGACAGCGTCGTGGGCGCGACGGTGCACGCCGTCGTGACGATCGTGATGTTCCCCATTCGCCTGGTGGGCGATGCGATCGATCTGATCATCTGATGATGCGGAATTTCCGTCCACGCGATTAGCGGGGACCGCATTCCGGGAGTGGAGCGGGTTTCAGCGGGACAGGCTTTAGCCCGCGGCCCCACACCGGCTGAAGCCGGCGACCCGCGCTTCGGCGCGGGACGCGAACTCGATCTCACGGGACTCTCGGGCGCCGATTGCGTATACGCACTGCGCTGGGCCAATAGACTATCCGCATAGCATCGTATTGACGCCGAGTTGGCGCGGTGTTAACTAAGCCAGACGTCTTTCCCTGTTCCGCAACGGCCAATTCAGGAGCGTGGCGTGATTCCCGTTCGGTACAACGTCCGTAGCGTGCTCGAGCGCCGTGGAACCTCCTCGATGACGATCCTTGGAATCGGCATGGTCGCGATGATCTTTGTCATCCTGTTCGGCTTCGTCGGCGGACTCAAGGGCACGCTGCTCAGCGCGGGAAATAATCACAACTGGATTATCCTCTCGCGTGGGGCGCTTACGGAAAACTCGAGCGGTATTCCACGGGCTCAACTTGAAATCGTGCGCGTCTTGCCGGAGATCGCGCAGACCGCGGACGGACAGCCACTCATCTCGCCCGAAGCGATCGTCGGAGTCAACGTCAGCCGCGACAATCGCGTAAAACAGTTCGCCCTGCTCCGCGGCGTGACGCCGCTCGGCTATCAGGTGCATCGCGGGATGCGGATTATGAGCGGCAGATGGCCGATACGGGGCGCCGACGAATGGGCGATCGGGCGCAAGCTGGCGGCGCGCTATCCTACCTGGCGCCGGGCAGTTCATTTCATTACGACCGCCGCAATTGGAAGATCGTCGGAATTTTTTCCGACCACGGCAGCGCGCGCGAGTCTGAAATCGTCACCGACAACGACGATTTGCTGGTGGACCGCCATTGGACCAACGACAGCGCGGTGCACGTCGTCCTCAAGCCCGGCGCCGCGGCGGCGCTCCAGAGCGCGCTCGAAAACGACGGCCGGCTCCGGCTCGACGCGGTCTCCGAGCCCGCCTACTACGCGTCGCAAACCAAAGTCGCCGGGCAGCTACAATCCCTCGGATTGACGGTCGCGATAGTACTGGCTATCGCCGCGATCTTCGGCGGAATGAATACTATGTACAGCGCGGTGGCGCGCCGCCAGCGCGAGATCGGAGTGATGCGCGTGCTCGGCTTCTCGCGCGCGGATATACTCGTCAGCTTCATTACGGAGAGCGCGCTTCTCGGTCTCGCGGCCGGTGTCGTCGGTGTGCTGCTGGCGATAATCGTCGCGTGGATGACAGGGCTCGACAGCCGCCTGATGACCGTGGGAACGATATTCTTCTCGTCTCGGCCAACGCCGCTCGCCATTTCCGCCGGTCTCATCGCCGCGGCGGGAATCGGAGTCGCGGGCGGGGTGCTGCCTGCGTGGCGCGCGGCGCGGATCGGCATCATAGATTCGATTCGGGAGGCGTGATGGCGGGGAAGCTCCTGATTATCGCGATCCGCAATCTGCGCCGCCAGCAAAAACGCGCGATTCTCACCGCGCTCAGTTTCGCGGTCGCGGTGTTCATCTATACCGTGCTGGTCGCCGTGCCGATCTCGATGGACCGGATCGCGCAGAGCGCCTCGAAGGGCCTGCGCCTGATCGTGACCGAGCGCAACAACCGCAGTCTGCCGGTGCATTACTGCGGCCCGATCAGGAATTTGCCGCACGTGCTCGGATGCGCTCCGGAAATACTCTGGACCGGGATCTACCGCGATCCCCGCAACGCGATAGTTATGTACGGCGTCACGCCCGATTTAAGCACCGTCACTTCGAGCAGCGACTATCAATTTCCGCCCGCGATAGTGAAGCAATTCACCTCCGATCGCCGCGACGCGATCGTCGGAAGCGTGCTGATGAAGGAGCAAGGCTGGAAACTTAACGAGCCGGTCACCCTGCGCGACCCGCAGAACGCGAAACTGACGCTGACCGTTACTCCGATCGTCGAGTTGCCGACTGAGTATCTATCGCGGGTTTTCTACTTCAACCGTGGACTGTTTGATGACGCGATAAAAAATCTGTTCGGCGCCGATATCCAGAATCGAGCGTCCTTTCTGGTCGTGCGGGTCGATCGCGCGGAAAATATGGGGATGGTCGCCAGCGCGATTGACGAGAATTTCCGCAATTCGGATGCGGAAACCGAAACCGAGACGGAATCCGGTTCGGTGGCCCGCGTCATCAGCGGAATCGGCGATGTCAAGCCGATCATCTACGGCCTTTGCCTGGTCATTTTGCTGACCATGTTGCTGATCGCGGGAAACTCGATGGCGATGATGGTGCGCGACCGGACCAGCGAAGTCGCGGTGATGCGCGCGCTGGGATTTCAGCGAATTCATGTCGCGATTCTTCTGTTCACTGAAGCCGGATTGATCGGTCTCACCGGCGCCGTGCTCGGAGCCGCGCTCGCCCTGTGGCGCTTCGGTAACGGAGTATCGCTGGGAGCGGTTACCGGAATGATGGGCTATATGGAAGTGCGCCCCCAGACCGCGGTAGCGGCGGTCGTCGCTGCCGGCGTCGTCAGTCTCGCCAGCGCCGCGTTACCGGTGATCGGCGCGACGCGCATCACACCCGCCGCGGCCTTCCGCAAAGTGTTCTGAGCGTATGTTCAGGCGCGCACGCCAGCGCACCGCCGCCTCCTGAGGTTTGCGCGCGCGTCAGCCGCGCGGGAATTCCGGGGCGGCAGGCGCTTCCCGCCGCATCTTTCGCCGCGCGCCGCATCTGCTAGGATTCCCGATCGTGATGAAAAAAGTCCTGATGGTCTGCACGGGGAACAAGGACCGCAGCCCGACCGCCGCGATGCTGGTGGCGGAAATGTGCGCGCCGATGTGGGTGACCTCGGCCGGCACCGAGCCGTGGGCCAAGAATCCGGTGAATTCGGATCTGGTCGAAGAGGCCGACGTGATCTGCGTGATGGAGCAGGCGCATCGCCGCTTCATCGTCGAGCGTTTCGGCCATCGGCACGCGGACAAGATCGTGGTTCTCGAGGTGCCCGACAACTACATTTGCTGGGAAGCCGAGCTGGTGCATCTGCTCAAGCCCAAGCTGCGCGCCGCGCTGGGTCTCGAGCGCGGGCAACGGTAGCGACGCGGCGCCCAAACCCGATCAGGCGCCGAGCGCGGCCGCGAGCTTCAACCGGTGCGCAACCGGGTCTCCGAAAATCACCGAGCTGGCGCGCGCGCGCTTGAAATACAGATGCGCCGGATGCTCCCAGGTGAAACCCATGCCGCCATGAATCTGGATATTGTCGGCCGCCGCGTGGAAGTACGCCTCCGAGCAATATGACTTCGCGATATGCGCCGCCTGCGCGAGCTCGGCATCGTCGCCACCCGCCGCGCAGAACGCGGCGTTATACGCCGCCGAGCGCGCGAACTCGGTCTCGACCAGCAGGTCGGCGCACTTATGCTTGATCGCCTGGAACGATCCGATCGGGCGGCCAAATTGCAAGCGGGTCTTCGCGTACTCGACCGACATCTCGAGACAGCGCTGCGCACCTCCGGCCTGCTCCGCCGCGAGCATCGCGATTGCCTGCCCGATGACGCGCTCGAGCGCCGGCGCGCAATCGCCTGCGCCCGAGATCCGCTCGGCCGGCGTGTTCGCAAACGACAGCCGCGCGAGCTTGCGCGTCAGGTCCAGCGCCGGCAGCGGATTGCGCTCAAAGCCGGCCGCACCGCCTTCAACCAAAAACAGCGCAAGACCGTCGTCGGCGCGCGCCGCAACCAGCACAATCCCGGCGAGATTCCCGTCCAGCACGTAATCCTTCACGCCCTCGAGACGCCATCGCGCGCCGTCGCGCCGCGCGCGCATCGCGATCGACTCGAGGTCCCAGCGCCCGCTCGCCTCGGCGAGCGCGAGCGTCGCGATCGCCCTGCCCGCCGCGATTTCGCCGAGCAGCTTCGCGCGCGGCGCAGCTTCGGCCGCGTGCATGAATGCCCCCGCGGCGAGCACCGCGGTCGATAGATAAGGACCGCAGAACAGCACTCGTCCCATCTCTTCGAATACGATCGCCAACTCGACCGGCCCGTAGCCAGCGCCGCCGAATTGCTCGGGGACGGCAAGCCCGACCAGCGACAGCTCGGAGGCCATCCGAGCCCAGGTCTTCGGGTCGTAGCCGCTTTCGGTTTCCATCAGCTTGCGCACGATCTGTTCGGTCGATTCCTTCTCGAGGAATCGGCGCACCGTCTGGCGCAGCTCTTCATGTTCGGGCGTAAACGAAAAATCCATTGCCGCTCCTGTCAGTCGAACCCGCTATCCTCGCGCACGAATGCCAGCGTTCAGGCACTGCGGGGAATGCTCTTCCATGGAACGTCCTTGTCGCCGCGCGGCTCGCCGGGCAGGCCGAGCACGCGCTCGCCCAGAATATTGCGCATCACTTCGGAGGTTCCGCCCTCGATCGAGTTGGCGCGCGCGCGCAGGAACTGGTACTTCGCCATCGCCAGGTGCGTGGTTCTGCTCTGCAGCGAGGGCCGGCGGCGCGCGTAGCCCGCCTCGTACACCATCGAGTCGGCGCCCAGCACGTCCATCGCGCACTCCCAGATGCGCTTGTTCATTTCAGCTTGCGCCAGCTTGGCGACTGATCCCTCGGGACCCGGGTTGCCGGCCTTGCGCGCGGCGCGGGCGCGCTGATTGGTCAGGCGCAAAAGCTCGGATTCGATATACAGCCGCGCGATCCGATCGCGCATGACGGTTTCGCAGTCCGCCGCGAAGCGCCCCGGCTGGCGCTCCTTCCACATTTCGAGCAGGATGCCGATCGATCCGCCGCCGCGCCGCGCCGCCGCGCCGCCTATCGCGGTGCGCTCATTCATCAGGGTGGTGATCGCGACCTTCCAGCCCTCACCCTGCTTGCCCATGATCCGGTCGGCGGGAATTTTTACATCGGTCAGAAAAACTTCGTTGAACTCGGCTTCGCCGGTGATCTGATGCAGCGGCCGAACCTCGACGCCGGGGCTATGCATATCGAGCAGGAAATACGACATCCCAAGATGCTTGGGCGCATCGGGATCGCTGCGCGCCAGCAGCATCCCCCATCGCGATACGTGCGCGAGACTGGTCCAGACCTTCTGCCCGTTGACCGTGAAGTAATCGCCCTCGCGCACCGCGCGGGTCGCAAGCCCGGCCACGTCGGAGCCAGCGCCCGGCTCGCTGAAAAGCTGGCACCAGGTATCCTCGCCGGTGAAGATGCGCCTCAGGAGCGTGGTTTTCATCCACTCGGTGCCGTGGGTCAGCACGGTCGGCGCGCCCATGCCGATGCCGATCGGGTTGATCGCCATGTCGTCGTAGAGCGTCTTCGCGTTGCGCGCGATCTCGTCGGCGACGATCGCCTGCATCGCGGGGCTCAGCCCCAGTCCGCCGAAGCCCTCCGGAAAATGCACCCACGCGAGTCCAAGGTCGTACTGCTTGCCACGAAAGGTGAACTGATCGACGCGGTCCGGATGCGCTTCATCTAGAAGCTTGCGCACCCGCGCGCGGAGATCAGCTTCGGTTATCTGACGTTCTGCCATAATCGCAACTCCTTGCCGTCCTATCTGGATAGCATCATCGCGCGCCGCCGATAAGAGAATCGCGGCGCCGCAAAAATTGCTATACTGGGCGCTTAATCTTACCGGGAGGAGAATCGCCGATGGCCGAATACATGGGCGCGGAGACCAGCACAGGAAAAGTTCGCGGAACGATCAACCAGGGCGTCGGCGTCTTCAAGGGAATTCCGTACGCGGCCGCGCCGGTCGGCGCGAATCGATTCAAGCCGCCCGCCGAACTGGCGCCGTGGAGGGGAGTGCGCGACGCGTTCGAGTACGGTCCACGCGCGATGCAGGACGACAACGCGTTCAATCTTCCGCCCGCGTTGATGAAGCTCTTCGTCAGCTCCGAGCCGATGCCCATGAGCGAGGACTGCCTGGTGCTCAACGTATGGACGCCCGCGCTCGGCGACGGCCACAAGCGCCCCGTGATGTTCTGGTGCCACGGCGGCGCGTTCATCTCCGGCTCGGGTTCGTCGCCGTGGTACGACGGCACGAATCTGGCGCGCAAGGGCGATGTGGTGGTCGTCACGATCAACCACCGCCTCGGAGCGTTCGGTTATCTTCATCTCGAAGACCTGGCCGGCCTTGAATTCGCCTCCGCGGGAAGCGCCGGGATGCTGGATATCGTCGCGGCGCTTAACTGGGTGCGCGACAATATCGAGCGCTTCGGCGGCGATCCGCAAAACGTCACGATCTTCGGCGAATCGGGCGGCGGCGCCAAAGTCAGTGTGCTGATGGCGATGCCCGCGGCGCACGGGCTGTTTCACAAAGCCATCATCCAGAGCGGACCGGCGGTCGAGATGGCGAGCCGGGCGGACGCGACCGAGACGGCGCGCCAACTTCTCCACGAGTTGGATCTCGATCCGAAACGCGCGGGTGAATTGCGCACTCTACCAGCCGAGCGTCTCGCGCGGGCGCAGGCGGCGGTGCTAAAGCGCGTCAGCATGATGTCGTTCGCGAACCGGCGCCGGGTCGGATTCAATCCGGTGGTGGACGGAATGCATCTTCCGGGCGGGCCCTTCGCGCCGGCCGCGCCGGCGATTTCGGCGCAAGTGCCGCTGATGATCGGCACCAACAAGGACGAGATGACGCTGTTCTTCGGGCTGGCGCCGTGGCTCGACGCGATGGACGACACCGCGATGCGGGCGCGGGTTACGATGTTCCTCGGCGATGCGGACCGCGCGGATGCGATTATCGCGGCGTATCGGCGCGCGCGTCCGAATGACGCGCCGCGCGATATCGTGCTCGCGATCGCGACCGACCAATCGATGCGCGCTCCGTCGCTGGTGATCGCGGATCGCAAAGTGGCGCAGCACGGCGCGCCGGTGTTCGTCTATATGTTCACCTGGGAGACGCCGGTGCTCGGAGGGCTGCTCAAGTCGCCGCACGCGCTCGAGATTCCATTCGTGTTCGACACGCTGCACACCTCGAAGCTGGCGGGCGACTCGCCGTCGCGGTTCGCGCTGTCCGGCAAAATGAGCAACGCATGGCTGGCCTTCGCGCGCAGCGGGAATCCCGCGCATGCCGGGCTGCCCGCGTGGCCGCACTATTCGGCTGATCGCCGCGCGACGATGATCTTCGACGATCGATGCCGCGTCGAGGACGATCCGTACCGGGCGGAGCGGCTCGCCTGGAGCGAGCAATAGACAACTGAGAGTTTTGCCTGTCAATATCCGGACCGAGTGAGTATCGGGAATAGTACAATAGTGGCGGCGCGTGCAGATAATCGACAGGCGCTCCGGCGGGTTATTGTTTTTGCCGCGGCCTGTATGGTCATTGTGAACGCGGGGTGCGCCACCAGGCAGGCCGTCGAGCCACCCGCTATGGCCGAAGCGCCCGCGGCCCCGCTACCCTTTCGCGGCCGCCTGGTAGAAGGCGACCCTGGCGAACTGCCGCCATCGGTGGCGATGTCGCTAACAACCGACAATTCGCCGGTTGAGTTTTCCTATCGCGAGGAGCTGACCCACGAGAGCTATCGCGTGTCGCCGTTCCTGTCGGCGCTCGATCCCGCCACTTATCTTGGCGCCTCGCTGGGCGACTATGGAGCGTCCGCATTCGCGACCCTGACGATCACGCGGGGAAACCAGGTGATAGGCGATTACACCGCCCGGGCGCACGTGGCGGCGTCGTACAGCATGTACAAGGAACATACTCACTCGGAGATCGAGCACGCGGCGCGGGCTGCGGTCCGGCGAAAGATCGATGAAAAGCTCGCCGAGGACGCCACGCGCCTGGCCCGGGCCGCCTCCGAATCGGGCGCGGCGCTTGGCGCCGCCGCCGGGCAGTGATGCCGCGCGGCGCCATTGTGGGCGCGTTGTGCGGCGCCGCGTTTATCGCCAGCGGATGCGCTGTTCAGGGCCAGCCGTTCGAGAAAACCGCCTTCCCCGCGAATGACGCTGTAATCTATGTGTATCGCCCCTACACCTACGGTAGTTCCCTGCTGCGCCCCGCGGTGACGTGCGGCGGCGAAACCGCGCGCATCGGTCCCGGTGGTTACCATGCCTTCATCGTGCCGGCGGGCAAAGTCACATGCGGTGTCAAGGGCGGCGAGAGCGCGGACCAGACTGAGATTCTGGCGCAGCCGCGCAATTACTATGTCAGAGAGGAGTTCGGATGGGGTGTCCTAAGTGGACATCCCCATCTGAACCCGATCGACACGGATACCGCCCACGACGAGATTCAAAGCTGCGTACTCGAACCGTGATTCCCGGCCCGATTACACGTTGTTGCGGCGATGTGCGCGGTACCGGGTAATCAAGTTATTAGTCGAGCTATCGTGTTTGAGTTCCGGCGCGGCGGCGTTTTCGAGCTCCGGCACAATCCGCTGCGCGAGAACTTTGCCGAGTTCGACTCCCCATTGATCGAACGAGTCGATAATCCAAATCGCGCCCTGGGTGAATACGCTGTGCTCATACAGAGCGACCAGCTTGCCGAGCGTCTCGGGCGTGAGTTCATCAGCGAGGATCGTCGTCGAGGGGCGATTGCCCTCGAACACGCGATGCGGCACCAGCCAATCCGGCGTGCCTTCGGCTTTGACTTCCTGGGCGGTTTTGCCGAAGGCGAGCGCCTCGGCCTGCGCAAAGACGTTGGCCATCAGCAGATCGTGATGCCGCCCGAGCGGATTCAGAGTGCGGTAAAATCCGATGAAATCGCACGGGATCAGCTTGGTGCCCTGGTGAATCAGTTGGTAGAACGAGTGCTGGCCGTTGGTGCCCGGCTCGCCCCAGTAAATCGGTCCGGTCTGATAATCGACCGCGGCGCCGTCGAGCGTGACGTGCTTGCCATTGGATTCCATCGTGAGCTGCTGGAGATAGGCGGGAAAACGCTTCAGATACTGTTCGTAGGGAAACACTCCCACGGTTTGAGCGCCAAAGAAATTGTTGTACCAGACCGCGAGCAGGCCCATCAGGACCGGCAGATTGCGCTCGAACGGAGCGGTGCGGAAGTGCTCGTCCATCGCATGAAAGCCGGCCAGCATCGCGGTGAAATTTTCCGGGCCAACCGCGATCATCGTCGAGAGCCCAATCGCCGAATCCATCGAGTAGCGGCCTCCCACCCAATCCCAGAAGCCGAACATGTTGGCGGTGTCGATGCCGAACTTCGCGACCGCCTCGGCGTTGGTCGAAACCGCGACAAAGTGTTTCGCGATCGCCGCTTGGTCGCCCAACGCGGCCACGCTCCAATCACGCGCGCTGTGCGCGTTGGTCATCGTCTCGAGTGTGGTGAAGGTCTTGGACGAAATGACGAACAACGTCTGGGCGGGATCGAGGTCGCGGGTCGCCTCGGCGAAGTCGGTGCCGTCCACGTTCGAGACGAAGCGCACGGTCAGGTTGCGATCGCTGTAATGACGCAGCGCCTCGTAGGCCATCACGGGGCCGAGATCGGAGCCGCCGATGCCGATATTGATCACGTTGCGGATCGGCTTGCCGGTGTGTCCCTTCCACGCTCCGCCGCGCACGCGGTTTGCGAAAGCGGCCATCCGGTCCAGAACCTCGTGGACTGCGGGAACCACGTTAAGGCCGTCAACCATGATCGAGGCGGTGCGCGGCGCGCGCAGGGCGACGTGCAGGACGGCGCGCTTTTCGGTCAGGTTGATCTTCTCGCCCGTGAACATCGCGTTGATTCGCGTGCGCAATCCCGATTGCTCCGCGAGCTCGAGGAGTATGCGCAGCGTCTCGCCGGTGATGCGATGCTTGGAATAGTCGGCATAGAGACCCACCGCCTCGAGCACGAAGCGGGTGCCGCGGCCCGGATCGTCCTTGAACATCGCGCGCAGATGGAGGCCACGAATCTCGCGGTAGTGCGCTTCGAGCGCCTTCCACGCGGAACGCTCGGTGAGCGGCACGAGCTTCGGCGCCGCTGCCGCAGTCGATGCGCTCATCGCTCAGCTCGCCTTTTTGATCGCGGCGCTCTTGTCCGCGATGCAGGCGAGCAGGTCGTCCCACGACTTGACGAACGACACGGCACCCTCTTGCTGAAGCTGCTCGGCCAACGTGTCGAGATTGACGCCCGCCTTCGTGAACTCGGCCAGCTCGCGCTCGGCGTCGCCGCCGTCGGCGGCCAGCATCGCGCCGACCTCGCCGTGATCCGCCATCGCGAGCAGCGTCTTTTCCGGAATCGTATCGACGGTGTGCGGAGAAGCGAGCGCCTTGACGTACAGGGTATCCGGCGACTTGGGATCCTTGGTTCCGGTGCTCGCCCACAGCAGGCGCTGCGCGCGCGCGCCGAGATTCGCAAGCCGCAGCCAGCGGTCGCTGGCGAGCAATTCGCGATAGGCCTTGTAGATGCGTTTGCCGATCGCGATCCCGAGCCGATCGCGCATCGCGGGTGGAACTTTCTGCGCAACCGCCACGTCCCATCGGCTGACGAACACCGACGCGACCGAGCCGACGAACGGATTAAGACCGGCGGCAACGCGCCGCTCGAGGCCGCGCAGGTAGGCCTCGGCGGCGGCCAGGTACTGCTCACGCGAAAACAGCAGCGTCACGTTGACCGAGACGCCCGCGAAGATTGCCTCTTCGATCGCGGGAACGCCCTCGCGCGTGCCGGGAATTTTGATGAACAGGTTGGGGCGCGCGGCGCGCGCGAAGAGATCCTTCGCCGCCTTGACCGTGCTGGCGGTGTCGTACGCGAGCTTGGGTGAAACTTCGAGCGAAACCCATCCGTCGACGCGATTGGTCAGCTCGTGAATCGGGCGAAACAGATCCGCGGCGCGGGTCAGGTCGTCGAGCGCGAGGTCAAAGAACAGTTCTTCGCCGTGGCGGCCGGCGGCGTTGCGCTGCGCGATCGCGGCGTCGTAATCGCGGCTGTTTTTTATCGCCTGGTCGAAGATGGTCGGATTCGAGGTGAGGCCGGTTATCGAAAGCTCATCGATGTAGCGTTTGAGTCCGCCGCCGGTGAGCAGTGCGCGCGTGATATTGTCGAGCCATAGGCTCTGGCCCGCGTCATGAAGCTGCTGGGTCGCTTTCATAATCAACTCCTGATCGATTGTATTGTTCGATCTTTCGTATTCTTCGATCATCCTCGCCGCACACGGCGCGGGTCAATCGACGATCGCGGAATAGATTATATTGCGCAGTTGCCCGCGGAAATTGAACGTCCCCGACGGCATCAACTGGGTCATGAAGATCACCACCAGGTCTTCGGTCGGATCGACCCAGAAGATCGTCGAGGCCGCTCCGCCCCAGTAATAGTCGCCCGCGCCGAGCGCGCCGGTCGCGACCTGCCCGAGCGTCATCGCGAAGCCGAGTCCGAAACCCACGCCTTCGTTGGCGGTCTCGGAGAAAGTTCCGATCGCCATCCGGGTGAGATCCTTGCCGTCGGCCAGATGGTTCTGGCGCATCAGGTCGATTGTGCGCGGGCCTAGAATCCGCGCGCCGTCGAGTTCGCCGCCGCGGCGCAGCATCTCGCAGAAGCGAAAGTAGTCGGCCGTGGTGCCGGTGAGTCCGCCGCCGCCCGAGAAGAACGAGGGTTCCTTAAGATAGGCGCTGCGCTCAGGATCGTCGATCAGCTTGAGCGATTTGTCAGGCTGGCGTTCGTAGTTGGCGGCGAAACGGCCAACCTTTTGCGGCGCAACCGAGAACGCGGTGTCGGCCATCCCCAGCGGATCGAAAATGTTTCGCTGCAAGTAGCGGTCGAAGCGCACTTGGGAAATCGCCTCGACCAGATAGCCACACACGTCGGTCGAAAACGAATACTCCCAGCGCTCGCCCGGATTATACCGCAGCGGAACTTTGGCGAGCTTGCGCACGAAGTCGCTCAGCGTATCGCCGTCGCCGCGGCGTACGCCAGCTTCCCGATACGCGCGGTCCACCGGATGATTCGTCGCGCCGTAAGTGAGGCCACCGGTATGGCTAAGCACGTTGCGCATCGTCATCGGACGCTCGGGCGCGGCGGTTTTCATCGCCACGCCTTCGCCCGAGATCCAGACCTGATGGTCGCGCCACTGCGGAATGAACCGCGAGACCGGATCATTGAGCTGAAAATGGCCCTGCTCATAGAGCGTCATCAGCGCGACCGAAGTGATCGGTTTGGACATCGAGTAGAGGCGGAAGATGGCGTCGTCGGCCATCGGCCGCTGGCGCTCACGATCCTGCATGCCCATCGATTTGAAATAGGCGGCGTGGCCGTGGCGCGCGACGAGAGTCTGGCATCCGGCGATCTTGCCGGTATCGATATAGTTGCGGCTTAAGTGCTCGGTAATCCTGCCGAGCCGCTCCGGTGCGAATCCCGCGCGCTTCGGTGACAGCTCCATGGTTGCTCCTTTGGATGCGCTAGCGGACCCGCTCGAGAACGAACACCGGAATTTGGCGGGTGGTCTTTTGCCGATACTCGTTGAACACGGGCATCATCGCGGCCTGGGCGTTGAATAGGCGCTCGCGCTCGGCGCCGGAAGTCACGGCGGCGCGGGCGCTGAATTTCTCGGTTCCGACTTCGACCGTGACGACCGGATTGGCGACCAGGTTGTGATACCAGTCGGGGTTTTTCGGAGCTCCCGCCTTGGACGCGATGATGACGATCCGATCGCCGTCGCGAGTATAGACCAGCGGAGTCGTAAAGCTGCGCCCGCTTTTGGCGCCCTTGGTCGTAAGCAGGATCATCGAGGCCGCCGCGGACGGACCGCCGACCTTGCCTGCGTTGGCGCGAAATTCCTCGATCACGCGCTGATTGAATTCGTTCATGTCCGCCATGATTCCTCCGTGAGGGCGCGCACGCCGCGCGCATCGCCTCGCTTTGAGAGTAGCAAAACCGGCGAAATCCCCGCTAGCGCGCGGCCGCCGCCGCGCCGGTCAGGCCGGCGCGGTTGCGAGGCGGTAGGCCTGCGCCGCGGTGCGATGGAACAGCGACGCCTTCTCATCCGCGTTGAATCCCGCCGCGATCTTCTTAAATGAGTTCCAGAGCACGCGGTACGAGCACGAGACGCGATCGACCGGGAAGTTGCTCTCGAACATGCATCGCGCGGGGCCGAACCGATCGATCGCGTGAAGATAATAGTCGCGCGTCGCCGCCACCAGGTCGTCCGACGAGGGCGGCGCGGGGCGCTTGTGCCAGTCGAAGCCGTTAACCGGCATGTTGATTCCGCCGAGCTTGGCGACGACGTTGGGACATCGCGCGAGTTCGGCGAGATCCTTCTTCCACTGCGCGAAGATCTCCGCGCGGCGGCCTTCATAGGGACCAATTCCCAAAGGACCGCCAAAGTGATCGAGGATAATCGTCGTGCCGGGAAACGCCCGCGCGAGATCGATAACCTCGCGCATCTGCGGATGATACTGCCACGCATCGAAGCTCAGCCCGAGCTTGCCCAAGACGCTAAAGCCCTCGCGAAAGCGCGGCGATTTGTACAGCTCAGGGGGCGGATTGGTGTGGGAATTTCGCACCGCCGGCGACGCGTCGAATCCTCCCGCATGACGGATACCGCGAAAGCGCGCCGGCGCCGCCGCGATGTGCGCTTGCAGGACGGGCTCGACCGCGGCGCCGAGCGCCAGATCCGCGAATCCCACGATCCCCGCCGCGATCCGCGTCTCGCCATATCCGCCACTGGCGCTTTGCGCGGCGACGCCGTTGACGAACTCGGTCTCGCCGACCGGCTTCATCGGCGCCGCACCCTCGGCGCGGTACATCGACATGCATTCGACGAACACCGTCGCGATCACGCGATGGCCCGAGCCGGTGTCGCTCAGGATTTCCTCGAGCAGGTAGCGGCTGCCCGGATGGTCCCACAGATGATGATGCGGATCGATAATCGGCAGCGCGGGTTCGAGCGGCTCCTCATTGGCCTGAGCCAGCCATGAATCTCTTTCGGTCACCGAATTTGATGCCATCAGAATTCTCCCTTCGGCCGGATCGTGGCAGCCGTTCGCGAGTCGTTGCGTAACGGCGGAGGGGGTGGGATTCGAACCCACGAGCGACTTTCATCGCTGCCGGTTTTCAAGTTCGATAAGCCACCGTCCGCCCGCGTCTAGCTCAAACTCAACCGTTCGACGTTGCGTCCAAACCTTTGCATTTTCAATGTGTTTCGTCTATCGGGTCGGGGGTCAACGCGGGGGTCGGCGACTAGAACAGCGTTCTATAATTAGCGTTTGCGGCAACGTGGGGGTCAGGTTGGGGGGTCAAAATAAGGGCAGTTCTTAAATACGAAAAAAACGAAAAAAGTGTATAGATACGCAAGAGGGATCTCTCGATGTCTGTGTCTCGCGAAGCGGCGATCCCGGCGAGACTTCGGCTAGCTCCCTGTACGAAACAAACGAATTTAACGAAATAAGTCGGTGTGTGGGATTCGACGTATAGCTCTGTGGCGTGATTGCGGCGCCTGCCGGGATAGAGTATTTCAGCGTCAAGAAAAAAGGGGGCTATTTTGACGAAATTGAAGATGGACGCCAAGCGCGATGAGGCTGCCTACGAAGCCGAGATCGTCAAGTTTCTCAACGACAACCCTGACACCGCCGTGGTCACGGGGTTTGAGTTGGGTTTTTCGTGGCCTAGCGGCGCGCATAGGCATAAGCGGTGTAGAGGCTCGATTCTGCCGCCGGTGCAAGGGCATCCGGATCTGATCGCGAGGGCCGTGGCGAGGAAGATCGTTGCTGAGTGTCGGGACCGGCCGCCTATCACGGGGGTTCGCGTCGATTTCGCGCCGCCGTCGCTTAAATCCGCATCATAATCGGGCCGCTGTGCCTATAGTTTGATCACGGAGGCAAGGAACATGGTGGTCAATCTGTTTATGTGGTTCTTGCTCTGTTTTTTGGTGGTTTTCGTTTCGAGTTTCATCGCGCCCTGCCGTGTGGCTCTTGCGAAGCGCGGCTTTCGCTATCGTTGGGTAAGGTACGGGAGTTTGGCTGCGGTGTTCGCGACCCTGTTCGCGATTGGCGCGCTCGCTCCTAGCCCCGATGCGACATCCGATGCGACTACTACAGCGGCACCCACGCCGGCGGGACTGCCTTTTACGCACCTAAAGGGCGGCTACCCGGCCTGCGCCAGCAAAGAACTGCTAGACGACCTTGTACAAGCAGAAATAGATAAGAGCGGCGCTGCGGTTCAACATCTGCTGTCTGTGGGGTGCGTGATCACGAAACCCGACGTTCCTGTGTACCTCGATTCGGCCGCTGCTGGCTTCGGCCAGACTGCGGTTCATATCTACGATAAGAACGGCGAGAAAATCGTGATGTGGACGATGAGTGAGAACGTCGTGCTAGGGACGGCCAAGTAGCCACGCAGAGGGCCGTCAGGCAAGTGAAGGGTACATGAAATCGATCACACTGTTCTGCATATTCGGCTTCGATCTACCCTCACGGATCGAGTCCCAGATCGTCGCCTTGGAATCGTCGCGTGCCGCACGTAAAGCCCGGCGATCGCAGCCCACATAGCCAGATTCTGTACCATTATCTAGTACAGATTCTGTGGCTATTCCGCTGGCTAACCGCCTGTTGACATTGCCGCGTCTGAGGTATAGCTAAGCATATTGGAGGTACGACAATGAAAGAAACCCAGCTTTACGGTGGAGCTTGCAAGACCATCCTGCGCGCCGCGCACGACCTCGGGATCGAGGCGAAGACGCTGGCCGAGGTTCGGGAAATTACCGGACGCACGCCTGGTCGAGCCAAAGAATCGTTGGCGCCGGAGAAGAAGAAGATCGCGCAGGCGCGCATAGACGAGCTCGTCGGTTTATTCATGGCCGCGCACGGGCTGTTCAGCCTTGGTGCTTTTCGGCCGATCTCTGCTGCCCAGCAGGCGCGGCAATACAGAGCGAAATTGAGATCGATCCTTGACGAACATAAGCAGCGGCGCGCGTCGCTCAACCGGGTTCCTCGGGCTCGCGCGAAAGCGGCGTGATCACGCGCTCGCCCATCGCCGCGATCGCGCCGGGACGACTTCGATGCGGCGTCCAAGAAATTCAACGCCGTCCAACGCGGCGATAACTTCCGTCGCGCGGGCGTCTGCGACGCTAGCATAAGCGAACCCGTGCGCAGGGTTGCCATCGCTGCGATCGAGGTAAATTTCGCTGGCGCTGAACGGCGCGAGTAGCCGCTCCAGGTCGGCGACCGTCGTCGTGTGCCGCAAGTTGCGGATCTTAACGCGCACGCTCAAACCCGCCGTCCCGCCGCGGCCGGGCGATTTCGACTTTGAGCGGACGGCCGCCGTAGGGTTTGCCGTTCATTTCCGCGATCGCCGCGTTGCCACCCTCTGTCTCGGAAATCTCGACATATCCGCATCCGCGTGCGCGGCCGTTCTCGGGATACGATAAGGTTTCGGCCGACGTGCAACCGAACGGACTGAACAGCTCCATGAGCTGCGGATCAGTCGTCGCGAAAGGTAGATTGCCAACAAATAGTCGCATCTTCTGTCACCTTGTTTTACTTAGATTTTCGTCGGCCCGTTCCCACTGTGCGCGGGATCTCGCCATCGTCACCACCTCGCGCGGACAGCATTCGACCTCGCATCGGAAACCCGGCGGCGCCTCGATGAAGCACCGCGGGCAGCATCGCCGAGTGAGTAGCCGTTGCAATCGACGGTGAAATTTTTCCTGCGCGGAGTTCATGGTCAGTATCCGGCCCATCGCGATCGCCGGGCGCGCATGATCACAGATCCACGCCGCGCATCGGCTCGGGCGTCATCGAGTTCATCGGAGTGCCTATCGCGCCATCCGGTGGCGGCGGATACACGCCCTGTCGTCGGAGCGGATTGCGGGCAGGCGATGAAGTTGTATTCGAGGTTGCCCTGTCCGCGCAGCCACGCCAACGCTTGCGTCATGCTGTCAACCTGATCATCGTGCGCCGCGGCTGGGAAGGATGTAACCTCATCCAACAATTCATCGCGCCAGGTCGCGGACTCGGGCAGGAATACGCGGCCGGATTCGACCAGCGGCGATACTGCATGAGCGCGAGAAACCTTATCGCCTTGCGGGCGCACGGGCAAAATAGGCAGTCGGGTTTCCGCCTTGAGGCTCTGGATCAATGACTGCCCGGATGCCGCGTCCTCGATTAATACCGCGTGAGGCTTCCAAAACGCGGCCAAGGCTACCGCGCGCGATGTCAGCGCCGGAAATTCCAGACGTTCGCGAACGCAGTGCAGAAGGTGATACCCGGTTTTCGTCTCGCCCCACACTTCGATCACGCTGTAGTCATTCGCCGCGCGCGCTTTGAACGCCGTATCCAGGCTGCAAATGATCCGCGAATAGCTATTCTCCCCAGCCGGGATGGTCTTAAACCAGTCGCGACGAAATATCGCGCCGGCCTCGGGCGCCGGACGCTGCTGATACAGCGACGCCCATGCGCTTCCGCCGATGGCTTCACGGATCCGTTCGAGAGTCGCGAGCGGGAATTTTTCTGGCCATAAGGCATCGCCCTCGTCGCGGTCCAGCGCATCGGCGGCCTCGGCCAGCGCGGGCAGACTGACTAGGGTCCAGTTTTCCGCCGCGTGCTCGCGGAGTAGCCAGCCAGCCAAATCGTCCTCGTGCCAGCGGGTTTGAATGAGCACGATCGCGCCGCCGGGTTGAAGGCGGGTGTATGCGACGTTTTCGTACCATGATTGCAGATTGCGCCGGAATGTCGCGGAGTTCGCATCCTCTCTGCTTTTGATCGGGTCATCGATCAATAGCAAGTCCGCGCCGCGGCCCGTTACCGGCCCATTCGCGCCGACTGCATAATAGTTTCCACCGGCGGTTAAACCGAACCGATGAACCGCGTTGCTATCATCGACGACGCGGCAGTCCGGGAATATCCTATGATGCAGATCATCGGTGACAAATCCGCGGCAGCGTCGGCCAAAATCGTTAGCCAGTTCCGCACCATACGACGATGCAATAATCGATCTGTCGGGGCGCCTGCCAAGGAACCAACTCGGAAACAGCGTACTCGTTATCAGAGACTTGCCGTGTCTCGGCGGCATGAAGATCATCAACCGATCGATCTCGCCACGCTCGATCCGCTCCAGGTGTTCGATGATCAGCCGATGATGCGCCGCGACCTCAAACGGTGGCCAGAGCGCCGCGCCGTAGCACGCGAGATCAGCTCGCGCTTGGCGTAGCGGTTCCATGCGGTTCACCGTCGCGGGCTTTCTTGGCGCGTGCGATGCGAGAGAACACGGCATCGAACGAACGATCGCCATCGGGTAAGATTGAAGTCTTGGTCAGCCCGAGACTCTTCAGGGCGGCCAGAAAACTATCAGACAGTCGGCGGTAGGTATCGAGCAAGCTTGAAAGCTCGTCATTCTCATCGAGCAGCGACTCGCGCGCTTTCAAGTGCTCGTACGCGGTATCGAGCAGGATACTCAGCCGGGCCGTTGCTTGCAACGCGGGACGGTATCGCAACTCAGTTAAGTTTCCGATCGTGGCGAGGCGTCTGACGGCGCGCCGGATCTTCTGATCCCGCTTGCGTGTCGGGGCGCGCTGTGGCTACTGTGAGATTAGTCATTGCTCATTGGTGCCGGGGCAGGCCGAGCGGTGACGAGATAGCACCGCCCGACCCCGCGGTACGACGCGCGTTGCCCCAGCGTGCCGACGGGGAGCGTGACGAGATGAAGCGTCGCGCCTTTCGCGGGAGCGAGCCGCGCCGTCGGCAATGTTGATTCGCATAGCAAGTTAGTATTTCTCGACCACGACGATCGAAATTTGCGTTCCCGCGGCGTAACTGCCTGCGATCGCCGGACTCGAATCAGGCACGCAAGAAATACTCACATCGACCATCGTCGCTGAACCACTCAGGCCCGCCACGGCCGCGATGGCGGCGTTCTGTGCCGCAGCCAGGTGCGCAGCGAAGTGTACATCGTCGGCGGGATCGCCCAATACCGTTGACTCAGAGAACGCGTTGATCTTCGCGGTGGTGTCGGTCTTTGCGGAATCCGAAAGTGTTTTCATCCAGCCCATTTCATTTACCTCTGTTCAGCGATCGGCTTTCCGGCGCGTGATCCTGCCGTCGGGATGGCGCGTGGTTACGGTGCGCGGAAATTTGACGCGCATCGGCCCGGTGCGAAGTTGAAACGCGACGGGATCATCCCCATCGTCGTCGCCCGCGTCCTCGTACGGCCGCAGTCCCGGTTGCGTAGTCACATCGGGAATTGCCTTCCCTGTGATCGGATCGACGCCGGCCAACCGCTTGGCGCGGGTTTTCGAGAACGCGGCGATCGAGCAGCCCGTCATCGTGCAAATCTGGCGCTCCTCGCGGCTCATTGTGACCGCATCGCGCGAAATCTCGCCGACGTGAAAGCTCCGGCCTCCAATAAAGATACCAATAGCCATTTCAACCCTCACTTGCCGCAGGTAGCGGCTTCCCGATTATCTCGGGCGGTCCCGAGCGATAGACAGAGTTTTCTTTCGCAGCGATCCGCTCGGCAGTCTCGATCGATTCGAGTTCCTGATCGCTTGTGAAATTCAGCGCGAGAAATTCAACATCGGGCGGCGTTACGCCACGCGGGCGCCGCGCGAGCGCATGGCGACGAATATCGCCGCGCGTGAAGACCGTGCCGTCGTCGAGTTCGATCGATCGCAGTTCGATGCGTGCGAGCTTGCGGCCGTGCTTAAGCATCCGGCGAAGCTCCTGAACCTCATTTCCGTTCCAGGCCAGGCCGTTCAGGGTGCCGACGCTCTGCTTGACTTCGTCCTCCGCCGACCAGGGCCGGAGGGCCGGGTTGTTCGCACGCTCATTGATCACGGCAGCGCG
This sequence comes from Binataceae bacterium (SeqCode), assembly GCA_035531615.1. Taxonomy (GTDB): domain Bacteria; phylum Desulfobacterota; class Binatia; order Binatales; family Binataceae; genus JBARDN01. The sequence goes on from DATKSQ010000121.1 coordinate 49,231, forward strand.
AAGCTCGCGGGCGAAGTCTGCGATCGCGTCGGGGACCTGATCGATCTTGAAGTTATCGAACGCGACTGAAATGCGGCGCCGGAGTTCCGCCAGCGGTTGTCGTAACGCTTTGGCGTGAAACTCTACAGGCAGCGTGCTTAGCTCGCGCTTACAGGTTCGCTCGATCGTGAGCTTGATGCGCTCCGCGAACGGCCCGGCCACGCGGTCGGTTTCCAGGTTGAATTTCTCGATTTCGGTCATCTCGGTCGCTCCCTATTTAGTTAGTATTCTACCAAATCACGCGCGTGCCATAATTTGCTGCTTTAGATTCATTCCGGGTCCGCCGCGGGCGCGATCGGTGCGGATGCGATACCTGTTATTTTCGCGAAAATCGCCCGCTCGGATTTTTCCGCAGCCTCGATCGAATCCATATATCCCGCCGGGATGTGCCGCTCGATCGCATCGCGCACCAGCTTGCGCAGCGCCAGCGGCGGCAGCGCGTCCAGGTCCACCGACTCGCCATCGAAGTCGCTGTTCATATGTTTACCCTTCGTCGCGCGCGTAGCTAAACAGTGCTCCTCGATCAGGGCCGGCGTCATCGCGATGCGCTGGAAGTGGATATCGGCCATTGGGCAAAACCCGCGCAGCTTGGCTTCGAGTCCAATGTCCGCGCGGGTTCCTGCGGGATCCCAGTCGCCGAGATAGTAAACATAGGTCGCTTTTGGTGATGCGTGAATTTGCTCTGCGACTTGGAACAAGTAGGTATCTGATGAAAACCCGCGGGCGACCATCAACGGCACGTCGTAAGGGTCTGTTTCTTCACGTATGACGCCGGCCAGCGCATCCTTCTCGCACCAAATTTCGAGGTTAACTGGCAAGTCACGCCAGATCGCGCGACGGTAGGTCGCCGCGCAGTCCGTCAGCGCTTCGGCCACGGAAGCAAAGGTGCGCGGCTTGCGTATCCAGCGCGTGTTGTCCGCAACCCACGTGTACGGTAATTCGCCAGCGCGGCGCATTTCGAGCATCAGGCGCCCGGCCGTGGCCTTGCATTCCGCCTCGTCCTTCACCAGAAGACCACGCGAAACCAGGTGGTAGAAGGTTTGACGCACGGTGACGGGTCGATTCGCTTCCGCGAATACATAAATTATGTTTCTGATTTCTTCGATGTCAGCGCCCGACCGCTTCGAGCGCTTCGAGTCTGTGGGTCTAGGTTCATAAACTTGCTCTTTGGTCCCGACTCTCCGGGCGCGCCTGCGCAGCGGTGCCTCTCGCCACGAGCTTATGCAGTCCTCGCAATCAAGGATCTCTTCGATATCCGTCTGCTCCAGTGCGCGGTCGATTCGCTCGATCAGTACATCGCGGTCACTGTCGAGCTCGTCGCGCTCGCCCGGCTCGATCGGCATGAGAATCTCGGAAAATCCGCAATGACGCGCGATTATTTCGAGCACCCGCGCAACGGCCTCATCCGCAAGGAACCTGCCCCGCTGGTTTATCAGCGCGGCGCAATCGGTCGGGTGAAGCAAGGTCAACAGCAGCGCGGCCTCAGGCGAGCCGAAGAGTTCAAGCGCACCGGCGGTCAACTTATGTTGCCAGGCCGCCCAATCACCGGAGGGTGTCTGCAGGCGCAGGCGCAGGCGCTCATGCTGCTCTTTGTAGGAGTCGCCCATCCCCGCGCTCGCGAAGAATTGCTTGCGACGGTCTAGCGCCGCGCGCTCGGGCGGTTTCACGCGGCCGCGCGCTCGCGCATTGCATCGATCATCGCTTCCGCAGCAGCCATGTCGATCGCGGCGGCGATCTGTTCTGCGGTTAATCCGAGCGCGGTCCGATACGCGAGTACTGCCTGAAGTCGGTCATCGCGCCACACATGATCACGAGCCTCGCGTACGGAATCCCGCCGCGATGCACCCGCCGCCCGCTTGCGTCGCAAAAGATGCGGGAGCGCCACCTCAAACAGATCCCAGGGCGCATCCGGGCGACTGTATTCATCGAGCAGCGCGGACAGGTACTCAGATGCCGCCCGCGCGCCGATTAAGTCTCGCAGCCACCGATAGCGGGGCTGATAGGCGACCATATCCGCCGGCAGTTCGCCCGGCACCGGCGGCCAATCAGCCCGATGACGACGTAAAAATTCCCGGACGTGATCGACCGTGATCGAACCTGCGCGATTTTGGGCACGCGCGGGATCGCGTAGTTTAATGACTTCCATGATTTCCCCTCCTCGCCGCCGCGGCGTTCCAGCGCCGCGGCGGTTTCTTTTTGTTCACCCGTCCGCGAGTTCGCGGCGATCGATCGAGATCAATTTCCCGTCGCGTATAATGGCGATCGACCCATACGTGGGATTAACGACACGCATGAAATTCACCGCGACGGCGATCAGATCGCCGGGCTGTAACAGCTTTTGCAGCCGCGCTATTTCGGAATCGCGCAGCCGAAACACTTCGCCGCGCTTTTGGTGCTCATAGGTCAGCAGCTCGACCTGATCCTCAATCGCCGGCGGCTCGGAACCAGCGGCGCAACGCCAGCAGTTTCGGTCAGACGCGCAATCGGTTTCCTTCGCCGCAGCCGCCGCAGCTCGTGCTTTCGCGAGATAGTCATCACCCATTTGTTTTCACCTCGGTTGATTTCCATCGCTCGGCCGGGCGCCCGGTGGTCGCCTCATGCGCGAGCACGGCGCGGCCACTTTTTGCGAGCAGCGCCAGCGCGCGCTCGATCCGCGCGGCCGATATATTGCGGCCGAAGAGTTCCGAAATTTGCGTGCGCGTCATGCCGGACTCGGACGCGCGTAACGCACCCGCGATCGCATCGGCATCGGGATTTCCCGTCGCCCCGCGCCAAATAAATTCAACCGATTGCTCACAATATTTCCACAGCGCCAGCGCCGCGAGCAGGTGCTCACTTTCGATCGCATCCGCGCGGTCCAAGAGCGAATAAACCAGAGCCAAGCGCAAAACCTGCGCTTCTGATCTCGCGAGCAGCGCGCCCGTGAGTCCCGCACGATCGGCGCTTAAGAACGGATAAGCCGCACGCCACGCGTCCCGCGCGGAGTCGGAAAATTCGATCAACGCCGGAGCGCGAGCGTGATCGAGCGCATCACGGATGTCGCCTGCAACTTGCTCAAATTCTCCCGCGTCCGGCGCCGACGGAAACGGCAGGAGCTTTGATCGATGCACAGTCACCCAGATGATTCGATTCCCAAACCCGTTCGCGATGTCGGTCGAATCCAGCGTCGCGCGCAATTCCTCGCTCGTAACGTGCGCTAGAAGCGAAACGTGTGCGCCCGTAGCCCGCAGCGGCTCGTTGCGGGTTAGCGTCGATAGATTTCCAGTTTCCCAGGCCGTACGAAGCAGCTCGCTCAGTGTGCTCGCCTGCCGCTGGAAGCGTCGCAGCACGCTGGAAAACTCAGATTCGACGCATAGCAGCCGCTTATCGGCAACTCCAGAATCCGCGATAAAATTTTGCTGTTCGCCCGTGAACCTGCCCTTTTCCTTGATCGGCTCAGAGCGCTCGATCGGATCGCGCACGTGATAGATCAGCCCTTCGCCGGTGGACAGTCCGCCGCGGACGTTGGCTCGCGTCCAGTCCGGGTCGATCGCCTCGAACCCGCGTCGAACCCACCCCCAGGAAGACCCCTTGCGCGCTTTCGAGGTTTCCCCGACCAGCGCCGCGAACAGATTTGGAAAATGCTTGACGCCATCCGCAACCGCGTACCGCGAACGGCCCGCGGAATTTCCGAAGGCAACCAGCGCGCTCACAAGCAGCGCAACCGGGTCGCTTTCCGTGTGCGGTTCGACCAGACGAACGAAATCGCCCGCGACGCCGTACAGCGCGCCGGGATCGAGCGCGGGGCGCTCAGATCGACCGGCCCGCGACGCCGGTTCGGACACTTCAGGCGATGCTTCCATCGCCCGTCCCCGTCCCAGCAACCGCCATCTCGCGCAGCGCGGCGAGCGGTACGCGCACGCTTCCGCCGATTCGTCGGCTCGGGATCGCGCCCGACGCGATCAACTCGTAAACCTTGCTTCGCGAGATTCGCAGCATCGACGCTGCTTCCGCCGGCCGCGCGAACAGCGGCTCGAAACCCGCGTCCCGTTCGTTTGAAACCTTTTGCATCTATTGTTCCCCTTCGCACGCAACCCGCGCGCGTCTTTCCTTCGCGCATAATGCCAGCGCGTCCGCGTGCTTGCAATCCGTGCAACGGTTTGCTAGTATGATTTCCGTTGCAACGTAGGATAACGGTTATGAGTAAGGATAAACGCGACACTAAAATCAACCCGGATAGGGACGTAATTTTCGCGGCGCACGATCTCGGCTACATGGACGAGCCCGCGCGACTGGCGTGGCTGCTCAGCTTCGCGCAGCGCTCGGATCTCGCGCAGATCACGGGCGCGGCGCTACTGCGCGTACAAGCGGAAGCGTTGGTCTTTGCGACGGCCACGAATGCAGTCGCGACCGATCGGATGCGCCTGTCCGCGCGACAGCTCGCGATGCTCAGCGCCGAGATCCGCGAGGGTATCGCGCGGTTCCTCGACAGCCGCCAATGGCGCGCGAACCTGCGCGGGCATGTGCGTCGGCGGCTCTATCGCGACCCGAGCGGCACCACGCGCGAGGCGATCGAAACCACGCGGCAAGCGATGGTCCTGTGGGTCGCGCAAAATCTTGTGCGCGACAACGCCGGGCAGATCGCGCGCTGCGCGCTTCCGACTTGCGGCCGGTGGTTCGGAAAGATCAAGCGTCAACAATTCTGCTCAGGCGCCTGCGCGTCGAAGTTTCGTAGTCTCAAATGGCGCGCGAACCCAAAGAATCGCCAGAAGTCGCGCGAGCGTCGGCGTGACGCATATAAGGTCGCACAAGCCAAGCGCCAGGGGCGGCCGATATCGGCAGTTAAAATCCAGAAGCGAGGCAAACCCAATGAAACGCGGTCAGAATGAAGGTTCAATCCGACATCGCGGCGACGGCCGCTGGGAAGCACGCCTAAATCTCGGACGTGCCAACGGAAAGCGAGTCCGCAAAAGCCTCTTCGGGCCGACGCGCGATGAAGTCGCGCGCAAACTGGCGGAGTTCACCGCGCAGCGCAACGCCGGGCTACCTGTCCCGCGCGGCGTTGAAACCGTAGGCGCATTCCTAACCGGCTGGCTCGATCATGTCCGCACAACCGTCGCGCCGCGGACGTACGAGAGTTATGAACTATATGTCCGCCTGCACGCGATCCCGGAAATCGGCCACGTGCGGCTCGCGGCGCTACGCCCGGATCATGTCCGCGCCCTACTCGCGCATAAGCTTAAAGGTGGGCTATCGCCTCGTTCCGTGATCCACTTGCGCACGATTCTGAACACGGCATTTCGCCAAGCGGTCAACGATCGCCTGCTCGCATGGAATCCCGTCGGCGCAACAAAACGGCCGAAAACGGCGCGGCATAAGTACCAGGTGCTTGAGCTTGAGCAGGCGCGCGCGTTCTTGGACGCTGCGCACGGGTCGAAATTTGAATGCGCCCTCGCGCTTTCGCTTTCGCTTGGCGTGCGGCTAGGCGAGGTGCTTGGCCTGCGCTGGCAGGATATCGATCTGGATGCGCGAGAATTACATATCGAGCAGACAATTCAACGCCTGCGCGCGAGGATCGCCGGTACGGCGGGATATTACGTTGCGGAACCGAAAACGGATCGATCGCGGCGACACCTTGTCGTTCCCGACGCTTTGATCGCGCTACTCAGGCGCCAGCGCGCGGCACAAGCCGAACAGCGGCTCGCGGCGGGTTCGCAATGGCTTGGGAAGCTTGGGCTTGTGTTCACCAATGAAACCGGCGGACCGATGGACGCGCGGGCGCTGCGCGCGGAGTTTAAGCGCATCCTTGCGGGCGCGGGGCTAGCCGCCATGCGCCTGCAAGACCTGCGGCATAGCGCCGCGTCGATCCTGCTCGCTCAGGGCGTCACGCTGCGCGGGGTCATGGAAGTGCTAGGCCATTCGACGATCACGCTTACCGCGAACACTTACGGCCACGTGGCGCACGAAATGATGGCGGACGCGGCGACGCGCATGGGTGCGATCTTCGGGCCGCGAGCCGGTAACGCCTAGGCCAAGCGCGGCGTGAGGCTTATTTCGTAAAGCCGCGCAGTCGAAAAACCCAGAAACCCCAAGCGCGCAGGCTTATTTCGTGCTTTTCGTTTAATTCGTATGGGTACCTACCGCGATCCAGATCGCGGAAACCCGCCTGCGCGTAGGGGTGAACCTTAATTCGTCAAATTCGTTTAATTCGTATAGAGAGCGGGTCAGCACGCGGCTCGGGCCTTAACCGTCCGCCAGCTTGCGCGCGTCTATGTGCGCTTCCGAACCCTGATATAAGACCCGGTGGGGGTCAGGTCGGGGGGTCAACCCGCAAAAACAGCGCAGCGCCCGCGTTCTTCGCTTTCGATGAAACCCATATTGTATAAGGGTTAACTTGGCGGAGGGGGTGGGATTTGAACCCACGAGCGACTTTCATCGCTGCCGGTTTTCAAGACCGGTGCCTTCAACCACTCGGCCACCCCTCCACGCCTTATTTATCAAGCACTTACACGATTTCGACGCGCGGCGCGACCGGTCGAGTGCCCACCTTGCCCACGCCGCTTCCCATGATCAGTGCGCTGGCGAAGCTATGCCTTAGCGAGTGCATGTTCACCCGGCGGAGTTCCGCGCGCCGGAGCGCCGACCAGAGGCCGTAGCGCAGCGCGTTCGAGCGCCGGAACCTCAATCCATTCGCGGTAAAACTGAGTGCCCCGTGCGGGAGTCGAACCCACGGCCCCAGGATTAGGAATATTGGCGGACAGGTTACCTCACGCTACGAAGCCTTACAATACAAGGGTTTTTTCGTTTCGAGGTTACGCCAGATTACGGCGTGGAAGCGCATTGTGGGCACTGAGTGGGCACTGATGCGCGGGCGGAAACTTGGGCGCCGGACACCGCGCTCCGCAGCGTTGCCCCAGAATCGGCGCGGTCTGTGATCCCCCACGAAACCCGCAGTCTTGGGTTATTCGCGGCATTATGCTACCGGACGGGCATGACATCCAGTCAACTTTTCAAATGCGCGGCGTGCGGTCATATAATCGCGGCGAACGCGCCACGATGCATTGGCTGTGGAACAGCGGGACCGAGAGCCCGACACCCTAATAACTGGCAGACAATGGAGCCGCCGGCGCTTGTCGCGGAGATGCTGGCCGCAGAAAGCACACAGGCATCGCGTGAAATCCGACTACAGGCAGCCACGCCGACACAACCTACGCCAGTGGTCATCATCGCGAATCAGAAGAGCACCGGCTTAGCTGCGCTACTTTCGTTCTTCTGGTGCGGATTAGGGCAGATATACAACGGCCAGTTCCTCAAGGGGATGGCGATGATGTTTCTTTATCCGCCGCTTTTATGGTTTGGGCTTGTATCCACTTTCACGGGTGCTCTGCTTGCAGGGGGCGCCGCGACAGAAGCCGACGCCGCGGCTGGGGGCGGAGCCGCGATACTTGGGATGCTGACGCTCGGCGCAGCAATTATTCTTTGGATCTTCGGCGTCGTTAATGCCTACCGCACCGCCGACCGATTAAACCACGAGCAGCACGCATCGATATTAGCCCTGCGATAGACAGGCTCCCGGGCACAAGGTTATTTCCGCGGCTTCCGCTTGCGCGCGCGGGCGCGGTAGCCCCCTAATGGTGGACGGCGCTCAACCACGCGGCGCCGGCGCTCAGTGCGGACGCAACTGCCGAAATCACAGCAAGCAGCCAGAGACGGGATTGTCTTCTATGTTCTTGGGCCTTCAAAACGCGGCGCTGCAACTCGGGCTCCAATGATGCGATATCCCTAGCAGGATGATGAAAAAAGTGGCTTCACGGTGAATTGGTCCTTGGGGTATGAATTTTTAACTGCCGGTGGAGGTGAACAGGTGCGCTGGAAGCCGCCTGCTACGGGGTTTTGGTCCGTCGCCTGGGCCGCAGTGCGCA
>DATKSQ010000122.1:0-4637 GCA_035531615.1 Binataceae bacterium (SeqCode)
GCAAGGAGCTGTTCGATCAGATGGTCGCGCGCATGTACGCTCACGGCAAGGCGGTCAACACCGCGTCGCATTTCGAGATCGATGACGTGATCGATCCGCTCGAATCGCGGCGCTGGATCATGGCCGGCCTGAAGTCGGCGCCACCACCTGCGCCGCGCACTGGCAAGAAGCGCCCCTGCATCGATCCGTGGTAATCGCGCGCGTCAACCGGTAATTCGCAAAATCAATCAGAGGTGTGAGAGTGGCGAATAAGCTCGAATCGCGATTGGGGTTGAATCGGATTGACGTATCGGGAGGCCGCGCGCGTTGGCGGCGCCGCTTGCGCGTGACGCGCGCACTTTTCGGGTTCGCGCTTGGCGCCGCGATGATCGCGGGATGCGCCGGCACGGCCGGCAATCAGGCCGGCGTGGACGCGCTGAGCACGATTCCGACGGGCGTCACGGCGAATGCCGCGGTCGCGCAGATTTTGCAGAACTCCTGCTATAGCTGCCATTCCAACGGCGGCAGCGCGCCCTGGTACGCGTCGATCGCGCCGTCTTACCTACTGTCGAATTCCGCTCGCGCGACGATGAACTTCTCGGACTGGAACAACTTCGATCAATCAACCAAGGCGCAGGCGCGGAATTTGGCCGCCAGCGTGGTTGATGACGGTGATATGCCGCCGTTGGATTTCAGGATTTTTCATCCGTCCGCGGGGCTATCCGATTCGGACAAGGCGGCGATCGCGCAGTGGGCCGCACAGACTCGCCCGCTTCCGGCGCATTGAGATCGCGACGCACTCAGTCATAAATCCAGGATGCCGCCACTATTCCCACGATCAGATAAACGATCCCCAGACCGACGGTCGCGAGCGTTGGCCACACGATCGCCGACCCGGGAAGATTGCGGATCATCAGGTCGTTGAATGACTGCATCGTCCAGGTGGTGGGCAGCCATTGGGCGAACGCGCGCATCCATCCGGGCTCGAAATCTATCGGCCACCAGCATCCGCCGATTGCCGACATCGCCATGCTGACCACCGCGCCGAACGGCATCACCGAGTCGTGAGTCCGCGCGATACAGGCGATGATCAGGCCGAAGGCCGCGGCGGCGAAGGCAATCGCGGCCGACGGAATCAGCAGCATCAACGGTTCGGATCCGAGCGAGATCGCGAACATCCACCGTCCGACCGCGAACAACAGAGCCATCTGCATGAGCCCGATTACAAAACGCGCCATCAGTTTACCGAGCAGCGTTCCGGCAAACGGAGCGCCGGCGGCGCGCAAGCGCGCAAGCGTGCCCCAGTCACGTTCATCGATCAGTCCGAGTGAAATTCCCATCATCATCCCGATGAGCAGAAAGGTGACTCCGAAACCCGGCACATACTGATCGAACGCGTTGGCTTGCGCGGGGCCGCGGCCCGCCGGCAGCTCGGTCCATCCGAGCGCGCCCGGCAGCGTCGGCGCCGGCGCGGCCAGCAGCGGTTTGAATTCTGCGTCGAAATCCGGAATCGCGAGCGATGGGATCGGCACGCTCGCGAGCGACAAGTTGGGAAGCGCCGGCTCCGGGAGCGCAGTCGCGGGCGGCGAGATCTCGATCGGCTTCGACAGGACGGCCAATTGCGCGGGGGTCGGCGGCCGCGGAAAGGCCGGCGGCGGCGGAATGTCCGCACTGTGCGATCCCGCAGCGGCCCTGAGATTAGCCAGCCATCGCTTGAAATCGCGTTCGCTCGCTTGCAGCGCGGCGAGATAGGCGCGGACCGCGTTCATAGCGTCGCGGCGCGGCGCAAGCTCGCGTTCGAGCTCGGAATTCGCCGCGGCGGCTGAGCGCTCGGCCGCCGCGCGGGTCTGCGCCGCCAGCGCGGCCATCGCGCTGCGCAATCGTGCGTCAAGCTCGCGCTGCGCGGCGTCTCGGCGCGAAAGGCTGGCATGGCGAAAGTGCTCGGCGTCGGACCGGGCGGTGGTGGCGAGCGCGGCCAGCCGCTCCAGGCGCACGCGCAGCTCCGCGTTCGCGGCCGAGATTCGGGTGCGCGCGTTATCTTGTGCGCGCGCAGTGATCTCGGCGCACATCCGGCTGAGCCGCAGCTCGATTGCCGCGACCTCGATTCGCTTGATCGGATCGACGTAGAGCACAAGCTTTGCCGGGCGCCCGGCTTTGAGCGCCGCGGTGACGCCCGCGGGAATCACGATCGCCAGCGGCACGCGACTCCGGCGGCCAACTAGCGCTCTCGCGCCGGCCACGCTTTGCGCGCTCTCGAGATGCACGGCGGGATTGCGGCTGAGCGCCGCGATGATCGCGCGGGCGGCGGAGCCATGATCCTGATCGACAATCGGGAGGTCGTAGGCGTTGACGGCGGGGCGCACGCCGTAGATGTTCCCCAGCGAAAATCCGGCCACCGCGATAATCACGACCGGCGCCAGGATCAGCATCGCGAGTCCGACGCGATCTTTCGTCAGCAGGCGGAACTCGTTCAAAAATATCAGCCACGCCGCGCGCAGCATCGTTCATCGTCCCCCGCCGCCGTCTTCGCGCAGCGCGTGTCCAGTCAGCGCGATAAACGCGTCGGAGAGACTGGGACTGTGAACGTTGAATTCGATCACCCGTCCGCCCGCGCCGCGAATCCGCTCCAGGATTTCGCTGACCTGCGTCAGACTTGCGAGTTCGAGGTCGATTTTGCCGTCGGAACGCGCGTGCGGAACTTCGCTGACGCCGTCGATTCCCGCGCTCCAGCCGGCCATCGGGGCTTCTTGAAACGCGATTTCCATCCGCGGCTGCCGTCCGCCGAGCGTGATCAACTCGGCTACCGTGCCTTGCGCGACCACGCGGCCGTAATCGATCAGCAGCGCGCGGCCGCAAATGCGCTCAATCTCTTCCATGTAGTGCGTGCTGTAAACGATCGCGGCGCCTGACTCGGCCGCGCTTCTGACGGTCGCAAGAATCTGCTCGCGCGACTGCGGATCGACCCCGACCGTAGGCTCGTCGAGCAACAGGATTTCCGGCTGATGCACCATCGCGCAGGCCAGATTGAGGCGCCGCCTCATTCCGCCGGAAAGAATCGAAACGGAGTCGTGCGCGCGCGGCGCAAGTCCGACCGCTTCGAGCGTGTGCGCCGATGCGGCGGCGGCTTGTCGTTTGCCGGCGCCATGGATGCGCGCGAACAATTCGAGATTCTGCAGCGCGCTCAATGTCGGATACAGCGCGATCGCCTGCGGAACGTAGCCAAGCTTGCGCCGCAGCGCCTCGCGATCGTTTTGCGGCGAAAGGCCCGCCACCCGCACCGATCCCGAGTCGGGCTCGAGCAGGGTCGCAAGAATCGAAAGCGTGGTGGTCTTGCCCGCGCCGTTGGGCCCGAGCAGGCCAACGATCTCGCCGCGATCGACGCTCAGGCTGACGCCCTCGAGCGCCACGCGGTCGCCGTAGCTTTTGCGCAGTCCCGTGGCTTCGAGCGCTTTCATCGGTCGCAAGAACTCGCGAGCGGCTGAAACGAAATTTGCCGGCGCGCGTTCAGAGAGGCTGCTCGGGTTCTAAATTGCGCATTTGGACAAACCGCTGGTCAGACGAAATCGGTTGACTTGAGAAAATCTAGTCGCGGCACGAAGGCCAGCGCAACCGTAGGGGCGTCGAATCAGATGGCGCGATTAACAAAACGCAAGGAATCGCTGCGCCTGAGAATCAAAATCACCAAGTCCTTGTCCCGCAATGGGTTTCGTGACCTCGAATCGAATTTTATCGCGCGTTTTTCGTCTGACTCGTAGCGTGACCTGGACTACGGTCTAAGCACAGGATCGCTGGACCCGCGAAAATGAGTAAGTACCGAAACTTGTGGATCGTGACGGGATGAAAAAGGCGTCAAGATCCGGCGAGTTGAGCCACAACTCACACCCGTTTGGCGGCGGGTGCCGGAGGATGACGCCATGGAAAGCGATAGCAGGGATGGAGGGACAGGGAAAGCAACCCTCGAGGGTCTGGTGCGGGAGCGGAATACGGAGCCTGTTCTCTCAAGTAGTCGACTCGCCCGATCGTCGTCTCTTCGTGGGTAAGCTTTCCTCATGTCACACACACGCAACATTCAATCCACTCCGGCTGAGGGCCCTTTGTGCATGACTACGGCTTACCTCAACCGCATCGCCACTGCCGTACCAGAGCACGATGTGCATGAGTCCTTCGTCGTCTTCGCCGAGCAGATGCTCGACGACCCGCGGCTGCGCAGGGTCTTCCGCCGCATGGTGAGGCGGGCCGATATCGCGCATCGCTATTCGTTCCTCGATCCACAGAAAGGTTCCGGCCAATCTTCATCGCATGACGCGAACGAGTTTTATCGGCTGGGCAACTTTCCCAAGACCACGCGGCGTATGGAGCTGTTTGAGCAGAGCGCTCCGCTGCTGATGCGGAAGGCCGTCGACCGGCTTACGTTGAGCGAGAAAGAACGCGCTGGTATTACGCACGTGCTGGTGACCTGCTGTACGGGATTCTATGCTCCAGGGCTGGATTTTGAGATCCTCGACCACCTCGGGCTGCCGGCGTGCGTGGAGCGGACGATGGTTGGTTTCATGGGCTGCTATGCCGCGATCAATGCGCTGAAGCTGGCGCGGCACATTGTGCGCTCAGACCCGCAGGCAGGTGTGCTCATGGTGAACCTGGAGCTGTGTACGCTGCAC
>DATKSQ010000123.1:0-2834 GCA_035531615.1 Binataceae bacterium (SeqCode)
GCTGCCGGGCTGACCTTCAACATGATGACGCTGGGCGGCCTGGCCGCCGGAATCGGCTTGTTCATCGACGACGCGATCGTGATGATCGAGGCGATTCATCGCGCGCGCTCGACCGGGATGGCGACGATCGACGCGGTTCCCGCCGCGCTCGGCGAACTCTCGCGCGCCCTGGTCGCCTCGACGATGACGGTGATCGTCGTGTTCGCGCCGCTGGTATTTCTAAGCGGCGTGACCGGCGTGTTTTTCCGCTCACTGGCCGCGACGCTCGGCGCGGGCCTCGCGATTTCACTGGCGCTCGCGCTCTATTTCACGCCCGCGCTTGAGATGATCGTCGAGCCGATGCGCCGCAAGAGCCGCGAGCCCGGCCGCATGTTCGATCTTTTCCGCGATGGCTACCTGGCGACGCTGCGGCCATTCATCAGATTTCCCGCGCTGTCGCTGATCCTTGCGGCGGCGGCGATCGCGGGCGCCGCGGCGATGTATGAACATGTCGGGACCGATTATCTGCCGGCGCTCGACGAGGGCGAGTTCGTGCTCGATTACATCACGCCGCCCCAGAGCACGCTCGCCGACACGCAGGCGATGCTCGGCCGGATCCAGCAGATATTGATCGCCACTCCCGAGGTCGCCGCATTTTCGCGCCGTACCGGCGCTCAGCTCGGCTTCCAGTTAAGCGAATCGAACACCGGCGACTTCTCGGTCCGGCTCAAAGCCAAGCGCAGCCGCGGAATCAACCAGATTATCAATTCGGTCCGCGGCCAGGTGCTCGCGTCCGTGCCCGGCGTGCAAGTCGAGTTCTCGCAGATGCTCCAGGATCTGCTCGGCGATCTCTCGGGCACACCGCAGCCGATCGAGGTCAAAATTTTCGGCGCGGATCAGAACCAGATCGAGGCGACCGCGCGCCGCGTCGCCGCCCGGCTGCGCAAGATTCCCGGCCTGGTGGACGTATTCGATGGCGTCGTGCTCAGCACCCCGGAAGAGGAGTTCCTGGTCAACGAATCGTCCGCCGCACGTTACGGGCTCAACGCTTCCGAAATCCAGATCGCGCTGCACGCCGTGATCCAGGGCACCGTCGCAACCAGTATCCGCGTCGGCGATCGGCTGGTCGGCGTGCGCGTGCGCTATCCCGGCGATTTTCACCGCGACCTGAGCGCACTGTCCGAGGTGATTCTCAAGACCCCGGCGGGCGGCAGAGTTCCGCTCTCCGCGGTGGTCACTTTCGATTTCAAGGGCGAAAAGGCCGAGTTGAATCGCGAGCGCCTGCGCCCCGTGGTGCATGTCACCGCGCGGCTCGAGGGCGTCGATCTCGGCACCGCGATGGAGCACGTGCGGGCAGCCCTGGCGAAGCTGCCGCTCACGCCCGGAATCACGCTTGAATATGGCGGCCTGTACGCGCAGCAACAGCGGGCGTTCAGCCAACTCGCGCTGGTGCTGGTCGCGGGAACAGTCGCGATGTTTCTAATCCTGGTGTGGGAGTTCGGACGCCTCGCCCCGGCGCTGGGATGCCTGATCGCGGCGGTCGCATGCCTTGCCGGCAGTTTTGCCGGCCTTGACCTGACGGGGATCACGCTCAACATCTCGTCCTTCATGGGCATCATCATGGTCGCCGGCATCACCGCCAAAAACGGCATCCTGCTGCTCGACCACGCCGAGCACGACGTCGCGCGCGGCGCGGTTCCGGCCCAGGCGCTCATCGACGCGGCGCGCATCCGGATGCGTCCGATCCTGATGACGACGCTGGCGACCGCCGCCGGGCTGTTCCCGCTGGCGCTGGGTCTGGGAGCGGGCGCGAAGGTGCAGCAGCCGCTGAGCGTCGCGGTGATCGGAGGATTGATTTTTGCGATGCTGTTATCGACGCAGCTCGCGGGGGGAATTTATCTGCTCGGAACGCGGCAGCGAAAGCCGCAATGATTTGCGCCGCCGAAAGCCCGGCGCGCGATCAGATGACTCCCGGAACCAGCCGGAAGCGCACCCGATCATGATAGGCGCGATAGTCGGCATCGAGGGCCAGATGTCCCTCTTCCATTTCAATTCGCCAGACCAGAAACGGCAGCGACGCGACAATCAGAATCAGGTTGCGGCCGGTCGGATACGAGCACGCGAATCCAATCGTGAGAATAAGCCAGCCCAGGTAAATCGGATGGCGCACGAGCGCAAACGGCCCCTTCGACACCAAACCGCGATTCGCCGGCAAAATTCCGAAGCTCCGCCCCATGTAAATTCGCGCGACCTGCGACAGCACCACCCCACCGATCTCGAGTGCGATTCCCACTCCCGCCAGTATCCCCGTCGCGGGCGCCTCGGGCCGCATCAGAACGGGAATCACCAGCATCCCTGCGGTCGCGGCGATCGCGCGCGCATTCACTATCGCGGTTTTCGGTGGCACTCGCACCAGCGAGAACACGCCCATGATAATCGCGCCGACGATCCAGACCGCGTTCGCCAGTCCGATGTGATTTTGATTTGCGCTCGGCAGCGCGGCCACAAAAAATGATGCCGCGAGCGCCAGGTTGGCCAGAGCGTGCCTGAGACCCACCCAAGTGACGGTGGGCGGAGTATAGGTTAACTGGGCGCCAAGGCGTCCGGCCGTAGCTTCCGATTGAGACATGCGTTCTCCAATGTGCGACTTCGGATGGATTGATAGCGCGCAAAAGCGTATCGCGGACTATCGCGCGTCCCGCTCCGGGACATCGAAGATCGTCACATCGAGAAGGGGAGCAACCGACGTGCCATCGAGTTGCCGGAGAACCCGCAGTCTCGTATAAAGATGGACACAGACCCACCGAGGCCGAGGTGGCGAAATGGCAGACGCAGAGGACTCAAAATCCTCCGTG
>DATKSQ010000124.1:0-3581 GCA_035531615.1 Binataceae bacterium (SeqCode)
CAGCAGGAGTTCATCGTGCCGGGCTTCAACCTCTACCTCGAGCGGCGGCTCGAATTTAATTTCGGCGTCGGCTTCGGCCTGCCGGGAACGCTCAGCGGGCAATTCGTAAAGGCCACTATCGGCTGGGAGCTGTGAACCGCAGCCGCCCACTGGCCATTGCGCGATCGGGGGAATAACCTCGACGGTGCAGGCGGCGCGCAGCGCGACTCGAAATGGACGCCGCGCTGGCCGCGAGAGGTCCGATCATGTCTGCCAACGGCAAATGGACCGCGGACGATCTGCCCGATCTGTCGGGCAAGAACATAATCGTCACCGGCGGCAACAGCGGAATCGGCTACGCCGCCGCCCTCCAATTCGCGCGCAAGGGCGCCAGCGTAATCCTGGCCTGCCGCAATCTGGAAAAGGCCGGCGCCGCCGCCACGCAAATCAAGGCGGCGTATCCCGCCGCCGATGCCGCCCCGATGGCGCTGGATCTCGCCAGCTTGCAATCGATCCGCGAGTTCGCCGCCAGCTTTCGCGCGGGCAACCGCACCCTCGATATCCTGTGCAACAACGCGGGCGTGATGGCGCTGCCTTACTCGCGCACCGCCGACGGATTCGAGATGCAGCTCGGCGTCAATCACCTGGGCCATTTCGCGCTGACCGGGTTGCTGCTCGAACCGCTGCTGGCGGCGGGCGCCGCGCGAGTCGTCAATGTCAGCAGCGGAGCGCATCGGATGGGTTCCATCCGCTTCGACGACCTGAACTGGGAGCACGGTTACAGCAAGTGGCGCGCATACGGGCAGAGCAAGCTTGCCAATCTGCTCTTCACGCTCGAACTCGAGCGCAGGATCAAGGCGCATGGCGCGAAGCTGATGGCCGTGGCGTGTCATCCCGGTTACGCCGCGACCAACTTGCAGGCCGCGGGACCGAAACTCGAGGGCGCGGCATTGATCGAATCGATATTCAGCGTCACCAACCGCTATCTGGCGCAGAGCGCCGCGATGGGCGCGCTGCCCACCCTGTATGCGGCCACCACCGCCGACGTGCGCGGGGGAGAATACTTCGGCCCCGACGGCATCGCCGAGATGTGGGGATATCCGACCCGCGTAAAGCGCAGCGCCGCCGCCCAGGACTTGAGCCTCGCGGCGCGGCTGTGGACGGTCTCCGAGGCGATGACCAAAGTCCGCTTCAACGCCCTGCCCGCCTGATTCGCCGCGCCAACAAGTCTCATCTTAAGTGCGCACCGGGTCATCGCGTTCCGTAGCGGACCGGTGATCTATCCAATTGGAACAAATGGCGTCCCCGACGGGATTTGAACCCACAAAAGATCAATAAATTCCTCAAGTTTTTCGCACCAAATTTGGCTGAAAGTGGCTGATTTCGGTACAGTTTGAACACCGGTGTTCAAACTCTCGAAAGTCCCCTTTCACTGAGATGAATTAAGCGCCCAGCGGAAGTTCCTTTGTCCTGCAAATCCTGCGATCCGCGCACGAGCCGACTCGCTCGCTCGGCGCGTGTTTTTCTAGACAACGCACCTCGTCCAGACTCCCGGATCATGCTGCAACTTCTTCCTTGCAGATTCGCCACCTGGCTATTGCGCCGTTCTCAAGCGCTGCACTGATCGTACATGCGTCTCGGTTGTTATCATCCAGCAAGACTTGCTGTCTGCCGGGCGGTCGATTGATTAAAAATCGACCTCGTGAGTGCGGCTTCAGTTCGAGGCTCTTGAAAAACAGCTTTTTTGTGTTCCGATCTTCGCCGAAATTTCAGGCCCATTTATTCCAATTCAATGCAGCCCGAAGCAATTGCGGTTCACTGGAGCAAACTCAATCCAAGATTGAACGAGCGGCACGTTGGAGAGGTTACGCGATCGTGGCTGATTCCCCTCGGTCAGCACCGCGTCCGCAGTTGGATTGAACTATGGGCGCTTCGCTTTCAGCGATCGCACATGCATACACGATCGAAGGCATCAGACGTACGCGGGTTGCGTGCCTTCGCTTGTAGCCACGTATGGTTGTGATCCGACGGCGCATGTTGACGCCAGAAAAGACCTAAGTTGACAGGTCACCGCCGCCCCGCTCATGAGTCTCGCTGGCGGGTTGGGATTCCGATCAATTCGACGGCGGGATGCCACTGCGAGATCTTCCACACGTGAGCGACCGCACGCGATAGCACTTCATCGCCTTGGTCACTATCTGATTCGCGCGACGACAGCTGGTGTTCGTGACGCTGAATGTTTGCGCGCCACGCCAGACCCAGCGCGCCCGGATTCGTGATGAACCGTCCCCTCGCAAGACCGGCAAGGAAATTGCTCACCACACATTCCAACGCACCGCACTTTGAGGTGTGAGGGCGCAATTTTTACGGCGAGGCGGCGGCATGGAAAGTAACCCTTATCTCGAAGCGCGCCGGGAATGGGACGAGCGATACGCCGATCTCGTTCTCGGCAAGCGCAACTGGCAGATCGCAGCGGGCGGGATGCTTGTGGTCACTTTGATTCTCGCCTGCGGGATCGTCTGGCTCACGACCCGGAGCCGCTTCATCCCATACGTCGTCGAAGTCGACAAGCTCGGATACTCGCTGACCGTTCCGCAACCGTTGACTCCATCGTCAGTGCCCGACGTAACGGCCCGGATGCAGCGCTACGAAGTCGCTGCTTTTATCCGCAATGCGCGGGCGGTCAGCACGGATCAGCAGGTCGAACATCAGATGCTCAATTCGGTGCTCGCGCACGCGCGCGGCGCGGCGGACAGATTCCTCGATGACTATTTCCACTCCGACGGCTTCACGCATAACCCGTTCAAGATTGCCGAGAAGCAGACCGTCTCGGTGCAGATCGATTCGATCCTGCAACTCTCGCCACAAAGCTACCAGGTTCGATGGAACGAAGTGCCGCGAGATCTGAATGGCATCGAGATCGGCGCGCCGACGCATTGGGAAGCGGTGCTCCAAACTCAGATCGTTCCACCCAATTCCGCCGGCGCGATCCTTAGCAACCCGCTCGGGTTTTACGTGACGCAGATCAGCTGGACCGAGCAGCAGGGATAGACATCCACGGACGGGAGGGAACGGCCATGAGACGAATCGCATCGGCAGGGACTTTGACGCTGGCGCTGACCCTCGGAGCATGCGCGGCTCATCAACCGCCCGCGCCGCCACCGCTCAACCTGGTAACCGAAGCACCGCCGCAGGCCGAGGCTGCTCCCGCGCCGCCAACGGGAGCAGAGCTTCTCGCGCAGCAGCCCAGCGAGGTTCAGGCCGCGATCAAGGAGCATCAGCAGGACGGCAAGTGGCCAGTCTACAAGACGCCCGAACTGGTTCTGTACCCATACGGCGAAGAACCGGAGCCGACCGTCGATTGCAAGCCGCTACGCACCACCGACATCGAGCTACAACCAGGCGAGACCATTACCGACGTTGCCATGGGCGACACCGAGCGCTGGATGTCCACGCCCGCAGCCTCGGGCGATCCGCGCAATCCGGTTCCCCACCTTGCGGTGAAGCCGCAGGCACCCGGAATCGCGACCAACCTGACGATCTACACGACCAGGCACATCTACCACCTGCTGCTGCGCTCGCGCGGAAGCCACGCGATGCAG
>DATKSQ010000125.1:0-7200 GCA_035531615.1 Binataceae bacterium (SeqCode)
GCTCGAACATCGCGGAATAGAAGTCCGCGTCGCCAATCGTCGATAGTTCGGGCGGGTTGCGGAATCCCATCAGGTAACCGAATTTGATCATCGCGTTTTTCCTTGCCTTGATTTTCAGCCGGCGATAGCCACGGGACAAGCCGCGGCGGCGTCTTCAAAAATGCCGCGCGATCAGCTAAACCGTCAAGATCTCCGCGCGTGCGCGCCCGTAGCTCAACTGGACAGAGCATCAGACTTCGGATCTGAGGGTTGGGGGTTCAAATCCCTCCGGGCGCAAAGGGTTTTTCCCGGTTGGCGCATGGTTTGACAGCCATTTTGACAGCCATTGGCATCGGAACCGCGCGCAAAGCGGTATCGAGCTCGGGGTCATCGGATGCGGGATTGACGCCTTCGCCGATGGTGCCGGGGGCTCGGACGGGCAAGGCTGTCAACATTCTCATCCAACATTCTCAAGATTTCATTGAGAATGTTAGATATCGTCCATATGGAATATGGGTGAAACTAACATTCTCACGACTTTCGTATGTCGTGAGAACCTTACACGCGACGAAAATGCCGATCTGCGAACAAAAAACCCAACAAATATGGGGCTATTCCTCGGGAGCGGCGATATTTCGTCCATACCGTGCGCTGGCGTGATCTAAACCCGGTCTACGCCAACGGCGTTCATCTTCTCGGCAAGGCGCCGCTTCATCGGTTCGGTCCAATGCCCGTACAGGTCCGCGGTCGTGGCGATGGTGCTATGCCCGGCCAGCCGCGATACAGAGAACAACTCCGCGTCTTGCTCAAGCAGCGCCGTGATCGACGTATGGCGCAAGTCGTGGATGCGCGTCGTGGCGGGCAATCCGGCCTTGGCGAGTATCCGCTTGAATTTATCGTGGAGCAGTCGGGGCTCGAACGGCCTGCCGATCGTGTTGGGGAAAACAAGTCCCTGGTCATGCCATACGGCGCCGGCCGCAAGGCGCTGCTTCGCCTGAACTATGCGATGAAATTCAAGCGCACGGGCAACATCGTCGGGCATCGGGATGGTGCGCCGCGATTCTTCGGTTTTGGTCGGACCGGCCGCGAGTGGCTGGCCTTTGATGCGCTGGATCGCACGCTCGATTTTCATCGTGCGGGCGGCGAGATTGAAATCCCTCCATTGCAGCCCGAGGCATTCGCCACGGCGCAACCCGCATCGCACAAGCACGCGCAAGAGCACTTCCAGCCGGGTTCCTACGGCCGCAGCGAGCATCCGCTGTACCTGCTCCGCATCCAATGGGTTGATCTTCGGTTTGCGGCGCCCTTTGCCGTTAAATAATAGCTTCTTCCCGGCCGCTGCGTTCGAGACGATTTGATTACCCTCGACGGCCTGGTCCAAAGCTTGTCGCAGGACTCCGCGTATATGGCGGACGGTCGTGGTCGAAAGGCCCGCGCGGCTGCGGTTGTTCAAAAACGCCTTCACCGCGTCGGGCGTAAGCTTGGAAAGCTGCATCCGTCCGATCGCTGGCGCGAGATGGACGCGCACGATTGCTTCGTAGTTTTGCCACGTCCGGATCCGGATGCCGGGCTGATCTCCGACTTCAATTACGCCCGACGCGGGGCGGATGCTCTCAAGCCACGCCGCGAGGTGCTGCCCGGCTGTGACGCGTCCCCTGGGCGTGGTCGCGCCGTGATTACGCGCATCGATCGCGCCGGCGAGGATGGCCGCGACTTCGGCGCGTGATCGGCCATACCACGATTTGCGCCGGCGCTTGCCGTCGATCCAGCCGAGATCCATCATCGCGCACCAACGTCCGTCTTTGCGCCGCGAGATTGACCCTTCATTGTTGCCGCGTGTTCGTCGTGGCATATCAATTACCTCCATTCGGGCAGTCGCTGAAATTGCAAACCCAAAGCCGGTCGGCGCTCCAGACGCGCCCGCATTTCACGCACTCGGGCTTTGCGCTCGGATGCCTGACATCGTTATGGCGCCGCAGATCCGCGCACTGGCGGGAACAGTCCTTCTGATCCTTGCGTAGCGCCAGAAATAGCCGCGAGCACGTTGAGCGAGTGCGGCGATATCTCGCGCGGCAGATCCGTAGGCGCTCGAGGTTGAGCTCGCCAAGGATCGCGAGCAGCGCGGCGCTGATATCCCGATGCTCGATGGTGATGCGGCCGTTGGCTCCGACGCTGATTCTATCACGCGATGCCACCATATCCGCCGAAGGCACGCCGATAGCGAACGGGCGCGGGTCGTGGTGCGCCTGGGCGAGCGCGATGCGCCAGAGCGCCGCGCGCACGATCCAGAGGGTTGCAACGAGATGCTCCACGTCCATACAGACGGCCGCCGGGCTGAACTGATCGGTTGGTCCGATCAGAACCTGCACCGCGGCTGCGACGGTCGGATGAGGGAACGCATCGCGGGCGCGAATCCATAGCGCGAGCAGCGCAGCGGGCATCCGGGGCAGGCCGCCATCGGGATAGGGTGCGCGTTCGAGCAGCGCCGGGTTGGCGGCGACGGAAGCCATCGCGCGGCGGATATCGTTCAGCGAACTTAACGTAGAACGACGTTCTACGAATGGCGTCGGCAGGTTGGCGAACTCAATCAGACGGGCGAGCGCGCGATCGGACGTGGCGATCCGGCGTGCGCTGGAAGCATGAAGACGGCTGGCGGCTGGCGATTTATTTGTCATGCTTCTAACTGTGTTTTGCGGTTCAACCCGAAAATTTTACGGCACGCGATATTTCGGGCATAATGCTTGTTATATCGCGTTGGTCGCCGAACAGCCCATACACAAGAGGATAGCAAAAGAAATGAATCAAAGCAAGACAAGCTTGATCGTTGAAGATTCGCGGACGCGGGCTTTGTCCGTTGTCGAAGTTGCCGCCGAGCTCGGGGTGTCCGAACAGCTTGTCCGCCTGGAGATTCGGCGCGAGCAACTCAAAGCGTCAAGGTTCGGGCGGCGTATCGTGATCCGCCGCGAAGACTTAGACGCTTACTTGGCCGCGCGGGTGATCCGATGATCGAAGAGGTTAAGGCGATTTTCGTCACCCCGGCCGTCGCCGCGAAGATGCTGGGGATGAGCCGCTCCAAGATTTATGAATTGCTCCGCGCTGGCGTCATCCCGTCGCGAAAATTCGGCGCGGCGATCCGCATCCCGGTGCGGTCCCTCGAACGGATGGCGATCGCGGCGGATAAGGTTCAGGACGAGGGCGCCCGTGGCTGATCCGATTCTCGAATTTCGCGCGGCGATGGCCGACGCGGAGCTTGCGTGCGACACCGATATCGTCGCCGACGGCAGGTTGCACCGCTTTCACGCGCCGGGCGACGGCGCTGGCGATAAGGCCGGCTTCTATGTCCTGCACCTCGACGGGATAGCGGCCGGTGCGTTTGGCTCTTGGCGCACGAATCCCGAGGCGATCAAATGGCGCGCGGATGGCGGCGCCGACTTCGATCCAAAGCAGATCGCGGCGATGGCGAAGCAAATTCGATCGGCTCGCGCGGCTCGCGATAAAGAGCTCGCAGGGCAGCACGCCGAAGCCGCCGAGCGTGCGCGGGTGGTTTGGTCCGAGGCGAAGGATGCGGATTCGGATCATGGTTATTTATGCGCGAAGCGTGTCGGTACTCACGGCCTTAAGGAAGTGAACGGCAGGCTGCTGGTTCCTCTATACATAGATGACGCGCTGGCGTCCCTCCAGTCGATCGATGAGCAGGGCAAAAAGAAATTTGCCGCGGGCGGCAAGGTAGCTGGCGGCTATTATCGCATCGGCGGCGAACCGAGCGATCCGATCTATATCGCTGAGGGCTTTGCGACGGCGGCATCGATCTATGAATCCATCGACGGCGCGGCGCCGGTCGTGGTCGCGTTCTTCGCCGGGAACCTGCTCCCAGTGGCGGAAGCCCTACGAAAAAAATACCGCAAGGCCACGATCGTCATCGCGGCCGACAACGACGCGAAAACGGCGGACAATCCGGGTGTCACCTTCGCACGCAAGGCGGCAGAGGCAGTCCGCGGGCGAGTGGCTATCCCGATCCTCAAGTCCGATCCGGCTGCAAAGTGCGACTTCAACGACATCGCGCGGATCGACGGCGCGGATGCCGTCCGCGCCATACTCGAACGGGCGCGCGGGCTGCTTGGGGTGTCGGCAGCGTCGATCGTCGTGGTTCCGACGAGATGGGATTGGTGGCATCGGTTCCCGTCCGGCGAAGTCATCATGATCGACTCCGATCCGAATCTGGGCAAAACCACGCTCGTGACGGACTTAGCAGCGCGTAAGTCGCGCGGCCTTGCTTGGCCTGACGGCGAGCCGTGCGACGCGGGCAACGTGATCATCGTCTCGGCCGAGGACAGCAACAACACCTTGGTCGGACGCCTGAAAGCCCATGATGCTGATCTTTCTCGAATCCGGATCGTCTCGGGCAACTTCCAGCGTGACGGCGCTACACAAGTCTTGACGCTACCCGAACACGCGGGGGAACTTGAAAAAATCATCCGCGCTGACAAAGCGCGGTTGATGTTCATCGATCCGTTGACGGGCATAATTTCGGAGAAAGTCGATTCGCATCGCGATTCGTCGGTGCGGCGCGTGATGGGTGTGATTAGCCACCTTGCGCAATCGACGGGATGCACCATCATATGCATTAGGCATTTAACGAAGCAGGCAGCGATCGAGAACGCGCTCTACCGCGGCGGCGGCAGCATCGCGATTATCGCAGCGGCGCGCGCGGGCTTCATTCTCGGCTTCGATCCGAATGATAAGGCGCCCGTCGCGGAGCGCGCCCGCATCTTCGCGCATCTGAAATACAACCTCGGGCCGCAAACGCCGTCCTTGGCGTTCCGTATCCGCGCTGCCGAGGGTGAGAGTTTCGCTCGCGTGGAATGGATCGAGGGCGGATCGACGTTGACACCTAACGAACTGCTTCTTGCGCCTGCGAAGCCGCGGAATACAGACGCGCTGAACCGCGCCGTTGATTTTCTTAAACTCGAACTAAAGCCGGGACAGCGGCGATCGACCGAACTCGAAGCCGCGGCCGATGCTGCGGGGATTTCTACAAGCACATTCGAGCGCGCTCGCAAGAAGTTGAAAACTGTCTCATTCCGGGTTGAAGGGGTGTGGTACACGAGTCTGCGAAATAGCAATTCATCAAAGGAGATTTAGTCGTGGAGATCGAGAAACTACTCACTGATGCGGAAACCGCGGGGGTCGCGATATCGCTGACCGCCGACGGCAAGGTCCGGGTGGATGGCACCGCAGCCGCAGTGCGCGAGATTGCGAAGCGGGTGAAACCGATGCGCGCCGCGGTGATTGAGTACCTAAAGCAAGTACCGCAACCGAACGCGCCTACGCCCGCGCCCGGAGGCGACGCGCAAGCGTCTGAGAGCATTGAAGTCGAGCAGGATGAATCGCCCGGATTCGCAGTCTGTCCGCGGTGCGGGGAACCGCTCCTGGCGCTATCGCCGGAAATCCAAGTCGCGAACGTCGAAAGATGGCAGCGTACCAATTCGAGTTATTACTGGTGGGCGGAATCGCAGCTCGCACGCCTGCGCGAGCACCTGTCCGCGAACCCAGACGACGTGGTTATCCTGCCGGGTTTTGCACATTCCCTCAACGTCCGGCGCCCCGACGGATCGGTATATACGTGGTTCAGAGTGAAGTGAGATGGGAATCGCAATCCAATCGCGAACATCACCGAAGCCGGCCGCGCCCGTCGTGCTCGCGTTTAAGAATGGCGGCGAATATGAGCTCGCATGGCCGTGTCCCTATTGCGGCGCGGATGGGCATCGTCACGCGGCGCGCGGGCTGAACGTTGCGCCATGCGGCAAGGGCGTTTATCTGGTGCGCTGGTGCGGCGGCAAGATTTGCAACTGAGCGAGGGATCGAGCAAATGAAGATAGACCAATTGAATCTATCATTTCCGCAGGGCGATCCGCTGAGCCAACTCGGGCCGCGAATCGCGATCGAAGGCGCGGCGCTGATCAATCTCGATCGCCAACGTGTCTCCGCGCAAGTTTGGCCGAGCACCGACGCGCCCGACCCGACCACTGGGTTTGGCTACTTCTACGTCTGGGTACTATTCACATCCGGCCGTTGGCGCGAACGCGGCAAAAAGCACATCAAGCGCATTAGGGTGTTGGACGGCCCCGCTTCCGTTGACGCTACCAAGCGCCCGATTCGCCTCGATTATCTCGCGCGGACCCTCGATCGTATGTATTCCGCCTGGCGATCACTGACATGGCAGCCGTGGGACGTGAAGCCCCTGGATTACAACCTCATGCTCTACACCTGTCGCGAGCAATGGTTTAGCGAAGAGGTGCTCGGGAAAGAATGGAACCCGCCGGTGCCAGAAACGAAGGGTCCGGAAAGCGCATGAACCGGCGCGCCTTAGTATCACCCGCGACCGAAAACGCTGAAGTTTGGCACGCGCGCGATCTGCTACATCGATAAACGTATGCGACTTCGCCTCATACTACTGATCGCTCTGCTCCTTGCCGCGCCCGGCGTCGCACGCGCGACGCAAATGGCTATCGGGACGGCGGTCGCGCCGCAGATAATGGTATCCCACGCCGATGTTTCGCTGACCGCGAACGCAAGCGCGGTAACGTTGCTACCCACGAATCTCGATCGGGTGGAAGCACTTTGCCGGATGGTGCCCGGTCAAACCTCAACGAATGTCCTACGCATCGGGGATTCCACAAGCGCCGCGTCCACTGGCTATCCCATGACGGTGGGAGACGCGATTACCATGTACGAAACCGCGCCTGTCTATGGCTATTCGACCACGGGCGCAACCGTAAATTGCTCCGAAACTGTGAGGCCGCGATCATGATCGAAATCGAGAAATTCAACCCGGAAATCGACCAAATAGCGGGCCCGTTCGCCGAGCGCATCAAAACCAAGGTCGGGCGCATATGCAGTCGCGAACTCGCAACGCTCGATGTCGCATTTCACGACAAACTGTCACGACAACCGCTGTCGGAACTGCAACGTCGCGTTTCCCTCGCGTTCGATAACTTCAAGCTCGATCAGATTCCGGATGCAATCGCAGACTTCGCGCGCGAGCTTCGCGCCGCGGTGATACGTGAAAAAGCGACTAACCCGGCGCTCCGGCCCTGGAGCGCGGAGGACCAGATCAAGCAGAACATCAACGCGCTGAACGCGCTGAACTGGAATGGCAACGAGTGCGCCGAAATCCAGCGCATGCTTACGCCGGGCGACGTGATCGCTCGCATCGGGCTA
>DATKSQ010000126.1:0-37829 GCA_035531615.1 Binataceae bacterium (SeqCode)
GGGTTACCCCAAGCCGCGCGGCCAGCGCGCGGACACTCTCGCCCGCCGCGCTGCCCAGCACCACCCGCGCCCGCATCGCCAGCGCCTGCGGGAGGCTCTGCGCTCGCAACCACGACTCCAACTCGGCCCGATCTGCTCCGCTGATTTCCATCCAGCATCTCTTTACGCCCATGCTGAACAGACGAACAAACGCTACATTTAATTCAGAAACATTACACTAGAAATGCGCCAACGCCGTAGCTCGCGACCGCAGCGACTGCGGCAATAGCCAGCGTGATCAGCTCTGTATCCTTTCCCCTCCCACCGCCCGCAGGGAGGGCCCGAATCGTCACTATTTGTCCAGATTGCGGATACAAATACGCCCGTTCTGAAGGTCCGACAACCCGGTCGTCAAGAAACACTCGCATTGGATCTGATGGGGAGAGACCCAACGCGCGTAAAATATCGGCGACTGAGCCGCCCACCGGTAATTCGCCCGTGAAGCGCTGCGACCGGAACGGATGCGGAGCCGCAGTGACTCTGACGCGTGCTCCTCCTACTAACGCCGATGCGGTGGATTGACTTGGGTTCATGGAACGTTCTATTAATTCAAGCATGAGCCTTCACACGTGGGTGCTGATGGCGTTCATCGCATTTGTGGGGATTGCGGGCTGCGCGCCATCCTCACAAGCAGTCGTGCTCGCAGAGCGAGAGCGAGCGTTGCATGGCGCTATCGACGACCAGCGCATCTGCGATGCGTATGTGGCCGCCGGGCGCTCGATACTCTTTAACCCTCGGTGCTGGGGCGCCGGCAGTCTTCCAACAGGCTGCGAGAAGGCGGGAACGGATGACCTGCCCCAATGCCGTGAGTGGGGTCGGGATCGCGTCGGTGCGATTTCCCTCGCCGAGGACCGGGCATCGAAAGAAGGTGCATGGGTCGGCGCGACCGGGGTCTTCATGGAGAATCCCCCGTAGCCTCCATTCCGCCTCGGTCTGGGTCCTTGCACAAGCCTCTGACTAGGACTTCTCTGGATCTGCCAGGTGCACTGGATATGGATCGGCGATCCGGTGAGACTACTGAAGGCGACCAGACCTCCCGGAAATGAGATATCCACCGAGAGTTCATCGGCGAGCGGTCCGCTGGTCTGAGTGACCGACCATCCATAGACGGTAGGCGCACTACCCACATTGCTCTTGCTCAGTTGGATATCAATATCGGTCTCGGCGAGCGAGCCAGGATACAGCCGCGAGGGAGCGTCGTCGGTAAAGCCCGCGCGCAATTCCCATTCGACATCTTCATAGTCCTCGATCGCGGTGTCGCCGATCAGGATTTGGGAGATATCCAGTGGCCCGTAGCCGAGCAGAAATAGCATTCTGAGATACTGGTCGTGGCCGACGAGTTCCGTGTACGGACTCGCCGCATACTGCGGGAAGATTCTCCGCGCACCGTAAATCTTCGGGATGACTGAGAATGCCGCCGCACTGTTGGCCCCGCCCGACACCGTATACGACTGCGGCGTAGAACTAAGCCGCACCGCCGGCGTCGCCGGCGGCGGAATCAGGGCATTGGTGAGCTGTGTTCCGGCGAACTTGAGGGTCTCGGACAAGGCGCCACTCACAAAAGCTCCGGCCGCGCCGGCCAGGGTTGGCCCGGCTGCGGCAGCAGCGCCCGGCGCCGCGAGGCTCGCTGCAACGAATCCGCCGGCCCCATATGTGACGACCGCAGTGACGGCGGCGAGCGCTATCAACATGATTTCGGTATCTTTGCCGCTGCCGCCGCCGGCTGGAACTACTCGAACCGCGACGATCTGCCCGGGCTTCGGGTAAACATGCGCGCGTTCCTTCGGTATAAGCATGCGGTCATCGAGGAACACCCGCGCGGGGACGGCGGTGTCCAGACCTATCGACCGGAGCATGTCAGCCACGGAGCCGCCGACGGGCAACTGAAGCAGAGCGCGTTCCGTTCTGAACGGGTCTCTGACTGCGGCGACCCTCACACGCTTACCGAGGCTGCGCGTGAGGCCGACAGATTGACTCGGCTGCGAGCGGGAATCTATTAGATCAGTCATGGAAGCCTCTATGCAGGTCTTGGTCGCGGCGGTACTCGTGGCGGCGCTCGCGGGATGCGCGTCGATCTCCGAACAGCAGGCCGCCCAACAGCGGGAGGCAACTTTCCACGGAGCGATTACGTTCCAGCGGGTGTGTGACGCGAATACCGGCAGCGCGCAGGTGTCCCTGCTCACACGCATCAGATGCAGGAGCGGTACCCCACTTCCCCCGCAATGCGAGGAGCCTGGCACTGCGGATCTCCCAGCGTGTCGCCAGTGGTTTCGTGCGGTCAGTCAGGGGCCGGGTAACCCCATCACCCCAGGATTGGCTGGCTTTTGGGCAGGCTGGCTCTGAGTCGATAAAGGGTACTGACAACTGGTTGTCGGTGACCGCGTCGCTGGTGTGCGCGTTGGCGGAATCGAGGCTGTAGGCGGAGGCGCCCGCTCCCATGTTGTCGTAGTCGTAATCCCATCCGCCGGCGCGATCGTTCCACAACCCGGTAGCCGGATTGAAATCCTGCACAATCGACGACGCGACGCAGTTATTGAGCCCTGGATATCATAGTGACAATTCCGCTCTTGTTCGATTCCTCGGCGTGTCATTCCCGCGCGTGGCTGCCGCGCGAGGAATCCCGGTCTTTTCGCCCGCCGCGGCCCTGCAATCCGGGATTCCTCGCGCACGCCGGACACGCGCGCGGGAATGACACGAGGTGGCGCGTTGGAGCGGGTCGGTGTCACTATCTTGCGCAGGACTCAATTATTGCTCCGGTGAGACTTCGCGCCATCGAGTGACTATTTCGCCGCGGACCAAGGCGCCGACCTCTTCGATGTCGTAGGCGTCCGCGTAGTCACCGTATGGCGGAACCTCGCGCCGAAAGACCTCGCGATAGACGAGGTACACCATCCCCCAGCAGTCCAGTCCTGCGCGGGTCCGTCCGAGCGACTTGAAGGGGAGCCCGATATAGTTCGCGCACCACGCGGGCTCTTCATTGCGCTCGAATGCGCTGACTATTTCAACCGCGGCATTCATGCGTTGATCACGAACACGCCGGGCACGTTCAGCGGGCTGACCGTATCGCCCGGAAAGCCTTCGGCCAAAATTTCTTCCATCCCCAGCACACCGGTCACCGAGACCGCATCGCCCTGCACGCCCCGCAAAGTGAGATTCCCCGACGAGAACTCGACCGTGTTGGGCGTGTTCGAGGTGACGATCTCGATCAACAAGGTTGCGGGCGTCGTTCCGATGTTGCGTAGCGAGGTAATGATCGCGCGGTCAACGTTGTCGATTGTCAATCGAGCCTGCGCCGGCTGCAGGTCGTCGTCGGTCGGCAGGATGATGAGGAACGGATACGGAATGAAGGTGTTTCCCTGCGAAACGGTGAGCACCGCATCCGAGGTCACGCGAATCGGCGTCGGCAGCCCTGGAGCTCGTCTGCGGCAACTTCGTCAAAATTCGTCCGAGGTGGCGCACTTGGCCCGCTATGGAGACGAAAATCGGCAATCGCTTTTGATTTGATCGATGGAAGAATTTGTTGCGTTGGCAAGCTGAATCGGCGCCAAATCCGCGGTTAAGTTTTGCTCTTCAAATTCATCCGCTATTTGTCTATAACAGGCCAAGAATCGCGAACATGCGCCGACGGACCGCCTTGCGGCGGCGGGCGCAGGATTCAAAAGGGGTGGCGCGATGGCTTCTGGCGCGCGGACTCGAGTCCGTCGCAAGCTGCGGCTCGTCGTGGTGACGATCGTCATCGCCGGCGGGTTCGCGGTGCTCGCCGCGTTCGCGGCGGCGCCGCAAATCGCGAGCCTGGTTATCGGCCAGAGCGATTTCTACAAGAACGCGCCGAATTATGTCGATGGCGCCGCGATGGCGGCGCCGCGCGCGGTCGCGATCGACAATTCCCTCTCGCCGAATCACGTATGGGTTGCGGACACCGGCAACAATCGCGTGCTCGGATGGAATGACGAAAGCACGTACTTGAGCGGCGCAGCGGCGGATATCGTGATCGGGCAGGTGGATTTTCTGTCGTCGGCAGAGAATCAGGGCGGCGCGCCGGGCGCCACGACGCTCTACGCTCCGGCGGGAGTGGCGATCGACAGCGCGGGAAATCTGTACGTCGGCGACTCCGGAAATAATCGCGTGATGGTGTTCAGCGATCCGTTGGCTGGATACGCGGGCACGCCTTTCGGCGGAGTCGCGGCCGCGGCGGTGTTCGGGCAGGGCGGCGATTTCGCCACTAACACCGGATGCGGCGCCACTCCGGTCTCGGCGGCGACGCTGTGCCAGCCCGAAGGCGTCGCGATCGACGGCGCGGGAAATCTTTTCGTCGCGGACGCCGGTGATAATCGGGTGACGGTGTACTACGCGCCGTTTGCGAAAGAAGGCGCGGGGATCTCGCAGCCCGCCAATACCTCGGCGAATTTGATTATCGGGCAGACCAGTTCGAGCGGGTCCGAATGCAATCAGGGCGGAGCGAGCGCGACCGTCGCGACGCTATGCTTCGCGGTGGGAGGCGCGCCGTTCGGCGGCGTCGGCGTGGCGGTGGACGGCACGGGAAATCTGTTCGTGGCCGATACCGGCAACAATCGCGCGCTCGAATACACCGGCCCGTATGGCGTGAGCAAGGCCGACTCGACTACCGCAAACTTGGTGTTCTCCGGAAACGGCCTCGAGGATCCGGCGGGCGTGGCGATCGACGGCTCGGGCAACTTTTATCTCTCGTCGAACCTGAGCAACCAGATTTTCATTTATGAAAGCGCGGTCGCGCTCTCGAATGATCAGACTCCGAATTACACGATCGGCCCGGGCGCAAATAATCCGAACGCATCGAGTCTGTCTCAGCCCGATGGCCTCGCGATCGACGCGGCGGGAGATCTCTACGCGGCCGACACCGCGAACAATCGCGTGCTCGAGTACATCGAGGGCGCATTGCCCTCCACCACCACGGCCAGCCGCGAGCTTGGGCAGCCCGATCTGGCGCACAACGAGATCAATCGCATCGATGGCGCCGGCCTCGAGGCTCCCGGCGGCGTCGCGGCCTCTGGAAGCGGCGCGCAGGCGGCGGTCTATGTGGCGGACAGCGCGAACAATCGCGTGCTCGGATGGATAAGTCCGGCGGCGCCGTCGAGTGGTAGTGCCGAGATCGTTATCGGGCAGAGCGATTTCAGCTCATCATCGCCAAACGCGGGCACTGCCGAGGGCGCCGCGACCCTCAATGCGCCGGCGGGCGCGGCGACCGACTCGAGCGGCAATCTGTTCGTCGCGGATACGGGCAATAATCGCGTGCTCGAGTTCGCCGATCCCGCCGCCGCATGCGCCCCGTATCCGTGCGTGGATTCGGCAAGCGCCGTGAGAGTGTTCGGCACCTGCGGCAGCTTTTTGGAAAACGGATGCGCTCCGAACACCGTTAGCGCATCGACGCTGCTCGGGCCAACCGCGGTCGCGTTCGATCCCGCGGGCGACCTGTTTATCTCCGACACCGGCGACTCTCGGGTGCTCGAGTTCACGCCGCCGTTCGGCGCGGCGCCTGCCGCGATCCGGGTCTTCGGGCAGGGCGCCAGCTTCAGCGGCTATCAACCCAATATGGGCGGCGGCGCAAGCGCGCTGACGCTATATGCTCCGGGCGGGATTGCGGCCGACAGCGCCGGCGATCTGTTCGTGGCGGACACGGAGAATAATCGCGCGCTCGAATTTCCCGCGCCGTTTCCGTCGCCATCGGCCGCGCCGTCGGCGAGCGTGGTGTTCGGCCAGGACGGCAGCTTCACCTCGAATTTAGCCAACCCGGGTGGCGGCGCATCCGCCTCGACGCTCAACGCGCCCGCGGCGGTGGCGCTCGACTTCGAGGGCGACCTGTATATTGCCGACACCGCGAACAATCGCGTGCTCGAATTCAATCCTCCGTACTCCGCCGCGCCGTCCGCGAGCGCCGTGTTCGGACAGAGCGGCTTCACCGCGACGGACGCGAACGGCGGCGTGGCAACGGGCGACCTCAATGGACTCGGGCCGGACAGCCTGTACGCTCCGGGCGCGCTCGGCCTCGATGGCGCGAACAATCTTTATGCCGCCGACACCAGGAACAACCGGGTGCTGATGTACGCCGATCCGGCGCCGACCCCGAGCGCCACTCCGACCGCGACGCCGTCGCCGACGGCCTCCGCGACCGCTACGCCCACATCCACGCCCACCGCGACCCCGACCGCCACCGCGACCGCATCCGCCACGGCCACGCCCACCGCGACGCCATCGGCCACGCCGACGCCGACTCCGGTCGCGCAGCGGCTGACTATCAAGCCGCGGCGGCTCAACTTTGGCCGGGTGCGGGTCGGCACGATCCGGGCGCGGCACGTCACGCTGATCAATAAAAAATCGAAGCGCGGGGTCGCGATGGTTATCGAAGGGGTTGACCCGCCGCCTCCCGGCTTCACGATCGACAATCAATGTCCGCGCGCGCTGGCTCCGGGAGCGCGATGCACGATCGGGGTGAGCTTCGCGCCGCAAGCGCCGGGCCGCGCGCTTGGCGCGATCGCGATTGAGGACAACGCCGATAGCGCGCCGCA
Source organism: Binataceae bacterium (SeqCode) (assembly GCA_035531615.1). Taxonomy (GTDB): domain Bacteria; phylum Desulfobacterota; class Binatia; order Binatales; family Binataceae; genus JBARDN01. Next base: position 6,582 of record DATKSQ010000126.1, read on the forward strand.
ATCGGTCGGTCTGGCGGGAGTCGGCAAGTGACGCCGCGCGCTATTTGGTGGCGAAGTTATCTGCGCGCGTGAAGTTCAAGGCGAAGTTCAAGGATTGTTCCCCGCTCTTTAGGAGTGTTTCTTGCCACAAGCGAGACGGCGTGATAATTCCACGCCACGTTATTATACGTTCGTCGGCGCAAGGGGTGTGCGGGATGCGCCGGCGAAAGCCGCTCGTTGCGCCAAATACATTGCTCCGCGGTCTGAGGGAGGAGTTTCTGATGCCCGTCGATGCACTTACCGGCAGACGTAGTTCGGGAAAGATCACGATCGCGATTATCGCCGCGGCGATGCTGACGGCGGCCATCGCCTTGGTCAGCGCCACCTCGATGCCGACGATGCAGGCGCCGCGCGCGGCGCGCGTCGCGGCGGTGTCCAAGGCCGACGCGATGAACAAAATCGCCGGGATGCCGCTGTACTTCGAGCGCAACGACGGCCAGACCGACGCTCACGTCCAGTACCTCGCCCACGCGGGCGATTACACCCTGTTCCTGACCCGCGACGCCGCGGTGTTCTCGATCCTGGGTGGCGACGAGCGCGGGGCGATCGCGCACGCGCAACTGGGCGGCGTCCAGAAGCGCCGCGAGAAAAAGCCCGCGCCGCGGATGCTCGAGTCCGACGTGCGCATCCGGCTGATCGGCGCAAGTGCAAAAGCCACCGTCGCGGGCGCCGAGCCGCTGCCGGGCAAAGTCAATTACCTGATCGGCAACGACCCGAACAAATGGCATCGCGATATACCGATCTTCGGGCGCGTCCGCTACCAGAGCGTCTATCCCGGAATCGATCTCGTCTTCTACGGCACGCCCGACAAGCTCGAGTATGACCTGATCGCGAAGCCCGGCGCCGACACCAGCAGGATCAAGTTCGCGGTCGAAGGACCGGCCAAGACCACGCTGCTGCCCTCGGGCGATCTGGAGATCGCGACCGCGGCGGGAAATCTCGTGATGCGCCAGCCGCGGGTTTATCAGCAGGGCGCAGACGGCGCCGAGACGCCAGTTAAGGGCAAGTTCACGGTCGGCAAGGATGGGATCATCCAGGCGGGAATTCCGCGCCGCGAAGTCGGCTTCGCTGTCGCGAGTTACGATCGGTCGCAGACCCTGGTGATCGATCCGGAAGTCGTGCCGAACGGTCTCATATCGCCGCCGCAGATTCCGTATTCGAGCTATATCGGCGGCGCGGGCGACTCGACGGGGCCGCTCAACCTGGAACAATTCGGCAACATCCCGGGAATTAACAGCCTGACCGTGGCCGATGTCGGCTTCGATGTCGCAGTGGATTCGGCGGGCGATGCCTATACGGGTGGGATCGCTTTTTCGAGCAAGTTTCCAACGACCGGCGGCGCGTTCCAAACCTCGAACCAGGGCACCGGCTCTCCGCCCTCGCAGAATCCCAACGCCTGGGTTGCGAAGTTCGATCCCACCCAGAGCGGTGCCGCGTCGCTGATCTATTCGACCTATATCGGCGGCACCGGTGATCCTTTCCCGGGCAATGGGGACGGCGACCAGGGCGACGGAATCGCGGTTGATTCGACCGGCAACGCCTATCTGGTCGGACTGACCTACTCGTCGAATTTCCCGGGTACCTCGTCGTGCGGCACATGGGGCAAGGCCACCAACCAAGGTCACGGGAATATCAACAACGGCTTCATCGCGATCGTGAACCCGGCAGGCAGTAGCGTCAGCTCCTGCTATATCAACGGCAGCGACGGCGCGCCCGCGATCCGGGTTGCAGTCACGAGCCATAGTCCCACCAGCGGCAAGCCGACCGACATCTTCGTCGTCGGCTCGACCACCAGCACCGATTTTCCCGCGACCAGCAACGCTCATCAGAAGACCAATCCTGATACCAACAGCAACAGCGCCGCATATTTTCTGGTGACCGACAGCAGCTTGGCGGCGCAGAACTACGCGACCTATTACGGCGGCAAGGGAACCACCAACGGCGGCGACGCGGCGCTGGCGGTCGCGCCCTCGACTGATTCCTCGGGAGGGGTGTGGTTCACCGGCGTGACCTACTCCTCCGATGACGGCGTGTTTCCGCTGGTGAATCCTTTCCAGAACATCAACAACGCCGTCGCCAACGGAACGACGAACGCATTCATCGCATCATTCGTGAAAAACTCGGCGGGCACGGTCTCGCTCGCGTACAGCAGCTTCTTCGGCGGCAGCGGCGTTACGACCTTCGTAGGCAATTTTGGCGACATCGGAACCGGCATCGCAGTCGATACCGCCGGACACGTCTTTGCCAGCGGGGTCGCCTTTTCGAGCAATCTCAAAACCACTGGTGGAAATAGGGCCACAGCGTACCAAGCTGCGAACGCCGCAGCCGCCAACAAAGGGGCGAATGCGTTCATTGTCGGCCTCAATACGACCACGACCGGAGACCCTCAGGCGATCTACGAAAGCTATCTCGGCGGCAGCGGCACCAACCTTTCCGGATTTGCTCCGGGTGGAGGAGATCTGCCGCTCTCGATGGCGATGGATTTGAATGGCGACGTGTACCTCACCGGCGCCACTACCTCGAAAGCCGGCACCGGCCAGACCGCGTTTCCAACCACCACCGGCGCGTGCGGACCGGCCAACAACAGCAGCGGCATAACCGTTCACGGTTCCAACATCCCCGTCACCGGATTCGTCACCGAACTCGATCCGGCCTCGGGCGTGTCCGGCCTTATCTACTCGACCTATCTTGGCGGCTCGGGCAAGGCGGACGTGGGTAGCGGAATCGCGCTCAATCCGTTCGGCGGAATCTTCGTCAGCGGCGTGACCTACTCGAACGACTTCCCGGTGACGCCCAACGCCTTCCAGTTCGTCAACAACGCGGCTGGAAACAGCTCGACCAACGCGTTTATCACCGAGATTGAACCGGGCACCGGCGCGTGCCCGACGCCGTTCGCGACTCCGACCGCGACCTCGACCTCCACTTCAACCAGCACGGCAACCCCGACCTCCACTTCAACCAGCACGGCGACCGCGACGGCCACACGAACTGCGACGGCGACGGCCACTCCTACCGCGACCGCAACCAGCACTGCGACGGCGACGGCCACCGCGACCGCGACGGCCACACCGACGGCGACCGCGACACCTGTAAACGAAAAACTCAGAATCACGCCCAAGGTGCTCAAGTTCGGAAAATCCACGCGCGAAAATACCACCAGCAAGCCCAAGAAGGTCACCATCAAGAATGCCGGGAACAAGAAGACGGGCGTTTCTGTGACCATCGACGGCGAGGGAGCCCCATCGCCGTTCAACGTCACCAGCCAATGCGCTCAGACGCTTGCGCCGGGCAAGAGCTGCAAGGTTTCCGTCACTTTCAGCCCGACCGATACCAATCCTCATTCGGGGAATCTGACAATCACCGACAACGTGACCCGCGAGCCGCAATTGGTCCCACTATCGGGCACCGGGAAGGCGCCCAAGGTGAAAAAATAGCGCGAGCACTGTCGCTTAACACTCCGCCGCGCGGCCCTCACATCACGCGTGAGGGCGCGCGCGGCACTGCCAGCGCGTAGCGCCCCGCGCGGCGGCGCAGCCGCACCGCAGCGCCGAACGCGGCACTCAGCGTGCGCGAGGTCAGCACCCGCGCCCGCTCTCCGGCGGCGAGCACGCGCCCGCGGCGCAGCACGATCACGTGCGTAAAGGCGGGCACGATCTCCTCGACGTGATGCGTCACCAGCACCATCGCGGGTGCGCCGCGCCGACGCGCCATCCGCTCGACGAATTGCAGAAAATGCTCACGCGCCACCGGATCGAGGCCCGCGCACGGCTCATCGAGGATGAGCAGCTTTGGCGCCGCCATCAGCGCACGCCCGATCAGCACGCGCTGGCGCTCGCCCTGCGACAGATACTGCCACGGGCGCTCGGCGAGCGCGCCCGCCTCGACACGGCGCAGGATCGCGGCGGCGGCTTTACGATCGCGCGCGGCAACCTCGCCCCAGTAGCCGATCATCGCGAACTTGCCCGATATCACAGCGGCGATCGCGGTCTCGCCCTCGGGCATCAGCGCGTTGATCGAGGAGCTGACCATCCCGATACGGGTGCGCAACTCGCGCCAGTCGGCGCGGCCAAAGGTCTCGCCGAGCACGCGGATCGATCCGCGCGTCGGGGGCAGATAGCCCGTCAGCGCGCGCAGCATCGAGGTCTTCCCCGAGCCGTTGGCGCCCAGGATCGCCCAATGCTGGCCGCGCTCGACGCGCCAGTCGATGCCGCGCAGGATAGGCGCATCGCGCTCGACGACGAGGTCCTTCAGTTCGATTACGGGGGCTGGGTTTTTCATCGCGAATCGAATCCGCAGATTACACGGATTTCACCACGCGGGCATCCTGGGCCCGCATAATACCCCCTCCCCGGGTGAGGGCGCCGCACGGCGGATTCGGGCGCTCCGCGCTTCCCTAACACTCGTTAGGTTTTTTGCCAGATTTGTTCATGGCTGAACTGTTCAGCCTTATGGAATTTTTCGGATTGGCGCAAAATGCGTCTCGATGAGCAACCTCCAGACACGCGCCGGTGGTGACCACGGATTGGACGCAGGCAAACTGAACCGTCCGCCCGCGGCCGATACCGCCGGCGCGCCCGCCACTTTGGCCCACGCCGCCTCCGGCAAGGTGGCCGGTGCGGTGCCCGAGTGGATCGAGCTGCTGCCCGCGGGGGTGTTCAACGGACGCGACGGGCGCGGGCCGTTTAAGGTCGAGGATCCCCCCGCCGTGATCGCGGCCACCCGCGCGCTCGCGATGGCGGCGGGAATCCCGATCGATTACGACCACGCCACCGACTTCGCCGCGCCGACCGGACGGCCCGCCCCGGCCGCGGGATGGGTCGTCGCCTTCGAGGTGCGCTCGGGCGCGGTCTGGGGCCGCGTCGAATGGACCGCGCGTGCCGCGCACGCGATCGCGGCGCGGGAGTATCGCTACGTATCGCCCGTGTTTCAGTTCGATCCCGCAAGCGGCCGCGTCACGCGCCTGTTGCGCGCGGGACTGACCAACAATCCGAATCTGTATCTGACCGCAATCGCCGCGGCCGTCACCCGCGCCGCGAACCCGGAGAGAAGCATCATGGATGAGCTGCTGGACAAGCTGAAGGAGATTCTGGGCCTCGAGCCCGGCGCCACACCTGAGCAGGTGCTGGCCGCCGTGCGCGCGCTCACGGTCGATCGCGATGCCGGCGCCGGCCTCGACGCCGACGGCGACGACGGGAATGCCGCGAGCCAGGCCAACGCGCGCGCGCTGGACCCCGCGCGCTACGTGGCGGTGGCCGATTTCCAGAAGGCGCTGACCGAACTCAATGCGATGCGCGCCGAACGCGCGCGCGAACGCGCCGCGAGCTCGGTTGACGAAGCGATGCGCGCGGGCAAGCTGGTCCCGGCGCAGCGCGAATGGGCGATCGCCTATTGCGCTGCGGACCCCGCCGGTTTCAGCTCATTCGTCGCGCGCCAGCCCGCGATCTTGGGCGGCGCCACCGGCTTCGGCGGCGAACCGCCGGCCGCACAGGGAGCCGCGGGCGCGCGCGCGCAATTGGGCGCGGCCGAACTTGCGATCTGCGCGCAGCTCGGAGTCAGCGCCGGCGATTTCGTCCGGCGCAAAAACGGCCGCGCGGATTTCCTGAGCCTCATCACCGCGGGCGGCGACCGCTAACCGCAAGGAGCATGCGAAAGCCATGGCTGGATTGACTAGTTCACGCAATACGCCCGAGCTCTCCGACGGCGGCCGGATGCGCGTGTTCGGCGTCGAGGCTAACACCAACGTGTACCTGGGCGGGATGCTGGCGCTCGACGCCAGCGGCAACGCGGTGCCGGCCTCGGCCACCACCACCACCGCCAACACCCTGCGCATCGTGGGGCGCGCGGAAAAAGTGGTTAACGGAATTCCGGGCGAGAACGCGATCAACAACCCCGGCGCGGCCGGCGCGATCTCGATCACGGCGCGCAAGGGCGTGTTCCTCTACGACCAGGACAGCTCGATCAGCGCCGCCGCGCTCGGCTCGGTCTGCTTTGCGCTCGACGATCACACCGTCACCGCGGCCGACCGCGCGACCGGCTCGGCCGTGCAGCAATACGCCGTGGCGGGGCAGGTGGTCGCGCTCGATCCGAGTGGCCAGGTGTGGGTCGATTTCTGGCATCAGTCGGCCGCCGCCGCGTAACTCCGCGCGTAGCGCGACTTAAAGAGGAATTGCAATCATGGAAATCAGCGCCGCCAATCTGACCGCATTGTTCACCGGCTTCGACGTGGTCTTCCAGCGCGGGTTCGAGAAGCCGCCGTCGTACTACGACCAGATCGCAAGCGTGGTGCGTTCGGGCTCGCGCCAGACCACCTATCCGTGGCTCGGCCGCACCACGCGGTTTCGCGAATGGCTTGGCGACCGGGTCGTGCAGGCGCTCGAATCGCATACCTACACGATCGTGAATCGCAACTTCGAGGACACGGTGGCGATCGATCGCAACGATATCGAGGACGACACCTACGGCGTCTATGAGCCGATCATCGAGCAGCTCGGCTGGGACACCAAGATGCATCCCGACATGCTGCTGTTCTCGATGCTGAAGGACGCGGTCAGCAATCCCGGCGATGTGGTTGGCTACGACGGGCAGCCGTTCTTCTCGGCCGCGCATCCGGTCGGACCGATGAATCAGTCGGGCGGCGCCAGCGCGGCCAATATCAACACCTCGGGCACTGGAGCGTATTGGTACCTGGTCGACGCGTCGCGGGCGATCCGGCCGTTCATCTTCCAGATGCGGCGCGAGTATGCGGTCACGCGGATGAACACTGTCACCGACGAAGCGGTCTTCAACCGCCGCGAGTTCCGCTACGGAGTCGATGGACGCGCCAACACCGGCGTGGGGTTGTGGCAGCTGGCGTACGCCAGCAACGCCGATCTGAGTAATCCAGTGAACTACGGCGCGGTTCGCGCGGCGATGCGGTCATTCAAGACCGACGGCGGCGCGCCGTTCGGAGCGCTCTCGGGCCGCAAGGGCGTATATCTGATCGTTCCGCCCTCGCTCGAAGAAGTCGCGCGCCAATTGCTTAATTCCGAATTCATGGCGGGCGCCGGCGCGAGCGCGACGGTCGCGACGACCAATATCTGGCGAAACAGCGCCGACCTGATCGTCAGCGAGTATCTGGCGTAGGAAGCGGTGCGGCCAATGGCTACTTTTCCCTGGACCGTCGCGGTGAACCCTCCTCCCGCCGCGCCGGTCTCGTCCCCGGTCCCCGCAAGCCACGGCCGAGGGATGGGCTTGCGGGGGCCCTTTACTCAGTCCGCTTCAAGACGAGGTGACCGACAGTGAGTTACGCGGCTCCCCAGGACATGATCAATCGCTACCCTAATCGCGATCTAATCCAACTCACCAATGAGGATCCCACCGCGATCACGGTCAACACCGGCGCGCTCACCCAGGCGCTGGGCGACGCGTCGGCCGAGATCGATAGCTACCTCGAGGGGCGATTCGCACTGCCGCTCGGCGATCCGCCGCAGGTGCTCAACCGGCTCGCCTCGGATATCGCGATGTACCGCTTGCAAGCGCTGCGTCCGCTGCGTGATATCGAGGACGCCCGCAAACGCTATGACGACGCGATTGCGATGCTTACCAAAGTCGCGGCGGGCGAGCTGACGCTCGGTTTGGCGGCCGACAATGCCGAGCCACCCGTGGCGGGCGCGGCCGAGGAATTGACCGGACCGACGCGGGTCTTCAGCCGCGATACGCTAAAGGGGTATTAGGCGATGGCGGCGATGCTGGATGGCCCGTGGGGCGGCACGAATTTCACTCCGCCAACCGCGATTGATATCGCGACGATCGAAAGCGCGATCGTCGCGCAGCTTCAAGCGCAGGTCGGGGGTATTGAAATTGCGCACTATCCCGATCGCCCCGAGTCCTACCGCCTGGTGCATCGCGTCGGCGCCGCGCTGGTACAGTATCTGGGCGCGAAATACGGCGCAATGCTCGACACCGCGGTGATTATCCAGCAGCGGGTGATGGAGTTCGGCGTGACCGTGATGATGCGCGACCTCGGATGGAATTATGGCGCCGAGGCCGACGGTCCGAGCCCGGGCGCTTACTCGATCCTCGAGGCGATTCGCGCCGCGCTGACCGGTTTCCGGATTCCCGGATGCCGCAAAATCTATCCGCGCGCCGAGCGCTTCGTCGAGCGCGACAAGCAGGGCGGCGTGTGGGTGTATATGATCTCGTTCGCCCTCGCCACGGTCGCGGTCGAGCCGTCATCCACGGAAAACTATCCGTTGTTAATTCGCGGCGTCGCGATGGAAGAGGGCGGCCAGACCCAGGTTACGCTGGCGCCGGCCGCGTTCACCTTCAACTCGGCGGGGCAGATACTGCTTCCCAACGGCAACCTGTCCGCCGTCGTGGTGACCGCGTTGGACGGCGCAGTGCTGGTGCAGGGGACGGATTACTCACTCGACGCCGTAAATGGAATTGTGACGGCGCTCGCGGGCGGAGCGATCGCAGCCGGAGCGACGGTGGGGATTGCGTATAGCTACGCCGACTACGTGACCGCGACGCCCGGCGAAACGCCGCCGATTAATTGACGGCGGGACGCGATGCGAGAACGCCCGGAAATTCGCACGGATATCGCGGGGCAGCTTCCCCGCGCGAGGTAACAGGATATGCCAGCAAGCTTCCTGCACGGGGTTGAAGTTATCGAGGTCACCAGCGGCCCGAATCCGGTCAGCGTCGTCAAGTCGGCCGTTATCGGCCTGGTGGGAACCGCGCCATCGTGGGCTGTCGCCGCACCCGCCGCCGCTCCGGCGCCGAACACTCCGACTCTGGTCAGTTCCGCCCTGGACGCGGCCAACTTCGGTCCGCTGGTCCAGGGCTACTCGATTCCCTACGCGCTCGCCGCGATACAGGCGCAGGGCGCGGGACAGGCAATCGTCATCAATGTATTCGATCCGGCCCGCCATACGACCGCCATCACCGCCCAGGCGATGAGCTTTCCCGCCACTGGGGCGCAAGCGCTCAACCTGGCCCACATGGGCGTGTCGAACGTGCTTGTGAAGAACCAGGCCGGCACCACCACCTACGTCAGTGGAACTGACTATTCGCTTGACGCGGTCAACGGAGTGATCACGGCGCTGACGGGCGGGGCGCTCACGGCGGGTGAGGCGGTAAGCGTCTCATTTAACTACGCCGATCCGAGCAAAGTCGCCGACGCGGATATTATCGGCGCGGTCACCGCCGGGGTATACAGCGGCATTCAGGCATTGCAAACCACGTACGGCACGATGGGCTTCTTCGCCAAGCTGCTGATAGCCCCCGGTTTCTCGCAAAACGCCGATGTGGCGAGCGCGCTGGCGGCGATGGCCAACACGATTCGCGCGATGGCGCTGGTCGATTCAGCCCCTTCGACGCCGGTCGCAAACGCAATTTCAAACCGGGGCACGGCCGGAACCGCGTTCGATACCTCCTCGACCCGCGTCATCCTGTGCTATCCGCAGGAGCAATTCTATGACGCGGGCCTGGTTCCCACGGCGGTAACTCTGTCCGCGGCTGGCACGCCGGTTACGACGCCGTTCTCAGGCACCTCGGTCGGACCGTATTCGCAGTGGGTCGCTGGCGCGATCGCGGCGAAGGATCTCGCCAATGGCTATTGGTGGTCGCCCTCGAACACCGAGGTGACCGGGATTCTCGGCCCGGACGTAAATATCTATGCCTCGATTCTGGACCCGCTCTCCGACGTGAACAACCTCAATGCCCAGGGTATCGCGACCGTGTTCAACGCGTTCGGCACGGGTTTGCGGGTATGGGGCAATCGTTCGGCCGCGTACCCATCGATTACCTCGCCGGCCAACTTCATCAACGTGCGGCGGACGATGGACGTGATCGAGGAATCAATCCAGCTCTCGATGCTTCAGTTCATCGATCAGCCGATCTCGAATGCGCTTATCACTGCGATTCTCGCGAGCGTCAATGCCTTTATCCGAAGCCTCATCCAGCGCGGCGCGCTGGTCGCCGGCGCCGCGAGCTACAACCCGGCCGAGAATCCGCCCAGCCAGGTCGCCGCTGGGCAACTGGTGTTCGACGTGGACGTGATGCCGCCGCCGCCCGCCGAGCGGATCACCTTCCAGAGCTACATCGATTCGAGCCTGCTCGCTCAGCTCGGCCAGACCAGTCCGATAACCGCGGCGGCCGGAGCGACCGCGTAGGAGGAGACGGACATGAATATCCAGATCAATTCCCTGACTAACGCGAATATATACATTGATGGAGTCGGCCTGCTTGGCCGGGCGGAGGAAATTGAAATCGCGCATCCCCGCCAGAAAATGATCGACTACAAGGGCCTCGGCATGGCGGGAACCGCGGAGTTGTGGGCGGGCGTGGCCAAACTCGAGTCGCGGATCAAGTGGGCCTCCTTCGACGCCGAGGTGCTGACATTCGCCGCTAGCCCGTTTCAGGCGCACTACTTTCAGGCGCGCGGAAATCTGGAGCAGTACACCAGCCAGGGACGCAGCGCGGAATTGCCGGTCGTCTACCTTATGACGGGAGTGTTCAAGGACGCGGGAGCCCCGGCCCTGCGCCAGCATCAGATGGTCGAGACGACCTCGGCGGTAAGCATCTACCACGCCGAACTCTACGTCGCGGGCGCGCAAATTTACTTATACGACGTGTTTGCCAATCTCTATGTGGTTGGAGGCGTGGATCAGCTCGCGAAGTTTCGCAGCAACCTTGGCGGCTGAGGATCCGCATGGTCCAACCGCGGCTTGGCAGCCAGTGAGGTGAATGATGGCCGATGAAATTCGAGTCAACGGGGTGGCAATCGGAATCGACGCCGAAGAAACCTCGCGCGCGGAACGCGCGATGGTCCTGCCCTCGGGCCGAGAAGCCGTAATCCGGAAAGGCTATGGGCGCGATCTGATGCGCGCGCAGCGAGCCACGGTGAGCGACGATCCCGCGGCGGTGTTGTTCGCACTGATCGCGGAGTTGGTTGAAATCGACGGACGGCGAATCGTTTATGAAGACGTTCTGGGGATGGATTTGGGAGACGTGCTTGCACTGCAAGCCGAAGTGATCGGGGCGAATTTTCAGCTCCCTCCGCCGGCGGATTCGCAGGTCTCGTGCGATTCGGATTCTCATTAGCCGAATTGTGCGCAATGGACTTCGCGGAGCTCGGCTACTGGACCCGCGCGGTGCGCGACTATTCAGACGCGATCGCGGACGGCGGAGGGGATTCGGATTAGTGCGCAACGACCGCAACCGGGTAGAGGCGGAGTTACGATGAGTGCGCGATTGTTTGTTGGCAACTTGAGTTTCCGGCTAAACGACGAAGAACTACGCGAGGCGTTTGCCCGCGTGGGCGCGGTCGAACGCGCGGAAGTGGTGCGCGACCGCTTCGATGGGCGCTCGCGCGGATTCGGCTTCGTGGAGATGGCGCGTGCCGAGGACGCCGTGGCGGCGGCCGCGAGTCTCAACGGCGCGGATCTGGCGGGACGTCCGATGCGAGTCGAGGCCGCCACCTCGGTCCGGCGCGAGAGCGGCGCCGGCGGCGCCGCAGCCCGTCTCGGCTGAGCCGCGGCCGATGGCGCCGCGCTTCTCATTGTGACTATTCGGAGGAATCCCGATGTTCGCTGAGCTCGGTCTCATAAGATTTGAAGTAATCGGCTCGCCCGTGGGAATCGAGTCCGAGCGCAATTACGTATACGCGGAGCAGCCGGTTATCGAAGCCCAGCCGCGCTTGCAATGGACCGGGGATGGCCTCGAGCGGCTGTCGTTCGAGTTGCTGCTGCACGCCTCATTCACCAATCCGGAGCTGCAGGCGCTGGCTTTGCGGGTGGCGGCGGAAACTCATCAGGCGATGCCGCTGGTGCTCGGCAACGGAATTTTCCGCGGCTTCTTCGTGATTGAAACGATCGCCACCCGCGCGGCGCAGCTGGATGCGGGTGGCGCACCAATCGCGCTGCGGCTACGGCTCGGGCTGAAGGAATGGGCGCTTGATTCGATGCTCGACCCCGGCGCAGCGATAGTGCCGAGCTTCGCACCGCTCGGCTTGATCGCCGGGTCGAGCAACACGAGCGCGCCACCGACGCCGCTCGCGCCGGCGGGCCTGAGCGCGCTGCTCGGCAATCCCGCGCCGTCGGCGCCACCCACCGCGATCTTGCAGCCTGGGGACGTTTCGACCGCGGCAATCACGCGCAGCGTGGTGCGGTGACGGCGATGCAGTATATTGCGCATCTCACGCGCGCCGGGGAACGCTGGGATCTGCTGGCGTGGAACTACTATGGCGATGCCACGCGCTTCAATCCGATTATCATGGCGAATCCCTCGGTTCCAATCGAGCCGGTCTTCGAGGCTGGAATGCTGATTTGGGTGCCGGTGCTGAGTGCGAGCCCGCCGGTGGTCATCGATCTTCCGCCGTGGAGAAGCGCCGCGGCGCCGGCCGCGACGGCTAGTCAATCATGAGCGCGGCGGCGGCATTTTCAGTACTCGCGCCGCAGTGGATAGTCGTTTACGCGGGTGCGAACATCACTGGTGACATAGCGCCGATGGTCCGCGCGATTGATTACATAGACCGGCTCGGGGGCGCCTCCGGAGAACTGTGCATCGAGGTCGAAGACCACGCGCAACGCTGGCAGGGCCCGTGGTATCCGGCGCTGGGCGACGATCTTACCGCATCGATCGGATACCGCAACGGGCAGTTATTGGAGTGCGGCGCCTTTCAGGTCGATGATCTCGAACTCGAGGGACCGCCTGACGTGTTTCGCCTGCGTTGCCTTGCCGCATATATAACTCCCGCGATGAGAACCCGCAGCAGCGTTGCGTATGAGGGGCAGACGCTAGTCGAGATCGCGGGGACGATCGCAGCCAAGTACGCAATGACGCTGGTGAGCGCGCCTGGCGTTGCGGAGGTAGCGTTCGCGCGGGTGACGCAGCGTGATGAAACGGATTTGGAGTTTCTTGCGCGGCTGGCCACCGAGTTCAACTACGATTTTACGGTGCGGAGCGGGCAGTTGGTATTTTACTCGCGCACCGCGCTCGAGACCGCGCCAGCGGCGGCAACCATCGTACGCACCGCGGTCGAGCGCTTTGATTTCCGCAACCGCACGCGGCGCGTTTATTCGGCGGCGTCGGCGGCGTATTTCGATCCATCGGCGAAGCACCTCATCGCGCAGAGTACCAGCGCCGTGCCGGCGATGCCGACCGGCGACACGCTCAAGATTATCGCGCGATGCGAGGACGCGACGCAGGCGGGCCTGCGCGCCGCGGCGGGACTTCATCGCTACAACCGGTTTTTCATTCGCGCGCGCGTGCTCGGGCCGGGAAACCCCGCGCTCGCGGCCGGGTGCAACGTATGGCTGTCGGGATGGGGCGTGCTGGACGGGCTCTACCTGATTGAGACCGCGCGGCATCGTGTGAGCCGGGCGCGTGGTTACACGACCGAACTGGAAGCGCGCCGCGGCGCGTGAGGATCTGAAATGAGTGAGCACGCAGGCAACCAGTCGGCGGCGCCGGGCATGTTCCGGGTCGGAATCGTGCAGGAGCAGGACGTGGCGCGCGCGCGGGTGCGCGTGGTTTTTCCGGATTACGATCAGTTGCGGAGTTGGTGGTTGCCGATCGTGGTGCCCAAGAGCCAGAACGACAAGGCCTATTGGATTCCCGATCTCGGAGAGCAGGTGGTGTGCCTGATGGATGCGCATGACGAGGCGGGCGCGGTGCTCGGCGCGATCTATTCGTCGGCCGACACGGCGCCGGTTGCGAGCGCCGACAAATGGCATCTGGGTTTCAGCGACGGCGCCGCGTTCGAGTACGATCGGAGCGCGCACGTGCTCGAGTTGGGTTTTTCCGACGGCGCGTCGATGAAATACGACGGCGGCGCGCACCTGCTCGAGTTGGGGTTCGCCGACGGCGCGTCGATAAAATACGATGGCGGGGCGCACGCGCTTGCGGTGGCTCTGCCGTCGGGCGCGACGCTGACGCTCAGCGCGGGCGCCGCATCGATAGCTATCGACTCGCTGGGCAACGCGCAGGTGATTTCGGCCGCGCAGATTCAGCTCGGTACCGGACAGCTCAAGGGGGTCGCACGCCTAGGGGACCAGGTGACCTGCCCGGCCGGAATCGGATCGATCACCAGCGCGAGCCTGATCGTGGAGGCGCAGTGACATGAGCGCCGATGCCGTGACCCTTGCCGACATCAGGTCGGCGGATTGGTCTTTGAAGCTCGGCGCGATCGGCCAGGTCGTGCAAGGCGTGGCCGACGTTGACCAGTGCGTCGCGATCATCCTGACCACGCCGACCGGAAGCGATCCGCTGCGCCCGACTTTCGGCTGCGATATCTGGCGCTACCTGGACCATCCGATCTCCGAAGCGCTGCCCGCGATCGTCCGCGAACTGACCGCCGCGCTGACGCTCTGGGAGCCGCGAATCACCTTGCTGAGCGTCGCCGCCATGCCGGTGCTGGATACCACGACGCAATCCGGGGCCCATCTAAACGTGAGCGTGACCTGGCAGCTAAAACTGTCCGGACCCGCGGGCGCGGGTCCGAGCTCCACCACGATTGTGACGCTGGGGCCGCTGGCGCAGTGAGGACGCGGCCAAACCGGTCCCGAGTGTTTGCAGAAGGATGAATTAATGGCAGCAGGAATTCCGTCCCTTCCGCCCCCGATATTCGTCGATGACGCCGACGGGCTCAATCCGAACCTGATCCTCGCCGATATGATCGCGGCCTTCGAAGCCGCGGCGGGACGCACCTTGCAGCCGGCGCAAGTCGAGCGGCTGCTGATTGATCTCTATGCGTACCGCGAGGCGCTAATCCGCAACGCGATTCAATACGCGGCCCAGCAGAATTTGCTCGCGTTCGCGATTTTTCCGATGCTTGATTACCTCGGGCAGTTGGTCGGCGTAACCAGACTGTCCGCGCAGGGCGCCACGACCGTCCTGGAGTTCACCCTGACGAGCGCTCTGACCATCGCCATCACGATCCCGGCGGGTACGCAGGCCGGCACCAGCGACGGCCAGTACTCGTTCGCGACCTCGGCGGCGCTGGTAATCCCGGCGGGCGCGCTCAGCGGTATGGTTAGCGCGCTTGCCGTTCAGCTCGGCGCCGGAGCGAATGGCTATCTGGCGGGGCAAGTCAACATACTACTAAACCCAAGCGCGATCATCGCCAGTGTCGCGAACACCACGGTCACGGGGGGAGGCTCGGCGCCCGAGACCGACGATCATTTGCGCGCCCGGATTCAGGCGGCGCCGAATCAATTCAGTGTGGCGGGTCCGGCGGGAGCGTATCGATTTTTCGCGCTCGGCGTGGATCCGTCGATTGTTGATGCGCAGATAGTCAGTCCCGCGCCCGGTCAAATCGATGTGTATATCCTCACGGGTCCGGTCACGATGCAGCCCCAGAGTGCGCCAAACCCCGCCGGGATCGCGGGTCCCGCGCTGCTCGCACGGGTAGCGGCCGCGCTGAGCGGTGATTCGGTGCGTCCCTTGACCGACACGGTGACCGTGCTGGCCGTCACCGAGGTTGACTACCAAATAACGGGGACCCTGACGATGTATTCGGACGCCGATCCGGTGGCGACGATGGCGGCGGCAAACGCCGCGGCGGTGCAATACGCGCTCGAGCTGACGGCGAAGATTCAGCGCGATATCGTGCCCAGCCAGGTGATCGCGGCGCTTTCCGTGGCCGGGGTATATGAGGTTGTGCTGAGCGCGCCGGTTTATACGCAGTTGTTGCCGGGCCAGTGGGCGAACTGCACCGCGCTTTCGCTGACCCAGGCGGTGAGCGGCGAGCATAGTTGAGTCCAGCGGAAAGAATTGTTGACGCCCAGGCAGGATGAATGACAGACGATGGCTGAACTGACTCCATCCCCGTCGATAAACGACATTCGCACGCAGGCGTTGCTCACGCTGGTCGATCGGTTGTCGGCGCTCGACCTCACGCCGCTGTTGATTTACCGGATTGATTCGGTAGTGGATGGTGCGCTGGTGTTCCTGGCGTGGCAATTTGACATTCTGTCGCCGCTATGGCGGCTCGCCGCCCCGTCCGCACTTAGTATCGACACGCTGACGGACATCGATACGCTGACGGATATCGACACCCTGGCCGGCGCCGATTCGCTCGCAGCCGGTTCGCCACCCGGCGACGGCTCCGAGCGCGAGCTCCTGAAGCTGGCGATCGCGCTGCATCGCACGCGCGGCACTCCGAGTGCGATCAAACGCGCGCTCGCGTCGCTCGGTTGGAGCGGCGTGACGATAATGGAGGGTCAAGGGAGCTGGGGTGGGAGCGAATACCCGGTGGGGCAGGGATGGGCAGTGTTCCGAGTGTTGATCAATCTTGCGGCGGGGGCTGAAGTTGCCGCCGGCGCCGCGCAGAGTGCAATTGCGGCGATCGAGTTCTTTCAGCCCGCGCGCGCGTGGCTGGACTCGCTGTGGTTCGTGACGGAACCGGTGCAGGACGCGGCGCCCACGCCGGCGGATCGATTCACGCTGAGCGGAATCGCGGAGTATCAGATCGACGCGGCGCCGGAGCCGTCGGACTCGCAATTCGCACTGGCGATTGCCGCGGCGCCATTGACGGATGGCTACGGCCCTATCGCGCCGGTGTACAACGGACACTATGTGCATAGCGGAATAACCTATGGCATCGGCGAACCAGTGGTTGCGGATCGCGCGCTGATTATAAACGGTGCGCCCGTCCTCGAAGGAGGTTGAAATGACGAGGCCAAGTGGAATTGTTACCGTCCAGCTGTTCGAGCGCGGCCAATTGATTTATCGGCGCAGCGGGCGCAACCTGTTCGTCAACGCGGGATTGCCCGCGTTGGCGGCGCTGCTGGGTGGCGATACCACCGGCGAGTTCTGCTCGGTGGTGGGCTTCGGGTCGGGCTCCAACGCGCCGACGGTCAACGATTTGGGGCTGGCCGCGCCCGCTTACTACAAGCCGATCGATGCCCATGCCGAAGATGGCAATGGGAGCGTGACCTTCAACTGGAGCCTTACCACCAGCGACACGGGAGCGCAAAATCTGACTATTCAGGAAATAGGGCTGTTCGCAAATCACACCGGGGTCGGAGTGCCCGGCGCGAACGCGCCCACGCCGATGCTGGCGCGGAAAACGCTGAGTCCGATCGTGTTCGGAGCAAACATGTCACTGGCTGGAACCTGGACGCTCACGTTCTGAGGCAACGGTAACGATGGCTACACTAATAGACAGCCCTGAGTTTAGCGCAAATGAAGTATACGAACTTCAGGCGACCGACGCCGTCGAGGGCGCCGCCGCTGGCGCGAGCTTCGGAGGCATTGGGCTGAGCAATCAGCCGCATCAGCAGCTTGCGAATCGCACCGCATTCCTTTACGGGCGGCAGAATACGAATATCGCCAATCTTGGAGTGCTGCAGGCGTTCATGGCCGGCTTCACGGGGTCCTTGCAGACGAATGGATATCTGACCATTCCGATTAGCGATATAAATCGCGGCTCCGCGGCTGCAATCATTCAATGGGGCTATTATCCCCTGAGCGATCAGAAGATACCAAATGATGAGACCTTCGTGGTGAGTTGGCCGATTACCTTTCCCAATGCGATTCTTGTTCCGCCGCTTGCGACCAACGTTTACGCGAGCACCAGCGGACTGAACACCGCGGCCAGCGTCATTACCTACGACCGGACCGGCGCGACCTTCGTGCTCGACGTGCCGGGTGGAGTGCCCGGCTTCGCCGGCGAGCGCAGTAACGGGTTTTCGTGGCTGGCGATCGGGTTTTAGGTCAGTGAGGATGAGCATGAACAGGATACCGGGTGTGAGACTATGGTTATCGATAGCGGCGATGATCGTCGCCCTGGCGGCAACCCAAATCGCCTTGCCCGCGACGGCTGGGGCGCAATCGTCCAACCTTCCGCCGTCGGGAGCTTATCAACCGATACCTAACTACACGGGAGCCAACGCGGGGCTTTTGTTTCGCCAGGCGATAAATAACCGGTTCTCCGGAGTGCAACCGATCTCGCCCGCGATCGTGAGCCTGAGTTTCGCGACTTTGCCGGCCGAGCAGGATGGAACACTCTTCTATTGCACGGACTGCCAGAAGGCGAGCCCATGCGCGAGCGGCGGTTCGGGCGCCTGGGCGCTTGGGCAGAATGGGGCCTGGGGCTGCACCGCCGGGGCGGGCAGTCTGCAGATGGCGGGTGACGTAAGCGGCACGACCAGCGCAAATGTCGCCGAGACGGTGCTGGGCGGCAAGACGCCGGTGGTGACGAGCGGCGCGAACACGGCGGCGGGTTCGAGCGGCGCGGACTCGCTCAATAACTTCAACGTCAATGGTCAGGTCAATGTTGCGGACTACGGAAAGCTCTCGACCTCGACCTCGACCGAGACCGCGACTACCATTTCGGGGAGCACCTCCGTATCGCTCGGTGCAATCGGGCCGTTTCAGGTTGGTATGGGTGTGCTGCTTCCCCACGCGGGACCGACCGCGAGCGTGACCGCGCCCGCCGGACTGACGGGCAGCATCTACGGCTACGCGCTTAATCCCTTCCCAACCGCTGGCGTCATGTATCCAGAGTGCAACGTCGATTCCTCGAATGCGAGTTGCACGACTTCGTACACACTAACCGTGATGGCGGTTGACGCCAACGGTGGATTGTCGCCCGCGCCCACAGCCGTCACGGTTACTGGTGGTCCAGCCACGCTTTCGGTAAGCAACTCGATGTACTGGAAATGGACCTGCGAGGCCAATGCGCCCGGTTACATCGTGCTGGGATGTACGGGGGCGTCATGCGTACCGACCTCGATTTGGGCTGTCGTGCCCGCACGATATGGAGCGGGCACCTGCGACTTCTGGGACTTCGGCAATCACTTCGGATCGGACATTACCTACGGCTCATCGATCTCAACCACCGTTCAGGGGACCGGCGCGAATCAGGATTTGAGCACGAAGATCACGGCGGTATCGGGTAGCACGTTGACTGTCGCTACAGCGCCCGGAGCAACAGGAACTTTCACTGCGTTCCCGGACAACGCGCCCGTCGCGAATGCCGCGATTGGAGCCGTCGCGACTGGCGGTGGTGACGTACTCTGGCCTGCTGGGGGGGCGCTCTATAATGTCTCGCAATTGAACTTCTTCAACGCTTATAACGTGCATTTCGGCGGAAACCATGTTGGCTGGTTCGGCTCCAGCCAAACGGCTACGGCGCTCAACTATATCGGTAGCGCGGGACGCCCGATGTTCTATATGAACTGGGCGCCGGGTGACGAGATTCACGATATGGGGATTGGGACCGCGAGCACGCCCGGAATCATCGCTTACATCGACGCCGACCCGTGGGTGACTGGCGGCCTTCAACGATCCAAAGGAAACACCGTTCGGCGTATCAAGGTGGGAGTGGGGCCGTTCGCCTACGCTGGGTCGTTCGCAACGATCGGAGCGAATAGCACTGGCGGCGAGAACGAGTTTGTGGCGATCGATGACGATTACACGTCGCCGATGTATGGATATATCGGAATCGAGGTTGCGGCTGAGTACCAGACCGATAACACGGAAATTGAACATAACGAGCTAGGCAACTTCAATTTTGTCATCCAGGAAGAGAACGCGGGGGAGATCAACGAAAAAAACAACGACACCAGTTGCAGATACATCTATCATCGCACCGCTGGCTACTTCCAGCAGTGGAACATCGTCGATGACTTTACCGATGGAGAACCCGCGTACTGGCTCTATGACGGGACCGGCGGCGGCAATGTACCTCAACTCAGGATCGAGGGGTCTCACATTGGCTCTACACCGGGTCCGAATGGATATGGCGTATATAGCAACAGCGCGACTACCTTCATCAACAACGACTTCACCTGTAGTGGCACGAATAATTGCCTGATTGGCGTGAACCACGGCACGACGGCTAATTATGGGGGTAGCGGCGGTTTGCGCCGTCCGATCTTCATCAGCAATACCTATGACAACGCCTATCCAACCAGCTTCCCGGCCAATTTAAGTCCGCCATATGGATTGCCGATTACGGATAATTCGGGTGTGAATGGCCCTGCTCAGTTCATATCGCTCGGCGAGACGATGGTGAATAATAAGACCGGCGTGTACACGCCGATCGGAGATGTGTTTAACGCGGAAGTGGGCTTGGCACTAAATCAGACTCCTCTCTATTTGACGCCCGCAGTTCAAGTCGTAAACGGCACTTCCGGCACGGCGACGTGCTCGATGTCGCTCAGTGGCACCCTCAAAGTCGTGACGTGCTATTTGAACGGCTATGCTCAGACGGGAACGGCGCAGACAGTGTGCTTCAATGGCACCGGATGCACCGCGAACCTTGGGGGGGTTGTTGGCGTTGGTAGCGCGAATTTCAGCGCAGCGCCAAATCTGCTCGCGAGTTGCGGAACGTATAATCCGGGCTCGACGGCGACGGTGCTGACGCTGCCCGCCAACGCGAGCATGACGGCGGAGACGTGCAACGTGACGGCGATAGGGCAATAGTTGCGATCGCTGCCGTCACTCGGCCAAGCGCATTGAATCCGGGCCCGGCGGTCTTGTATAGCTGGTCGAAGCCGTGCGGGGCGATGGCGTGCGGCGCGGACACGGATGAAAGCGCTCAGAGCCGAATGGCTGTTTTTTGCGATGCTGGGAAGCTTCGCGGTGATCTATCTAGCGCTGTACCCGGCGACCATCGCGATTGCCGATGAGTGCGAGATACTTACGCTCGCATACAGTATTTCGCGCGGCACGATTCATCCCGACGTTGCGGGCGTAATCACGTTCAATCGTTCCATGGAGTTCGGCTCCGGCGCACATCGGGTGATCAAATATTCGATGTTCCACGCCGCGATGTTGACACCTGCGATTGACACCAACTGGCGGCTCGCGTTTCTGGTGAGCGCGGGATTCCTGATCGCGGGAGCATTCGCGATCAGGTCGATGTTGCGTGAAAACGGGCTCTCGACCGACTGGTGCGCTCTCTACTTTCTGCTGCCCGGGATGCTCTATTACGCCAGCACGCTCGAGGCGGCGGTGCCCGCGGCGGTGATGGGCCTGGTTGGAGTGGCGATGCTGGTGCGGCCGAAGCCGCGTGCGGTGCTGGGAGGGTTGGCACTCGGCGCCGCGGTATTGCTGCATCCGTGGATGCTGGTGACGGCGACGGCGTTCGCGGCCGTCTGGTCGGTAGAGCGCATCGCGTCGGGCCGCGCGCGCGAGGTGATGTGGCTCGCGCTCGGCGCCGCGCCATCTGCCGCCGCGCTGGGCGGGTACGCCGCGCAGGTCAATGGCAGCGTGCTGCGGGTGAACTACGCGATGACCGGAGAGGTCTACCTATTCACCGGAGCGCATCTGCGAGAGTTTCTGCCGTTCTACATCGCGTCACTCGGAATTTTTCCGATCGCGGGATGGGCGGCGCTGTCGCCGCGCTGTGCGCGCGGATGGGCGGCGCCAGTGACGGTCGCCGCGATCGTAATTGGCGCCTCGCTCTACGATTTTCGCGACGGGTTGACGAGCGGATTGCACGGAGCGGTAGCGCTGATCGCGGGCGCGATACCCGGCCAGCGATTTCTGCTGCCCGCGTCGCTGCTCGCTTGCACGCCCGCGGCGCGGTGGCTCGACGCACGGCGAGTGTCGCTCGGCACAGCGTGGACCAACCGCTCGCGCGCGATGGCACTTACCCTGTTTGTAATCGGTTACGCAATCGTCGGCACGATGCATCAGAGCTACCTGCGCGCGCACGCGGTTGTTCAGTCGGCGATTGCGCGTGCGTTGCCTGAGCGCGCGCGTCTGGTGGGCAACGGCGACCTTCTGAAAGAACTCGCGCCGGTGTTTCGAATTGTGGATTACCGGGCGGTGGACGGCGCCGAGGCCGCAGCCGCAAGCGATCGGCAAGCCTACGCCGCGTGGCTTGGGGCGCCGGGTGCGGCGCCGCCAGCGGCGCTGTTCGCAGGGCGGCCGCTTAAGAAGGTCGAGGCGCGGTCATGGGTCTGGAATCGGGATCTGTGGATCGGCGGGCCGGTGGTCAGTGGTGCGGCAGGTTCGCGCGAAGCAGATCGATCACCCGGTCCATCGCCATCCCAAGCGAACCCTTGACCAGGACCACATCGCCGGGGCGAACCAGGCCGCGTACCATTTCAGCCGCCGCGTGACTTTCGGGCGCGGCCACAGTGTGGCATCGAGCGTTGACGCCGCGCACGGCCCGCTCGAGCGCGGCGCTCATCTCCGGTCCGACCGCGATGAAGATGGCCGCACCGGCATCGAGCGCCTGTCGGACGGTTTCATCATGAGCGGCGGGCGCGAGCGCTCCGAGTTCAAGCATGTCACCAAGGACGACGATCAGGCGTGCGGCGCGCGCTGCGGCGACTTCGTGCGCGGTTGCGATCGCGACGCGCATCGAGGGCGGCTGCGCGTTGTAGCTGTCGTCCAAGATTAGTGCGCCGCCGAGCTCGAGCGGCGCCATCCGGCGCGCGATCGGCGCCGCCGCGGCGAAGAGCGCGCCGACCGCTTCGAGCTGAGCGGTGGTAATCGGCGCCGGGCTCAGGGCCGCGACCGCGGCCAGCGCCGCGGCGCAGTTAAGCGCGGCGGCGGGTCCGAGCAGGCGGGTTTCAAAAGTCAGGATCGGATTCGCGCCCGCGGCGATCAGGGCGGGGTTGAGCGCGAGGGTTATGCGCGCACCGCTGCCGGCGGTCAGCGGCGTGCGGTCCGCCACGCGCAGATCGGCGCCGGACTCGGGCCCGAAGGTAATTGCGCGCAGATGCTCCGGAAGCCATCGCGAAAGGATCGCGTCGCCCGCCGGAAGGATCGCGCAGCGGCGCGCGGCCGCGAACATCGCGGCCTCCTCGGCGGCAATTTCCTCGAGCGTGCCCAGGCCCTCGCTGTGCTCGAGCGCGGCATTGAGCACCATCGCTGCGTCGGGCGCGACGATCGCGCCCAGCCGCGCGATCTCGCCGCGGGTGTTGGTGCCGCACTCAAGCACGGCCGCGCGATGCTCGGCGGTGAGCGTGAAGATCGTCATCGGCACGCCGATCAAGTTGTTGAGATTTCCGGGCGTGGCGAGGGTCGGTCCAATGATCGCGCGAGCGGCGGTGGCGGTGAGTTCCTTGGTGGTGGTTTTGCCGGCCGCTCCGCCGATCGAGATGACCTGCAAGCGGCGCGCGGCGCGAACGCGCTCGAGATGGGCGTGGGCGAGGCGCCCGAGGGCCTCGAGGGGGTCGGCGACCTCGAGGCAGTCGAGGCCCGCGAACGCGCGGCCGTGCTCGACGATTGCGGCGGCGGCGCCGCGCTCGGCCGCACGGGCCAGAAACGCGTGGCCGTCGGCAACGCCGCGCAGCGCGACGAAGATCGCACCGGGCGCGAGGGTGCGGGTATCGATGCTGACGCTGGTGGCGCGGCGGGCGGGATCGGGCGAGCGGAGTACGGCGCCCAGCGCGGCGGCGGCCTCGCCGAGGCTGAAGGCGCATCGATTAGCGGGGATCGGCGTCGCCATGGTCGGACATTGTGCCGCAATCCGGCGCGCTGTCCTATCGCCGGGGCAACGCCCGCGCCGAGATTGGCGCAGCGCGGCGGACTTGACAAGCGCGTGGCGGGCGGCAAGCCTCGCTGCATCGAGAGTGAACCTGGACCGAGGAGGTTTCGGACACGATGGCATCGCAAGGATCGCCGCTGGTCGGGGTCGTGCTGGGCAGCAAGAGCGATTGGGAGTACATGGCGGCGGCGGCCGAGGTCATGACTGAACTTAAAGTTCCACATGAAGTTCGGGTGCTGTCCGCGCATCGCACCCCGGATCAGACGCTGGAGTATGCGGCGCGCGCGGCCGGGCGCGGCCTGCGGGTGCTGATCGGCGCGGCGGGCGGAGCGGCGGCGCTGCCCGGAGTGCTGGCGGCGAAAACGATTTTGCCGGTGATCGGGGTGCCGATGCCGGGCTGGGCGCTAAACGGAATCGACGCGCTGCTGGCGATCGCGCAGATGCCCAAGGGGGTGCCGGTCGGGACGATGGCGATCGGCAAACCGGGGGCGGCCAACGCTGGGCTATACGCGGCGCAGATAATCGCGCTCGGGGACCGCGCGACGGCAAAGCGGCTGACCGCGTGGCGTGAGGCGCGCGCCAAAGAAATCCTGGAGCAGAAACTTCCGTAGCGCGAGCTCGATCGGAGCGCGCGCGCCGGGATGATAGGATCAGGTCCGATGCGCAAGTGGGATCTCGACACGCCCGCGTTGATCCTCGACCTCGAAATAGCCGAGGCGAATATAGCCGCGATGGCGCAGTACTTTCGCACACGGCCGCAGAAGCTGCGCCCGCACTTCAAGACTCCCAAGACGCCCGAGATTGCGCGCCGCCAACTGGCGGCCGGCGCGGTCGGGATCACGGCGGCGAAGCTTGGCGAAGCAGAGGTGTTGGCGCGCGCCGGGCTCGGGCCGATTCTGCTGGCGAACCAAATCGCGGGCACGCGGAAGATCGATCGGTTTTTCGCGATCGCGCGTCAGGCCGAAATAATCGCGACGGTGGAAAGCGAGTTCAACCTGCGCGAACTCGAAGCGGGCGCCCAGCGCGCGCGTGGCGGTGCGGACGTGATTATCGAGGTCGATACCGGGATGCATCGCTGCGGCGCCGAAACTCCCGAAGAGACGGTCGCGCTCGCGCGGCGCATTCGGCGCGGGCCGCTCAACTATCGCGGTATTATGGGATACGAGGGGCACGCGGTTCTGATCGCGGATCGCGGCCAGCGTGAGGCGACCGCGCGCGAGGCGTTGGCGACGCTTTCGCGCCACGTCGAGGCGCTGCGCGCCGCGGATCTGGCGCCCGAAATCGTGAGCGCCGGAGGAACGGGGACTTATGATATCGCCGGTGCGTGGCCCGACGTGACGGAGGTGCAGGCGGGCTCGTACGTTTTCATGGACGGCGCCTACCGGTTCGTCCGGCCGGATCTGGGGCGCCCGGCGCTGAGCCTTCTAACGACGGTGATCGCGCGGCGCGGAGAGCGCGTGATTATCGACGCCGGAATGAAGGCGCTCAGCAATGAGTTTGGCGCTCCACGCGGAAAGGATCTGCCGGTAAAGGTCGAGCGTTTGTCCGAAGAGCATGGGCAGGTGGCCGCCGGGGCGAGCGAGCTTGCGCCCGGGATGAAGCTGGAAATAATTCCGAGCCACAACGACACTACCATCAATTTGCACAGCGAGTATTACGTGGTGCGCGGCGACGAGGTGATTGCGATCTGGCCGATCGAGGCGGCGCGCGCGTACCGGTAGGGCGGCGGCGAAGGCGGCGATGCGGATGACGCGAATCAATAACATGACACTGGGCGCCGCGATGATGGTGATTGCGATCGCGGCGGTGGGCTCGAACGCCGAAGCGGCGGACGTGAAGACCCTGGGGCGGCTCGAGATTCCGGCGGGCGCGGCAGTGATGGCGATCTGCACGGATCCCACCGTGCAGAACGTGCTCAGCGGTGACTTGAATGCGCACCCGCGCGCGGGCGCGCCAATTCTGGTGACGGTCACGGTCACGACTCGCGTGCTCTCCGAGGGCGTCTCGCTGCAGGACGTGTCGCCGGGAGACCCGTCGGTGGCGGGGATGCTGCGCGATCTGGGCGCGCAGGTTCCAGCGATCGGAAACGGGGGCGCCAGCGTGCCGGATCCGTTCGCGAACGAGGCGCGGCGGCAGAACCTGACCCCGGACGATCCGAACACGCAGAGCTTTCGCAACTACGAGGCGATGAATCAGTCGATGAGCGCGGGTCCGGAGACCTACAATAACCTGCCGGCGAGCAAGATTTTCGACACCGCGATTATCGCGCGGGCGACCGTTTCAGGATCGCAGAGCGAGCTCAAGGTGGTCGCCGTGGTGCATCCGGGCGACGATGTACACAAGGCGAAGGAGCTGGTCGGCGAGGAGATCGCGAACTCGATTTTGCATTGAGCGATTTCGCATTAAGATTGAGATTGAGATTGAGATTGTTAAGGACGGCGGCGCTCCGCGCGGGCGGACGAGCCGTCCGCCGCCACTGGCTAAATGGAGACTTTTTCGTGAGCCTGGCGTGGATTTAACCGCAATCCTTATTATCGCGCGAGAACGCACGTTCGGCGCGCACCGCTCACGCTCGCGCCTGGCGGGCCGTCAGCGCGGCCGTCGCGCCTTCGAGCGTCCGGCTCGTGATCGACGCGAGCACACGCTCGCGCGAGCCGAGCACCTGCGCCAGCACCGCCGATCCGTGATTGGAAGCGACATGAATCGCCGCCGGATCCACTTCGATCCGATCGATCGATTGCACGCACAGCAGGTCGCCTGATTCCATCGCCGGAAAAATCGCCGCGAAGCTGAATCCGAGCTGCTCGCTTGCGCTTGCGAAGTGGGCGGTCAGCGGATCGGACAGCGGCATTTCGAGTCGTATGACTCGCACATGATGGCGATGCAGATCTTCGACCATATGAAAAATTTCGCGCAGGAAATCACGCCCGTAACCTGCAATCCGAATC
The DNA here is from genome assembly GCA_035531615.1 of Binataceae bacterium (SeqCode). Taxonomy (GTDB): domain Bacteria; phylum Desulfobacterota; class Binatia; order Binatales; family Binataceae; genus JBARDN01. The sequence continues at coordinate 33,006 of DATKSQ010000126.1, forward strand.
TTGGCGAACCGCGCTCCCTCGAGAACCGAAACTCCAAACGCGGTGCGTTCGGGTAGTTTCCCGAGATCGAGCGGCGGGGCTTCGCCGATCGCGCGCACCAGGCCGCACGCTTGGTAGATGTCTTCCGTAATCGCCCGGTAGCACTCCGGAGGAAAGCTCTGCCGCTCGATATCGGGCGCAAGCCGCGTAAAAAATGGCATGATCGAGTGCCGCTCGCGCGGCGCGTCCGCCGCGATCGCGCGCATCACTATTCGATCCTCCTGCGCCGCCAGCAGCACGCCGACTTCGCGCCCGCCTTCGCGAAGGGAGGTCTTCTGACTCGCCGTATGCACCGTCACCGCCATCCCAAGCAGCCCGCGCATCGCGGCGGCCCGCGCCAGGGCCGGCTTCGAGTCGCTCAGCCGATCCGCAATTCCGTGGCCGCGAAATTCCGGATCGACCACAAGGTATCCGCTGACCCCGACCGGATCGCCAAGATGCTCGCGCTCGACCGCGATATGCCCGACGATCCGTCCATCCGGGAGAACCGCGACGGTTCCAAGATGCAGCCCCGCTGTGACCCGCGCCGCGCATTTCTCGGGATGGTAAATCACCTCGTCCGCGATCGGCGCGGTGAGTCCATACGTCCGATAAAAGCATCGCGCGACTTCGAGCGCGTCCTCGGGCGCCATGTTCCGATATTTGATCGAATTCGCGGCGTCGAGGTTGTGCTCCCTGGGCGGCCCCGTATCCGCTTCGATCTCGGCCTTGGTTGCCACGCCAGGCGTGGCGGAACTGACAGCCTGCGCCGATTTGCCGATCGACTTAAGAATCTCGCATCGATTACCGTCGCGGCCCTCGAACGAAGCGTGCAGGGCGTCGGCGAAGCCGCGCCCGGTCAGTTGAGCGAGCCAACCCTTGGCCCCGGCCGCCACGGCGACCGGATCAACAGGGCTGCCCGAGTCGCGAATGACGGCAGCCAGTTCTCCCGGTCTGAGCTCCAGGCTGATATGAGCCTCGGGCGGCTCGCCTGGTGCAAACCCGGACACAATCCGTTCGGTGCATAGCTCCTCAACCGTAAAACGGAACCGGCTCGCCGCAAGCGGCTCGATCCCGTGAGCGAGCGCGAGCCGCTCGATCGCCGCCCCGGAGGCAACAATCGCGTCGATGCTATGAATCCGCGCGCGGAAAAGCTGATTCTCATTCTCAATGTTATCTTCACTCATCGTGCGATCACTGTCGGCACCCTGATAGATTCAAAGAGAGACCTGGACGCATTTTACACGCAATTCCCGTTCCAACAGCGATCTTTGCATAACCGCCTGAAGTGCTTGATCCGGGATTTCCCGGGGCTAATTCACCTAATTGCCGGAGTTGGAGGGCACCGGCGACGGCGGCGGCGCGGCGGGAGATTCGGGCGTGATGACAGTATTGAAGGGCGCTTGCGATGACTGCGGCTCGGGAGCGGGCGCCGCGCCGGCGTCGGATGCGGACGCCGCCGGAGATGCGACCTGCGAGGCGGTCGCGCCGCCCATCAGGGCGTGGACTCCCCCCAGCAGCGAGTCGCGGCGCAGATAAAGCGCGGCGGCAAGGATCGCAATCGCGGCCACCAGCAATCCTGTCGCCAGCGAGCGTCCGCGCGGGGGCTTGCGCTCGCGCGTGCTCGTCACCATCGAGATTGGCTCGGCGATCCGGGCCGAAGAGTTGTTCTCGGCGCGCTGGACGTCGCGCACGAAGCGCGAGGCGACGTCTTCCGGATCGAGGCCGATGAACGACGAGTAGCGGCGCAGGAACGGAAGCAGATACAGCTCGTCAGCGACCATCGCGTAATCGTCGGTTTCGATCGCGCGAACGTAATGGGCCGGAATTCCGGTCGCCGTGACGACCTGTTCGGGAGTGAAGCCGCGTGCCTTGCGCGCCTCGGTGAGAAATTGGCCGAGGCTCGGCTCGGGAGCGCGCGCGGCGGCGCCCGCGGCCGACGGCTTGGAAGAGGATTGAGATTTCTCGTCAGCCACCGTTCACCTGCGATTAGATCCAGTTGGCTGCGCGTTTCGCCGGCGCCGGTCAGTTGCCCCGAGTTCGGCGTGCGCCCACGTATGGCGCGAAACCGCCGGACTGCACTTTTAGGAGATTGCGGCGCGCGGACTTTACGTAATCGGGTTCCGGCTTTCCGGCGTAGCCCGCACCCGCGCTGCCGTACTTGATCGCGTCTTGCCAGTTATGCTGCTGAAACGAGAGCATCCCCATGTAGTCGTACGCCATCGCGTAGGTCGGCTGATAATTGATCGCGCGCTGGAAATCCTCGCCTGCGGAGATCATCTGTCCGGCCTGAAATTCCTTGACCCCGCGCTGGGTGAAGATTTGCGCGGCGAGCTGCATCAGGGTTGGATTATCGGGATCGTGCGCGAGCGCGGCCTGGATATCGTAGGCGGCTTCGTCGTAGCGGCCGTGCGCGTACGCTGATTGAGCCTGATCTTGCGCGACCGGCGCGCACGACGCGATCGCCGCGGCGAGGGTGGCGGCCGTCAGGAGGATCAGCGGATGCTTCATCGTCATTTGCCAGCCAATTAACTACAGACCGCCGGGGGAGATTCCAAGTGCCGGAGATCCGCCTGGTTTCTCGATCAGCATGGCTGGTGTCATCGGGCGCGTGGTTAGTTGACGGTCGTGGCGGCCCTTTTAGTCGCACGGCGCTTCGCGCCGCGCTGAACAATGACCCTCACCTAACCTCTCCCTTACAGGGAGAGGGATTAGAACAGGGAGAGGGACTGGAACGGGGCGCGGGGCCGTTGAACAGGGCGAGCTTCTTGCCTTCGCAGGCGATCACGGTGGCTTTTGGATTCGAGGGCAAGGCTTTCAAAACGGCGGCGAGGTCATGGCGATTGGCGATTATCACGAAGCATCGCGACGTCGACCACATTTGGGCCATTCGCGCGGCAGAGCCGATAAATTCCTCGTGCGCGCGGTCGGGCTCCGCGAACTCGGCCAGCTCGCCCCAGTATTCGATCGGCATTTCGCGGGTCGCGGTATAGAACGGCAGCGCCTGCACGTAATGATGGTAAGAGCCGAGGATGCATCCGGGTCCGAGGTACGGCGCAATCCCGCGCGCGAGTTCCCGGTAGCTGACGGCCGCGGCGGCGTCGGCGCGCGCGCGCTCGGCGATCCCGGCGGTCAGGATCATCGCGATTGCGATCGCGGCGATCGCGTACGCGGAGCGCATTGGATTGCCCGCGAGGAGCCAGGCCGCAATCGCTCCGGCGGCGATCGCGGCGGCGAGCAGCGCACCGTCAAGGGCGACACCGGGCGGCAATCGACGCGCGGCAAAATAGAGTCCCACGCAAGCTGCCGCTGCGGCCAGAGAGTTGACGCCGGCGAACGTGCGCATCCACGCGAGCCACCGTTTGCGCGGGAGATCGCGCAGGCGGCCCAGGCCGTAACCGGCCAGGATCGCGAGCGGCGGCATCGCGGGCAGGATATACGAGCCGAGCTTCGAGCGCGGAATCGAAAAGAAGATCAGGATCACCGCGAACCAGGCGGCGAGAAAATTGCGCGATGAAAAAATCGAAGCGCGCCCGGCTTCGGGCGTGCGGCGCATCTCGAGCCATCCCAGTGGTGCGAAAAAAATCCACGGCCATGCGCCGCCGATCACGATCGGAATGAAAAACCACGGACCCCATCCGTGCTCCTGCGAAACCATGTAGCGCTCGAGATGCTCGTGCACGAAAAAGAATTCCAGAAAGCCGGGGTTGCGATGCTCGGCGATGACGAACCAGGGCATCACGATTGCCAGATATACAATTGCGCACGAGACCAGCGGCATTCGCGCAAGCTCGCGCGTGCGCCGCTCGGCGAGCATCCACACCAGCGCGATCGCGCCGCCCAGCACCAGCGCGACGGGGCCTTTGACGAGAGTGCCGAGCGCCAGCATCGCCGCCGACGCGAGCATCCAGCGCCGTCCGGCGCCGGCGCCGAAATCGGGCGCGCGGCTGGCGGCCAGAAACGCGCCCATCGCGGCGCTGAGAAAAAACGCGAGCGCGGGATCGAGCGTGGCGAACCGTGCGAAGGCGAACACCAGCGGCGAGAGCGCCAGCGCCAGCGCACCCAGCAATCCGGCGGCGGCGCCGAACATCACCTCGCCGATCGCGCAGACGATCGCGGCTTGTCCGGCGGTGAACAGCGCGGCCGGCAGACGCACGGCGAACTCGGTGGTCCCGAAGATTCGGATTGCGGCGGCCGCGGTCCAATAGACCAGTGGCGGTTTTTCGAAATAGCGGACGTAATCGTTGCGCGGCGTGACCAGGTCGCCGGACAGCGCCATCTCGCGCGCGATTTCGGCGTAGCGGCCCTCGTCGGGCTCCCATAGCGCGGGGCGCCCGAGTCCGGGGAGATAGAGAATCGCGGCGACGATTGCCGTCATCGCGATTCGAAGCCATCGGGAGCGCGACGCCATAACCTGTGCAGTCTTAAGGCGCGCGGCGCCGCCGTCAACCGGAGAGCGCACCGCATCCCGGGCTCGCGCGAGCGCGATCCGCGGCGGGAGGAAAGGTCCGTCGCCGCCGGCGTTTCGCTTTTCCGGCCCGGCGCGTCTGGCGTCTTGATGGTGACCACTAAGCTTCTTGGACCACTAAACTCATTGGGGGCGGGCGTCTCGCCCGCCATCGACGGCGGGCGAGACGCCCGCCCTCCTAAGAAACAGGATTGAGAAGCACCATCGCGAAGGAATCGTGATTGCTCGCGAGGGCGGGCGGACGAGCCGTCCGCCCCCACTGGCATATTGCTTCCTTTTGACAGTGGCGGCCGACGGCTCGTCGGCCGGCTGGGCAGCAGAGGCGATGCGGGAGAGGC
>DATKSQ010000127.1:0-4534 GCA_035531615.1 Binataceae bacterium (SeqCode)
GTCGGGAAGCCAGGTGTTCTGCTCCTTGAACGGCTTCTCGCCCGCGTACACTTCCATCCACGCGATCTTGCGTTTGCCGCCATAGACTTTGGCGACCGCGTTGTCGAAGACGTATTGCGACGCGCGCCAGATGTCGGGGCCGGTACCGTCGCCTTCGATAAACGGGAGGATCGGATGATCGGGAACGTTCAGGGTGAGATCTTTACCGAGGGTGATTTTCTGCCCGTCGGCGGGAACCTTGATGTACTTGTAAGCCATGTCGCTTGATACTCGTCCTTGTGGAAATTTGCTTTCGATAATCCGCTATCGAAGACTTGATTTGCGGCCGACGCGTAACAGCCCCGCTAATCGGCCCGCGGTTAATGATTCGCCGCCGCTAATCATATAGGAACCGCGCGAAGATTCCAGCGCCGCGCAATCCCATCCGCGCAGCGGCGCTGGCGCCGATCGGAGTAGCCGCCCCTGGCGCGCGATTTTTGATCGTCCCTCTCCCAATCGAGATTGGGAGAGGGAACGCGGCGCGGGGATTGCGCTTTTTTGCAATCGCCGTGACGCGCGAGTGAGGGACGGCCAGAGTGAGATTCCGGATGGCCTCGCCCGCGAGGTGGTTCCGGCCAATCGCTCACGCCACGCCCGCAGTTCCCCTTCCCGTGCGGGAAGGGGTAGGGGTTAGGTCGATCTTAGGATTCTTAGCCGCGCGGCGCATCAGACATCCGCGCCGCGAGCGCGGTCCCTCACCCGCGCTTGCGGCGCGACCTCTCCCGAGCGGGAGAGGATCAGAAATACGCGCGCGGCGGCGACGGCGCGATCGAAGGAGCGGGATGTCCTTACGATAGGCCGTCGTCCTAAGCCCGAACCGTTTCGGCCGCGGGCCAAGCGTAGGTATTCGCCTTGATGGCCTGATAATTCGCGTCGAGCGCCGGAGCCATCAGCACGATCGCCGCGATCCGCCGCGCCATCGCGGTAACCTCCGCGACTTCGTCCGGCGTCAAATCGCGATGGAGCAGTTCGCGCTCGCGGTAGCTGAGCCATTTCTTGATCACCTGGTATCCGCCGATCGTGTATTCCCACACGCGCGCCGGAACATTGCGCCAGTACGCGATGTCGTTCAGATAAATGTCACAGGTATGCGCGCCGAGCAGGTTCGTTGCATCGTCCGCCGAGAGTCCGAGCGCCCCAGCGCCAGCGGCGATCGCGTCGCGCTCGGCCTGCGTGTAATCGCGCTTGAGAATCTGCCCGCGCGCAGGCATCACGACTCCGCCTTTGCCCGCATGACCCCATCCGGCGGTGAGTGCAAGGTGCCCCTTCGCGGGATCGAGGTTTGCGCTGCTGGCGCTCGCGATGGGGGCGATAGCAGCGAGCTCGGGCCGGAGTTTCCCGGCAGTAACGGTATCCACCTGATTTTCGGTATCGAGTAGCGCCGCGATCTTGCGCCCGAGGTCAGCGGACGCGGTAAGGAGTTCGCCCGAGTTAGGCAGCGGAATCCTCGGCCAATCTTGACGGAGCGTCGCCGCATTTTCGACCCGGTAATTCGGCGCATGCATAATCGCGACCGAATGGTAGAAAAGCATTCCGGGTTTCACACGTATTGAGGCTAGGAATGATTGGGCGGCGGGCGATAGGTTGGGTCTTGCTTCGCTTTTCTGTTTGCTCGAAAAAAGCGCGTCCCTATGCGTGACGGCTACCAATAGCACGGGGAAGAAGCTCGAGAGGCCGTTACCAAAATTATCCGCCAATGATTTCACGACGAAACCACGGTCGAATTTCTCCATAGGCTGCCGCTGCCGTGCTTCAATATAGAAATTTCCTTCAAAAATTTGAGAGCCAAACTCGACGCGCGGCCGATCCAGTAATCGCTCAGCAGTCTCCCAATATATCCAGCGGTGATCGAAGGGACGGTAACAATACCGAATGATATTCTCGGACCCGAAACCCCGCTGAACAAGCGAACGGCGCGTCCTTCGTGCATCGAATCCGGGCGTGCTGATCATCACACTCGCCATAGTCGCACGGATTTCCGAATCTTCCGTATCGGGATCTAAATATTGGCGAATTCTTGTTTCGAGTCGACCGCGGTCGATGTCAATAACAAAATCGTCGCGGCTGGTTTTCACACCCGGAAATGAAACCGGGAACAGCTCCGGCAGCAGCGGCCAGTTGAGATAGTTCGGCGCCGCGGTTCCGGGCAAAAACGAAAATCCCAACTCCAGCGGTGGGCTCAGAGTCTCGTATTGCTCGTCGGTCGGCTGGCGGGCGCTCGCCAACAGAGCATTGCGCTTGTCAGCTCCCCAAAGACTTCTGAACCAAACGCGCTCGGCAGGCTTGTGTTCGCGCCGTCGCGCGAGCAGCGCGATCGCCGTTCCCACCTGAATCCCCTCGCGGTTCCATTCCGCCGAGAAAATGCTCGGATCGGGTTTCCCTTCGGGGGTTAGCTTGCCGGTCTTGTACTTGTCGCCGTTCAGGCAATCGATTCGGATCGAATCAAACGCATCGAGGTATCGCTCGCGCATTCCGGTGAACGAAAGACCGTCGAGCCACGAGTAATTCGAGATCAGGCAAACCACTCCCGCCCTGGTGCCTTCGACGATCTTTCTTTCGGCCGTTCGATAGAATCGCACGTACAGGTCGTTCAGACCTTGGCCCTGCGGTTTGGCGGCCCGCTTCGTCGTCCTATAGGCCAAGGTGAGATCGCGTTCCTCGGCGACGGCAAGCCCTGCGAATCCGTTGTAAGGCGGATTGCCGAGAATCACGAGGACGGGCTTTGCGCGCTTAACGTCGTCGGCCGCGTCCCGCTCGACCTCGAGTTCCGGCAGCGCGAGGATGTGTTGCTTGGGTCCTTGGGGCGGTTCCCACCCGGTGAGAGCGTTGGTCAGGTAAACTCCGGCGCGCTCCTTTGCCGTGTCGGACAGCGGAGCGCCCGCATTGCGCAGCGCAAGCCCGATCTGCAGATGCGCGATCACGAACGGCGCCGGCATTATCTCGAAGCCGAACACGCGATTCGTAGCCGCCGTCTTCACGCGATTGGCGGTAAGCGCGTCGGCGCCCTTTTCCTTCATCGTGTCGTGAATCCGGCGCAGCACTTCGACAATATAACTGCCGGTGCCGCAGCACGGGTCGAGCACGATCACGCTCTCGTCCGCCAGTCCGTCCGCCAGTCCGAGTTCCGAGCGCAGCACCGAATCGACGCGCTCGACCATGTAGGTCACGATCTCGGGCGGCGTGTACCAGACGCCAAGCTGCTTGCGGAGTTCCGGATCGTAGGCTTGCAGGAACGGCTCGTAGAAATACTGGACCGCATGATGCTGCTCGAAGGCCTCGAAGAACGGGCCGGCCTCGACTCGATTGAGCACGTTGCCGGCCCAATCCAGCGGCTCGACGATGCGCAGCTCTTCGAGCTGGCTCACCGACGACACCTGATGAAACAGCGCGGCGACGATCGGCACGCGCAGCGAGTACTCTGAAAGCCGCCAATTGAAAGGCTCACGTCTGGCGGATGGCCCGCGCTCGCGGCGCCATAGCACCCACGCGGCGAACACGCCGTAGAAGAGCGTCTGGACCAACGTCGAGCGGAAAAAGTGCTCGCCCTTTTCGCCCTCGAACTTGATGCCGAGTGCCTGTTCCAACGCCTCGCGCATCGCGGAAAGTGCGGGAAGCTCGCGCTTGCCGATCCGGCGCAACGCCTCGCGGGCATACGAAGCAAGAAACCACGCGACGTCTTTCGGCGCGGCGAGTGGAGCGGGACGCAGTATCACGCGGCGGATGAATTCCGCGAAACCGCCGTCATCGAGATTCGCAGCCGTGCGCGGATGAGCCACGACGTTGTCCCAGAATTCTTCCGCGCTGCCGCCGCCAAGCCGGTAGTCCTCGAGCTTTTGCGGCCCGCCGTCTTCGCCCCGCGTCACGAGTACGAACTCGCGCAGGTTGGTGACGAGCACCTGCTGGTAGCGTCGCAGATAGCCGCGGACCTGATCGGAATTCACTGTCGCCTTGAGGCTCGCCGCGGCGGGTTTCACTTCGATAGCGCCGCGCGCGGGAATCGTTGAAATCGGCGCATCGCCACCGGAGTTGCGCAATTGATCGACGGTGAACAGGCCTCCGTCGGGTAGCCCCGCGCCCTGCTGCTTGAGTCCCATGAAGCATGTGACTCGAGGCTTCAGGGTGTGGCCGACCGTATTGAACAACGTATCGAGGGCCGCATAGTACGCGGTCTCCGGCGTGGCCGCGCCGGTCGAGTGAGTATCGCGCAGCTTGGTGAGATAAGTTTCGAGTGGATCCAAGTGTAGTCAGTCGCGCGCGCGATGCGCTGCTCCCCTTCGATCCGTTACTTTAGCTGAGCGTGGCCGCGAACTGAATGCCGCCGCGCAAGCCGCTGTCTCGATCAAGATACGCCGCGCTCGGCGGTGGGCGTCTCGCTGCTCGGGTCCGCGACCGCGTCGTCGCGAGCTTCTTCCTGCATGGCGCGGTCGATTATTGAGGCCATCGCGTCGAGGTGGCGGCGGATTTCGGCGGCGAGGTCGAGGTTGATTCCTTTGAC
>DATKSQ010000128.1:0-5849 GCA_035531615.1 Binataceae bacterium (SeqCode)
GCCGCCGCCCACGTTGACGATTTCGTAATGGATGGTCGCCTCGCCGGTCTCGTTGGGAACCTCGCCGACCAGGTCCAGGCGTTTGGCGAGCGGATCGCCGTGCTCGATTATATCATCGCCCTGTTTGCGCAGGCTGAAGTACGCCGACTGGAGCATCATCAGGGCGAACAGCAGCTCGAGGATCACGGTCGGGATGACGCCGGCCAGGTATGCACCCGTCACGGCGCCGGTGACCGTCGCGCACTCGAGCACCATCGCGACTTTCAGGTTGGTCCATCCGTCGCGCACGAAGGCGACACTGGCGCCCGCGCTGGTCGCGACCACGGAAATGAGGCTCGCGCCGATCGCGACGGTCATCGGCATATGCGCGCCAACCACCAGCGCGGGAACGATGAAGACTCCGCCCCCGAGGCCCGACAGGGCGCCGACAAAGCCTGCTCCAATTGCAAGAGCGAGCAGGCTGCCTAAGATTTCAAACACTTTTTGAGACTCCCCGATTTGCGTCGGCCAGTAGCTTGCCCGGCAGCCATTGCGGCGATCCGATGGTCCTATCGCCGTACGCTAGCGAAAACCGGCCGAAATTTACACCCTGCCGATTCATTCGGAACGGTCGCAGGTGCAATATCATTGATGCAGCAATATGACTGCACTTGGCAATCGCGGCGCTGGCGACTGGTGCGATATCAAGCCATTTTTTCCGCACTCGCGTCGGCATCACGCTTGCTCTCTATTGGTTCGAGGCAAGCCGGGACGCCGATTGCGCTTGCGAGCGCAGGTTCGATAGGTCACTGGTAACCGCCGGTAGTTCACGAGGCTCAACGATGTTCGGCCTGATCATCATAGCGATAATCATCTTCGCGGTCATAAAGAGCCGCCGCCAGCGCCGCATGTTCTCCCGCGGCAATCCCTGCTTCGGTCACGTGGGCGGCTACGGCAAATATGCCGATCCCGATTACTGGAAAGAGAACGCGGGAAAGGCTGAGGGCTACGCACGCGGCTTCGAGCAGAAAATTTCCGAGAAGCTCGAAGCCAAGGCGCGCCGCTTCGAGGATCGCTTGCGCCGCAAGTTCGACCGTCAGACGCGCAAGTATGGCGTCCCGGCCGACGCGATCGATCCCGCCCGCGCCGCGCCTCAGCCGCAATTCAAGACCGACGCCGAGCGCCAAGCCTACGAACGCGCCCGCAGGCGCGCCGCCGCCGAGGCCGGCTTCTATGTCCACTTGATGTGGTACGGCGTCGTGATGGGCTTTTTGTTTTTCATCAACCTGCTCACCTCGCCGGGCTTTCAGTGGTGGCTGTTCCCGGCGGCGGGATGGGGCTTTGGCCTGGCGAGCCATTACGCCGCGGTGTTCGGATGGCGATGGATTCACGAGCGCGTCTTCGAGCCCGCGATCGCCCGCGAGGTCCAGCGCGAGGTCACCAAGGAAAAGGAAGCGCTCAGCGTCGAGAAGCAGGCCTCGCTCGACGAGCTGACGGCGACTTTCGCACACGAGATCCGCAATCCGATCGCGGCGGCCAAGAGCCTGGTTCAGCAAATGGGCGAGGATCCGACCTCGCACGAAAACGTCGAGTACGCCAAGGTCGCCCTCGACGAGCTGGCGCGCGTCGAGCGCAGCGTGTCGCATCTGCTCAAGTACGCCAAAGAGGAAGATTATAACTTCGAGAGCGTCAACCTGGCGACGGTGCTCGATGGCGCGCTCACCCAAATGCGCGCGAAGCTCGAAGCGAGCCAGGTCGCGGTGTCGCGCAACTATCTTGGCGGACCAACGGTCCGCGCCGACGCCGACAAGCTCCGGCAGGTCTTCTCGAACATCATCGACAACTCGATCGACGCGATGAATGGCGTCGCCTCCGAGCGCCGTATCGAAGTCGCCATCGGGCGCGGGCGCGCGGGGATGGCGACTGTGCGGGTCCGCGACAACGGATGCGGAATCGCGGCCGACAAGCTGGGCAAGATTTTTAATCCCTTCTATACCTCCAAGGAAACCGGAACCGGACTCGGACTGGGCGTGGCGAAGAAAGTAATCGACGCGCATCGCGGCGTGATCGAGGTGGACAGCACCGCCGGCGCGGGCACCGAGTTCGCGCTGTCGATTCCGCTGGCCGACGCGATGCGCGGGCAAAGCGCCGATGGCGCATCGGCGCCCGAAGCGGTCCGGGGCACGCCAGTCTCAGCGGACGCGCCGATCGCGATGGCTGCGGCGGCAGGCGACGTTTCGGCGCGAGGCCAGCGATGAAAGGCAGGCTGCTGGTGGTTGACGATGAGCGCGGGATCGTAATCGCGCTCAAAGGCCTGTTCTCGAAAGAAGGCTACGAGGTCGAGACGGCGGAATCCGGCGAGGAGGCCCTCGAGCGCGTCAAGGCGGGGCTGTTTCACGTCATCATCACCGACCTCTCGATGAAGGGGATGAGCGGGCTCGAGCTACTGAAGAAAGTTCGCGAACTCGATCCGCAGTGCGCGGTCCTGATGATCACGGCGTACGGAAATCAGCGGATCGCCGTCGAGGTGATGAAGGCCGGCGCCGAGGATTACCTGCCCAAGCCGTTCGACAACGACGAGTTGCGGCTCAAGGTCCGCAAGGTGATGGAGACGCAGCTTCTCAAGCGCGCGCACAGCCAACTTCTCGAACAGGTGCGGCTCGAAACGGGAATCTTCGAGAACATGATCGGCCGCTCGCGCGCGATGGTGCGCGTGTTCGAGACGATCGAAAAGGTCGCGCCGACCGACGTGACTGTGCTCGTCCGCGGCGACTCGGGAACCGGCAAGGAGCTGGTGGCGCGCGCGATTCATTTTCGCAGCCCGCGTGCGCGCGGCGCGTTTATCGCGGTCAACTGCGCGGCGTTCTCGCGCGAGCTGGTCGAGAGCGATCTCTTCGGCCATGAAAAGGGCGCGTTTACCGGCGCGGTCGCGCGCCGCGAAGGCAAGTTCGAGGCCGCCGACGGCGGGACGCTGTTCCTCGACGAGATCGGTGACATGGGACTCGAAACCCAGGCCAAGCTGCTGCGCGTGCTCCAGGAGAAGCAGTTCGAGCGGATCGGCGGAAATCAGCCGCTCGCCGTCGATGTAAGAATTATCGCGGCGACCAACCAGGACCTCGAAGCGATGGTCGCGCAAGGACGCTTCCGCGAGGATCTTTACTACCGCATCAAGGTGGTCGAGATGCGCCTGCCGCCGCTGCGCGAGCGCCGCGAAGATATTGCGCTGATGGCGCAGCACTTCATCCGCGAGGCGAGCCTGCGCTACGGCAAGCCCGAGAAGCGGCTGGGGCCCGAGGCGATGCGCGCGTGTATCGCCAATCCGTGGCGCGGCAATGCGCGCTCGCTCAAGGCGGCGATCGATCAGGCGGTTATCCTGGCGGCGGGAGAAGAGATCACGGCCGCGGAATTGCTGGCCGGCGCGGAGCCGGAAATTCCGGAGCCCGCCGCCGCGCCGGCTACGGTTGCGAATCATTCGACGATTCACGCGGCCGCGCCGGGCGACGCCGCCGCGGCGGGCATGACGTTTCGCGAGGCGAAGGAAAAATTCGTCGGCGATTGGGAGCGCGATTTCATTTTGAACGCGTTGCGCGCCACCGGCGGGAACATCTCGCGCGCCGCCGAGCGAACCGGGATGTACCGCCAGAGCTTTCAGCAGAAGATGCGCGAACTGGGCATCACCCCGGCGGACGCCGGCGCAGGCGCCAAGGACGAAGGCAACTAAGGCGCGCGCACAATCGCGCCGGAGAAAAATCATGAACGCGACCTCCGAGTCATCGAGCCCCGTACGCAACCTCAAAATTCATCCGCCGATCCTGGCCGCCGGGCTGCTCGCGGCCGGACTGATCCTGCACTTCATTCTGCCCGAGGCGCGCGACACGGGATGGCATCATGTCCTCGGCGTGCTGATGATCGCGGGCGGGATCGGGCTTTCGGCTTTCGCCGCGGCGACTTTCACGGCCCGCGGCACGACCAAGAATCCTTATGGCGAACCGAGCGAGTTTGTCGCCGCGGCGCCGTACACTTTCACCCGCAATCCGATGTACCTGGGGGTGGCGCTCGCGCTGCTCGGATGCGCGGTGTTGTTCGACTCGATAGTAATGTTGCTCGCTCCGGCGGTGTTCTACGCGGCGATCGACACGATCGTAATTCCGCGTGAGGAACATACGATGCTCGAGCGGTTCGGCGAGCAGTATCGCGAATACCAGGGGCGCGTGCGCCGCTGGCTGTGAGGTTTGACGTATCAGGCCGGGCGCCCGAGCGGCGCATCCGCCATAAAGGAGAAGCGTCGTGATTCTATCCAGATTGTTCAGTCTGATCGGCGGCAAGTTCAGCCGCTGGCTCAAGGTGCGCGAGGCGAAAGATCCCGAAGCGGTCTATGAAGCCGCGATAACCGATCGCCTGCGCCGCTATCATCAGCTCAAGAACGCCGCTGCCGGCGTGATCTACATGCGCAACAAACTCGAGCGCGAACTCGGCGCGAAGAGCGCCGAACTTAAGGAAGTGGACGAAGAGGCCGGGCAGGCCGCCGACATGAACGAGGATAATTGCGCGCTCATCCTAATCGGGCGCAAACACACCCTCGAAGCCGATTGCGCGCGCCTGCGCGAGGAACTCGCCGACCTTACCCGAGAGGCCGAAGACGCCAAGAAAAATCTGGTCTCGTTCAAGGGTGAGATCGAAAAACTCAAGATCGAAAAAGTCCGGATGCTCGCGCGGCTCAAGAACGCGCAGGCGCGCGTGCGGATTCAGGCGGCGCTCGAAAGCCTGTCGTATGACGACGACCTCCGCGCGCTCGAGGAAGTGCGCGAGTCGATCGCGCGCACGCTCGCGCAAGCCGGGGTGAATCGCGAGATGGGCGACTCGGGACTCGACGCCAAACTCGAGGAGATTCGCCGCCGCACCGCCGAGACCAAGGCCCAGGCCGAGCTTGCCGAACTCAAGCTCAAGCGCCGTCCGCCGCTGGCGCCGCTGGAAATCTTCACCCAGGCCGCCGACGCCGCGGCGGCCACCAACGGCATCGCCCGCTCGCCACGCGCGGATTCCTGACCCGCGATGCGATTCAAAAGAGCGAACGGAGTTCGCCGATAGGCGCGGGGATGGGATCGCCATGCTGCTTCAGGCTTTCGAGGTAGCCGGCGATTGCCGCGCTGATGTTGCGGACGGCCTCTTGCCGGGTGGCTCCCTGCGATATGCAGCCGGGCAGTGCGGGTACCTCGACGACGAAGACTCCGTCTTCATCGCGATTAAGCACCACTCTGTATTTTGTCTTGGTGCGCATCGCTTCAACCCCTGAGGATTATAGCATCCGGCGCGCCGCATTCGAGACGCGCGTATCCGGTGAGATCCCGCGCGGGCGCTCAGCGGCGGAACAGGGCGGATTCGCCGATCTCGAGGCCGAGCGCGAAGCGGCGCAGCCAGTCGAGCGCGACCTGCGAGGTGAGCAGCTTCACCCAATCGCGCGTGCCGCGCATCTGGTAACGGCGCGAGGCCGTCACGCCGTCGGAATCAAGCGCGATGCAGACCGTGCCGACCGGCTTGTCGGCGGTGCCGCCGTCGGGGCCGGCGATTCCGGAAGTCGCGATCGCGAGATCAGCGCCGAGGCGCTTGCGCGCTCCGGCCGCCATCTCGCGCACGCACTCTTCGCTGACCGCGCCGAACTTTTCGAGCGTCGCGGGATGCACGCCCAGGATGCTCGCCTTCGCGTCGTTCGAGTAGGTCACCAGATCGGCGAGCAGATAATTCGAGCTGCCGGGGATATTGGTCAGGCGATGGCCGATGAGTCCGCCGGTGCACGATTCCGCGATCGCGAGCTTGAGTTTTTTTTCGGTGAGCAGCCGGCCGACGACTTCTTCCATCGAGGCGTCGCCCTC
>DATKSQ010000129.1:0-44899 GCA_035531615.1 Binataceae bacterium (SeqCode)
CCCCGCGGTCGCGATCGGCTGGCCAATCCGCATGCGCATCGTTCCGCCCGGCACGACGATCTTCGCGCGGCGCGGAAAAAACCGCCCCGATCCGCTGATCGCCATCGGCACCACGGGCTGTTTGGCGAGGATCGCGAGCCACGCGGCCCCGTCTTCGAACTCATGCAGGCGATTATCGTTGAAGCGATGACCCTCGGCGAAAATGCAGATGCTGTAGCCCATCCGCGTGACCTCGATCGCGCGGCGGATTTCCTTTCCGCCTGCCTGCCGATCGATCATGATGTAACAGGATTTGTTCATCGCGTAGCCTAGCACCGGAATTTTGCGCAGCTCTTTTTTGGCGACGAACCGGATCGCGCCCGGCATAAAGGCGGCGATGGCGAAGATATCGAAGAAGCTCTGATGGTTGCTGACCAGGATATAGGTGCGCAGGTTGGCAAGATTTTCAAATCCCTCGATTTCGACGCGGATGCCGCAGGTTCTGATGATGAGCCATCCCCAGAGCCGGGCAATCTGCGTGACCGGCGCCGGGTAGCCAAGCATCCCGCATAGCGCGGCCATAGGTGCGAGAATCGCCGTATAGACGACGCTCAAGAGCGTCGCAAAGGCGCCCCAGACGAGCTTTAAGGGGCTGCGTGCGGAAGCGCTGGCGTATGCGGAAGCTTGAGCGTCGTTCGCCATCGGGGGCATTAAAACATAACTTCAGCACCCCGAACCATAGCCGTCGCGGTTCGTGCCGACGCGGCGGCGCGGCCCAAACGCGCGCGCGGCGCGACGGCGTGCGAAGCGGGCGTACGGGCGCGCATTCATTAGCGAATCCGTGGGAGTTACATTGACTTCCTCTAATCCTGTTGCTACATGCAAATGAGTACTGCCGATCCACCGGCAGCGGAATTATAATCGGGGCGGGAACTCGATGCGCAAGGGTTCCGGCCGCTTCAGGGAGACGCGATGGAACAGATTTCCGGTCTGCAGCAGTTTTTGGAGATCCTAACCAAGCCCGACAACATCCCGATCATGGGGATGATGCTGCTGGTTTTGTTCTTTACCTGGATGGCGCTCAAGCAGGCGCGGCGCAACGATCAGCTTATCGAGCACGGCCATCGCGAGCGGATTATCGAAGAGATGCGCAAGTAGCCTTCTCGGCGCGAAAGGAAATCTCAAATGCCGTTTACGATCGTCGCGGAGAATTGCACCGGATGCAGCGCGTGCGAGAAACGTTGCCCGACCGGTGCGATCTCCGGCGAATCCAAGCGAGTCTATTTTATCGAGCCCGCGCTGTGCATCGATTGCGCCGCGTGCGGAGTTATCTGCCCCGACGACGCGATTATGAACAACAAGGGCGCGATGACCCACGTGCTCAAGCGCGCGGAGCGTCCGGTCGCCGTCGTGCATCCCGACAACTGCAACGGCTGCGGCGTATGTATCGACGTGTGCCCCTTCGAGTGCATCACGCCTTCGCCCGAAAACACCGCCAACTATCTCGGCCGGGTGCAGGTCAACGAAAAGACCTGTGTCGGCTGCCTTTTGTGCGAAGAGGTATGCGGATGGGACGGAATTTACATCATGCCGTCCGGCGAGAAGGGAGCCTTCCTGGGCGTGCTCGGATATTCGGCCGACGCCGCGTAGGCGCCGCGGCCTACCGGCAATCGCCTGAGCGCGCGCGGTGGGCGCCAATGGTTCCCCCGCTGGCGCCGCGCGCGGTGATCGTATTCCGGCTCGGCGCTGCGCTTTTCTTTGCCATTATCATTTGGCTGCCATCCGGTTCCCGTGCCGATCCGTGCTGCGCAAGTGCGCCCACAAATCGGCGGCTCGGAGCCGAGCAAGCCTGCGAGTCAATCAGGTCCGCGCTCGGCAGGCTGGCCGGCGCCGAGCACGCGCAGGCTTTCGCGCTCGATTTGTCGGTGGGCGAGGGCGGCTCGGCGCCGATGGTGGCGACGCAACTGGCGCGGCTGCTCGAGCGCAGCAACGACTTGCGCGACATCTTGCGCAACGTGCGCCAGGATGCGCCGGCGGGTGATCCGCGCGTTCAGGATTGCATGAATATGGGAGTACACGCGCTGGGCGAGGCCGAGCATCTAACGACCACTGTCGAGGAAGTCTTATATGGTGACGATGAACCGAACGCGCAGATCAGGTCGGACGCGTCACCGACGGCGCCGGCTGCGGCTCAACCTTGACGGCGCCATGCACAACGGAGATCTCCGCTCCGCCACGCGGCAGTAAATAGGACAGCATCGCGACCACGACCAGAATCGCCTGCGCTGCGATCGATTGCACCGTCGGGTAGATTCCCAGTGCGGGAATCTGTGGAAAGTGCTCGATGAACGTGGCTCCGACCATGCCCGCCTCTTGCCAACTTGCGACTCCTTGCCCGATGAATATGACCGCGAGCGCATAGAGCATCAGCGAGGTCACGGCAAAAACCGAACGCAGGGGTATCCGATGCGAGGCGCGGGTCAGCACCCAAAAAATGATCGCGAGGCCGACGGCTCCCGCGGCGATCCCGAGCATCACGGCGTCGTGCTCGCGCGGCTGGGTCGTGCCGGCGGTGAGGGCCTGAAAGAAAACGATCGTCTCGGCGCCTTCGCGAATCACCGCGAGAAACGCGGTCAGCCCGAGTGCGATCGAGGGCAGCGCGCTGTTGCGCGCACTTTCGACTTTCTCGACGATAAACCGGTTCCAGCGATTGGCCTGGCTCTTCGAGGTCAGCCACGAGCTGACGTAAAAGAGCGTCGCTGCCGCGAGGAACTGGAACGCGCCCTCGAGGGTGTCGCTTGCGTCGTCGCCGATGACATGATTGACGACCCACGCGAGCGCGACACTGGCCACCACGGCGAGCGCCGCTCCGGCATAGACATCGCGCGATCGATTGTGAAATCCGTCCCGGTCCTTTAGGTTGCGGGTGCCGGCGGCCAGCGCGATAATGACCAGGATAGCTTCGAGACCTTCGCGCAGGATGATACCGAGGGCGTAGAGAAAATAGGGGACAGCGGTTCGGGTGAGATTGAACATGGCCAAGGACATTGTGAGAATGACTCTCATTTCCAATATATCCGCTACGCCGCCGCTTGTCAATTCCCGGCGCGTTTCCCAAACCGCTCCCGCACCGCGCCCCTTATGCCTTGCGGCGCTTTCGATCCTAATGTAACGTTTGCCTCGAAGCAGGCCGCCTTTGGCGTTCGCCCGCTTCATGTGTTTTTTGGGGTGGTGAGTAACCGGTCGGTTCCGCGATGCGCGGCATGCGCGGCCGCGGAACCCGCCGCCGCGCAACGATTGGTGCGCATCCGATGCGCTGTATTTACTGCCGAAATCGCGCCGGATTCATCCGCAAGGTATGCCCCTGCTGCGCAAAAGTGATCATCGTGGTCGAGCGCTGCGGCGGCGAGGTCGGTATCGCCGGGCTGGTGGATCTGTTCATCGCAGAGGGTCTCGAGCGCGAGCAGGTTGACGCCGTGCTTGACGCCAAAATTGGCTCCGCGCCAACTATCCGCGATCGCCTGACCTCGAATCTGACCAATGCCTTGATGCAGGGACTGGGGATGCCGGGGCGGCAATCCCCCGAAGACGTTCAGCGCGTGCGCGAAGCGATGCAACAGGGCGCTGGTGCGGGCGCTTGGTCCGGCGGCGAGACCCCTCCGCGATTTTCGCAAGGGTCGCCTTAAGCCACGATGCCGGCGCAAAAAGATCGCAGCGACTTTGCCGTCATGAACCGGATGATCGACCATATCCGGCTGCTGATAGCCGTCGATGACGAAGCGATTCCGGTCAAGCAAAAGCTCGAGACGCAGGCCATCCTTAAGGACTTTCAGGCGCTGCTCGCTCTGCCGCCCGAGTCGCAGGAGCGCGGCCGGATCAAAGCTTATTACGAGATCCTGTGCCGCGAGCTGGGTGCGGAGGCCGACGTTGCGGCACTGCTCAGCTCGCTCCGAAATTATATTTCCTACATCTAGTTATTATCCGGGAGCAGGCAATGGCGGTAAGCACGGTGGGGATAATCGGCGCGGGGCAGATGGGGGCGGGTATCGCGCAGGTGACGGCGCAGGCCGGAATCAGCGTCGTGATGCACGACGTGACGCCCGAGCTTACCCGGCGCGGGGTGGATTCGATCACCCGCAACCTGGATCGGATGATTGCGCGCGGCCGTTTCAAGCCCGAGGAGCGCGACCGCGTGATGGCGCGCGTGGCGACTTCGCCGCGGCTTGAGGAACTGGCCACGGTCGATTTCGTGATCGAGGCGGTGATCGAAAATGAGGACGCGAAGATCGCGCTGTTCCAGCGCCTGGACAAGATTTGCCCGCCCGAGGTGATCTTCGCGTCGAACACTTCTTCCATTTCGATCACCCGGATGGGCGCGCGCACCACCCGCGCCGACCGCTTGATTGGGATGCATTTCATGAATCCGGTGCCGGCGATGAAGCTGGTCGAAATCATCCGCGGCCTGGCGACCTCGGACGAAACCTTTCAAGCCGCCCGCGCACTGGCTGAACGGGTCGGCAAGACGACGATGACCGCGCAGGATTTCCCGGGCTTCATCGTAAATCGCGTCCTGCTGCCGATGATCAACGAGGCGATCTACACGCTTTATGAGGGCGTCGGCGGCGTGACCGATATCGACACCGCGATGAAGCTCGGCACCAACCAGCCGATGGGGCCGCTCGAACTTGCCGATTTAATCGGGCTCGACACCTGCCTCGCAATCATGGAGGTGATGCATCGGGTGCTGGGCGACGACAAGTACCGGCCGTGTCCGCTGCTCAAGAAGTACGTTGATGCCGGGTATCTGGGGCGCAAGGCCGGACGCGGATTTTACAAGTACGACGCGCAGGGCAATCCTGTCGCGCCGCAGGGCTGAACCGGCCGGAGAACCCGCGACCGGTGGAGGTAATGCTATGGCGGTCAAGGCTTTCATCCTGATTGACACTTCGCCCGGCAAGGCGCGGGACGTAGCCGGCCGGCTGCGCCAGGTCGGCGGCGTGTCGGTCGCGCACGCGGTTACCGGGCCGCACGATATTATCGCGATCGCCGAGGCCCACGACGTGACCGCGCTGGGCGAGCTGGTGGTGCAGAAAATCCAGAGCGTGCCCGGGGTGACTCGCAGCCTCACCTCGATCGTTGCGGACTAGCACGATGTTGAAAACCGCGGTGCTCCAGGCTCCGGACGGCAACGCATACTTTCCAGACCACGAATGGGTCAATATCACCGGCCCTCGGGGAGCCGGAATCGAACTCGCATACGCGCCCACGCTCGAGCGCCGCGTGGCATCAAATCAGGAAGAAGCAGTCGATGGCTGAACTACCGGTAATCAAGCGGCTAAAAAAAGAACTCGAGGTGATGAAGCGCGAGCTCACCGTGGAATTGCCCAAGGAACTCGAACGCGCCCGCGCGCACGGCGACCTGTCCGAAAACGCGGAATGGGCGATGGCCAAGCAGCGCCAGGAATTTCTGCGCGCGCGGGTCGGCAACATGGAGGTGCGGATCGCCGAACTCACCACCATCGATCTCGAATCGATCCCGCGCGATACGGTCGGACTCGGCAGCCGGGTGAAACTCGAGGACCTCGACGAGGGCGGCGTCACCGAGTACGAAATCGTGGTGCCGGAAGAAGTTGACGGAGCGCAGAACAAAATCTCGCTGTCCTCGCCGCTCGGCCGTGGCCTTATCGGCAAGGCCGAGGACGACGATATCGAAGTGGTGACGCCCAAGGGCAAACGCTCCTACCAGGTGAAAAAACTCACCACCATCCACGCCCTCCTGACCGCCGAAAGCACCCGTAGGGTGTAGGGGACGGCGAACGACTCGCGCGGTATCAGATTCGTTCCTCACCCTTAAAGGGAAACGCCACCGGCACGCGGTTAGGTGAGGGCGCCAAATGCCGCGTTGCTGCCGTCTGATTCCTCTCCCTGTCAGGGAGAGGTTAGGTGAGGGTCCGATCTGCGCGCGGCATTGGGTGCCACGCGCCTGAAATTTTTCGAGCGGGCATGCAGTCCGTTGCGACCAGAAGCGCCGCTCCGCGTGCAGATTCATATTCGCGCATCGCTGCCGCTCCGCGCTGAATAATGACCCTCACCCGGCCTCTCCCTTACAGGGCGAGGGGTAAGATTGCGCGGCGCGCTTGCTTAATTCCTCTCCCTGTCAGGGAGAGGTTAGGTGAGGGTCCTATTTGTCCGGACTCTTCCGGATTGCGGCGTCGAGAATCCGTGCGCGCACCGATTCAATCTCGTCGCGCACTTCGTTATTCCAAAATCGAATCACCCGGAAGCGACGAGCTTGGGGAAACGCCGTACGGACCGCATCGTTGGCTTCATGCATCGTGCGATGTTCGC
The DNA here is from genome assembly GCA_035531615.1 of Binataceae bacterium (SeqCode). Lineage (GTDB taxonomy): Bacteria > Desulfobacterota > Binatia > Binatales > Binataceae > JBARDN01. The sequence goes on from DATKSQ010000129.1 coordinate 6,328, forward strand.
CGTCGAGTTCAACGATGATGCGCCTCTCGACGCAGCAAAAATCGGCGACGAACGGGCCGATCGGGTGCTGGCGGCGGAATTTGAGATGCTCGAGCTGCCTGCCGCGCAGGCGTATCCACAGCATACGCTCGGCCTGCGTCATGGTGGCGCGCAGATGGCGCGGATGATCAGGGGTGTCGGCTGGATCGGACATTTCAAACGCGCTTCGCGCTGAACAATGACCCTCACCTAACCTCTCCCCTTCAGGGCGAGGGATTAAGCAGGCGCCTGCGCGTTCAGCCGCGGTACATCGAATCGATCTGGTCGCGGTAATGCTCTTGGACGACTTTGCGGCGCAGCTTGAGGGTGGGAGTCAGCTCGCCGTTTTCCTGCGAGAACGGGCGCGCGATCAGGATGAACGCCGAGATCGCCTCGACGTCGGAGAGCGGTTTGTTGAACTCCTTGAGTTTGGCTCCGTACAGCTCGCGCAGCAGGGGCGATTGAACCAACTCCTCGGGCGGCTTGCCGTCGAGGCCGTGCTGGCGCAGGTAGTCGCCCAGGTTTTCGAGGTTCGGGACCAGCAGCGCGGCCAGATGCTTTCTGCGGTCGCCGATCACGCATACCTGCGCGATATACGGATCGGTGGCAAGGCGGGTCTCTAGATTCGCGGGCGAGATGTTCTTGCCGCCCGAGAGCACGATGATTTCCTTTTTGCGATCGGTGATCGCGATGTAGCCCTCGGCGTCGATGCTCGCGATGTCGCCGGTGTGCAGCCATCCGTCGGCGTCGATCGCCTCGCGGGTTTCATCCTCGCGTTTGTAGTAGCCCTTCATCACGTTCGCGCCGCGGACCAGAAGCTCGCCGTCGGACGCGGTCATAACCTGGACCGTAGGCAGCGCACGGCCGACGGTGCCGATTCGGGTGCGGCCGTGGTCGAGGTTGACCGACACGACGGGGGCGGCCTCGGTGAGTCCGTAGCCCTCGACGATTGGAACTTCCGCCGCGGCGAGGAAGCGGAAAATTTCTTTGGGCAGCGGTGCTCCGCCGGAAATCAGGTAGCGTAGCCGTCCGCCGAAGATCGCCGTGATTCGCGCGAACACCAGCTTGCGGTACAGCATCATCGGCACGGCCAGTTGCGCTGGCACAGGCTTTCCGTGATGCCGGTATTCCGCTGCCTGCTTGCCGGCCGACAGCGCCGCGTTGAACAGCGCGCGCCGGTAACCGGGGCTGGATTCGACCTGCTTCATCACGCGGCTGTAAATCGCCTCGAGCAGGCGCGGCACCACCAGCAACACCGTCGGCCGGATCTCCTGCAAATTCGCCGCGATCGACGTCAGCCCCTCGGCAAATGCGATCGACCCTCCCGCCATCGTCACCGCGTAATAGCCCGCGGTGCGCTCGAACGAATGGGCGATCGGCAGCACCGAAAGGGTCTGGTCGGTTTCGCACAGCGTCAACGCCTCTAAAGCGTCGTAGCAGTTGGCCAGGATGTTCGCGTGCGTCAGCATCACGCCCTTGGACGGCCCGGTGGTGCCCGAGGTGTAGATTATGGTGGCGAGGTCCGATTCGATACCCTGCGCGGCCGGCGCGGGAGTATGCCCGCTTGCAGACTCGAGCGTCATCACCTGAGGCTCCCCGTTGGCGGCGGGCCGCGGTTCGGCTCCGTGGTGAATCGCGATGATCGCCTTGAGCTGCGGCAGCGACGGGGCCAGCGCGAGGACTTTCTTGACGAGCTCAGACCCAGCGACAGCGATGATGTTGGCGCCTGAGTCGGTGATGACGTGACGGGTCTCCTCGACGCCGCTGGTCGTATAGAGCGGCACGACGATCGCGCCGAGTCCGAGGACCGCCTGATCGACAACGATCCACTGCGGGGAATTATCAGACAAGATTGCGACCCGGTCGCCGACGCCAACGCCAAGCGCCGCCAGTCCGGCGCGCAGCCGTCCAGCGGCATCGGAGATAGCAGCGAACGAATGGCTCTGCCACTGCTTGTCGCGCTTGTTCGTAAGGAAGGTACGGTCGCCGTACTTTGCGGCCTGCCGCTCGAATGCGAGAGCCAATGTCGCCACACGATCCGTCACTGGGTTAAGGGCCTCCGTCATCGTGAAAAGCGAGTATTAGCCTAAAGGCGATGCGCCGCCAAACAAATCCGGCGGGAGGGCGCGTGGCGGAAATTGCAGTTGGTGTGCGCCCCAGGCGGGATGGTGGCTCGGATAAGCTCGGGACGCCAAGGCATCAAGATGGAACCGCATCAGGGCCAATCCTATTAATGGAGGCAATCCGACGGGGTTGCTTTCGCGGGAATCGCGGCGGCGGCGCGGCGAGCAGAAAATCGCTTGAGTTCGCTGGAAAATTCCGAATCACGCTGCTATCTTGCTTTAGCTTGGGTATTTGCGGAACGACAAAATTTTTCATTTCACTAATCGCGTCGGTGATGTGCGATAATGCGCGAAATTTGTGAACCCGGAATCGTGCGTGCGGGGAACTGCGCTCGATCATTCGGGTGTTCATTGCGATTGCTCCTAACGGAGCGCAGGGGGTAAGACTTCAGCGATGCTCGAAAAGATGCTCGAGTTCATGTATTTCCCGCACGATGTTTCAACCTTCGGGCCACAGATTGATTGGTTGTTCACCCTGATCTTCTGGATCGTCGTCGTCACCTGGATCGCGGTCAGCATCACGATGGTGGTGTTTCTGGTCAAGTACCGCACCAAACCGGGACGCAAGGCCGAATATATCGAAGGCGACACGCGCCTCGAGGTCATCTGGACCAGCGCCACCGCGGTCATCATGATCATCCTTGCGCTGATGAGCCGCTCGACATGGGCCGACATCAAGGAAAATGGCCCCGCGGGGCAGGTGTTCTACAACGTCACCGCCAAGCAGTTCAACTGGGAAATCACCTATCCCGGACCCGACGGCAAGCTTGGCACCAAGGACGACCTGACCATCGAGAACGAGATGCACGTGCCGGTCAATCAAGTGGTGCGGATCGACCTCGCGTCTAAAGACGTCATCCACAGCTTCTTCGTGCCCAACCTGCGGCTCAAGCAGGACGCGGTGCCGGGCCGGGTTATCAAGGTCTGGTTCGAGGCGACCGAGATCGGCACCTACGCTATACCGTGCGCGGAGCTGTGCGGATTCGGGCATTCGGGGATGCAGGGGACGCTCACGGTTGAATCGGAAGCCGACTTTCAGAAGTGGCTCAAGGATCAGTACGCAAACGCGAACCAGTAAGGGGCGGGTTTGCCGCGCGCGGCGCGGAGGAGATTGGCTCGAATGAGCAGTACGGCAGCGGTTGCGATTGGGAGCGCGCATACCGAGCATCACGAGCTCGGATTCATGCGCACCTATGTTTTTTCGGAAGACCACAAGATGATCGCGCGCCAGTTCCTGTTCCTGGCGCTGTTCATGATGGCGATCGGCGGGTTGATGGCGATGCTGATGCGGTTGGACCTGGCGTGGCCGGACACCCAGTTCAGCTTTCTGCGGATCTTTCCGCAGTCCATTCAGAACGACAGCGCGATTACCGCCGCGACCTATAACTCGGCGTTCACGATGCACGCGACGATCATGATTTTCTTCGTCGTGATGCCGATTCTGGTGGGATGCTTCGGCAACTTCCTGATCCCGCTGATGATCGGCGCGCGCGACATGGCGTTTCCGAAACTCAACATGCTCTCGTTCTGGGTCGGCGCGGTCGCCGGCGTGATCATGCTGTCGTCGTTCTTTGTGCCGGGCGGTCCGGCCGCCGCGGGATGGACCTCGTACGCGCCGCTGAGTGCGGTGCCGATCTATACCGGCGTCGATTGGGGCCAGAACCTCTGGTGCATCAGCATCATCGTGCTCGGCGTGTCGTCGCTGATGGGGTCAATCAATTACATCACCACGATCATCAACATGCGGACCAAAGGAATGTATTTTTTCCGGATGCCGCTGGTGATCTGGGCGCTGTTCATCACCGCGATTCTGCTGCTGCTGGCATTGCCGGTGCTGACCACGGCGCTCGCGCTGCTGCTGTTTGACCGGATGGGCGGGACGCACTTCTTCCTGCCCGCGGGCGGCGGCGAGCCGATCCTGTGGCAGCATCTGTTCTGGTTCTTCGGGCATCCCGAGGTTTACATCATGATTCTGCCGGCGATGGGGATCGCGTCGGAGGTGATCGCGACGTTTTCGCGCAAGCCGATCTTCGGCTATCGCTCGATGGTGTACGCGATCTGCGCGATCGCGGGATTGTCGTGGATGGTTTGGGGCCATCACATGTTTCAGTCGGGGATGGACCCGGAGCTCGGCACCAGCTTCATGCTGAGCACGATGGTGATCGCGGTGCCGTCGGCGATCAAGACCTTTAACTGGCTGGGCACCCTGTATAAGGGCGACATCCATTACACGACCGCGATGCTTAATGCGCTGTCGTTCGTGGCGATGTTCGTAATCGGCGGATTATCGGGGATTTTCATGGCCTGCACGCCGGTTGACATGTACATCCACGATACCTACTTCATCGTCGCGCACATCCATTACGTGCTGTTCGGCGGCAGCCTGTTCGGTATTTTTGCCGGGGTGACTTACTGGTTTCCGAAAATGTTCGGACGTATGATGAACGAGAAGCTGGGCAAGCTGCACTTCTGGATCACGTTCGTTGCGTTCAACTGCACGTTTTTCCCGATGCATATTCTTGGCATGGGCGGCCACATGCGCCGAATTTACAACCCGACGCAGTACGATTTCTTGAAGCCGCTCGCGCCGATCAACATGTTCATATCGATCAGCGCCTTCGTGCTGGGGACCGCGCAGTTCATTTTTCTTGCGAACATTATCTGGAGCTGTTTCAAGGGCGAACGGGCCTCTGAGAACCCGTGGCACGCCAACACGCTCGAATGGAGCGCGCCGTCGCCGCCGGGGCACGGCAATTGGCCCGGTCCGGTGCCGGCGGTGTACCGCGGTCCTTATGAGTACAGTTCGCCCGAATCGGAGGCGGACTATCTCCCGCAATGGCAGGTCGCCGAACATGCGACTGCGGCTGCGGATTAAGGGCAGGGCTCGACTGGTCGGATGACTGACACCGGGACCGATATTTCCCTGGCTCGCGCGCACGCGCTGCATCGGTTTGCGATGCTTGCGGCGGGGGCGACGTTTTGCCTGATCTTCGTCGGTGGACTGGTGACCTCGACCGGGTCCGCTCTGGCAGTTCCCGATTGGCCGCTCGCGTTCGGCAAGCTGGTTCCGGCGTGGAAGGGCGGAATCCGCTTCGAGTTCGGGCATCGGGTGGTCGCCGCGTCCGTTGTGGCGCTGACGATCGTCCTGATGGTGTGGGCGTGGCGGGTCGAGCCGCGCAGGTGGGTCCGCACGACGATCCTGGGTGCATTCGGGCTGATCATCGTGCAGGCGATCCTGGGCGGTATCACGGTCCTGTTCGAGTTGCCGCTGCCGATCGCGGTCGCGCACGCGGCGACGGCGCAGGCATTCTTCTGCCTGATGGTATCGATCGCGATTTTCACCAATCCGCGCTGGGAGGGCACGCCGCGCCGCGTGGAAGCGAGCACGCGAATCCCGCTCGCGATGCTGGCGGGAATCACGACCGGGGTGATCTATCTGCAAATCCTGGTTGGCGCGGTAATGCGCCATCTCGGCGCGGGCCTTGCCATCCCGGACTTTCCGCTCGCCTTCGGGCAGGTGATCCCGCCCTATTGGAACGAATATATCGCGGTGAATTTCGCGCATCGATGCGGCGCCGTGCTGGTGACGATTATGGCCGCGTGGACGGTCGCGCGAGTGTTTCGGTCGCATCGCGATGTACCGGAACTTCGCCGTCCGGCGCTTGGCCTGGTCCTGCTGCTGGTGATGCAGATTTGCCTTGGCGCGATCACAATTTGGAGCGGCCGCGCGGTGATCCCGACCACCAGCCACGTGCTCATCGGAGCCGCCGTGCTGGCGACCAGCCTTACGATTACGATCCGCGCTTGGCACGCTTACGGACTTTCAAACCACGGCGGGCGCGCGTATGCAGCCGCTGAAGCGGCCTCGAGCGAGCACGCGCTCAGGCATCAGGTGTCGGCGTGAACGCGAAGGCTGCGATCCTCGAGGCCGAAGCGGGCGCCACGCGGGCAAGGCTCGCAGCGTATCTAGAGCTCACCAAGCCGCGCGTGGTCGCGATGGTTCTGGTGACGACGCTGGCGGGATTCTATCTCGGCGGCCGTGGTGGCTTCGATTTCATGCTCGCCTTCAATTTGATCGTGGGCACGGCGTTGGCCGCTGGCGGCACGCTCGCGCTCAATCAATACATGGAGGCCGATATTGACGCGCTGATGCGCCGCACCCAGCATCGCCCTCTGCCCGACGGACGGCTGCGCCCGGTCGAGGCGCTGGTGTTCGGATGCGCGGCGGCGGGGACTGGATTCGCGTACCTGCTGCTGGCGACCGATCCGCTGTGCACCGCGGTGACGGCGGCGATCACGGCGATCTATCTGCTCGCCTACACGCCGCTTAAGCGGCGCACCTGGCTGTGCGACGTGATCGGCGCGATTCCGGGCGCATTGCCTCCGCTGGCGGGATGGGCGGCGGCGCGCGGCAATATCGCGGCCGAGCCGCTGGTGATGGTGGGGATCATGTTCCTGTGGCAATTGCCGCATACCTTCGCGGTCGCGCGGCTGTATCGCGAAGATTACGCGCGCGCGGGAATTCATCTGTTGCCCGAGGATCGGAGCTGGGGCAACCCGGCGGATCCGGTGATGATCGGCGCGAGCGCCGGGCTGATCGCGATAAGTATCGCGCCGTGGATGATGGGATTCGCGGGGGCCCCGTATGGCGTAGTGGCGGCGATTCTGGGTCTCGCGATGCTGGCGTTCGCGCTCGCGATGATTCGCGCTCCCGGACGCGCGCAAGCGGCGCGGCGGCTGCTCTTCGCCTCGCTGATTTATCTGCCGATCGTGCTCCTGATGATGGTAATCGACAAACTGTAGGACGAAGCGATGCCCGCATTGGTCAACCGTGAGGAAGTCCGCGAAGAAAACCGCCGGGTGCTGTGGGCGATTATCGGCGTAATCATTTTTCTGGTGATGGTTTCGATCGTGACGATCCTGGTCAAGCACTGAGGCGATTAGAGCGTGAGCATGGCGACCGCAAAAATTCGTCCGCTGATGGCGCTGCCGCGGCGCAGCGTTGCGTCCGGCGACGAGACCGAGCGCAGGTTCATCAGCAACGGGATGCTGGCGGTGCTGATGCTGATCGGCACGGAGATGATGCTGTTCAGCGCGCTCATCGGTTCGTTCATCATCTTCCGGATGCAGGCGGCGTTCTGGCCGCCGCCCACACAGCCGCGGCTCCCGATCGCGGTCACGTGGATCAACACGGGAGTGCTGCTGGCGAGCGCGGTCACGATGGCGCTGGCGGTTCGCGCGGTGCATCAGAGCCGACAGCGGCTGCTGCGGCGCTGGATCGGGGTGACGGGACTCCTGGGCGTCGTGTTTTTGGCGGTGCAGGGATCGGAATGGGTGCGGCTGGTCGCGCAGGGGCTGACGCTGGCGAGCGGCAACTACGGGGCGACGTTTTATTTGCTAATCGGACTGCATGGCCTGCACGTCAGCGCGGGCGTCGTGTGGCTCGTCTGCGTCGCGGCGGCGGCGATGCGGGGGCGCTACAATGTGCGCAACGCGTCGGCGGTCGAGTTGTGCGCGGTTTACTGGTTTTTCGTGTGTGCGATTTGGCCGGTGTTGTTCGGGCTGGTCTATCTTTTGTAGCGATTTCCTTAAGCGGAGAAATTCGCGGCGGAGTCATCGAGGGAACCATGAGAAATATCTTGAAGAATATTTTGCGGAGTGCAGGAATTATCTCAGAAGCGGCCGCTACGGTGGCGATGGCGTCAGGAGTAGCCGACGCGTGCGCGATGTGCGGGCTGTCGCCGGGCGACCATGCGATCCATGCCTTCAACACCAGCGTGCTGTTCATGCTGGCGGGTCCGTACCTGACGATGGGGGCGATCGGCGCGATCCTGTACGGCGCGTATCGGCGCTCGGTACGCAAGGAAGGACTCTCGGATATCGCCAAGCGCTGAGCGGGGCAAGCTGGCCGGCGCGCGGCTCGAATTAGACGGGGAGACGAAGATGAGTGAGGCTCTGGCAGTGGATCCACACGCGCACGGCGCGGTGGTGGACGAGTATGAACCTTCGCTGACGCCGGGGAACTCCGGCAAGCTCGGGATGTGGGCGTTTCTGGCCGCCGACGCGATGACGTTCGGCGCGGCGATCGCGGCCTATGGCGCGCTGCGCTACAACAACATCAACTGGCCCAATCCGGCCCACTACCTGGGCATCACCACCACCGCCGTCATGACGTTTATTCTCATCTGCTCGAGCGTCACGATGGTTGAGGCGCTGACCGGCATCCAGAACGGCAATCAGTCCAAGTTCCGCATCTTCATGTTCGGCACGATCCTCGGCGGGGTCGCGTTCCTGACCATGCAGGCCTTCGAGTGGCATCATCTACTAGTCGAACGCGGGATGTCGATTCACCGCGACCTGTTTGACGCGACCTTCTTCATTCTTACCGGGTTCCACGGATGCCACGTGTTCGGCGGAGTGGTGTACAACACCGTCCTCTGGGTCCGCGGCCTGATGGGCAAGATTCCGCAGGGCAAGGCAGGGCTGGTCGAGATCGCGGGACTGTACTGGCACTTCGTCGATCTCGTGTGGATCCTGATCTTCACGTTCGTATATTTGATTTAGCGCGCACGGCGCGGGGGGTCGCCCCGACGGAGGCGAAAGGATCGATCATGGCGGCACAAGCGGCAATGGAATCCAACTCGGCGCACGCGGAACATTCAGGGCCGAGCTATATAGCGGTCTTCATCTATTTGTCGGTACTGACCGGCGTCGAGCTGCTGGTTTACGCGATGAATTTTCCGAGCGATCTTAAAATCGGCCTGCTGGTAGCGCTGGCGCTGGCCAAGGCGGTGCTGGTCGCGATGTATTTCATGCATCTGGCGACCGAGCACAAGGGGTTGTGGGTGATCGCGGCAACGCCGCTGGTGCTGGTTGCGTTCTGCTACCTGATGCTGCGGCCGGATTTGAGCAAGCGCGCGTGGGCTCATGTCAGCCATACGACGCCGCGGGCGGCGCAACCGGCCTCGGCCGCGCCACAATCGTAAGGCGCGGATCGCAAGGGCGGACCGGAGTTGATCTCGTATTCGCTTCTTGCGCCGCTCAACGCGATCCTGAATTCGGCCGCCGCGGTGTTGCTGGCCGCGGGCTTCGTTTTCATCAAACGCAAGAACGTGCCCGCGCATCGCGCTTGCATGCTCGCGGCGCTGGCGGTCTCGGCGCTGTTCCTGGTTTCGTACGTGACTTTTCATCTGCACGCGGGCGAGATCCGCTTCGGCGGGAGCGGATGGATTCGACCCCTGTACTTCGCGATTCTCATCCCGCACGTGATCCTCGCTGTGACGATCGTCCCGCTCGCGCTCTTCACCGCCTCGTATGCGTTGCGCGGCCGTTTTGCGAGCCATCGCCGGATCGCGCGCTGGACCTGGCCGCTGTGGATGTACGTGTCGGTGACCGGCGTGGTGATTTACTTCATGCTCTACGTTCTTTACACGCCGATTATGCCGTGAGGCGGCGGGCGTGAAAAAAAACGGAGCAGCCCGGGAGCCGCTCCGTTGCGATCGAGGATGCCGAGGCGGGCTAGGCTTTGGCGCTCGGGCGGCTGGAAACGGCGTCGTGCCAGCGCTGCAGATTTTTCAGTTCGGGTGTGATTTTGATTCCGGTGGTACGCCCGAAATCGATACCAATCAGCGCGGTGATATCCGCGATCGTGTACCGCGCTCCCGCGATAAACTCGCGGGTGGCCAGCTCCTTGTCGAGCCATTCGAGCCGCTTGAGCGCGGCGGTTCGGCAAATCTCCCCATACTCGGGCGACTGCGGGATTCTTCCTTTGAAGAAATCGCTGGTGTTGCGGAACGCGCCCGCGGTCATGGCGAGGATCTCGAACTCCATGCGGCGATTCCACATCTCGACTACCGCCATATCCTTCGCCCCTACGCCCATCAGCGGAGGGTCCGGATTCTGCGACTCGAAGTAGCGGCAGATCGCGACCGACTCGGCGATATGGGTTCCGTCGTCGAGTTCGAGGACCGGCACGCCGCCCATCGGATTGATCGCGAGGAACGGGGGCTTGCGGTTGTCGCCGGCGGCGATGTTGACCTGCACGAAGGGAACCTGGATTCCCTTTTCGGCAAGAAAGACCCGAACCCGGCGCGGATTTGGAGCCTGGGTGAATTCGTGTATTTTCATAAGAGTTTCAATTTAAAACTGATCATGGCGTTGCGTCAAGCGCGCGAGCGCCCATCAGGCTTCAGCGCGCGATTCGCATCTGGGCCGTGTCGGTAAAGGGAAAAGTCGCCGAAGGAAACAACCCGCCGATGAATTGGAAGTCGTACGTAACCGTAACCTGGACGATGCTTCCCGGCTGGTTGTTCGGTGTCCATGTCGCGCTCGCCGAAAGCCTGCTCGAGTTGAGCCCGGTGGCGAGCCCCTGCACATAGGTCTGCAGGTCGCTCTGCTGGACCGGTGACAGGCTGGTGCTCCCATGCACCATCGCGTAGCGCGCGGTCTGGCTGGAGGCGTAGGAAACGAAATCGTACGCGTACATCGCACAGGAAAATTCGATCATCCCGAGCAGCAGGGTCAGGAACACCGCCGCGACGATCGCGAATTCCGTAGTGGCCTGACCGCGTGGCCGCGCCGCGGCCGCAAGAGCCGATCGCGGTCGCGGCGCCAAGCGTGGTTGGAACTCAGGCATCATTGGTGGATCGCTCCTACTGCACGCGCTGTGTAGCCTGCGAGTTCATCGCAAAAGCCGACGGCAGTCCTGGGTAGGTGACCAGGGTCGAATAGTTACCGGAGGTTTTTACCTGTACGAACACGACGAATTGCCCCGACGCGCAGGTGTTGTTGGTGCACGAAGTCGCCGAACCGTCGGCGCATTGGCAGAAATTGCTTGCTGCCGCGGTGAACCCGTTGTTTGGATAGAGATTGCTGAACAAGCCGCTTGACTGCACGTCCTTGGACGCCGCCGATTGCATCCCGCTTATGTCGCCGTCGGTGGTGGTGGTCGCGCCGTAAACTGCGCCTGCTTCGGCGGCGTGCGCGAGCGCGATGCTCAGGTACATCATGCGTCCGGCCTCGACCACCACGAGCAGGATTAACATCAGGATGGGCGCGATGAGCGCGGCCTCGACGATGCTCTGGCCGGACGCGGCGCTATTCCGCAAGAGTCGCATTTTGGATCGGTGAGCCTCCCTGCAATGAGGAATAGTCGGCGTTCATCGAGACGTTTCCGTTCACGGTAAGATCCTTGCTGACGATAATCGAATAGGCGGCGTTGCCGCCGCCGTTGTAAGTGAGAGAGGTGGTTGGGAAATACAGCGCGCCGCTGAAGTTGGCGTCGGCGCCGCCATTGATGATACTGCCCGCGCCGTTGCCGATCGCGCGATCCTGGAAGAAAAGAATTCCCTTGAGCGGTCCCGAGGTGGGCGCGCTGAGCGTCGCGGTGACGTTGCCGTTCATAATGATCGGACGGTACCCTCCCGTGCCGGTGGTGTTGAAGAACGTGACGCCGCTTCCATTCAGGGTGCATCGGCCGTTGACGATCATGCCGCCGCCGCGCAGGACATACACGCCGGGCGCAAAATTCGCCTTCGAGTTGCCGTTGAAAATGATCCCGCCGCAGTACACGCCCGGACTCATCTGCACCGATTGGTTTCCATTGAGGATAAAGTTGCTATGAGTACACGAGCCGACGAACGGCTGCGGAACCGAGGCGAGTGGATCGGAAACCGGCACAATTCCGGTGATCGGCGTCGGGGTCAAGCTGACGTTGCCGTTGGTCAGCGCGTTGCCGACGACGCCAATCGCGCTGGCGGCGATCGTAACGTGGCCATTGGCGATAAGCGCGCTGGTGCTGCTCGAGTCAACCAAGACGCCGCATTGCGAGGTGATTTTATCATTACCGTTCGCGGTCAGTGCCCCCGATTGCGACGGGTCGAGCACGTAGAGACATCCGTCGGCATTTGTAGTTCCCGCCACCGCGCGTGCACTCACGTCAAGGGTCTTGAGGCCGAGCATGCTCAGGAACCAAGTTGGCTGAGGCTGGTCGATTATCGCTTCGACGTAACTGCTGTTCGATGCAAAGTTGCCGCTTTGCGGAGGGTTGTTGATCGTCACGGTGACGCCAGATCCCGCCGTGAAGCCGTTCAGCGCCGCGTCGTTCTCGCCTGCCGCGGAGGGACTGGTCGCGTTGGTTAACAGCGCCGACGCTCCCGCGATCGCGGCCGCGTCGGCGGCGACCTGCATGCGTTGCTTCTGGCGCTGCATGTACCCGACATCCGCGGCAAGGCCCGCGCCGATCAGGATCACCACGATCGACAGCGCGAGCGCGACCAGGACCTGTCCGCGGTCGCGACGCGCGATCGCGGCGGCGAGACTCGAACTAGATCGGCCGCGCGGCAATGCTTGCGCATGTGCCCGATAGCAAAGAATCTGTCTGGATTCTGAATATCTCATGTAATGTCCCCAGCTTGATCCGCACATCTCTGTGGAATGGGAAGAGCACGGGCTGTGCCGAGCGCCGGCTGAGCTTGGTTGAGCTATCGATGGCGACGTCGCGCGTCCCGCCGAATCATTGCGCGTCACTGTGGTACCAAAACGCGACAGACTATGAGAATTGACCCGGCAGGACGCTGAAAACGCATTATTCAACCTCGTGCGAAACGACTCATCGTTGCCAGAGCTCCGGGTGCAGCCAGCACGGGGGCCTATTCGGCCAGCGTCGCACTTTGAATCGGCGAGCCGCCCTGTAATGCCGAATAATTGGCGTTCATGGTGACGTTTCCATTGACCGTCAAGGTATTGGCCACGATTATCGAGTAGCTGTTTGCCGAACCTCCGTTGTAGGTGAGGTTGGTGGTCGGAAAATACAGCACACCGCTCAGATCGGCATTGACACCGCCGCTGATCACACTGCCCGCGCCGTTGGTGACGGTACGATCCTGGAAAAACAAAATACCCTTGAGCATGCCGGAAGTGGGTGCGCTGAGATTGGCGGTAACGCTGCCGCTAATCGAGATCGGTGAATACCCAGCGCTGCCGGTCGTGTCGTAAAAGGTAACGCCCGAGCCGCTGAGAGTCGCACCGCTCGAGACGATCATTCCGCCGCCACGCAGGACATAAACACCCGCTGCGAAGGTGACCTGCGCATTACCGCCGATGGTTATTCCGCCGCAATATACGCCCGGGCTCATCTCCACAGACTGGCCGCTGCCGACCGAGTAGTTATTGTAGGTGCATGACCCAACGAAGGGGGCCGGAACCGAAGCAAGCGGGTCTGAAACCGGCACGATACCGACGACCGGATTTGGCGACAGGGTCGCGCTGCCGTTAGTTTGCACCTGGCCGACCACTCCGATCGAGCTGGCGTTTACATTGACGTTGCCATTGGCGACCAGCGCGGTCGAGCTGCTTGAATCATCGAGCACGCCGCACTGCGAAGTGATTGAGCCGGTGCCATTGACGGTGATCGCTCCCGACTTTGCCGGATTGAGCACGTACAGGCATCCGTTGGAGTTGCTGGCGCCCGCGACGGCGCGCGCATTCACGTCGATCGTCCGGATTCCGAGCAAGCTTAGAAACCAGGTCGGTTGCGGCTGATCTATGATCGCCTCGACGAAGCTGCTGTTCGAGGTATAGATACCGCTCTGCGGTGGATTGTTGATCGTGACGGTGGCGCCGCTGCCGGTTGTGAATCCGTTGAGCGCGGCATCGTTCGCGCCCGCCGCGGCAGGGGTCGAAGCGCCGGTTACGATCGCCGAGGCGCCCGCGATCGCGGCCGCGTCGGCGGCGACCTGCATCCGCTGCCGCTGGCGCTGCATGTAACCGATGTCGGCGGCGAGGCCCGCGCCAATCATGATCACGACGATCGCCACAGTCAGCGCGACGATGACCTGCCCGCTATTTCGCCGCGCGACGCGTTGATGAGTGCGTTGGTAGGGAGCGAGAGTCGCGCGCGATAGGACATCGGTGAAGGGTCCAGTACCGTGTGCCGAGTTGAAACGTGGGCCATTCATGCGAAACTCCGCGAAGAATCTTGGTTGATTCTGCTCGAATAACGGAGCACAGGACGTGCCGCTTCCAGCCTGGTCTTTATTTAGCGGCGCAGGTCTTCGACGCGCATGAGGCCGGTTTCGCGCTGTCGGAAGTGATTCAGCCTGCGACATGGTTGCAGACCGGGACGGATAAGAGCGCGCTTAAAAAAAACGCGGCCGCGGCGAATTAACGCCGCGGCCGCGGATTGGGGAAACACTAACTATGTCGCCGCGATCAACTCTTCAGGAAATCGCGTACCACTTTGACGAACGCCGGCTGCTGCTCGTACATCAACATGTGCCCGGCTTGTTTGATCGTTTCGAGTTTCGCGCCCTTGATACGGCTGGTGAACTCTTTGGCATAGATCGGCGGGATTAGCTTGTCCGACTCGCCCCACACGATCAGGGTCGGCGACTTGATTCGATACGCGCGCTTGGCGAGTCCGCGATCCGGGATCGGCCATAGGAACTTGCCCGCCGTGGCGAGCCGCTTGACGCGCTCGACGTACATGACTTCCAGCGCTTTGAAGTCTTCGGGTATCGCGGTCATCATCTTCGCGGCCGGCGATTTCGGGTCGTGGAACAGCAGGGCCGCGATTTCATCCAGCCGCGCGGCGAAGAAGTCAGGTATCGGATGCTCATCGAGCCAGAAGCCGGCGGGGCATACCAGCACCAGCTTTTTGGCGCGATGCGGATCGAGCGCCGCAAGTTCCGCGGCCAGCATCCCGCCCATCGAATGGCCGACGATATTGGCCGACGGCATTTTGAGCTCGTCCATCAGCTCATGATAAAACAGCGCCGCATCGAACACGTCGTCGATATGCTCGGTGCCGGTCGAATCGCCGTAGCCCGGAAAGTGGGGCGCGTACACTTTGAAGTCGCGGCCCAGCTCTTCGAGGAACGGTTCCGACGGCATCAGTCCGCCCGCGCCGTGCAGAAACAGGAGCGGTTCGCCGCCGCTCCCGTAGGTGTGCAACTCAACCGAGTACTTGCCGCCCTGGCTTTGATGAGTCGTAATCATTTCGCGCTGCGGACCTCCGCGTGAGATGCGGCCGCGGTGCGGGTGGTCGCGCCATTGGTCTGCTTGGAATCAAAGTGCACCGGCGCGGGCACCGCGATTTCGTTCTGCGGCATCCGCTTGGGCGACCACTTGTCTTCGTACTCGCTCCACAGGTCGCGCACGTAGGGCGCGACTTCGGTCGCGAACAGGCTGGTGTTCTTGCGCACCAGCTCCGGCGGCATCGAGCCGATCTGCATCAGCGCCATCAGATGGCCGCAATGGATATGCTTCATCGCTTCGCGCAGCCGCTCGCGCACGGTCTTGGGCGAGCCCGCGATTACGTAGCCCTGCTCGACGAAGTCCTTCCATTTGAGATCCTGGCGCACCATCGCGGCGCGGTCGCCGACCTGGCCCAGGATGCCGGCCTTGATCGTCTTGACGGTGCGATAGCCCGGCGCGTCGGCGAATCCGTCATACACGTGCAGGCATCGGTTGAAGAAGTAGTCCATATGCGGAGCGTAGTCGCGCTCGGCCTGCTCATCGGTCTCGGAGACCGCGACGATCTGGGCAAAGCCCATGCTGTAGGGATTTAACTCCTTGCCCTTTTTCGCCATTACGTCCCAGTAGCCGTCGGCGACCTTCTTTCCGGCCAGATAACCGAAGTACGACAGGAAGCTGTACTGGTAGTCGTGATTGGCACAGAAGTCCCAGGTCTCAACCGAGCCGCCGCCCGGAATCCAGATCGGCGGATGCGGCTGCTGGACGGGTCTGGGCCACAGGTTGACGTAACGCAGCTTGGTGTATTTGCCGTTGAAGGAGAACATCTCGGGCTCCTTCCACGCCTTTACGATCAAATC
This sequence comes from Binataceae bacterium (SeqCode), assembly GCA_035531615.1. Taxonomy (GTDB): domain Bacteria; phylum Desulfobacterota; class Binatia; order Binatales; family Binataceae; genus JBARDN01. Next base: position 22,301 of record DATKSQ010000129.1, read on the forward strand.
GTGCGCTTCGTAGTACTTCTCGCGCAGGGTCGCGGGAATCACGCCGTAGCAGAAGTTGTCGTCCATCGAGGTGCCGACCGGGAAGCCCGCCACCAGGCGCCCGCCCGAAATCACGTCGAGCATCGCGAATTCCTCGGCGACGCGGATCGGCGGATTGTAAAGCGCGATCGAGTTGCCCAGCACCACCAGATTGGCGTTACGCGTGCGCCGCGCCAGCGCGGCCGCCATCAGGTTGGGCGACGGCATCATCCCGTAGCCGTTCTGATGATGCTCGTTAACGCCCAGGGCGTCGAAGCCCATGCTGTCGGCGTACTCGAGCTGGTCAAGATAATCGTTGTAGAGGCGATGGCCGACTTTGGGATCGTACAGGTTGCGCGGTATATCGACCCACACGCTGCGGTACTTATCCTTGAAGTCTTCCGGAAGGAACCGGTACGGCATCAGATGGAACCACGTGAACTTCATGCGCTCTTCTCCTTGGCGTCCGCCGCGCCCTGGTCAGGCCGAGGCGATCGCGCCGGTCTCGTCAGAGACTCGACCTTTGGTATGTGTTTCATTCACATTCATATTTCCGGCGCTGCCGGTGCGGGATAGGGCCACTGGCCCGGATTTGCGCCCGGCGGCGCGTTCCACACGGTTGGGATTGGCGTTGACCAGATGCGACTCGAGCGCCTCTTCGATGAAATGCTCGGTGTTGAGTCCGGTCACGTCGCGAAAGAAGCCGTCGTTGCCCATCAACATGAATGCGCCGTTGAGCGTCGCCCAGATGATCGCCGCGGTGCGGGTCACGCCCATCGGATGCGCGATCAGGCCGGCTTCGACCACGCGCCGGATGGTCTTTCCGTACAGGGCGAAGACCTCGTGTCCCTGCGCGATCACGCGCCGGAAGTGGCTCAGCTCCGTGCGACGGCGCAGGCGCTTTTCGAGCTGCGCGTAGCTTATGGATTGCTGCGAGATGAACAGCTCGCGCGATTCGCACAGGTAATCAAGGTACGCGGCCGCGATCGCGTGCAATTCGTCGAGCGGACCGAGACCGCGGGCCTGAATCTCCAGATAGCGAGCACGCAGGCTCTCGCCACGCTCGGCAACCAGGGTCAGGTACAAATCGTCGCGCGACGCGAAGTAGAGATAGATCGTGCCGACCGCGACCTCGGCCTCGCGCGCGACCATCGCGATCGTCGCGCCCTCGAGTCCATGGCGCGCGAAGACCCGCGCCGCGGCGGCCAGGATGGCTTCGGCGCGGGCTTCACGTTCGCGGCGATGGCGCTCACGGACGCTCATTTCAAATCCGTTGCCGCGCGTGGTGAACACTGATTCATAATCTGATCTTCAACTCATACCGGGCTTGGCCAGCGGTTGTCAAACCCCTCACAGATCGCCGATTTATCGCGATTGGCAGGGCCGCGATAACTTCGGGCATCGCTTAACCGGCGGCGGCCGGCGCGCTCCGATCGCGCGGGCTAGGCGCGCCTCTTTGCATTGCACGTGCACGTGCTAATCTTCTATCTCAACCAATTCGGACCATTTGTGGAGGGCCGTGCCGAGAGCGGGGGTATGATGACGATGGCTTCCAAGATAGAGGGAAAGCTAGCGGCCGTGAAAGTTGTGATTGCGGCACTGACGCTGGGGGCGATTTTAGCCCCGGCCGGCGCGCGCGCGATCGAAGTGAAAAAGGAACTGAACACCGGCGGCGGCGGGGGCGGGGCGGCGCCGATGGCGCCCGGCCCCTCGATGCACAATCCACTTACGCCAGCCCAGCAGAAGGCGTTGCAGGACGCGGTCGCCACGGACTCCGATCCGTTCCTCGATCAGGAGAGCGACAAGAAGACCTCGGGGGAACCGTACGTGGACCTCGAGCACGCGGCCTTCAGCTACATCCCCAGCAACAAGGGCGGCGGCGTGACAGTGGTCGCCAAGCTGACCGGAGGCGAATACAAGCTGGCCAAGGGCGGCACGGGCCGGGGCAGATCGACCGGCAAGAAGAAGGTGCTGATCTTCAACTACAAGCTCGACGGTTCGAAGTTCGTCGCCTCGGAGCCGGCCAAGTGGGAAGACGTGGCCGCGCCGGCCGCCGCGGCAAAGAAGAAATAGGCGGCGCAGAGTCAAGCCAGTGAAACAAAAGCTCCAGGAAGACTTGAAGGCCGCGATGAAGAGCCGCGATACGCGGCGCATGATGGCGATCCGTGGACTGCTCTCGGAAATCACCCGGCTTGAAAAGGACGTCCGGCGTGACGCCACCGACGACGAGATCGTTGCGCTCGTAAAGCGTGAGCGCGCGCGCCGCGCCGAGGCGCTCGAGTTCGCCAAACAGGCAAATCGCGCCGACCTGATCGAGCAGAACGAGACCGAGGCGAAAATCCTGGCGGGCTATCTTCCGCCCGAGCTTTCGGCCGCAGAGGTCGGCGCCGCGCTAAACGAGATCATCGCGGGCGGCGCGACCCAGATGGGCGCCGTCATGAAGGCGCTGCGCGAGCGTTTTGGCGCGCGCCTGGACGGCAAACTCGCAAGCGACCTGGTCAAGCAGGCGCTCGCCCCGAAGTGAGCCGATTCACCGTCGCGTGGCCGTCCGCGAGATCTTCTCTCACTGATTGAACGCGGTGCCCGCGCCGAGTCCCGCCATCATTCCGCCGTCCACGGCGAGTGCGTGGCCGGTTATGAATGATGCGTCGTCCGAGGCGAGGAACAATACCGCCTTGGCGACTTCCTGCGGCTGGCCCATCCTGCCGAGCGGGTGCATCGCATCGAGCATCTTTCGCGCGCCCTCGACCACTGCGAAGTTGTCCATCACCAGCGGGGTTTCGATCACGCCCGGACAGATGCAATTGACGCGCACGCCGAACGGCGCGAACTCGAGCGCCGCGTTGCGGGTCAGTCCCACCACGCCGTGCTTGGCGGCGTTGTACGCAGACAGTCCGGCAGATCCAATCAATCCTGCCACTGACGCGGTGTTGATAATCGATCCGCGCCGCTCCGCCACCATCACCTTGCCCGCCGCCTGCAAGCCCCAGAACACGCCGTCGAGGTCGATACGGATGGTGCGATGATAATCCTCGGCGCTGGTGCCGAGCAGCGGCGCGCCGATCCCGATGCCGGCGTTGTTGAACATCACGTCGAGCCGGCCATGCTTGTCAGTCGCGGTCTTGACCAGCGCATCCACATCCTCGGATTTGCTTACGTCGATCGCTACGAATGTCGCGCCGATCTTCTCGGCGACTTTGGCTCCGGCGCTGGTGGCCAGATCTCCAATCACGACCTTGGCCCCTTCCTTCGCGAAGAGTTCCGCAGTTGCCTTGCCAATTCCCGACGCGCCGCCGGTTATCACCGCGACGCGGCCCGCGAGCCTTCCGTCTGCCATTTCGATTCCTCCATGACACGAATCCGACTAAAAATACCTGCGCTCGTATCGCACGAAAGAGGGTCGCGGCGCTATCCGCGGCACCAATCCTGGCTTGACGCCTTAACGCTTTTCCGGGTAGGACTCTGGCAAATCGAGTTGGGGAATGGCTGATGGGTTATAGCGTCGAACCGTTCAAAGTCGCGGTGTCCGAGGAAGTTCTGGCCGACCTGCGCGTGCGCCTCGAGCGCACACGCTTTCCCGACGAAGTTCCGGATACCGGATGGGAGTACGGGTCGAACCTCGCCTATATCCGCGAACTCGTGGAGTACTGGCGCACGCGCTACGACTGGCGCGCGCATGAAGCCCGCATCAATCGCTTCACGCAATTCCGCGCGGATATCGACGGGCTCGGAATCCATTTCATCCATGAACCGGGGCGCGGGCCGAATCCCAAACCGCTGCTGCTCATCCACGGATGGCCGGGATCGATCTGCGAATTCATGGATATCATCCCGATGCTGACCGACCCGGCCGCGCACGGCGGCGACGCGAAAGATTCGTTCACGGTAATCGCGCCGTCGCTGCCGGGTTACGGATTTTCAGATCATCCGCGCGCCCGTGCGATGAATATCCAGGCGATAGCGGAAATCTTTTTCAAGCTGATGACCGGCGTGCTGGGCTTTAGGCGCTTCGCCGTGCAAGGCGGCGATTGGGGCGCGGCGATCACCTCGCGAATCGGAGAAGTTCACGCGCCGAGCCTGTATGGAATCCATATCAACATGGTCGCGATCGGTCCGGCCGAGGGGCGCAGCGCGCCCGAGCTTACCCCGGAGGAAAAAGTATTTCTCGGCAGCATGGAGAAGTTCCGCACCGGCGAGACCGGCTATCAATGGATTCAGGGCACCAAGCCGCAGACGCTGGCGTATGGACTAAACGATTCGCCGGCGGGACTGGCCGCTTGGATCATCGAAAAGTTCCGCACCTGGAGCGACTGCAAAGGCGAGATCGAATCGCGTTTTACCAAAGATCAGCTGCTGACCAACGTGATGGTTTACTGGATCACGCAGACGATTAATTCATCGGCGCGGCTCTACTACGAAGCGCGGCATCATCCGTGGCGCCTCAAGCCGGGCACGCGAATCGAAGCGCCGACTGCGATCGCAGTGTTTCCCGGAGAATTGATTCTGCCGCCGCGCCATTGGGCCGAGCGGGTTTACAACATCCGGCGCTGGACGCCGATGCCGCGCGGAGGACATTTCGCCGCAATGGAAGAGCCGAAATTGCTCGCCGACGATATCCGCGCGTATTTCCGGGAAATAAACTAAGAAGAAGAAACCACAGATTTCACTGATTATGCAGGCAGATTTCGATAGCGCCCGCCGCCGAAGCGTCGGGCGCTAAACTAATTGGTCCGAGAATCTGTGAAATCTGTGGTTAAAGTCCTTTGCCGGGTTCTTCAAACTTTACCAGGTCGGCGTATAGCTGTTCGACATCGCGGCCGAGTTTTTCGTAGCGCGCGATAAGTTGGTCGGCGTCCTTGCGCGCCAGGTAGAAATCGGGCTTGTTCATTTCCTCGGCCAGTTTTGCGCGCTCGGCCTCGCTCTTTTCGATCTCCTCCTCGATCTGTCTGCGCTGCCTGACGGCGCGATCGCGGCGGCGCTCGGCGTCGCGATTCTCCTTGGGGCCGCGGTGGTTTCCTGATTGATTATTCTCGGGTGGATTCTCCCCGCGATTGGAGCCGCGATGCTTCTCAAGCTTCGCAGTTGACGGCGGCGCCGCCGCGACCCCCGCGCGCGCTTCCATCAGCGCCTTCTTCTCGAGGTATTGATCGTAATTGCCCAGGTAACGCGTCGCGTGCCCGTGTCCGACCTCGATCACTTCGGTTGCGAGCTCGTTGAGCACGAACCTGTCATGGCTGACGAGCAGCACAGTGCCTGGAAACCGGCGCAGCGCCTCGAGCAGGGAATCCTTGGCTATAATGTCAAGATTGTTGGTCGGCTCGTCGAGCAGCAGGCAATTGTTGCGCTGTGCCAGCACCTTGGCCAGCGCAAGGCGCGCGCGCTCGCCGCCCGATAATACCCCGACGCGCTTTTCGACGTCGTCGCCGGAAAACAGCATCGCGCCGAGCAGACTCCGCAACTGCGGCATGGTCATCGCGTCGGCCGAGTCGCTGAGCTCCCGCAGCACGGTCTTGTCGTAGCTTAGCGATTCAGCAAGGTTCTGGGCGAAGTAACCGAGCGCGACCTTCTCGCCCACGATACGCTGGCCCGCGCTGAGATCCTCGACGCCGGCCAGCAGCTTGATCATCGTGGACTTCCCGGCTCCATTTGGCCCGACCAGCGCGATCTTCTGCCCGCGCTCGATCACCAAATCGATTCCGTCATAGACGCTGAGCGCGCCGTAGCGTTTGACGGCGCCGCTGAGCTCGAAGACGCGGCGCGCGCTGCGCTCGCACTGCGGAAAGATTATCGCGGGCGGTTTCTCGGCGCCGGCCGGCGGTTCGAGCCGCTCGACCTTATCGAGCTGCTTGATTCTGCTCTGCACCAGGCGCGCCTTGCTCGCCTGATAGCGGAAGCGGCTGATGAACTGCTCCATGTGCTCGATCTCGGCGCGCTGATTTTCATACGCCGCCATCTCGAGCGCGAAGCGTTCCTCGCGCTGCACCAGGTAGCGCGAGTAGTTGCCCGTGTAATCGGCGATTTTTCCGCGCGAGAGCTCGGCCGTGCGATCGGTCACCCGGTCAAGGAAGTAGCGGTCGTGCGAGACCACGATGATCGCGCCGGTGTATCCGGCCAGGTAATCCTCGAGCCAGTTGCGTGCCTCGATATCCAGGTGATTCGTCGGTTCATCGAGCATCATGAACTCCGGCCCGTCGAGCAGCAGCTTCGCCAGCGCAATCCGCATCCGGATTCCGCCCGAGAACTCCGCCACGTCGCGGGTCAGATCCGCTTCGGTGAAGCCCAGCCCGAACAGCACCGCCGTCGCCCGCGAGTCGGCGCTGTAGAAATCATGCTGCTCGAGTTCGTGCAGCACCTCGCCGTATTCCCCGAGCGCCGCGTCGTGGCGCGGCCCCGAATGCTCGAGCGCGAGCAGCTCCTCAAGTTCGCGGCCGCGCCGCTCGAGCGTCTGCATCCGCTCCAGCGCCGACAGGGTCTCAGCCAGCACCGTGCGGCCGCCCATCTCGGGCGCGTCTTGCGCCAGGTAACCGACCCGGGTCTTCTGCGGCCGCGCGATCCGGCCCGAATCGGGCGGATAAACCTCCGCGATCATCCTCAGCAAGGTGGACTTGCCGGCGCCGTTGAGCCCCACCAGGCCGACCCGCGCGCCGTCGGGCATCGCCCAGCTCACCCGGTCCAGCACGCGGCGCGCGCCGAAAGACTTGGTAACGTTGTCGAGCGTAAGCATCGCTGAAACTCTACATGGTATCAGCGCTGCGTAGGCGCCGAAAGGTCGTCTTTAGCGTGGGGTCTTCCGCTACGGTCGCCACTATGTTAATAAACTCTACACTATGACTACAACAGGTGCCGGCTATCCGCGGCCCAGAAGCGCCGACGAGTTCGAACGGCTCTGTCTCAGGCTTCTGCGGCGCCATTGGCAATTGCAGCAACTCGAACGCATCCGTGATCCGGAGCGCCGCGAACGCGGTCTCCATCTGCTCGAGATCAGCGGCCGGCCGCGCCTGGCGGCGGTGCGATGCGAGCTGCGCGAGTCCCAGAATGCGCTCTCGGCGGATGAGATCAAAGACGCCGCGGAGCGCGCTCTGAGTCTCGGGCTGCCGATCGGGCGTTTCGTTATCGCCACGACTGCCGCGCGCGGCCAGAACTTGCGGCGGATCTTGTACGATCTCAATCGCGCGCAGAAGGGTAACGGCCCCGGTGCAATCGAGGTCATCGCCTGGGATGACATTCAGGAACTGCTCGACGAATATCCACAAGTCCTGACCGAGTTCGGCGCGGCGGCCAAACGGCAAGCCATCACCCGCGCCGACTCGCTGGTGCGATTTGACGCGCACCCGGTGGTTTGCGATCCCAACGAAACGCCGCAGGGCGCGTTCGAGGCCGAGATCTCCGCGGCCGTGGAGTTCATCAACCAGCGCTCGTTCCAGATGGCGCGGTTGGTGCTGCTGCGCCTGCGCGAGCAAAACTGGACCGAGCTCAGCGCTGCGCAAAAGTATCGCGTGCTCACCAATCTCGGCGTCGCCTGGCTGCGCGAGGGAGAGGCGCGCAGGGCGGCGATGTTGTTTATCGCGGCGCGTTCGCTTGCCTCCGAAGACGAGCTGGCGTGCACCAACGAAGCGCTGGCCCACGAGCTATTGGGCGAACGCGACCGTGCGCACGCGCTTGCGGATCGGCTGCGGATGCAGTTCCCGTCAAGCGGCCGCGCGCTCGCGTTATGGCTGAACAACGCGCCGCTGACCATGGGTGCGGGCGCACTCGAGGCCGGCTTGGCGCCCGAACTGGGGGCGGATCCGGAAGTCGCGATGGTGATGGCGCGGCGCGCGCTCTCGAGCGCCGACTATACACGCGCCGAGAGCTACGCCCGTGCGGCAGCTCAGACGCTGGCGGTGGTGTCGGATCCGTGGCTGATTCTGGGCCAATCGATTCTGCTTGCCGAACTAAGCGCGTCCACCGCGGCACTCACGCCCATTGCTGCGCCGGAGCCGCCGGTTGCCGGTGAGACCCCGGCGCCCTTGAGCGCAGACGCGCGGATTCGGGAAGCCGAGCACTGCTTCAGCCAGGCGATCGAGTTCGCGCAGCACGAAGGCTCGGCGCAGAACGAAGTTCAGGGGCTGATCGGCCGCGCGCAAGCGCGAATTGCGCTGCATGATCCGGACGGAGCCGGCAAGGATATCGAGCAGGCCCACGCGCTCAAGCAAGAAGACGCCAACGGGCTGGTCGAATATGGAATCGTGCTGCGCGGCCGCGGCGATCTGAATCAGGCGATCGAGGTCTTTCGCCGCGCGGTCGCGGTCGGCGGCCGCGACGACGCCGAATATGATCTCGCGATCACCCTGCGGGAACGTGACGAGCCCGGCGACCTTCAGCTCGCGGCCGGGATCTTAACCCGCGTGCTTGCGCGGCCTGATTCGGTCCCGCAGGGCGATTTTCCCTTCGCGATTGCCGCTACCGCCGACGTGCTGGCGCGGCTGGAAAGGTGGCATGAGGCGGACGCGATGCTGGCGGGGCTGCCTGACGGCACAATCGCACAGCCGGGGCTTTCGATCCTGCGCGCCAACCTTCGCCTTACGCAGGGCAAGTTCGATCAGGCCTCGCTCCTGGCCGACGACGCCCTGGCCGCTTACACCGCCGCAACTTCCGTCGAAGACGGACGCAAACTGGCGGCGCTGTTACACGATCTGGGTCGTTACCGCGAGGCGTTGCCGCTGTGGCAGACGGTGGCCGCCAAGGGCTCGGCGTCCGACAGCCGCCGCCTGGTTGAATGCGCTTCGCGCATGGGACGTGAAGACATCATCACCGCGACGGTACGCGGCGGCGCGCCGGAGGCGAACGCCGCGGACGATTCCGATAGTGATCTCTCCGACTTGGCGCGCCTCGAGCAGACCGATCCGGAAGCGGCGATCGAGGTGATCCAACAATATCTCGCCAAGCATCCCGACGACGCCGTGATGCGGCTGCGGCGCTCGGTCGCGGCCGGTCGCGTTGGGCGCCGCGAGCTGGTGAGCGCCGAACCGGCCGCGATGCCGCCGGCGCGCGAGGTTGCGGTTGCGCTCGGCCGCGAGGCGGTGCGGATCATGCGCGAGGGTGGCCGCGCCGGCGAGGCACTTAGCTATGCCTACGAGATGCTGCGCCGTCATCCGAACGATATCACCGCCCATCGTGCCTACCTGGGCGTACTCGGCCCGATCGGGCCGCTGCCGCATGTGGCCGACTTTGACACCGCCTCTGCGGGTGCCGCGGTCTGTTTCGTCGAACAGGACACCAATGTCGAAAAATGGATCGTGCTCGAGGACGCAAACGATCCCGACGAAGCGCGCGACGAATTCGGTCCCGGCTCCCCGATGGCCAAAGCGCTCAAGGCCAAGCGCGTCGGCGACAAGTTCCAGCTTCCCGAGGGCCGCTTCAGCCGCAAGGCCGGGGTCGTCAAGCAGATCCTCAGCAAGTATGCGTGGCGCTTGAGTGACTGCGCATCAGGATGGAGCAAGCGCTTTCCGGGACAGCCGGAAATAGAGATCGAGCCGATCCGAGCCGAAGCGGTGGATTGGGCCGCGCTGCCAGAGATGCTCGACACGCTGCTGCCGGCCGCCGCGCCGCGCGAGGACCCGGGGGGGGCACTCGAGCGCGCCTATCAGAGCAACCCGATTCCGATCCACGCGATTGCCGAGCACATGGGAGTCAACGATCTGCAGACCATGTTCATTATGGCGCAACGCCCCGACGCGTCGATCAAGTGCTGCCTCGGCACGCCGGCCGAGCTCGACGAAGCGCAGGGCTTCTTCGATCGCGCCAACTCAATTGTGATCGATCTGACCGCGATTGCGACGCTGTGCATGCTCGGCAGGCTCGGCCTGCTCGCGAGCTGGCCGCGCCAGTTCCTGGTTTCGCAGGGCACACTCGCGGAGCTGCGCCGGTTGCAATTCAAAGACACGCTGCTACGTCTGCCGCCGGGATTCTCGACCTCGATCAATGGCAACGGCCCCGACAACAAGCTGCGCGCCGACGTGCAGCTCAAAGCGCTGGCCGACGCCATTGCATCGGTCTGCAGGGTGCGTGACGGAGCGCCGCTGGCCGCGATCGAATCCGGCAGGCGCGAGCGCGCGATCAGGCTGCTCGGCCGCCACGGCGCCGAGAGCGTCGTGCTGGCGGCGATGCCGGGGCATGTGCTGTGGTCCGACGACCGCATTCTGGCTGGTTTCGCGAAGGCGGAATTCGGCGTGCGCCGGGTATGGACCGCCGCCGCGCTGCAAGCGCGGGTGCGAGCCGGCTGCCTGGATCCGGGCGAAGTGGCCACCACCAATACGAAACTGGCGGGATGGGGCTACTCGTTCAGCACCCCGACGATCGATATGATCCTCCGCGCCGGCTCGGTAGCGATGTGGAATCCCGATCAGTTTCCGCTGCGCCAGGCGCTCGACCAGTTTGCAAACCCGTCAATCGGGCTGGCCGACGCGCTCCGGCTGACGGCTGAATTGATTGTCCGGATCTATAACGACTCGAACCAGCGCGGCACGCGCAGAACCTTCACCACCAGGCTGATCGACCGGATCGCCAGCCGTCCGGGCGGCCGCGACGCGATCGAAGCGCTGCCGCGTTCGCTTCCGGTCCGTTTCGGGCTCGACCTGATTCGCGCGCGCGAGCTGAGCGACGTGATTCGCGGATGGACCGCGTCAACGGCGGCACGAGAGGAATCCGCCCCGATGCAGGGACGCGGCGCATCCGAGATGCGCGCCATCGCCTGAACGCGTGGCGCTGCGGCGGGAGTATGGCGGCCAACTGTTTCCCCGCCAGTGGGCCGTCATACTCCCGCAATCGCATCACCGGCGCTCGTCGCGCGGGCGCTCGGACGGATCGTCTTCGCTCCGCGGGCGGAGTAAGATCGGTCGTCAGCAATCCGATGGTCAGGGGCGAGGGAGGAATTCACAATGCCGACGATCCGCGAAGGCGACCGCATAGTCCTGGTGGACAAACGCCTGTTCCGCGACGACAACACCCGAATCTTCGTGGCCGTAGTCGAGGAAGTCGATGACGCCACAATGCGGGCGCGCGGCTTTGGCTACCACGTGAGTCCCTATGAGGTGGCCGGAACCGAGCGGCGCGGCGACGAGCGGGTGCGCCTGCTGTCGCTTTCTTCGGGCGATATAATCTACATTTTGCCGCGCGATCAGGATCTTGAAAAGTTGCAGCTCAAGCGCTCACCAAAATCGATGAGCCTGACCGACGGCACCTTTGCAATGGATTTGAGCGATTTCCTGCTGCGCGCGTAAGTTACCGCCGCCGCTTTTTCGCCTGCGGCAGAAGTCCGAACATTGTCACTGAGTATTGCCCGCCGACGAAGACGCTGCCGTTGGCCACCGTAGGTACTGAAAACTTCACGGCCGGTCCCGGAAGGTCGCGGTCCCCCGCCTGATTGCTGTCGTACAGTTCGTTCGCGACGTCGTTCGCGTCGAAGGCGTACAGCACCGCGTGTCCGCTGGTGTCGGCGAAGTATTCGGTGCGTATCTCCCAGACGATACCATTGCTCGCGCCGTCGGCGGAGACCGCGGGAACCGCCCCCGGCCATCCAAACGGGGTCAAAGCGATGTAGGTCGGCGTCGTCGAGAGCAGCCCGCCGGTCAACCGGAACTGGGTCAATGGGTAGTAGGAGCCATTGAAGTAGACGGATTCATTCCAGTACGCAGGAGTACAGTAAATCTGCTGTCCGACTTGTCCGTCCAGCTCCTGCACGATCTGGCTATTGTCATCGGTTGCGGTGTTATAGCCGCCCATCGCATCACGGTTTACCATGTAAAAGTTCCCGTTCTTGCCACCGCCCAACGCCAGATGCGGCACTGCGCCTGGCTGGTCGGGCAACAGCAGCAATCCGCCCGAGCCTAGGTCCAGGTCGTTTATAAGGAAAGAAGCCTGATCCCACGGCGTGAAGTAATCGAGCACGCCGAAAGCGCCGCCCGAGTCGCCGAGCTTGAGGAAGCTGTCGCCGTAATCGAGCCCGCCTGGCTCATTCGCATCGAAGGTGCCGTTTCCGGTGCTGACGTATAGGTCGTTGGTGGCGTCTGAGGCGGGACCGTCCCCGCTCATCCAGACTGCTCCGCTGAAACCGTTCGGCGTCGAGTTGAAGACGGAGACCTGCTGGAGCGTCGTTTCGTCGTAACCCAGGATCCACCCATGATATGGGCGTACGTCGTTATGCCCGGCGCTCGCGATATACACAACCCCATTGACCAGCGCCAGCGCCGAACGCTGATTGGCGGTCTTCGCGTCGAAGGGAACCTGCCCCTGACCGTTATTGCCGTCGCCGATGCCAGCGACGCTCGCGTTCAGTTCGACGGGACTTCCCTTGCGCTCTTTGCCATTCTTGATTTGAAGCGCGTGCAATCGCAGCACGAAGTTCGTTCCATTCTCGAAGGTCTTCGCCACGACGAATATGGTGCCGGTCGCCGGGTCGATGACCGGCGTGCTGGTAATGCCTATTTCCGGGACGATGTCGGTGGAACCCACCAACCCCGATGGGACCGTGGTAATGTCATACTTGACGGACAGGAAACTGGTTTTCCACAATGGTTTGTCTTTGCGCAAAGCCGGGTCGAACGCATAAACGCTGTCGTGCTCAGTGGCGATGAATACCACATTGCGGCGGTGGCCCCTGACTTTGACCGAGGCAAGGTAGAGCGGCTGCGCGTACACGTAGCCGTCCACCGGCCAGGTGCGTAGTTTTCCGAACGTGGTCGAGTTTACGTTGGCGGTAGTCAGCACGGTCTCGGCAAGGTTCTGGCCGGTCCGCATATTGTCGTTATGATAGGTCGTCACGCCGGCGAATGCCTGCGCGCAAGCGACGGCGGGTACCAGAAAAAGCGTGAGGGTGATGGCTGTAGTCAGAAATCGCAAGTGTCGCACAAATGACATTGAACCACCTCACGCGCCAGTAAATCAGTAAGCGATCACGCCACCGCGAAATCGCGGTTGCTAACGGACCACGGCGGAGCCGTGCGGATCGCCTCGAGCACTTGCTCAGGTTGCTCGACCACGCTCCAGATGGCGCGATGCCGCTCATCCATGAAGCGCTCACGGACCGCGCTTTCAAGCAGCTCAAGGCACGGCCGATAGTAGCCGCGGGTATTCACGATAACGATCGGCCCGCTGAACAACCCCAGCCGCTTCCAAGCGATCGCCTCGAACAGCTCCTCGAAGGTTCCGCAACCTCCCGGTAGCGCCACCACCGCGTCCACCTCCGCGATCATCAGCCGCTTGCGCTCGTGCATGTCGCGCACCAGCACGAGCTCGCTTAGCCCGCGATGCGCCCATTCAAGTTCATCCATGAATTTTGGAATTACGCCGATCACGCGGCCGCCTTCGGCGAGCGCCCCCTCGGCCAGCCTGCCCATCGAACCGTTGCTGCCGCCGCCATAGACGAGCGCAATTCCGGCGCAGGCGAGGATGCGTCCGAGCCGCTCGGCGCCGTCGTGATAAATGGGGTCGCAGATGCGGCTCGAAGCGCAGTATACGCAGATTCGCTTTAACTCCACCCAATCAATTTACTCTGGGCAGGTTATGATGGCCATCCGTTATTTCTGACCAGTGCTGCTCTTCCAAGCCGGCATCATCGCGTTTGAAGGAATTTCCTCGTCGACGAGCTTCTTTGCCTGCTCGACTCCGGAGATTGGCAACCCGCCCGCCTCGAGAGCGCCGATCTGGCGCAGCGCCGAGGCCTGGTCCCAGTATATGTGTTCGCTCACGAGCTTGTCGCCGCGAAACTCGACGACCGCGATCGTCGGGAGCTCGACATACCGGCCGGTCGGCTTCACGCCGGGAAGCAGAAAGTCGAGTTCCCGGGTATGCGTGAAGCAGAAGAGGATTTCGTCAACTATTCGGTCGGGTCCGATGGTTCGCGAAATCGGCACGATTTTCGTGTCCTCGGGCAGGGTAGGGATGAAATGGTATTTATAAAATCGATGTAGCTCGCGATAGCCATATCCGCCAGTCAGGGTAGGGATATGATTCACGTACGGCTCCGGCGTCATCGTCGCCATCGTGGCGTCGGCGTCACGGGCGGTGAATTCCAGGTCGCAGTGATTATCCCACAGCGCGGACAAGTCGTAGCGTGGACCGATTGTGCGGCGCAGGAGCCCGATGGTGCGCGAGCGCGCGAGCTGCGCCGCGAACGGATGAAACGAAGCGCGCAGATCACAATTAAACCCGTGCTGTGCGCCGCGATACAGGTAAAACTCGGCGTCGTCATCGCCTGCCAGCGCGGCGCGTGCTGCTTCCCGCGCCGCGGCGAGAATCGCCCCGTCCTGTTCGCCCCAATGGAACATGATCGGGCAGCGGATTGATTTCGCCTCGTGCAGGCGCTGCTCGACTCCGCCGCCGTAGTACGAGACCGCCGCCTCAACGTCGGTCCGCGCGGCGGTGAGGTACGCGAGTAATCCGCCAAAGCAATAGCCGACCGCACCGGCCTTGCCGGTGCATTCGGGGCGCGCGCGCACCGCGTCCAGCGCGGTTGCAAGATCTCTCATCACCAGCTCGAGGTCCAGTTGCTGGCGCAAGTTGCGTCCCTTTTGCATTCCTTGTGGCGTATAGCCAAGGTCAACCCCCGGCTCGACGCGCCAGAAGACGTCGGGCGCAAGCGCGACGTATCCGTCGGCGGCCCACCGCTCGACCACCGCGCGGATATGCGCGTTGACGCCGAAGATCTCCTGCAGTACCAGCAATCCCGGTCCACTTCCCGACGGCGGAATCCCCAGATAGGCCGAGAAGCTTTTGCCGTCGTGTGAGTTTATCGAGATCGTTTGTCCGCCCATGGTGGATGCTACCCCCTGCTCGGGATTCGGCGCGGCCGCGCTTCGTCCTCAATTCGCTCTACCGCAATTCGCTCTACCGCATCGCCGCCGATAGGTCGAGCGTGCGCGCCGCGCTTGCTTGCCGGGGATGGCGCGATCTGAAACGTTTACAGCGCTTGGCGTGCGCGCCACCGGGTGCGCGCGCGGATGCCGACGATGGATCGCGCCATGGAAACTCCCGCGCCGCCGCCCACGGCGTTACCGCTCCATCCGCCGCGCAGCTATCTGCCGATGCTGTTCGGGCTGCTGATGTCGGCGACGATCTTCGAGGGCTACGACATCACGATTTTCCATTTATGCACGCCCGATATCGCGCGCACCTTCGCGTTGTCGAACGCGGCGATCGGTCTGATCGCGACCATCGTGCGGATGGGCGGGCTGTGCTCTTTCGGGCTGGTCGCGAGCGCGGATCTTTACGGCCGCAAGCCGATGATTGCGTTGGCGGTATTTTTGTACGCGGTCTTCACGTTGATGACCGCGGTATCGCGTGGGATGCTGACCTTCACGATGTTCCAGACCTCGGCGCAGCTCTTTCTGGCCGCGGAATTCGGCATCGCCGTGACGATGATCAGTGAGGAGTTTCCCGACCGTCAACGCGGGCGCGCGATCGCGGCCTTGCATACGGTCGCGTTTTTCGGGGTCGCCGCCGCGGGCGCGCTCTATGGATATGTCGCGCCGTCGCAATGGGGCTGGCGGGGGATGTATTTTCTCGGCATCGCGCCGCTGCTGCTCACAATCGTTTTGCGCCGCGGACTGCGCGAGACGATGCGTTTTCGCGCGATCAGCGCCGCCCGCGCGATTTCCGGCGTCGCGCACACACGGCTGTGGCCGATGCTGGCGGACTCGGTCCGCGAGATTTCCGGGCCGTACCGCGCGCGGGTGATCATGGTCGCGATCCTGTGGAACAGCATTGGTCTGGTCGGCGGACCGACGATCACGTTCTTCAGCCTGTACGCGCGCCGCGAGCATAATTGGTCGGCGCCGCAGGTCGGCTTCGCGGTCGTCGCCGCCTACCTGATGGGTAGCGTGGGCAGCCTGCTCGCGGGATGGGCGATGGACCGGATCGGGCGGCGTGTGACCACCAGCGCCTTTTATATTTGCGCCGGGCTGGCGATGGCGACGATGTTTCGCTCGACCAACTTTGCCGGGCTGATGATCGGAATGATCGCGACGATGTTCGCGTACCAGGCGGCGCGCACCGCCGCCAGCGCGTTGTCGGTCGAGCTGTTTCCAACCGAGATTCGCGCCAGCGGCTATTCACTGACCGTGCAGGTGCTCGGGCAATTCGGATGGGCGCTGTCGCCGATCGCGGTGGGACTGTTGGCCGGGCCGCTCGGCGGGCTCGGCAAGGCCGCCGCAATCTTCGCGGCGGGGCCTTTCATCGGGGTGATCGTGGTGCTGGGCTGGATTCCGGAAACGCGCGGGAAGACGCTCGAGGAAATTTCACCGCCGGCCGCCCCGTGAGCGGCGCCGCGGCGCCGCCGCGATGTCGCTGCCCGGCACCAGCTCGAGCGCGGCCAGCCATGCCTGCGCGCTCGAGTCCGCCGGCGCGCGCCAGTCGCCGCGGGGAGAAAGCGAACCGCCCGAGCCGACCTTGGGGGCGTTGGGGATACAGGAGCGTTTGAACTGGCTCTGCGCGAAGAACCGCTCCAGAAAAATCTTCAAGTAATACTTTATTTTTCCGATCGGGTACTGATGCCGTGCCGATTCGGGCAGCGCCGGCCATCGCCCCAGCGCCCGGTCGCGCCACGCCGAGTACGCAAGAAACGCGATCTTGGGCGGCGCGTAGCCGAACCGCAGCGTGTAGTAAAGATTGAAATCCTGCAGCTCGTACGGCCCGATTATCGCCTCGGTCTGCTGCGCGGGGTCGCCGTCCGCCGAGCGTCCGGGCACCAGCTCGGGACTGATCGGAGTCGCCAGTATATCGAGCAGCGTCGCACCCGCCTCAGGCCCGAGCCGTCCGCTCTCGGCGACCCATCGCACGACGTACTGAATCAGCGTCTTCGGAACGCTCGCGTTGACCGCGTAATGCGACATGTGGTCGCCGACCCCATAGGTGCACCATCCGAGCGCCAGCTCGCTTAAATCTCCGGTGCCGACCACAATCGCGGAATTGAAATTCGCGAGCCGGAACAGATGGCTGGTGCGCTCGCCGGCCTGAACGTTTTCAAAGGTCACGTCAAAGAGCTGCTGGCCGGAGGCGAATGGATGGCCGATATCGGCCAGCATCTGCTGCGCGCTCGGGCGGATATCGATCTCGCCTGCGGTGCATCCCAGCCCCTCCATCAGGCTGCGCGCCTGCGCCAGCGTGCGCGTGCTGGTCGCGAAACCCGGCATCGTGTAGGCGAAGATATTGCGCCGCGGATGCCCAAGCCGGTCCATCGCCTGCGCGCAGACCAGCAGCGCGTGGGTCGAGTCGAGTCCGCCCGACACGCCGATGACGACGCGCTCGAGGCCCGCGTAGCGTAGCCGGTTGACGAGTCCCTGGACCTGGATTTCGTAAACCTCCGCGCAGCGTTCATCGCGGCCGGCCGGGTCCGACGGCACGTAGGGAAAGCGCTCGTAGTCGCGGGTCAGCAGCATCCGCTGCCGGCGCGGAAACTCGAGCGAGAAGCCCACCGTGCGGAACTCCACCGCCGTGCCGCGCTCGGCGCGCGCCGAATCGCCGAAGCTGGTCTGGCGCATGCGCTCCTGCATCAGGCGCTCCAAGTCGATCTCGGCCGAGACCAGTTGCGGGTCGTCGCTGAAGCGCCGCGATTCGGCCAGCATCGTGCCGTTCTCGCAGATGATCGCATGGCCGTCCCAGGCGAGGTCGGTGGTCGATTCGCCGGGTCCGGCCGCCGAGTAGAGATACGCGCCGATACATCGCGCGGACTGGCTCGCGACCAGCTCACGCCTGTAATCGGCCTTGCTGACGGTGATGTTCGAGGCGGAAAGATTCAGCATCACCGTCGCACCCGCCATCGCCGCGTGCGCCGACGGCGCGATCGGCGTCCACAGGTCTTCGCAAATCTCGGCGTGAATTTTGAGCCACGGCTGCTCGTCACAGCGCAGCAACAAGCGGGTTCCAAAGGGCACGTTCGATGCGCCGGCGAGTTCGATTTCGGTGCCGAGCGCGCGAGCGGCGGGCGCGAACTGGCGCAGCTCGTAAAACTCGCGATAGTTCGGCGGATAACTTTTCGGAAACGCGGCCAGAATCCGGCCGCGCGACAGCGCGATCGCGCAATTGAACAGTGAGTTGTCCACCCGCACCGGCATCCCCACGATCGCGACGATATTTAGCGTGCGCGAGGCCTCGAGGATCGCGCGCAGGGCGTCTTCGGCCGCGTCGAGCACCGCACGCTGCTGGAACAAATCGTCGCAGCTATAGGCGGTGAGACCGAGTTCCGGGAACAGCACGACGATCGCGCGGCGCTCGGCGGCCTCGCGCATCAGGGCGATCGTCTGCACGGCATTGTAAGCCGGATCGGCGACCCGCACGGCGGGAACCGCGACCGCGACGCGTACAAAATCATGATTGTAGAAGTTGAAGAAGTTATCGCCCGGTTTCACGCCGCGTCCTTTCCCCCGCACCCGCGCCGGCTGGTGTTCGGATCCGGCGGGCGGGGGACTTTGCGTATATTAGACACAACCAGGCGCCCGTGTCATCCGCGCCCGCCGCGCCCCGCGCGCCGATTCAAATCGAGAGCTCGCGGCGGATCGCGGCGACAATCTCGGCCGGCGGCGCCGCCGCCTCGACCCGCAGCGCATCCGCTGGCGGCTCGAGATCGGCGAACTGGCTCGCGAGCAACTCCGGCGGCATGAAATGGCCCCGACGCCGCGCGAGTCTCGCGGCGATAAGCTCGCGCGAACCATCGAGCCATACGAGTTTTACCCGCGCCGGATCGGCTATCAGCAGCTCTCGATACGACTGCTTGAGCGCGGAACACGCGATGACCGCGCCACGTCCCGCCGCGAGGCACTCATTGACCGCGCCACGGATCGCATCGAGCCACGGCATCCGATCGGCATCGCTCAGCGGCGCGCCATGCTTCATCTTGTCGCGGTTGGCGGCGGGGTGCAGATCGTCGCCGTCGCGAAAATCCCATCCGAGCGCGTCCGCCAGCATCCGCCCAACGGTGGTTTTTCCAGCGCCCGAAACGCCCATCAGGATCACCACCATCGGGACCGCCGTGTGATTATTGCTTCGGCGCGGGTGCGGCGCCGAAGCTGACCGCCGTGCCAGCGCATTCCCAATAGCCCTGCTTGTCGCCGGGCTCGGAAACCGCGCTGGTCTCGTCGCCCGTCGGGACGAACCATCCATGCGAGCCGGTGATGGCGTTTACCTGGTCGCCGTATTTCCGGTACGCCGCCAGCCGCATGCTGTCGCCCGGAATCGCCTGGGTGTCGCCCTGCGGATTCTTTTCGCAGTAGCCCTGCACGGGTCCGAGCGTGCTTATTTTTGGATGTCCAGGGACATCGCCGCCGCCGGAAATAAGGATTTTTTTGGATGCCGCGGTCATCGCGGCGTTGTCGGTGCGGATGACGGCCGCGTCGTGCTTGGCCAGTCCGCAGGCGGCGATCGAAATGAGTCCCAAAATAAGCGCAAGGCGTCGCATCAAGCGATTCTCCTGTAACTCGTGCTATCCGACCAGTGATAGATACACAACCCGGAATCGCTCGCGGTAGCCCGCGCGCGAAACGTCAACCCTGCGAGGGGCGGTTCTCCCGCGCGAGCAGCCGCGCGCGCGTGGCCCGGTCGATAGCAGCATCCGCGATCGTCCACGCCATCGCCAGCGCGCCATCGAACACCGCGCGGTCCGCGTCGGCGCTGATGCAGTGGGCGGTGAACTCGGGCTGATGATTGATAGCGGGCAGAGAGTTGAGGCCGATCATCGGATGAATCGACGGGATCGCGAGCGACACGTTGCCCATGTCGGTCGAGCCCGCGGCGCGCTCCATGCCGGGAAGGTCATAAAACGTGCGACCGGTCTGCTCGGCGTTGCGCTTATAGAACGCGGCGAGGGCGCGGTCGTGAACCATTTCCGCGTACGGCTTGCCGCCGCCGCGAATTTCGAGTTTCGAGCCGGTTGCGAGCGCGCCGGCCTCGAAGCAGTTTATTACGCGCCGCCTGATGTGATCGAGATCGTTCAGAGTCTTCGCACGGACCATGTAGCGCGCGCTGGTATGAGCAGGAACGATATTGGGCGCCTCGCCGCCGTGGGTCACGATGCCGTGGACGCGATCGTTATGGCCGATATGCTGTCGCAGCAGGCCGATCGCGGTCTGCGCCACGGTCAGCGCGTCGGCGGCGTTGATCCCGGCCTCGGGGAACGCGGAGGCGTGGGCCTCTTTGCCGGTGTAGTGAACATCGAAGGTGGCGATCGCGATGATGGGCGGCTCCGCCATGTCGAGCGGCGCGGGATGCGTCATCATCGCGGCGTGTACGCCGTCGAACGCGCCGCGTTCGAGCAGCAGGATTTTTCCGCTGGCGTCGCCGATCTCCTCGGCCGGAGTGCCAATGACGCTGATGGTCAAGCCCAGGTCGTCGGCCACCCGCGCCGCCGCGACACCCGCGCCGGCGGCCATCGCGGCGATAATGTTATGTCCGCACGCGTGGCCGATTCCGGGCAGGCAATCGTACTCGGAGCAAATCGCGATGTGCAGCGGGCCGCTGCCCGCGCGCGCGATGAACGCGGTCGGCATCGCGCAGACCCCGGGCTGGACCGCAAAGCCGGCGCCGTCGAGAAATTCGCACATCCAGCGCGCGGATTTTTCCTCCTCGAAGCCAAGTTCCGGACAGCCGTGGATGCGATGGCTCAGATCCACCAGCCGTTCGCGATCCCGCTCGACCCTCTCTCGCACCGCGCCCTTTATGTCCATCGCATAACCTCCGGGTTACGCTGAGACTAACCCCTGCCCGCCATGAGCGCCAACATTCGCAACCACCGCGGTTTGATGCCGAGTTGCGGAATGAAACGGACGGGGCTACCGTCGAGGGCTCGGAGACCGGCGATGATCCGCAAGTTCCAGTTCGAGGCCGAAATTTACGAGTCGCTCAGGTGCCTGCCGATGGCGGCGCGCCGCAAGCTCGACGCGTTGGGTATCAAGATTGGCCGCGCACAGTGGGCGCAATTGGGACGCGGTGAGCGGTTGATGATCTGCCACGCGCCTGCGGATTCGGCGGAGGAATGCGCGGCGCTGCGGCTGTTTATCGACGAGGCGGTGCTTGCCCGAGCCGGCGGCCATCCGGTCGAACTCGATGCCGATGCGCGCCGGTCCGCGGTTGCGCCCGCGCGGGTTCCCGATCTATTGGCCGCGAACGCCGCCGCGCTCGGCCTGTCGATGACTCAGGCTGCCTGGACCGCGCTTGACGACGATGCGCGCTACGCGCTGGTCAAGCTGGGGGACGGCGCGAAGCCGAGCCATAATCTGCGCGCCGCGCTCGTCGAGTTGCTGGACGCGCCCAATCACTGACGATCGGTCCAGCGCGAGCTAAAGTCGCAAGGCTGCGGGAGTCACTGGTGGCGGAGTTGAGCAAGCATCCGGTCGCGGTTATTACCGGTGTCGGCCCCGGCCTGGGCGCCGCGCTGGCGCGCCGTTTCGCGCAGGGTTACGCGGTCGCGATCAATGCGCGCAACGCGGATTATCTGCGCGCGCTGGCCGGAGAGATTCGTGCCTCGGGCGCGGCGGTCCTCGAGGTTCCGGCGGATATCGGAGATCGCGCGCAGGTCGAGGCCGCGTTCAAGCTGATTCGCGAACAGCTTGGCGCTCCTGACGTGCTCGTGCATAACGCCGGAGCCGGGCGATGGGGGAATGTGCTCGAAGTATCGCCCGAGGATTTCGAAGCGACCTGGCGGGTCAACGCCTATGGTGCGTTTATCGCCGCGCGCGAGGTGGTGCCCGGCATGCTCGCGCGGGGGCGCGGCGCGATTCTTTTCACGGGAGCGACGGCGGGCGTCAAGGCGGGCGCGAAATCAGCGGCGTTCGGCCCGGCGAAATTCGCGCTGCGCGGGCTGGCGCAATCGATGGCGCGCGACCTTGGCCCGAAAGGAATTCACGTCGCGTGGATCAACGTCGATGGAGTCATCGCCATCCCGGGCCGCACGATTCCAAATCTCAAGCCCGAAGACCTGCTCGATCCCGCCGCGATCGCCGAGACCTACTGGCATCTGGCTCATCAGCATCCAAGCGCATGGACGATGGAACTCGAAGTTCGTCCGTTCAAGGAAAAATTCTGAAGATTGGCGAATCGGGATCAGCGGTCATTTCTGCGTAAAGCCGATTAGGCGGCGGTTGGGTGGCGCGGGCGTCATAAGTTCGCGGATTGCATCGAAGACGACCTTGAACTGGCTGTCGTATTTCTTCTCAAGCACGTCGAGCTTGCGCGCGAGTTGGACGTGAGACGCTAGCATACGGCGTAAACGCACAAAGGCTCGCATGATTTCGATGTTGACCTGGATCGCTCGCTGGCTTCGCAGCACGCTTGAGAGCATCGCCACTCCCTGCTCGGTGAAGGCATAAGGGTTCGCGCGACGCATCCCTCCCCAACTTGAAATCACGATTTGTGATTTCAAAGCTTGGAACTCCTCGTCGCTAATTTGAAACATGAAGTCTTCTGGAAACCGTGACAAGTGGCTCCGGTTGTCTGAACAGATTTCCCCGATTTATAAGTGGACTCCGGGGTGGTTAAGCGAGGTGCAGAGTTGTCCACGGCGGCGGTCGGCGCTTGCGACGAACCGACCGCCGCGGTGGGCAACTCGGGGCGCAC
>DATKSQ010000130.1:0-11701 GCA_035531615.1 Binataceae bacterium (SeqCode)
ATCGGGCAGCGTGATTTCCGACTCGAGGCGCTTTTTCATGAACGTCGATGCGGTTGGCGACGACCTGCGCCTGATTGCGATTCCGAATTGCGGCAAGGGCCAGCCGATGCAGGTCAAGCGGATGTCCAACGGCGGTCCGACGCTGCGCTCGCGCGCGCGGCTCGGAGGCGGCTGATGCGCAGTGGCGCCGAGTTGAGGGAATTCGCGGCCGCGGCGCGGCGGGCGCTCGTGCGCGAGAGCGATATCGCGGCCTTCGAGATCTATGCGGCCTCCACTGAAAATCGAATCGCGCGGATTTCCTATACCTCGGATATTCCGTGCCGTGGAGTCGAGGAGCTGAAGACCCTGCACGCCGACGGCTTTCAGGTGCGCATCGTGATGCGCCGCGACCCGCACGAAGTCGGCGCCGCGTTCGATGCGGGCGACTTCACGCTCGAGGCGCTGCGCGGCGCGCTCGCGCGGGCGCGGCGCGCGACGGTCGTCGATCCGCACTTCCCCGGATTGGCGCCGCCGCCGGGGAAGCCGGCTCCCGCTTCCAGCGCGCCTGGCGATCTGTCACGCGCCACCGACTCGACACTCGCGCGCTGCGCGTGGAGCATCATCGGCGGGGCGCTGAGCGCGTTCGGTGACAGCACGGCGGCAAACACGCGCAATCCGGGACTGGTGCTGGGGGGTGATATCTCGATCATCCGCGACCGGATCGCGATCGCGAATTCGGCTTTTTCCGGGCTGCGCACCGACCAGAGCGCGTATTTCAGCTCGTCGGTGACGGCGATAATCGAAGCGCTTGACGCCAAGGGAACCGCAAGCGAGCTGGGCGCGTCGGTCGCCGCGATGCGCCGCGCGGCCGCTCATCTGGGACGCGACGCCGTGGCGGGGGCGCTGGCGCTGCGCGGCGGTGAGCGTCCGCCGTCGGGAATCTATCGCGTGATTCTCGGACCGCAGCCGATCGCGGAAATTTTGAATTACATGGTGATGGGATCGCTGACGACGGGAGCCTTCCACACCTCGAGCTCCGCGTATCACGGCCGCTTCGGCGAGCGCGTGATGGACGCGAGATTGTCGCTGTACGACGATCCGCAGGCGGGCGCGGTGCGCAGGCGTATCACGTGCGAGGGTCTGCCCGCGCGCCGGGTCGATTTGATTCGCGACGGACGCCTGGTCGGACTGCTCTCGACGCTCTACGATTCGCATCGCCTTGCAACCGATGACGCGCGCGCCGAGAAGCTCGGGGCGCTTGGCCTCAAGGCCGAATTCGCGCCGGCCAACGCCTATCGATTGGGCGAGGGCGGAGGCCGCCGCTACGATTCGCATCCGGGCAGCGCGGGGACCAACGTGATCATGCGCGCGCGGGGCGGCGTTTCGATGCCCGAGCTGCGGCGCGCGGTTGGCGACGGAATCCATGTCGGGCGGGTTTGGTACACCTATCCGATCAACGGGCAGCGCGCGGGCGATTTCACCTGCACAATCAGCGGCGATTCATATCTGATCCGCGGCGGAAAGCGCGCCGCGGCGCTGGCGCCGAATTGCCTGCGGATTAACGCAAATGTCGCGCAGGTGTTCGACGCGCCGCTTGCGGCCAGCGCGCGATCGTCGCCGCAGATCGTGTGGGGCGCTCCGGAGGCATTCGAGGTCCCCGCGCTCGCGATCGGCGGAGTCGGGTTGACGGCGGTCGGCGCGCAAGATTAGTCAACTCACGGCGCGAGCGGCTTTACCCAGAACTCCTGGCGCACGCCGTCTATCGAGGACTCGGAAAATCCAATTTTCCGGTACAGCCCGCGCGCGGGATGATTATCCTCGCGCACTTCGAGCGTGATCCGGCAGCATCCGAGCTCGCGCGCCTTGCGCTCGATTCGCTCGAGTATCGCCGCACCCACACCTTTACCGCGCATCGCGGCGGTCACACCGATGTCGTGGATATTGATCAAGGGACGTGCGTTGAAGGTCGAGAACCCCAGAAAGCAGATCGCGAAGCCGACCGGGTCGCCGCGATGATAGGCCAGGAACACGCAACCCGCCGGATGCGCGCGCAGTCGCGGCGCCAGCTCTTCGCGCAGCTGCGCGGACATCGCGAGGCCGCCTTCCATCGGGTCGTGCAGATAGTGCTCGAAGAGTTCGAGCAGCGCGGCGGCGTGCGCGGGATCGGCAAGGTTGGCGTCAATGATTGAGATGTCGGTGGTCACGTTGCCGAACCGCGGCGGTTACGAAATCCGCTTGTCATCCTTATAAATCTCTTCCCAGTTCTTGAAGCCCTGCGCGTCCCATCGCTTCCAGACGCCTTCGCGCTTGCCATTCTTGTAGATTCCCTGCGCGGAAATTTTGCCGTTGGTGTACCAGCCGATGTGCTCGCCGTCCTGAACGCCGTCTTTGTAATGATCGATCGAAGCCTTCTGCCCGTTGTCGTACCACATCGTCCACTCGCCATCCTGTTTGCCGTCGTGGTACGAGCCTTGGAGCATCCGGGAGCCGCCGGTGCGATAGAGGGAGAAGGGACCCTCCTTGACCGGCTGCCCGTCCACTATTTTCTGGCACCAGGTTTCATCGCCGGCCGGAGGGCGCGAACCCATCGCTTGGGTTCCGGGCGGGCAGGAGCCTGGCGCGAGCGCCGACTTGCACGCGATTAGCAGCACGGCGGGAAGAAGTAGAAGTAATACTTGAAGTTTCATCGGAGCCTCGATTCGGCGGCGGAGCGCAGCGGATCAATTGGCAGATTATACCAATGCGCCCGCCGCGCCGAAGCCCCGCCGGCCGGGCGCCGCTCGCGTGCCGAGCGGATTCCGGCAAAATTTATGAAACCCGCCGCGGCCGTTCCCATCCGCCGGCGGCGCGCTCGTAAACCTCCATCGTTTGCCGGGCCGCCCGCGTCCATGAAAAATGTGCGGCACGGGCTCGTCCGGCGGCGGCCAGATTTTTGCGCAGCGGTTCATTGGTGAGCAGGGTCTCGATCGCGCGCGTCATCGCGGCGGTGTCGCTCGGGCTGAAAAACAGCGCCGCGTCGCCCGCGATCTCGGGCAACGCCGCGGCGCGCGCGCACGCAACCGGGATTCCGACGGCCATCGCTTCCACCACAGGTAGCCCGAAGCCCTCGTACAGCGACGGAAACGCCAGCAGCCGGGAATTGCCGAGCACCAGACTGAGGTCATCATCACCGAGATAGCCGGTAAAGATAATCGAACCGCGCAGACGCGGATTAGCGTGCAGCCGCCGAATCCAACGCGCCTGCTTCGCCCGGTCGCCAACCACCACCAGACGCAAACGGTCGCTGGACCCGAGCTGGGTGAAAGCCTGAATCAACGCGCCCAAGTTCTTATGCGGCGAGCCGTCGGCGAAGGTGACCAGGTAGTCGGAATGGATGCCGAGCCGCCGCGCGAGCTGCGGCCATCGAGCCGCGGACGGGGGTTTCCAGATCGCGGGTGCGTTGTAAATGACCGCGATGCGGGAATCGGCGACGCCGCAATTCGCCGAAATTTGCGCGCCGCTGAATCGGCTGACTGTGATAATCGCGTCAGCCCGCCGTGCCGAACGCTTGACCCACAACTCAAACAGGCGGCTGGCGGACACCGGCAGCCGGTCGGAGAGAGAATAAAAGTTGACGTCGTGGATCGTGACGACCGTCGCGCAACTGCGCTTGAGTGGAATCAAGTCCGCGGGCGCGTGCAGCAAGTCGAGCCGTTCCTGAGCCGCGTAGCGCGGCGCCAGGGCCTGTTCGGCGATCCGCCACGCGACGCGCGATTTGATCGGCATCGGACATAGCCGCCGCGTGAACCGCTCAGACAGATGCGCGAAACTGGCGTGATTTTGTGGATTGGTGAAGAGAACGTAATGGTTGTGGTGGTCGGTCTGATCAAGTCCCGCCAGCAGGCCGCGCACGTAGGTTTCCAAGCCGCGGTAGCCCGGAACCAACCATAACAAGCTGATTCCGACTTTCATTTTCGGTCCGCCTGCGCACGTATTCCCACCAACTTTGCATCGGCATCTTCCGGCCTACGGCGATACCGTCGCACAGGACCCCGAGGCGGATACGTCATCGCCAGCCGACCAACCGACCGACATAAATCCCAACGGAAGCCGCCACATCAGATTGGCGAAGCTGATTGCCAGCGCCGCTGCGAGCAGATCCGCCTCCGGCGCAAAGCCGGCCAGGCCCTTGACGAATATGAGCTGCAAGGTGCCGAGTCCCACCGGCGCCAGCGGAAGGCTTCCCACCAGCAGCGCGGCCGGCGCGAACAGCATCGCTTGATACAGTGAAATTGGGACATGGAAGGCGCGCAATTCGCCATAGAGGATGGGACCCTCGGCCAGAAAGATAGGAATCCGGATGAGGGACAGCACCAGGTAATGATAGGGCCGCGCCTCGCGGAAGGTGGCCAGCGCTGGCAGCGCATAAAGCCACTTCATCACGCGGGATTTGGGCCGCAACCACAGGATCGCGAAGGCTGCGGCTATCCCGGTCAGCAACGCGCCGAGGGCGTAGGGTGCGACCGCGGCCAGTGGCGAATCGAGTCCCAGATCCACCGCCAGCAACGCCAATGCGCCGAGCAGCGTGGCGTCGAGAATCCCCTGGAACAGCAGGGTGAAACCCGCCGCGGTCCACGGGACGTCTTTGCGCCGGTTCAGGAAGAACATCAGCGCGGAGTTGGCGACGGTAAGGTTGATGATCTGCAGGAAGTAAAATCCGGCGTTGGCCGGGATCAGCTCGCGAAATCCGGTCGGCTTGTGAAAGTAGCTGAACAGGCGCGCAAACAGTATCGTCTCGCCGAAGAACCAGATCATGAACCCGGCCAGACTAACCGGGATGAAGACCAGCAGGTCGGCGTGGCGCAGTGCCGCGAAGGTATCGCTCAAGCGGATACCCCGGGTCGCGTACCATAGCAACAGTGCGACGGCTGCGAATGCGAGCAAGCGCCATGGCAAATTCCCGCGCGTCATCGGTTAGCTCGATTTGGACCGCGGCTCGATGCGATCGTGTGCATCACTGCGCCATCTTGGACGATAACTTGCAATATATAATTCAGCCGCGCAAGGATGTGTTTCACCAGGACTGCGCGAATTAGCCTGAGTGCGCCGGTCAGCTATGCGGTGGCGCGGGCGGATCGGCAACCGGCGGCGGCTGGAGCGGCAGATCACTGCTTTGCGCCGCCATCATGTCAGAGGCTTCGTGCACCAACTGCTCGTTCAGATGTTTCGACGCGGGAATCCGGATCACAATCTCCCGGCAGGCTTCATCCTCGCTGCGCGCAATCTGGATATCGCGCAGATCGAGAAGCGTCTGCGCCGAATTGAGCACCATGTCCAGCGGGTCGATCGCCGGCATCAGGTTGGTGCGCTCGCGGCTGGCGTCATAGCTCACCAGCGTGGCGCCGTCATGCGTCGATACGATCCGGCCCTCGATCGAGACCTGCTGGCCGGCAATCAGAAACGCGTAGTACGACTCGTAGTGCAGAACTGTGCCATACATTACAGCGTCCACGCCGAGCCATTGTCCGAGTTGTTGGGGCGGCACGGCTGCGAGGTCTTTGCCGTCTTTGATTCCGTGGGCGGACAGGACGGTATCGATGACGGTCAGGTTTTCGACCAGAAATTCGCGTCCCGCCAGGTAGCCTTGCATATAGCGGCGCAGGCGCTGTGAATCGGTCCACGCCCATTGCGCACGCTCCTTTTTGTCGCGGAAAGTGAGCGGAACCTTATCGACAATGAACTGCGCGCTGCCTTGATCCGTGAACGGTAGGACCGCGACTTTCGCCGGTGGATTAGCCGTGTATTCCGGCGCTACCTTGACGTTGATCTCGCTCGGATCGAGTTCGAACAACCGATCGAACCAGGTCTTGCGGCCATGGTTCGCGCGCGCGTATTCGGGCTGAAAAAATGGGCGCTGGTCCGCGGCCTGCGGACTCACCGTCGCGCACCCGGCCAGTCCCGCAAGCCATATCGAGATCATCGCCAATGCGGCAATTGGTTTCATTCGTTACCTCGGATCCTTAATCGAGTCGCTCATCATCTTGAAATCCAGCCGGGCAGCCGCGCGATACCGGATAGGCGCGCGGAGGTTGGACGGGTCGATTACATTGTGTCGGGTGATAGGCGCGATCGGAAAACGCGGGGCTCGGGAGCCCCGCCTACTCAAGGATACGCTAAGCACCGGGACCCCGGTCAAGTGGGGGTTCCCGTCCGCGGTTATCGCAATGCGCCTGCGCCAAAGAAAAGCCGGGACGCGCCTCGAGCGCATCCCGGCTTCGAGCCGCGATCGTGAATCCGCCTATCCCTTCGAGCCGGTCGAGCCGAGCAGATTCCCGCCCAGCGTCGCGTTGCCTATGGTGGTGTCGCCGATCACGTTGATCATCGCGGGCTTGCCCGATTTGAGCGCGCGCTCGAGCGCCGGAATGATCTGCTCGGGCGTCTCGACGTTTTCACCGTGGCATCCCATCTCGGCGAAAACCTTGTCGTAACGGATATCCTTGAGCATGTTGAACGGATCGGTCTTGCCCTTGAGCCCCGGCATCTGGTCGAAGTTGGGTCCCCATGAACTGTTGTTCCACAGCACGGTGACGATCGGCAGCTTGTAGCGCGCCGCGGTCTCCATGTCGAAGCCGCCGATACCGAGCCCGCCGTCGCCCTCGATCACGACCACCTGCTGGCCGGGCCGCGCGAGCTGCGCGCCGATTCCCATTCCGACCCCGTGTCCGACAGGAGCGAGCGGACCCGCGTCAACGACCTGGCCCATGAAGCGGCAGGTGAACGCGCGGCTCATCCATCCGGAGAGGGTGAAGCTGTCGATGATGGTGGTGGCGTTCTTGTCGAGCACCTTGATCAGATCTTCGCACAGGCGCGCCGGATGGATCGGCCGGTTGCCGGTGACCTTGCCGTTCTGCTCCTTGATTTGCGCCTCGAAGCGTGCACGGGTCGCCCCGACCTCTTTGGTCCATTCGGAGCTCTTGTTTTTCGAGAAGTCGAGTTTGAGTTCCTTGATTCGATCGATCATCTGGCGCAGCACGAGCTTGCAGTCGCCGACGATCGGCAGGTCGGCGTTGACCTGCCATCCGATCCGGGTCGGAGTCGGATCGACCTGGATGTACTTGGCCTTGTCGGTCCAGGTGGGCGGTTGGCCGAAATGTTCGCCGCTCCAGAAGCGGAAGCCAACCGCGAGCACCACGTCGGCGTGCCCGGTGAAAGGCTTCTTCCATGCGCCGCGAATCGCCAGCGGATGCTCCTCGGAGACCGCGCCTTGGCCGGCGCGCCGCGTGTAAACCGGAATCCCCGTCAGCTCGACGAACTCGCCCAACTCCGCGCCGGCCTGCGACCAGAAGAGTCCGTCGCCGCCCGCGATGACCGGACGCTCGGCCGCGTGCAGCATCTCGACCGCGCGATCGATCTTGGCCGGGTCGCCCGCGCCGCGCACGTCATCGATCGTGAATCCGCGCGCGCCTTTGCGTTGCCCGGCCTCGTCATCGTGGTGATAGAGGATATTCTGCGGAATCTCGAACAGCGCGACGCCTTGCGGCGGCGAGATCGCCTCGCGGAATGCGGAGCGTAGATCGAATTCGATCGAACTCCAGTCGGTGACCCGCTTGGTGAACTTCGAGAAGCTTTTGACGACCTCGGATCCGTAAGCCTCCTGGAAGGATCCAAGATGGTCCTCGGTGTTCGGATGCTGTCCCGAGATGCAAACCACGGCGCTGTTGGTCAGCCCCGCGACGCACAGCCCTGTGACCGCGTTGGTCAGGCCGCATCCCGCCGTGACCATGCAAACTCCGACCTCGCCCGAGCTGCGCGCGTAGGCGTCGGCGGCGTAGGCCGTCGCCTGCTCGTGGCGCATGTGGATGAGCTTGATGTCGTGATTGCGCAATTGGGCGAGGATCGGGAAGAGATGCCCGCCATTGATCGCAAAGCAATAGCGCACCCGGTTTTCCCGCATCACGCGGGCGATCAACTCGCCACCGTCTAGCTTGGCCATCGAGAGTGTCCTCCTGGGTCGTGCGCGCACGTTGCGGGCGCGAAGACCGGTACGAACGAATCCTTACACGATCGGCAGCGGCGCGAAAAGCGCCGCCGCAGGTCGGCCGCGGCGGCGCGATCGGGATTGGGCGCGACCAGGCGACGCCGCGGCGCCGGGTTTTCGCGCCGCCGCGGGCGGAGTTGCCGCATTCCCCGCTTGTGATCCTCCGCATTGATCACCAAGTACCGGTCTGTCACACTCCTCAACTCATGTGAATTATCCGCGGCGCTCGGCACGACGTTGATAATCGAATAGCTACGGTTGATCGAACAGTTAGGAATGAGGCTTTTTGCAGTTATCGTCGTGCTGGCTGCGGTCCTGATGCTGACCGGCTTCGGTGGCGCGCGCGCCAACGATTCCAGCAATCCCCCCGCGGCTCTAGCCTCTCCAAGCGCGAGTGCGAGCCCCGGCGCCGGTGCGCCGCCGTCGGGCTCGGCACGTCCCGCGGCGAACGCGAGCGCGATGGCATCGCCGACGCCGGCGGCCGCGGCGCCGCCGCCGCCCCCGGGCGCATTCAGCCTGCTTGATCCCACGAGCTGGCCGGTGATTCCGGTGCCCGAGGTTGCGACCGACCCGAATAGCGGAACCTTCGTCGGGCTTCTGGCGGTGTTTCTTCAAAACGACGGCAACGGCAACATCAAGGACATCATCGCGCCCGACGTCAACTGGAACACGACGCTGGGCGCCGGCGGAAACTTTCGCTATCTCGCCTATCCATCGGCCGATACGCAATGGTTCGTGATCGGCGGCGCCTCGCAGCGCAAATACGCGCACCTCGAAGGCGACTGGGCCACCGGCATCACGCGCCAGAGCCACTGGTCATTCGAAACTCACTTTTTGTTCGAGCACGACCCGACCGAGCGGTTCTTCGGCCTGGGCGACTCGTCGGCCTTCGGCGCGCAAACCAACTATATGACCGAGCAGGTTTACGGCGAGGGCTTGGTCGCCTACAACTTCACGAGCGATCTCAATCTCGCGCTTGATCTCCGTCCACGAATGGTCCGGATCGCGCACGGAGCGTTCAATTATCCTTTCACCGGCAAAGTTTTCCCCACCGTAAAGGGCCTCAACGGCGGCTCCGAATTCCGCAGCCGCCTGTTCTTGGACTACGACACCCGCGACTCGGTGAGTATTCCGCGCCATGGTGGCCTGATCACGCTGTTCGCGGGGGTCTCGGACCGCGCGTTTATGAGTTCGGCCTCCTACAACGAGTTTGGCGGCGAGATTCGGCACTACTTTCCGATCGGCAAGCGCGTAACCATCGCGGCCCATCTCTACACGCGCTACATACCGGGCGGCAGCGAGACTCCGTTTTGGGCGATGAGCTGGCTCGGTGGCGATGGCTCCGGGGAAGGCAGCCTGCTTTCAATTCCGGTCAGCAAACAGATCACCTGGCGTGGATACGGCGCCGGCAGGTACATCGACAACAACATCTTGGCGGGGAGCGTCGAGGTGCGGACCCGCGTTTACGAGGCCGATCTTTTTCAGACTCATGGCATATTGGAGCTGGCGCCGTTTGTCGACGTTGGCCAGGTTTTCCATTCCGCCAGCCAGGTCCCCGTGGATCACCTGCATCCGGCCACCGGTCTTGGTTTCCGCGGTATCGCGGAGCCGTTCGTGGTCGGGTTCGTCGATGTCGGATACGGCGGCAACGGCGCCGCGATCTTCTCGGGAATCAACTATCCGTTCTAACTGGCTTGTGCGCGAAGAATAGCGGCGCCCGGTCCAAGCCGTAGCGCCACAGCCGATTCGCGCGCCAGGCTCCCGATCGGCAGCACGATCGCCGCGCATCCGAGGCCCGCGCGAGCCTCCGCGCTTGAATTTTGCGCTCAGATTTTTTCGATCAGATCGCGCGCGATATCGTCGAGGCATCCGTCGAAGCCGTCCATCGGCGGGTTGAGAAAGACCTGGCTGAGCCCCGCCTTGTCGAGCGCGCGGAGCTGCTCGAGCACCGCCTCGCGCGGACCGACGATCGTGGATGCCGCGATCGTTTCAGCGGTGACGAATTTTTGCTCTTCCGGCGCCACGAACGAGCAATGCCCGACATGAACGTCGAGATAGCGCTCGGCCGCGGGCGTCTTCAAACCCGCAATGTGCGCGGCGTATGCGTCATAGACCTTGCGCGCCGCGGGCGGCATTGAATTTGGACTCGCGTAACCCGCCACGATCGCGTGCATCGAGGCCATCACCCAATGCCCCGTCATCGCCTTGACGCGCGGCGAGTCGAGCGCCTCGCCCGGCTTGAGAACGCATACGTGGGTCAGCGACACCATCGGCAGCTTCGATGCGTCGCGTCCCACCGCCGACGCTCCCGCCTGCGCGTGCTTGCGCACCGCGGCGACGCGTTCAGGCGTGGCGACGCCGGTGGTGATAATGCCGTCGCCGAACTCGCCTGCCAGCGCGAGAGTCTTCGGCCCGTTGGCGGCGACGTAAAACGGAATCTTGTCGTCCAGGTTGATGAAGCGGCGGTCGCGATGCAGAAAGCGAATCTTGCGCTCGAGACCCTCGGTCCGGTACGTCGCCTCGCCGCTTGCGAGCAGATCGTGGATCACGCGCACCTGTTCGCGAAATTCCTCGTGCCGCACCGGCGGCAGCCCCATCACGCGGCGTCCGGTATGCCCTGTGCCGAAGCCCAGAATCGTGCGGCCGGGCGCGAGCTGGTTGATGCTCGCGATCGAATGCACGGTAACCGGCGCGATCCGGTTCGACGCGATCGCGACCCCGGTGCCGAGCTTGATTCGTTTGGTGCTGACCGCGGCGAGCGCCATGCACGCGTAGGTATCGCCCCATATCATGTGCGAATCGGGAATCCACGCGTGCGAGAATCCGCGCGCCTCGGCGTGCTGCACGTCGTGCGCGACCCGATCGGGTTTGGTGAAGATTAGAGTGCCGAATTCCATGACGAACCACCTCCGTGCATCGCGACTATAGCGGCGCACGGGCCGGCGCGGCTACTGATTGCGCGCGTTCAAGTTGCCGCAGCCTCCACGGTTGTCATTCCCGAATCCTCCGACCGTCATTCCGAGCCATAGGCGAGGAATCCCGTTCTTGCGCTTTGGCTCATATTCAACTCGCAGGTGGGCGCCCGAGCGCCTAGGGATTTCTCGCCTGGAGCTCGAAATGACGGATGCGGTCTCGGTGGCATGAACATATTATCGTTGGTGCGTCAGATCGGTTCCTCGCACGCGACAGCGATGCGCGCGCCCGGCATGGTCGTGGTTCGTGGGGAGCTGCCTCGGACTCGACTCCCGCGTCATTCCTGCCGGGCTACCGTAATGGCCCAACAACGAAGATTCTCCTTTGTGTGTGTCTTCGACCGCCTCCATGATATTCGTCCAAACTATTGATCCTGACCATCGGTTAAAACGCATCGGTACGATCCCTATTTCACATACGCTGTCATCTCCTGATTCTATACTTGAGACGGTGCGTGGTGTGTGCCGTGCCGTTCCATTCCACCACAAGATCTTCGTCAAGCCCGACTCTCATCGTCTCAGTTTTTGCAAGCTGCGCGTGTAACCAGGTTCGCATTTCACCAAGAACACTGTCGATGAAGTCGCGTACGGCCTCGAGTTATTACCGAAAGTTGTGGATCGTGACGGCATGAAAAAGGCGGCGTACCCTTCCGCGTAGACCACGCGAACCCCGGTGGGAGCCGGGTGGAAGGAGACGCCACCGATGCTGAAGGTAATGGACAATGGGGCTGGA
>DATKSQ010000131.1:0-41929 GCA_035531615.1 Binataceae bacterium (SeqCode)
CGCAAGCCCCATACAATGCGCGGGCGGGGTGGAGCAGTCTGGTAGCTCGCCGGGCTCATAACCCGGAGGTCGAAGGTTCAAATCCTTCCCCCGCAACCACGAGACCCGCCGCACTCGCGTGCGCACCATCTGGGCGTTAACGCGCGACGACGGCATCTGGGCTTCGCCTTGAAAGAGGAGTCTGGGTCAGGGATACTTTTGGCATGAGCAGTCAGGACAAACGCGCCGCCGCAAAGGCTCCAGCGGACCTGAGCAGCCGCGAAGCGGTTGAACGTTTCCGTGAAGCGGCGGCCGAATTTACGAAAGAAGGGACGCGGTCCAAGGAATCGGCGATGAAGGTGCTGGTTGATTCTGGAATCTACACCAAGTCCGGCAAGCTCACTAAGAATTATCGTTCCTAAGCAACCGCCGACGCTCCATTGCATCAGCTCGCCGCGAGTTTCATCCTCGGCTATCACGGATGCGAGAGGACCGTTGGCGAACGAATCCTGAGGGCGAGCTCTTCAAGCAGAGCAACAACGATTACGATTGGCTCGGTCCCGGGATTTATTTTTGGGAAGCCAACCCGCTTCGTGGTCTCGACTTCGCTCGCGAGGCCAAAAGGCGTCACATGGCGAACATCACGAGACCGTTCGTCATCGGTGCGGTCATCTCTCTGGGCTTATGCTTGGACCTGACGAGCTCTGCTGGCATCGAGCAAGTCCGCGCCGCCCATGAAAGCTTGGTGGAGTTCGCCGCCGCGGCCGGCCGCGAATTACCCGAAAACACGACCGATGGGTTGTTGCGGCGGCTGGATTGCGCGGTTATCCAAATGGTTCACAAGATCCGCGCTGACCGGGGCGATCAGCCGATCGACTCGGTGAAAGGCGTCTTCGTCGAAGGCCGCCCGATTTACGAGGGTTCCGGTTTCTACGAAAGGACTCACATCCAGGTTGCTGTCTGTAATTCCGACTGCATCAAGGGTGTATTTCGCGTGCCGCAAGCCCAGCTTCGGTCGGTCAACAGGTGGTGACCGCCCGGACGCGCACGAGCAACCACGTTTCTTGGTGGCAACGCGATCCAGTTGTGGCGGCGTTTGCAACCGGCCCGAGCGCCCCTCCGAGACGGACGGCCGCGCGTTAGGACGAATGGGGACGAGCGATTTTGCGGCGGTGAAGTCATCATCTTGGCTGCTCGATATGCACGGGCGATAGCTGCTAAAGAACCGGATTGGCGGCGCATCGCACGATGACGGT
This sequence comes from Binataceae bacterium (SeqCode), assembly GCA_035531615.1. Lineage (GTDB taxonomy): Bacteria > Desulfobacterota > Binatia > Binatales > Binataceae > JBARDN01. The sequence continues at coordinate 1,236 of DATKSQ010000131.1, forward strand.
CGAATCGAAAGCCACCCGCAATATCGAAAGCTGGATCGCGCTTGCGGCGCTGGGGCTGCTGATCGTCGCGTGCGTCGTAATCCTGCTGCCGTTCATCTCGGCGATCGTGTGGTCCGTCATCCTGTGCGTCTCGACCTGGCCGCTCTACGAGCGTCTGGAAAGAGCGACACGCGGCCGCGCGGCGCTTGCCTCGATCCTGATGGTGCTGGCGCTGGCGATCGTGATCGTCGCGCCGTTCGTGATTGTGGGCGCCAGCCTCGCCACCAATGTTCCCGAGGTAGTCGGCGCGCTGCGCCGCTACATGGCCGACGGACCACCCTTGCCGCCGGCGTGGGTCGCGGCGCTGCCGCTCGTCGGGTCGCATGCGCAGGAATACTGGATGGATCTCTCGCAGAGCAGCGCGATGCGGATGCAGGAGCTGGTCAAGCTGTTGCCCGCGGCCAGGACTTTGATCGTCTTGGCCGGAGGCGCGCTGGGCGAGGGCATCCTCGAGTTGCTGCTGAGCCTGGTGATCGCGTTTTTTCTGTTCCGCGACGGGGGCTCGGCGCTCGCGCATGCCGACGCGGTGCTCGTCCGGCTCGGCGGCAGCGAGGCGCGCCGGCTGCTCGAGACGGCGGGCGCGACGGTGCGCGCGGTGGTTTACGGAATCCTCGGCACGGCGCTGCTGCAGGGAACGCTGGCGGCGATCGGCTTCTGGATCGCGGGCGTGCCGGGTCCGGTGTTCCTGGGCTTCTGCACGTTTGTGCTCGCGATGATCCCGATCGGGCCGCCGCTAATCTGGATTCCCGCCGCCCTGTGGCTGGTTCACCTGGGCCAAAACGGATGGGCGATTTTCATGCTCGTGTGGGGCGTCGTGATCATCAGCGGATCGGACAACGTCGTGCGTCCGCTGCTGATCAGCCGCGGCGGCACGGCGCCGCTGATCCTGGTGATGCTGGGCGTGCTGGGCGGAGTGCTCGCCTTCGGGTTCATCGGAATTTTTCTGGGGCCGACGCTGCTCGCGGTCGGCTACAGCATGCTGGCCGATTGGGTTCCGCCGCCCGCGCCGCCTTCGGCGCCGGAATAATCACCGTGCGCACTACATAACAATGGTCACAGCGGCTTGCCCCACGCGTCGGCATACACGAGCTGCTCAAGCGGCCGGCGGATGAGCGGGCCGTGGCCGCGTCCGACGGGATAGCCGATCGGAATCGCCGCGGCGGTGTACCATCCCTCGGGAATCGCGAGCAGCTCGCGCACTGTAGGTTCGTCTTCGCACAAGAGCGTGGTCAGCACGCAGCCGAGTCCCTCGGCGCGGCATGCGAGCAAAAGATTTTCGACCGCGGGATATACCGAGCCGCCGCCGACGACCGAGGGGCGGTTCTGCTTCGCGTCGGTGATCGCCATTTGTTTCGGATCGAAGCAGAAGATCGCGATTACCGGGGTGGTGCCGAAGTGCGCGGCCATATAATCGCCCGCCGCCAGCGTGCGCTCCGAGCGCGCGCGCACCTCGGCGGGAGCGTTGGCGGGAATCGCGATGCGGTAATGTTTCACATAGGCACTCCATCGCGCCGAGTAGAGCTCGCCCAGGCGGGTTTTCTTCGCGCGGTCCCTCACGACGATTATTCGCCACGGTTGCCGATTGCCGCCGGTCGGCGCCCAACTCGCGGCCTCGAGCACGCGGCGCATCACGTCGCCGGGAATCGGATCGGGCTTGAGCCGCCGCACGGCCCGCAATGTGCGCATCGCTTCGTAGATCCCCATTTCCGCCATCGTCGTTTCCTCCTTCTGAAGAGCTTTGCATAACCGTCTGCAGTGCCTAGATCCCTCTCCCGACGAGATTGGGAGAGGGACAGCGTCGCCGTGACGCGCGAGTCATCGCGATAGCATCGTCGGTAGAAAGGCCGCCTCGGAAATATTGCCGGTGTTGATCTGTTGCTGAAAAGCCTGATGCGCGGGGACCAGCGAACGGAAAAATGATCCACCGCCGGCAGGTACGTAAAAGCTGCCCGCCAGATCAAACAGGTTGCCGCCTTCCGCCGCCGGGCGCATCCGCCATAGCGGAATCGCCGACGCGGTCTCGACGCCGGACTTGTAGAACTGCGCGGCGAGCCAGACGTAAACCTCGCTGTCGATGTAAATAATCGTGGTGAAAGTCTGATCGCCGTGTCCCGACCGCATCTCGAGAATATAAGCGTGGCGCAATTCGAACGGTTCCCGCGTCAGGCGATAGCCTTCCGTCGCGGCGGAAATTCCTGCCGGCTCCTCCCGCGCCGAAAGACACGCCAGGATCGTCGCCGTGCCCAGCAGTCGGTACTGATAGTCTTCGGTCTTGGGAAGCGCATAGGCCCAGTACGGTTGGTGGCAGTTGCGGCATTCGGGACCGGGATCGCTGGCGGCCACCGCCATCGTTCGCACCCGGCGGGTAGCCTCATCGAAACTGTAAAACGCATCGGGAGTGGCCGGATCCAGATAGCGCACCCAGATTCCCGCGCCCTCGCCGTTTCCGCTGCCCCTCGGCGTCGCCGACCAATCGTTGCATCGCGCCTTCCATTCAACGCCCATTGGATTCGAGCCGAACGTCGGGCGCGGATCGACCTCGGTGCGATGCGCGAAACGCAGGAAAGTGAAGTGATCGCATTGGTAGTCGGCGTCGCGAATGGGGACGATCCGCGCGGGATTGGCAGGGTCGGCGCTGTAACCGTTGCTGACCCATGGTGCGAGCGAGAAATCGTCGGGCATCACGGGACCCAAGTGCCAGTTGTATGCGATCTTGATCGCGGCCTTGGGATCGGTGAGATCGATCAGCGGGAAGGGCATGCCCGCGATGTAGTTGGCGATATGATCTTGCGCGTCGAGATGAACCTGCGGCGAGAATTTTTCGGTCGCGCTTTGATAGCCCGCCGACCACTGGAGCCGGCGCGACGGCGCGACCTCGATCTTGAAGCCGTGCCCGAGCGCGAACCTGGCGGCCTGCGGCAGTAACGATGCGAACTGGCTTGCGTTGGTCGCGGAGATAATCGTGCCCGGTACGAGGCCAATTGGCGACGCGGTTGCGATCGGATGGGCAGGCATCGGCGTTGCGAGCGGAGTGGACGGCGCCTGCGCGCGCGCTTCGACGCGGATCTCGAGCACGCTGAATAGCACCGCGAATAGTATGCGAGCCAGTGCGCGAGGGCTCATCGTCGTTCCATGATTATTTGTGAGCCATCGCGGCCATCTGCGCGAACAGCGCGGTCACGTCGGCGCCGCCCGCGCCGGGAGAGAACTCGCGATAGAGTGTGGCGACGTTGACCACGATCCGTTCGGCGTCGGTCCACGAGGCGTATGCGTCGAGCGCGATATCGCGCGCCGCTTCGGCCGCCGGCATCCCGGCGTCGAAGCGGGTGCGCGCCTCGCGATGGATATATTCCAGATAGCCCTTCAATGCCGCGACCCCGGCCTTGTCGGTGATCGGTCCGTGACCGGGGACGATAGTTTCCACCTCGAGCGCGAGCATCCGATCGCACGCGGCAATCCAGTTCCCGACCGGGCCGGCCCAGATAATAGGATGGCCGCCGATAAACAGGATGTCGCCGGTGAAGATGGTGCGATCCGCGGGAACGTGCACGAGAACGTCGCCGCGCGTGTGCGCCGGTCCGACTTGAATAAGCCGCACGCGCTTTCGGCCCACGGTGAGTTCGAGTTCGCCCTCGAAGGTGCGGGTGGGCAGCGCGCCGCGGATTCCGTCGAACTGAAACGCGCCGAAAATTTTGCGCAGGTACTCGCCCACCGCGCCCATCGACGGAGCCGCTTTCATCATCGCGGCCAGCCGCGCGGGACCTTCGTGGCGCATTTCGTCGGCGCACGCCGCTGACGCGATTATTTCCGCGCCCGCGACGAGTTCATTGCCGTTGCAATGGTCGCCGTTGGAATGCGTGTTGACGAGTTTGCGAATCGGAGCCGACGGCGCCGCATGATGCATCGTTTCGAGCATCGCGCGAGTCAGCGGCAAATCGAAAAGCGTATCGACCAGCATCGATTCGCCGCCGTCGGTAATAAGCCCCGCGTTGCTCCATCCCCAGGAACCGTCAGGTTGAAGATACGCGAACGCGCCGTTGCCGATATCGTGCAGCCCCTTGGTGTATGCCCACTTGCCATGCGCCATCGAGCTCTCCTATCAACCTGCTGACCGCGTCACGCCAGCCTGAAATTCTCCGCGCGCGGATTATCCCGGCGCCGTGGCGCCCCACTCGATCGCGTTGCGTAGCAGCCGCTCGAACGCCGGTATTTCCCACGAGCCGCGAAACCGCAGCGGAGTCTTGCCCGAGGGCTCCACGCTGGAGTCCACAAACGGCTGCACGTTGCTGGCCGGCGAATGGCAGTGGCCGAGCGCCACGTAGGTGACGGCGCCCTTGCCGATCTCACGCGTGTATCCCAGAACCCGGGTTTTTCCATCCGGCAGAAGCGAGGTGTCGCGGTCGTAGATGAAGGCGAACCCGGGCGGCGACGGGTCTTTTTCGAGTTCGGTGGTGAGCAGGAGGTGGCAGGTTTCGGGCGCTTGCAGCTCGATAAGATAAAGCTCATCGGAGGTCTCGAAGGAAGCCGGCAGGCCCGCGGTGAGGACGTGATTGCGGTCGGCGATATCGACCCGGAACTTTCTTACCGGCGGATGGTTCAGAAAAAAGGCGCCGAGCGTGTCGTGGTATTCGCCCTTGAGCATCTTGCGGCCGTGGCGCGGCGCCTCGACTCTGACCGCCTTGCCGCCGCTGGTGCCGTGGAGGGCAAACCAGCGTCCACCAGCCTCGAGCCATCGGCGGAGAAGTTGGTTCTGCTCCGGGTTGGGGAAGGGTCCCGCCAGGTAGGTTATCAGCATCCGGGATTGCGGCAGCCATCGCGCGAGGTCGTCGAAATCGTTGCCGACGGAGGTGTAGATGCGCGGGTTTTCCTGCAACAGGCCGAGCAGCCGCAGCCGGGCGTAATCCATGTCGTGTCCCGCGGGCGAGCCCGGAGGGAATCCGCCGGTGATGAGATGCGCTCGAACTGATTTTGATTCGCTCATGTCAGTCCTCGGTGCTCCAATTGCAATCAATTTACGGCAGGATTCCGAAATTGGGAAGGCGCCGCAAGCGCCACTGGTGATATTCCTCGCGCGGCGATCGGATTGGCGCGGAGACCGGATTGGAATGACGGGAGCCGCGGGCCGCGCCACTTGCGGATCGCGTGGCAAGCAAGAATTCGCCGCTGGCGCGGGCCAGAGCCGCCACGCGAAAAAAAAAGCCGCGGCCGATCTGATCGGCCGCGGCTCGACGCATCTTCAGAATTGCGCGATCAGCCCAGCAGCGTGCGCGCTACGGTCTCGCGATGCACCGGGCCGTTGCCCAAGTTCGCCTCGCCCGCGAGCGCACGGCGATGGTACAGGTGCATGTCGTGCTCCCAGGTGAAGCCGATTCCGCCGTGGACCTGAATCGCCTCGCTGGTCACATTCTTGGCCATGTCGGAGGCGTAAGCTTTCGCCATCGGCACGGCGGTCTTCTGCTCGTCGTTGTTGGTATCGACGGTCCAGCAAGCGTAGTACACCAGCGAGCGTGCGTTCTCGACCAAGACCATCATATCGACGCACTTGTGCTTGACGGCCTGGAATGAACCGATCGGCTTGCCGAACTGGACGCGGGTCTTCGCGTAATCGACCGCCATGTCGAGCGCCTTCTGCGCCGTGCCAACCATCTCGGTGGCGAGTGCCGCGGTCGCGATATTGAGCACGCGCGAGAGAATCGGCCATCCCTCGTCCGGCTTGCCTAGGATGCCGCTGGCCTTGACGTTGTCGAATTTCACGTGGCACAGGCGGCGCGTCATATCGACGGTCTTGAGCTGCGTGATGGTGACGCCGGCGGCGTTGGTGGGAACCAAAACAAGCGTGATTCCTTTTTCGCCGCTGCCGCTGGTGCGCACCGCGACGGCCATCCCGTTTGCGACGTGCGCGTCGGGGACGAAAAATTTCTCGCCGCTGATCGTGTAATCGGAGCCGCTCTTGGTCGCCTTCATCTGGACGCCGTCGGCATCGAAGCGGCCCGCCGCTTCAGCCAGCGCCAGCGTGCCGATAAATTCGCCCTTGGCCATCCGGGGCAGGAGGTCCTTTTTCTGCGCCTCGGATCCGCCCTCGACAACCAGTGGCACGCCGAGCAGTGCGGCGGTGAAGAACGGACCCGGCACGAGGGCCTTGCCGGCTTCTTCGATCACGACGGTCATATCAAGGAAGGCGCCGCCCTGACCGCCGTAATTTTCGGGGACCAGCAGCCCGGGCCATCCGAGTTCGACGATCTTCTTCCAGAAGGCCTGATCGTGGCCGGTTGCGTCCGCCATCATCTGGCGGACAAACTTGGTCGGGCAATTGTCGGCCAGAAAGCGCTTGGCCGCGTCCCGCAACATCTCCTGTTCTTCAGAAAACCCGAAGTCCAACTTGGCGTTCCTCCGTGATAAAGGCTTGGGTGGAATCCGGCGTTGCCGCTCGAACCCACGTTTCAGGTAGCATTAAGTGTTTTCCACGTGCAAGCGCTGGAAGGCGCCGCGACCGGCGGTAGCGGCGTCCGCCCGAGCGCCGCTCTTGATGTAGGGGCGGCCCGGCGTGGCCGCCCGCCTCACCCGGCGTAACCCACGTTGCTTGATCGAATGATCGCGCGGCGCGCACAATCCCGCTTGCGCCTTGGCGCCGGCGCCACGCCGCGGGAGAAGTTGAAGTGGAACATAAAGATTTAGTCCGCGAGGAATTCACCCGCCAGGCCGACGATTACGCGGCCGCCCCGATGATCCGTGACGCCGCGCATATCGCGGCGCTGGTCGATGCGGTGGCGCCCGCCGCCGCCGCGCGCGTGCTCGAGGTCGCCACCGGGCCCGGCCATGTCGCGCTTGCGTTCGCGAAGGTTTGCCGCGAAGTGGTCGGCGTCGATCTGACCGTAGCGCCGCTTCAGATCGCGCGGCAGATGCGCGACGAGCGCGGGATCGTAAACGCGCGCTTCGAGCTCGCCGACGTCGAGGATCGCCTCCCGTTTGGCGACGGCGAGTTCGACGTGGTGGTGTGCCGCTTCGCGATGCATCATTTCGCCCAGCCCGAAAAAGTGATCGCCGAGATGGCGCGCCTATGCAGCGGCGGCGGCACGGTCGCGATCGAGGATCTCATCTCGAGCGAAGACCCGGCGCGCGCGGCCTATTACAATGAGTTCGAGCGCCTGCGCGACCCCTCGCACACCCGCGCGCTGGCGCTCAGCGAGATGCTCCAGATGCTGGGGCGGGCGCGCTGCGAGCTTGCGCGGTTTGCCTCGCACGGGATGCGCAATCCCGTCGAGCCGTGGCTGCGCTCCGCACAAACGCCGCCGGAGCGCGCGGCGCGGGTGCGCGCGATGCTCGAGCGCGACGCGGCCGAGGACCTAAGCGGCGCGCGCGCGGGCAAGAGCGCCGGCGAGCTGTATTTCATCCATCGAATCGCGATCGTGGTGACGCGCAAGCTTGGGGGGCGCGCCGGCTAACGGGCGGGAGCGGGGCTATTTGGGTGACACGATCGCGAGCACGCCGGAATATTGCAGCGCCGCGGTCGTGGCGCCGGCCGGGCCGATCTCGAAGCCGGTGAAGAAGCCGGCGAGCGGGAAATTCCCAAGGTACCGGCGGATATAGGCGGCGTCGTGGCCGGGGATATTGTACAGACCCGCGCCGCGCGAAACGCAATCGAAGTACAGGCCGAAGGCGGGCGCGGCGGCGCCGGCGGCGCGCGTCTGCGCGAGCGTTTCCTCAAGTGTCGCTTTAAGATCCGCGCGCGCGCGGTCGGCGTCGCGCAACGCGAGCGCGACCATTTCTCCGACCCGCGGAGTGTGCGCGACCGCGATCACGCCGTGCTCTTCGCTGGCGCCGATAATGTTGCGCACCAGGTAGCCGCCGCGGCTGAACTCGCCCGTCGCATAGTCGAGCTTGATCGCAAGGAACACGAAGGCGAGTGCGCGGCGCAAATCTTTGGCCAGCGATCCAGCGGCGGCGGCGAAGACCTCGTAGGCGGGGCGATCGTCGAGGGTCAGGATGACATTATCGCGCGCGGCGGTGACGCGATGCGGCGCTCCGATGGGGGTGCAGGCGTTCGAGGCCACAATCTTGAGATCGAAATCGCCGGCCAGCAGCATCCCGGAAACCGAATTGTTCGCGACCACGTCGCCGCAGAACTGGAAAGTCTCGCCGACCGAGCCGTCTTCGCTGGCACCGCCGCCGCATACCGCGACCTCCGGAAGCTCGCGCGCGAGCGCGGCCACCAGTGCGCCGGGGTTGGCATTGTAAGAGTCGGGAAAGACGAGCAGCAGATTCGATTTGCCCAGCGCCGGCCGCACCGCGTGCGCGACTTCGGCGGCGACTTCATCGGCGCGGCCGCGCAGCTGGGGCGCGAAGCAGCGCTGCGCCACCAGGTCCGCGCCGCCGAAGACCATCACCGCCAGCGCAGGGCCGCTTTCGATCTCGTGCTCGCACGCGATCACGCCCACGCTCGAGCATCCCGCCACCTCGCGGGTTTTCGCGGTGGCGCCGACCTCGCGCAGGATCATCGCATAGGCGGCGCCATAGGCCGTCGTCGCGAAGACCAGCGCTCCCGACGCCTGCGACAGCCCCGCGGCGGTGAGCGCCTGCGCGGTGGCTTCCCGGGCCGCGGTCCTGGGGTTGAGCGCAATCGAATGGCCAACTCCCGCGCGCAGCATCGCGATGCTCCCGGTCAGCGCCCGCCGAGCAACTCGAGCAGCTCGACCATCCGCTTGATTCCCGCGCCCAGCTCCTTGACGCTGATGCGCTCGTTGATGCCGTGGACGCCGCGGGCTTCGTCGCTGGTCACGCTAATCGGAACGAAGCCGTAGGCGACGATATCTTTCTGGCGGAAGTAGTGGCTGTCGGTGAACCCCGAGATCATCGTGGGCACCACCTGGGCTTTGCCGTCGCGGCGCGCCAGCGCCTCGATCGCGGTCATCAATTCCGATCGCTGCGGCGAAGAGACCGGCGGAAAATTCAGGATCACATCGGTGCGGATACTCTTGTCGTCGATGACTTTTTCGATGCCGCGCAAGAAGCGCTTGGGGTCGGTTCCGGGCAGCAGCCGGCAATCGATCTCGCAATAGGCGTTCGCCGCGATGACGTTGGTCTTGCTGCTCGCGGACAGTACGGTCGGGGTGATGGTGTCGCGGACGGCGGCGTTCTGGCGCGGTACCGACACGAACTGGCGCACGAAGGCGGGCTCCTTGAGAGCAGTGGCAAGGTCCAACCACTGCCGCGGCCCGTGCGTGACCTCGGCCATCGTGTGGTAGTAATTTTCGACCGGCCGAATAATGCGGATTGGCGTGTGGTATTCGTCCAGCCGCGCGAGTGCGCGCACCAGGCGGGTGACTGCGGTCTCGGCCGGAGGCGCGGCGGCGTGGCCGGCGGGTCCGGTGGCGGTCAGGCGCAGCCACAGCGGGGTCTTTTCGGTAACCGACACGTAGTAGAGTTTTTTGCCACCGGGGGCGTCCATAATTCCGCCGCCCTCGTTGAGCAGGTAGCCGGCGTCGGCGTACACGCTCGGCTGATGATCGACGAACCATCCCGCGCCAGCTTTGCCGCCTTCTTCCTCGTCGCCGGTCGCGACCAGGATGACGTCGCGGTCGAGCAGGATTCCGGCGCGCTTGATCGCCAGCATCGCCATCATCTCGACCACGCCGGGACCCTTGTCATCAATCGCGCCGCGGCCCCATATGACGCCGTCCTTGATCGCGCCCGAAAACGGCGGGACTTCCCACTCCTTTGGGTCGGCCGGAACCACGTCCATGTGGCACAGCAGGAGGATCGCCTTGCGATGCTTGCCGATACCATGCAGGCGCGCGGCGACGATTCCGCGGCCGGGCGCGGGCTCCCAGGTGGTGGCGGGAATTCCGTCGCCCAGGAGCTTGTCCTTGAGCATCTTGGCCGCGGGCAGTTCGTTGCCGGGCGGGTTGGTGGTGTCGATCTGAATGTACTTCGCCAGCAAGGCGGCGGCTTCCTGGGTGAGCTGGTCGTAATCGATCGGTTTCGGCGCCGGCGCCCGCGTCACTACCATCTCGGGGGGCTTGAGCGGCACCTTTTGGGGTTGGGCGCTGGCGCGCAGCGAAGGTGTGAGAGCAAGCACGAATAGCACGGCGGCGAACGCGCGCGGACCGGCCGGGCAGCGGGAAGCGTGGCGACTACTCATTGCGATTTCCGCCGTCCTTAACGCTCGCCGTAGTTGAAATATTCGATGATGGTGCGCAGAAATTCGGCGGCCGGCGCGCCATCGATCACGCGATGGTCGAAGGTGAGCGACAGCGTCATGATCGCACGCAACGCGATCGCGCCGCGATAGGCGGCGGGCTGCTCGGCGATGCGGCCGGCGCCGAGAATCCCGGTTTCGCCCGGCATCAGGATCGGCGTGAACGCGTCGATTCCATGGGCGCCAAGGTTTGTGATCGTGAAGGTCCCGCCGCTCACCTCTTCGAGCCGGAGCCGGCCGGCGCGTGCGCGTTCGGCCAGCGCCTTGCTCTCGGCCGCGATCTCGCGCAGCGCTTTGCGCGCAGCCCGATGGATCACCGGGACGATCAGGCCGTCGGGCAATGCCACCGCGATGCCGATGGCGGGCTCGGCGGGAGTGACGATCTCATCGCCTTCGAGCCGCGCGTTCATCCGCGGATGGCGCAGCAGCGCGCGCGCGACCGCGTGCACGAGCAGGTCGGTGTAGGTGGGGCCGAAGTCGGGCTTGAGTTGCGCGTGCAGCTCGGTCGCCGGCGTCACGTCGGTTTGCGCCGTGATGGTGATTTGCGCCGAATCGCGCAGCGACGCATGCATCCGCTCGGCGATTACCTTGCGCGCGCCGCGCAGCGCGATGCGCTCGGGCGATCCGGGCGCGGCGGCGCGCGCCGCGGGCGGCGGCGCGGAGGCCGCAGGCAAGGCGGCGGCGCGTTCGACATCTTCGCGGGTGATGCGGCCGCCGGGACCGGTGCCCGAGATCGCGCCGAGTTCGAGGCCAAGTTCCGCCGCGAGCTTGCGGGCGACGGGGCTCGCGGTGCGCCGCGCGCCGGCTTCGGCGCCGCTTGGGATAGCAGCTGGCGCCTGCGGGGCCGCCGTGCCTGCGCTGGGGCGCGAATCCGCGCGGGGACCGCGGCGGTTCGCATAACGCTGCGCGAGCGCTCCGGGATCTTCGCCCGGCTCCGCGATTACCGCGACCGGCGCTCCGCAAGCGGCGGTCTCATCGGCGTCCACCAGGATTACCGCCAGGGTTCCGGTGGCGGGCGATTCGACCTCATACAGAACTTTTTCGGTTTCGACTTCGTAGAGCGGCTCGCCGGTCTGGACCGGATCGCCCACCGCCTTGAAGTGGCGCTGCACGGTGCCCTCGTGCATCGTGAGCCCGAACTTCGGCATCGTGACTTCGACTGCCACTGGTCGGCGGGCCGGCGGGCGCGCGGCTAGCGGTTCACCACGCTGCGGACGGCGGCAACTATTCGCTGTTGGTCGGCGATCGCGGCGCGTTCGAGCGGCGGGCTGAACGGAATCGGCACGTCGAGCGACGTGACCCGCGTGACCGGCGCGTCTAGGAAGTCAAAGCCCTTCTCGGCGATGATCGCGGCGATATCGGAGGCGGCGCCGCCGCGCAGATGGCCCTCGTCGGCGATCACGGCCCGGTTGGTCTTCTCGACCGAGGCCAGGATCGCCGCCTCGTCGAGCGGGATCAGCGTGCGCGGATCGATCACCTCGACCGAGATACCCTCTTTGGCAAGCTCGTCGGCGGCTTTGAGCGCCTTGGGGACCATCGCGCCGATCGCGACCAGCGTCACCTGTTCGCCCGCGCGCTTGATCGCGGCTTTGCCGAGCGGCACCAGGTATTCGCCGGCGGGCACATCTTCTTTCAACGCGCCGAGCGCACCGTGCTCGAAGACGATGACCGGGTTGGGATCGCGAATCGCGCTCTTCAAGAGTCCCTTCATGTCGGCCGGTCCGGAGGGGACCACCAGCTTGAGGCCGGGCACCGAGAGGAACTGGGCATAGACGGTTTCCGAATGCTGCGCCGCGGCGCCGCCCATCGCGCCGTATACCGCGCGGAACGTGATCTGCATCGTAGCCTGCCCGCCGGACATGTAGCGCAGCTTGGCGGCCTGGTTGCAGACCTGGTCGAAGGCGCAATAGAAGAAGCTCGCGAATTCGACCTCGCAAATTGGCCGCGTCCCCGCCATCGCGGCGCCCACTGCCGCACCGACAAAACCCGCTTCCGAGATCGGCGTGTTGCGCACGCGCATGGGGCCGAACTTGTCGATCAGACCCTTGGTGGCGCCGAACGCGCCGAGCACCACGTCTTCGCCCATCAGAAAGGTGAGCGGATCGCGCTCCATCTCTTCGGCGATCGCCTGGTTGATTGCCTGGATGAAATTTATTTGCGGCATGGATCGAAGCCTCCGGCGCGCAATTGCGCCGCCTACTCGGTGCGCTCACGCATAAACGTCGTCGCTGACTTCGGACTCGGCGGGGAGCTCGCTGGCGCGCGCGAAGTCGATTGCGGCGTCGAGTTCCTGACGGGTCTCGGCGACGATCCGGTTGAGTTCTGATTCCGCGATTTTGCCGCCTTCGAGGCACCATTGCTGAAAGCGGATAATCGGGCATTTGCGCTTCCAGGCCTCGACTTCCGCCGGGTCGCGATATGCGCCCGCGCCCAGAAACGCCTGCTCGCCCACCACGTGTCCTTCCCATCGATAGGTCTTGCACTCGAGCAGCGTCGGTCCCTGGCCGGCGCGCGCGCGGGCGATCGCTTCGGTCGCGTACTTATAGACTTCGAGCACGTCGTTGCCGTCCACGATATGGCCCGGAATCGCGTAGGCCTGCGCGCGTACCGCGATATCGGTCACGGAGGTGACGGTGCTCATCGGGGTGAACTCGCCGAAGCCGTTATTCTCGCATACGAAGACAACCGGAAGTTTCCAGACCGCGGCCAGGTTGAGCGACTCGTGAAAGGTGCCCTCGTTGGAGGCGCCGTCGCCGAAGAAGCACGCGGTCACATCGTCGCGTCCGGAGATCACCGCGGCGAGCGCCGAGCCGGTCGCGATCGGGAGACCCGCGCCGACGATGCCGTTGGCGCCCAGGATGCCGAGCGAGAAATCGACGATGTGCATCGACCCGCCCTTGCCTTTGCAGTAGCCGTCGCGCTTGCCGTATATCTCCGCCATCATCCGGTCCAGCCGTCCGCCCTTGGCGATCAGATGGCCGTGGCCGCGATGATTCGAGGTGATCCGGTCGGTGGCGCGCAGCGCGGCGCAGACGCCGGTGGCGCTGGCTTCCTCACCAATCGAGACGTGGACGAAGCCGGGGATTTCGTTGGCCATCGCCAGGTCGCGAATCTTGCTCTCGAACAGGCGGATGCGCTGCATCGAGCGGTACATCCCGAGTAATTGGTCCTTGCCGATGTCCATCGCAGGTACTCCTTCTTGGCGAAACAGGTCCGGGCCGCTGCGGCGCGGACGCCCGGCGAGGCGAAAATTATGCCTGTTGAGGCCCGATCGTCAAACCCGCCGCGCGCCGCGCGCGTGGCGCGCGGCCAAAGCGGAGCATTTTAATCCGCGCGATGCTAGAAAGTTGGCTGCGATGAAGCAGCTAACTTCAGGGACCCCGCGCACGCCCGGCGAGGTATCGCGCGTCCCGATAACCGCCGGGAAGATCGGCGCGGCTCTGCGCGTGCTGCGCCGCGCGGCGCCCGCGTGGAACGCGCCGATCGTGTCGTTCATCAGCATCCAGACCCGCGATCCATTCAAGACTCTGATTAGCTGCATCCTGAGCCTGCGCACCAAGGACCAAACCACGGCGGCGGCGGCGCAGCGCCTGTTCGAGCGCGCAGCGACGCCGGAGGAGATGGCCGCGATTGGCGAGCGCGAGCTTGAGCGGCTGATCTATCCGGTCGGGTTCTATCGCACCAAGGCCAGGGTGATTCGCGGGATCTGCCGCGACCTGCTCGAGCATCATGGCGGTGTGGTGCCCGACGAAATCGACGCGCTCCTGAAGCTCAAGGGCGTGGGGCGCAAGACCGCGAATCTGGTCGTGACGCAGGCCTATGGCAAGCCGGGAATTTGCGTCGATACGCACGTGCATCGAATCTCGAATCGATGGGGTCTGGTCGCCACGCGCACGCCCGACAAGACCGAAATAGAACTGCGCAGGGTTCTGCCGCGCCGCCACTGGCTCGGTTACAACGCAATCCTGGTCGCGTTCGGCCAGACGATCTGCCATCCGATCTCGCCGCGATGCAGCGCGTGCCCGATCGCACGCGCGTGCCCCCGAATCGGCGTGAGGCATTCGCGCTGACGCGCGCAGCCGCGCGGCGGCGTTATCAGGGTTGCGCGCACGTGGTAGGCTTTGCGCATGAGTCTTGAAATTGGATTTATCGGGTTGGGAGCGATGGGATTTCCGATCGCGGCGAATCTGGCCGCCGCTGGATTTCCTCTGACGGCCTGGAATCGCACGCCGTCCAAGGCGCTGGCGCTGGCCGGCAAGGGAGTGCGAATCGCGGAGCGCCCCGAAGATACGGCGCGCGCCGGCGGCGTGGTCATCTCGATGGTCGCCGACGACGCCGCGCTCGAGAGCCTGGAGTTGGGCGACACGGCGATAGTCCGCCGGATCGCGCCGGGCGGAATTCATCTGTCGATGAGCACGGTTGCTCCGGCGACGATCCGGCGCCTCGCCGAGGTGTATAGCGAGGCCGGCAGCACTCTGGTTGCGGCGCCAGTGTTCGGGCGTCCCGACGCCGCCGCCGCCAAAAAGCTTTGGGTGTGCGTCTCCGGTGCGGCGGATGCGAAACAGAAGGTGCGGCCAATCCTTGACGCGATCGGGCAAGCCGTTTTCGACTTCGGCGTGGCGCCGGAGGCCGCCTGCGTCGCGAAAATATCCGGCAACTTCCTGTTGGCCGCCGCGATGGAGGCGATGGGCGAAGCGTTCGCGATGGCCGAGAAATCGGGCCTCGAGCGCGGCGCGGTGGCCGCGATGCTGACACAGACGATATTCGCGTGCCCGGCCTATCAGGGCTACGGCAAGGCGATCGCCGAGCGCAGACATTCGCCGGCCGGGTTTCGCCTGCCGCTCGGGCTCAAGGATATCGAGCTGGTGCTCGCGACCGCGCGCGAGGTCGGCGCGCCGATGCCGGCGGCGAGCCTGGTGCGCGACCGCTTGGTGCATGCGCTTGCGATGGGGCGCGGAGAACTCGACTGGTCGGCGCTCGCGATGGGAGCGCGCGACGACGCGGGACTGAAGGACTGAAAGTTTGTGGCCGAACCGGCACGGCGTTGGCGCGCAGGTGCGATCCTTTGCCGGTTGCCTGCCGGATGACGGTGCCTTATTGTGGTTTTCGCGTGCCGTACGCGCGCGTCCAGATGTCTTTTCCCCGGCAAGTTACGCGCGTTGACCAGAAACTCGGTGCGATTCTGCTCCAGATGGCGCGGCTGCGCCGGCGCCTTAACGCGCTTGCGATCCAGCGTGTGGCTTTTCGCACGCTTGCGATTTTGGTGCTGGCCGGCGCGCTGATTTTCGCCGCGGCGAACTGGCTCGCGCCGCTTGCGTTTTTGGGTGTCGGCGCCGCGCTCGCGATCGCCGCGCTTGCCGCCGTCGTCGCCACGGCGCGTGCGGGATGGGCGATGCGCGCAAGCGCGGTGCGCGCCGCCGAAATCGCCGACGATCGCGCCGATCTGAAAGGACGCCTCGCCACGATTGTCGAGGTCGCACCCAGTGGCGAGCGCGGCGAGCTGTGGCCGTACGTGATTGAAGATGCGCTCGCGCATCGCGAGGAATTTCTCCCGGCGCTAATCGAACGCCATCGAATTGAACGATCGGTATGGATGCCGTGCGCGGCGCTGCTCGCCGCGGCGCTGCTGGTGCCGCTGGCGCGCGCGAATCATCCGGCGCTGCTCGCGCAAAGCGACGAAGCTCCCGAGGTTACCGTCGATCTCGACGATCTGCAGCTACGTCCCGCCGATCCCGGAGACAACGCGGGGGTCGAGATGCAGGCCGATTCGGCGACGATGAGCAGGCTCGATGCCAAGCTCGCGCGTGAAGGCGCGCGCGCCGGCGCAGGCGAGTCGTCGGCGGGAATCTTGAGTCGCGCGCGGACCCTTGCCAGCCGCGTCCAGAGCAAGCTGCGCGGCGAGGCGGGGGCGCACAAACGGCGCCTGACGCTCAAACTTGCCGACGCGGACGGCGCGCAGGCGAGCAATCCGCGTGGCGACGACGCCGCCGCGCGCAGCCATCATCGCAAGCACTACACGGCAGGCCAGTTCAAGAGCGAGCATCTGGGCGGAGAGGAAGACGTTCCCTTGCCGCCGATCGACAAATCCGCTCATGCACAGCACACGGCGCAGCCGCGCGGTGATCGCCCAAGCGGCCCCGAGGCGCCGGGCTCGGGCGGCTCCGAGAATTCGCCGGATACGGATTCCACGCACGAAGCGTCCGACCAGCGCGGCGATCAGATCAGCAACGGCGGCGCGTCCCACGGGATCGGAGCGGATCCCGATAGCCTGTTCGGTGCGCCATCGAATCCGACGATGGGCACCGAGGGCTTCGAGATCTCGATCGAGGCGCGGCCGATGGAGCATGGCGCCAAGGGTTCCGGCCAGGGCTATCTGCCGCCCAAGGTGCGCACGCCGCTCAGTCCGGCGCAGCGGCCCGACGAGCCGATTGCGCGCGCCGCGGTCCCTGCGGAAGATCGAACGATAATTGAGCGGGTGTTTGAACGATGAGTGAGTTGGCGGCCGTCGAGACTCCCACGGTAGCGGATTTCGCGCGCACCTTCCGGCGAGTTCAGGCGGAAATCCACAAGGTCATTGTCGGCCACGAGCAGGCCGTCGAAGAGCTATTATGCGCGCTGTTCGCGGGCGGGCACGTGCTGATCGAAGGGGTGCCCGGGACCGGCAAGACCACGCTGGTCAAGACCCTGGGCGTGGCGCTCAATCTGAGCTTCAACCGGATTCAGTTCACGGTCGATCTGATGCCGGCCGATATCACCGGCACGCGCGTGATTCTGTCTGGCGACGACGGGCGGCGCGAGTTCAGCTTTGCGCCGGGGCCGGTGTTCTGCCACATCCTGCTCGGCGATGAGATCAACCGCGCGACGCCCAAAACCCAATCCGCGCTGCTCGAGGCGATGGCGGAGTTGCAGGTCACGGTTTCCGGGACCACCTATCCGCTGCGGCCGCCGTACTTCGTGATGGCGACCCTTAACCCGATCGAGATGGAGGGCACCTATCCGCTGCCCGAAGCGCAGCTCGATCGCTTTCTGTTCAAGGTGCGGCTTGATTATCCCGACGAAGAGCAACTGGTGCGGATAATCTCCTCGACCACCGGGCCGGACGAGGCGGGCGTCGCCGCGGTGTTTTCGGGCGCCGAAGCGGCGGCGCGGATCGAGGCGCTAAAGCTGCTGGTGCGCGAGGTAATCGCGGCGCCCGCGATGGACCAATATGCGGCGCGAATCGTGCGCGCGACGCAGCCCGAGCATTCGCGCTACGTTGGTCATTCGCCGCGCTCGATGCACGACGAGATGGTCAACCGCTACGTGATGTTCGGCTCGAGTCCGCGCGGCGCGCAGGCCTTGATCATGGGGGCCAAGGTGCGCGCGCTGCTCGACGGGCGCGCCAATATCGCGCGCGAGGATATCGAAGCGGTGGCAATCGCCGCGCTGGCGCATCGCATCATGCTCAACTACGCCGCGCATTCGGACGCGATCGACGCGGCGCAGATCGTCGAGCGCGTGGTCAAGTCGGCGCGCGCCGCGCGCGGATGAGGATTCAGTGATGCTCGAGGCGCGTGCGTTTGAGCCCGAGTTCCTGAAAAAGCTTGATCGCCTGGTGCTCGGCATCAAGCGCGCCCGCACCGTGCGCGCGGGCAATCGCACCCTGGGGCGGGTGCAGGGACTGGGCGTCGAACCCGAAAACTTCCGGGACTACACCGCCGGCGACGATCTGCGCTTTCTGGACTGGAACGCCTACGCGCGGCTCGATCAGCTCTCGATTCGCACCTTCCGCGCCGACCGCCAGGTCGAGATCACGATTGTGGTTGACGCCAGCGGCTCGATGGCGTTTCCGGCGCGCGACGACAAACTCGGGCTGGCGCTTGCGATTGGCGCGGCGCTCGCCTACGTGGGCATGAGCGACAACGATCCCGTGCGGATGGCGGCGTTCGCGATGCGGCGCGGCGAGATGCGCCTCGAGCTGACGCCATTTTATCACCGCCGCGAGTCCTACCTCGAATTCAAGCCGTTCGTCAGCGCGCTCAAGTGCGGGGGCGAGACCCGAATCGGCGCGGCGGTCGATGACCTGCTGCATCATCGCCGTCCCGCCGGAATCGTAATCGTGATCTCGGATTTTCTGGTCAGCCGCACCGACTATGAAGATGCGCTGGCGCGCCTGGCGATAGCCCGTCACGAAGTAAAGGCCGTGCATGTGATGGGCGAAATTGAATCGTCCGGCGCGTACCCGCCCGGCCTGTACCGGGTGCGCGACGCCGAGACCGGCGCGATGCGCGAGACCGTGTTCGGGACCGAGTCGGCCCAGGCGTGCCGCCGCAAGGTCGAGGAAATTTCCGCGCAGGTGCGCGAATTCTGCGCCGCGCGCGGAGCCGTATACACGCGCGCGTTCGGAGCGTCGAGCCTCGAGACATTTTTCGAGCACGAACTCGGGGCGCTCGGAGTGGTGAGGTAGCCGTGGGCTTTCTTGAGCCACGCAATCTTGTGTGGGCGCTCGCGCTCGGCGTGCTGGTGATCATCTACCTGCGCTCGCGCTCGCGTCCGACCCTCGAGGTTTCGAGCCTGATGTTGTTCGAGCAGGCGCCGGCGCCCTCGGCCCGGGTGCACCACCTTCGCCTGGATTGGCTCTTTTGGCTCGAGGCCGCGGGCCTCGGCGCGTTGGTGCTGGCGATAGCCGGGATGTATGCGATGGCGCCGGCGCGCGCCGGAGGCGGCCGCAGCCACGCGCTGGTGTTCGACCTGGGCGCGGCGATGAGCGCGCGCGAAGGCGCAAGCACGCGCCTGGGTCTGGCGCGGCAGGCGGCCCTTAAAATTATCGCCGAGGCTCCCGCGGGCGACGAGTTCAGCGTCATCACCTACGCGCTCGAAGCGCAGGTCGCCGCGCCGCAGAGCGCGAATCTGGCGGTGGTGAAGCACGCGATCGGATCGCTGCAAGCCCTGGCGGTGGCGGCCAAACCGGCGGCGCTCAGCGCGGCAATTATCCGCGCGCGGGGATCGGCGGAGATCGATTTGTTCACCGATCGCGCGCCGCCCGAGCGGGCGATCGGTGGCGCGGTTGGGCAGGCGGCCGTGCGCGTGCATCAGATCGGCCACGACGACGGGAATCTCGCGGTCGCAGAGCTCGACCCGGGCCTCCCCGATTCGACGCGCGGCCGCGCGATCGTGCGCAACTTCTCGCGCGCGCCTCAACTGGCGGACTTCGCGATCGACCTTGACGGAAACCCGGTCCTGCATCAGCCGCTGATGCTCGCGCCGCGCGAGCAGGTGATTGTGCCGTTCGGACCGCTCAAGTCGGGCGGGCTGGTGCGCGCGCGGATTCTCAGTGGCGACGCGATCGCGGCCGACAACGTGCGCTGGGCGCTCGCCCGCTCCGACGCGCGCGGGCGGGTGCTGGTGCTGTCGCCCGACGCGGAGGTGCGCGGCGACCTGGCGCGCGTGCTGATTGCGGTCGATCCGAATTTTCAGATCGAGACCGTGGATCCGGCCAGCTTCGCGCGCGCCGGCGGCGCGGTCGCGGCCAGGCCGTATGCGCTCGCGGTGATGCACGATTGCGAGGTGCGCGGGGTCGCCGCCGCGTCCACGCTGCTCATTTTTCCGCCGCTGTCGCATCACGGGACCGCCGCCGCGCCGTCCGATTCCGTGCGCGCGAAATTTCCGGGCCTGCGGGTCGAAGCGACCCTTGGTTCGGCCACGATGAACGCCGGTCTGGCGCGAGCGCAAAGCGCCGGCGCGGTTTCGGCGCTCGACGCGACCCGCGTCCTCGAGGTTCCGCAGTGGATGAACGTGCTGGACTACGCGACGCATGGAAGCGCCGCCGCCGTGACCCCGATCGTCGCGGTGGGAGAAATCCCGGCCGGCCGAGCCGCGGTGATCGCGTTTGACGTGCGCGACCATCTGCTGTTCGACCCCGACCGGCTCGACGCGCTGCTCGCGGTGGTCAACGTGACCCGGCGCCTGACCGCGCCGGCCAACATCCGGATCGTCCCGACCGGCGCGTTTGTAACCCTCGCGTCGTCCGGCGCCGCGCAGGTGGAGCCACCCGACGGCTCCGCCGTGACGCTGATGCCCGACAAGTGGGGCCGCGTGGAACTCAATCCGCTTCAGTCCGGGCGCTATGTGGTTGAAGCGAAGGGTTCGCGCACTATCGTGCTGGCCAATTATTACGACGCCGCCGAATCCGACCTTGCGCAGCCGCGCGCCCCGGCCGCGTCGAGCAGTCTTGGGGCAAGCGCGCCGGTTTCGGCGCCCGGACCAAAGCAGGTTTTCCCGCTGGCGCTGATTCTGGTCGCAATCGCGCTCGGCGCATTCGTGGCCGAATCGATCGTGCTTGTGAGCCACGCCTCGCGATGGGGGACCGGCCATGTTTGATCGGCCCGCGATGCTATGGCTGCTGGCGCTCGCGCCGCTGGCGGCGTATCCGGCGCTGATCGCGATGCGCCGCGGATGGTATCTGGCGGGCGGCGCGTCGGCGCTGTTGCGGCTGGGATGCCTTGCGGTGCTGGTGGCGATGCTCGCGGGGCTGAGGATCACCGCGCTGGCGGCGGCGCGCAGGCTCGAAATCGTCGCGCTGCTCGATGAGTCGCGATCGATCGCGCCGGACCAGTTGGCGTGGATGCGTACGCGGGTGCGCGCGGTGGCGCGCGCGATGGACGCGCGCGATCGGCTGGGAGTGATCGGCTTCGGGCGTGACGCGCGGCTTGGGGCGGGGCTTTCGGATCCGCGGCTTTTGGGAGATTGCCGGATGCGGCCCGATCGCGGGGCGACCGATATCGCGGCCGGGCTGACCGCCGCGCAGAGCCTGTTTTCGGCCGAGGCGGATCGCAGGGTCCTGCTTTTGAGCGACGGCAATCAGACCCGCGGCTCGGCGGCGGCGGAGATACCCGCGCTGGTCGATGACGGCACGCGAATTTATACGGCGGCGCCGCCGCCGTCGGCGACGGCGCGGGTTGCGCTTACGGGCTTTCACGCGCCGCAAAACCTGCGCGCCGAACAGCAATTCAGTTTCGCGCTCGAGATCGAAAGCGAAGCGCCCGGTCCGGTTGACGCGCAGTTGCGCCTGCTGAGCGACGATACGCCGGTCGGGGGCCAGCACATGACGCTGCATCCGGGGCTCAACCGCTTCGAGCTGCCGTACCGGATAGACCGCGCGGGCGCGTACCTGATGAGCGCGGATCTGACCGTGGCGCCGGCGCTCGAGGCGATCAATCCACGCGCCGAGATCGCGCTGTCGGTGGCGGGTGCGCCGCGAGTGCTGATCGTGTCCGCGAGCCGTCCCGAGAGCCTGCTCGAGGCGCTGCGGGTGCGTCATTACCGGGTCGCGATGATCGCACCGCGCGCGCTGTCGCCGCATGCGCGCGACTATCTGCCCTATCAGCTCGTTATAATCGACGACGCGCCGTCGGCCGCGCTTTCCGCGCCCGTGCAGCACGCGCTCAATCGCTACGTGGCCGAGCTTGGCGGGGGGCTGGTCGTCACCGGCGAGGCGTTGCGCGACGATCACTACCGGGGCGGCGAACTCGAAAAAGCCCTGCCGGTCAGCTTCGAGCGGCAACCGCCGCCGCCCTCGCGCGAGCCGATCGCCGTGTACCTGTGCATCGACCGGTCCAACTCGATGAGCTACGACTCGCGCTATCCGGCGGTGCGTGACGGCGAGCGAATCCGCTACGCGAAGCAGGCCGCGATCGCGCTGCTGCGCCAGCTTGACGATACCGATTACGCGGGGGTGATTGCGTTCGATTCGCAACCTTACGTGCTTGGGCGCCTGCAGCCGCTGGGCGAAGATCGCGCCGACCTGGAGGCGCGCATCGAGCGCCTGCAGCCCGGCGGCGGAACCGACTTCAAGGACGCGCTCGAAATAGCGCATCGCGAGATTCTGGCCAGCGCGATCCCCGTGCGCCAGGTGATATTGCTCACCGACGGCGATACCAACCGGCAGTATCACGATCACGACGCGCTGATCGCACAGTTCGCGAAAGATCGCATCCCGGTCTCGACCATCAGGATTGGCCCCGACCTGGAAAATTTGCGCCTGCTTAAGGATTTCGCGCAGGCGACCGGCGGGGTCTTCTACCGCGTGCAGGATATCGAAAAGCTGCCGCTGTTGCTGGTCGGGCTCACGCGTCAGGCGATGGACCGGCGCGCGCAGGGGACCGCGATGGTGCAGGCGGGAGCGCACAGCGCAATCCTGTCGGGAATCGCGGCGCGGGACATCCCGCCGATCGATTTTTACGCCTCGACCAGGGCCAAAGACGGCGCGCAGGTGGTGTTGAGCGTGATGCGGGAAGAAAAGAACTCGCCGCTGCTGGCGGCATGGCAGTACGGACTAGGGCGCGCCGCGATATTCGCCGCCGATCCGGACTCGCTGGCGACGCTGAGTTGGATCCGATGGAATCGCTACGCGCAATTCTGGTCGCAACTTGCGCGATGGACGATGCGCGAGGGCGCGCCTGGCATGTTCGCGATCAGGGTGCACACCGCCTCCGACGGCGCGGTCACGGTCGAGGCTCTGAAGGCCGACGCGAGCCCCGCGCCGAATCTAATCTGCCGGGTGACCGGACCCGGGCGTGCGCTCGAGGTGCCGATGACGCAGAACGGCGCGACGCGGTACCGCGGAGAAATCGGACCGCTGCCGCGCGGAAAATACGCCGCCACGCTGATGGTGACGGCGGCAGATATCAAGCAGGTGCTGGCGCGGCGCGAGTTCGCCTCGGCGGGAGCAATTCCCGCCGATGCGGCGGAACTGCGGCTGCGACCGCCGAATCTGGCGCTGTTGCGGAATTTGGCGCAAGCCACCGGCGGCGGATTCGATCCCTCCGCGGCCACCTTGACGCGCGGTCGCGGCCGCGCGATCACCGTGCGGCGCAGCGCCGATTCGCTCCTGCTGCCGCTCGCAATCGCGCTCTTTCTGGGCGAGGTTTTTGTTCGTCGCCGCTTTCTGGGAGACTAAGCTGATGAAGGAATGGATGCCCTTACGATCACTCAGCGGATTCATCGCTCGGCGCCGCGGGCTTGCGATGCTCGCGGTCCTTGCCGCGGCGATTTGCATCGCGGGTGCCAGCGGCGCGCGCGCGGAAACCTCGGCGCGCGACGTCGCCGCGCTGACCCGCGCGAAGCTCATCTATATCGCGACGGTCCGCAAGGACGGCAATCAGAGCACGGCGGTTCCGGTCTGGTTTATTTTGGACAAGGACAACCGGCTCTTGATTCAGACCGGGCCGCAATCCTGGAAGGCCAAGCGCATCCGGCGCGGCAGCCCGGCGCTTGTGTGGATTGGAAATAGCGCCGGGCCGGCGTTTATCGGCCGGGCGGAAATCACCACCGACCCGGCCGCGCTTGCGCAAATCGAAAGCGATATTCCACGCAAGTACCTGCTCGCGCGGGTCGGATTCTCGCGCCCGACGCAAGCGAAGTTCGACGCGGGCAAAATCTGTGCGATTCGGATTGCGCCGATGCGCGATTTGCCGGATGGATTCACCTCGCAACCGGGAACCCGCGCGCCTGCGCTCAAGGCGGCAAACTCCGCCGCGGCGCCGCCGCCGTCATCGGCGAAACCGCATTAGAATCGCGCGCGGCGGAGCCCGCGGCGATTTTCTCTGGCATCAGGGCGGCGCCTGAGTAAAATAACTGTCGTGGCACAGGAAAGTGCATCGCTACTAATCGGAAGGGCGCTTCGCAAGCGCTGCCCGGTATGCGGCGACGGAGCGGTCTTCGCCTCACACTTCCACATGAACCGCGCCTGTCCGGCCTGTCGCGCCGTGTTCTGGAAAGATCCCGGCGAGTCGCTGGGCGCGATGTACCTTGACTATGCGGTCGCGGCGGGCGCGTTTTTGGTCGGTTGGGCGATTCTGGATTGGACGACCAGCCTTTCCGATCTAACCCAACTGATCATCCTGTCCGTGATCGCGGTCGCGAGCGTGCTGCTATGCTTTCCGTACACGCGCAGCGCATGGACGGTGCTGGTGTACATCTCGGGCGGAATCGAACGTCCGCAACTGCGCGTGATTCGCGGCGGCAAGGACGATAAGCCCGGCCGCGCCGCTTAGCGGCGCGAAGCCGCGATCTTTTCCGGCAGATGCGCCATCCGCTCGGCGGCGCGGGCGATGGTTTCGTCGCTCTTCGAGAACGTGAAGCGCACCATGCGATGGCCCAGTTCGGGGCGATGATAGAAGCTCGAGCCGGGCACGGCGGCGACTCCGACCTCGTCGAGCAGAAAGTCCGCGGCGGCGAAATCATCTTTGAAGCCGAGCGGCCCGATATCGGCCATGATGTAGTACGCGCCCGCCGGTGAGCTGCACTTGAGTCCCGCGCCCGAGAGCGCCGCGTAAAGGGCGGCGCGCTTGCGCTCGTACATCGCGGCCAGCTCCGCGTAAAAAGATTTCGGCAGCCGCAGCGCGACGGCGCCCGCCTCTTGCAGCGGATGCGGCGCGCCGACGGTCAGAAAATCGTGAACCTTGCGGATCGCCGCGGTCAGCCGCTCGGACGCGATCGCGTAGGCCAGCCGCCATCCGGTGATCGAATAGGTCTTCGACAGCCCGCTGATCGTAATCGTGCGCTCGGCCATCCCGGGCAGCGTCGCGAGCGAGATGTGGCGCGCGCCGCCATAGATGATGTGCTCGTAAATCTCGTCGGTGATCGCGAGCGTATCGAAGCGGTTGCACAGCGCCGCGATGGTTTCGAGTTCGGCGCGCGTGAAGACCTTGCCGCTCGGATTGTGCGGCGTGTTGACCACGATCGCCTTGGTGCGCGGGCTGAAGGCGGCCTCAAGCTCGGCGCGGTCGATTGAAAAATCCGGGTCGCGCAGCGCGACATACTTGGGCGCCGCGCCGGCGATAATCACGTCGGGGCCGTAATTCTCGTAAAACGGCTCGAAGATGATCACCTCGTCGCCCGGATTCACGATCGCGAGCATCGTGGCGATCATCGCCTCGGTCGCGCCGCAGGTGACGGTGACGTTGCGCTCGGCGTCGCACGCGACGCCGTTGAAGGAGCGCATCTTGTCGGCGATCGCGGCGCGAAAATTCGGCGCGCCGTGGGTTATCGCGTATTGATTGTACTCGTCATCGATCGCGCGCTTGGCCGCTTCTTTGAGTTCGGTCGGCGCGGCGAAATCAGGGAAGCCCTGCGCAAGATTCACCGCGCCGGACTTGAGCGCCCGCCGCGTCATCTCGCGGATCACGGATTCGGTGAAAAACCTGGTCTTGCTGGATACGTCGGTCGGCATCGACCGGCCACTCTAGCTCGCCTGCCCCGGCGGTTGCCACCTCCGGCGCCGGTCAAGGAAGTCGCGCCCGCGCGGTAAAGAGGCCGGCGCGGCGCACCTAGTTCGCGCTTGGCACGCTGTCCGCGTCAGTCAGCAGTCCCGCGCCCTGGCGCAGGCGCCAATCGTCGATAACCTCGACGTTAAAGCGCCAGTCGCTGCCGATTTTGAAGCCTGGCAGTTGCCCTTTCTTGAGCAGTCTGTAGATGGTTGAACGGTGAACGCGGAGATACCCCGCAAGTTCGTTCACGGTGAGAACTTTGGCTGCCGGCTGCATAACTGTAGCGTTTTCCCCCATCCAGGTGGCGATTCTTCTACGCATCGGTACGCTAGCATATTCGACTTCGGACAATCAAACGACGCTGTTTAAGTGCTGAAAGCAATTATATCAGACTTTATGTAGGATTATAACACCAGCGGAGATTTTGATAAAGCCGGACAACTTAATAGATTGTATAGTTATCATCCAAAAAGTCGGATCGCGGCTGCGCGCAGCTCCGCCCGATGGTCCGGATGCGCGATCGCGACCAGCTCGGCCGCGCGTTCGCGATGGTTTTTGCCGAGCAGGCGGGCGATTCCGTATTCGGTGATGACGGTATCGGCGAAGAAACGCGGGATTGTTACCAGCGCACCCTCCTCGAGCTGGGGGACGATCCGAGAGATGGCGCCGCCCATCGCGGTCGAGGAGAGCAGGGTGATCGCTCGCCCGCCACGGCATAGGAAGGCGCCCATATGCATCTCGGGCTGCCCGCCGGTGCCGTTGATCATCCGGGCCCCGACGACGGTCTCGGCGGTAATTTGGCCGGTCAGGTCGATTCCGAGCGCGTTGTTGATCGAGGTCTGCCGGTAATTGCTCATCAGGGTGCCGATATTGAGCACGTACTCGGGGTCATAGAGCTCGAAGGCGGGGTTGTCGTCAACGATCTTCAGGTCTTCCGGGTCGGAGCCGGTCCACGCGGTCGAGACCGCCTTGCCGCGATGGCTGGTTTTGCGCCGCCCGTTGATAATCCCGCGATCGACCAGCCGCGCGATTGCGGGCGCGACCATCTCGGTATGCAGTCCCAGGTCGTGCTTGGCGTCAAATGCGCCCAGCCGCGGCATCTGCCCGCTCGGGTCGCCGACGCCGATCTGAATCGTCACGCCGTCTTCGATCACTTCGGACAGGTAGCCCGCGATCGCCGCGTACTCTTTGGGTGGCGGAGAAATTCCGAGCAGCAGGCGCAAGTCCGGGACCGACATCCGCTGCAAGTACTGGACGATTGGAAAGATCTGGTCGATACCGGCTTCCTCGATAGCGGCGCGCATCCCGGCGCGCTTGTCGTCGTCCATCTTTGCGAGCTCGCGCTCGACCACGGCGGGATCGCCGGGCGCGGCGGTGGAATCGACGAACCACGCGAACTCGCTGACGTGCATGTACACGTCGCCGTACGTCCGGGTGAGGTTGCGATCGATCTCGCCGATGACCATCCGCGCGCGCCGCGCGTACCCGCGTTTGTTCCACTGATGCGGCCCGAAGCTGACGAAGCCCTTTGCGTTGGGGGGCGTGATGTTGACGAACGCGATATCGATCGGCTTGTCCTCGGCGGGGCGTTCGTCGTGCGCCTTGAATTGGGTCGAGAACAAGTTGGGCAGATAGGTGGCTTGGCGGCGGTCGTGGATTGGGCGGGCGAGGTTGCCGATGAAGAGCTCGAATTCGAGCCGGAACTTGGCGCCGAGATCCTGCGAGAGCCATCCGGGATCGGCGGTGGGCGCGGTGATCCGCACCTCGACGGCGGCTTCGAGTTCGGCGGCGCGGGCGCCGATCGCGTGCTGCATAGGGGCGGCGGCGGCGAGCGGGAAATCGATTCGCATGCCGGGTTTGACCAGGCGCGCGGCCTGCTCGTGGGTAAGATGATGGGCGCGAAAATGCTCTTGCCAATCCATCGTGTCGGTACTCCTGAAATTTGGCGCGGGCCGGGCGCGGCGCATCGGTCCGCAAACCCGCGCTGTAGCATTGCGGCGGCGAACTTGTCCAATCGCGTCGCGGCGGCTAGCGTGCAGCTTGTGGAGCGACGCCGCAAATTCACCCAAATTCAAATGCCGCGAAAGCTTTGGCGATGATTCTGCCCGCAGGCTCCTACCGCTATGAGATTCGCCGCGGCGGGGCGCTGGTCGCGGTCGAGACGGCGAACTTCGACGGGCGTGCGATTAGCGGCGCGCGCCGCTTCGCCGGCAATTCGAACCACTACGAAGTCAGCGCCGATCTTGCCGACGACTCGAGTATCGCGCGCGTCACCCTGAGTTACGCGCGCGGGCCGTTTACCCGCGCCGCGCGCTACGAGGCGGTCGACGACTACCTGCGCGGGCAGATTACCGCGATGGCGAGCCGCAATGTGGTGACGGCCAAGCTGGGGCGGTTTCGGGAAATCGACGCGGACCTGGTGATTTTTCGCGCTCTGATTATCGCGCGGGTCCGCGCGCGCGGGCAGACGCGATGGACCGGGCGGGTCGCCGCGATCGACTCGGCCACGCTGGTCGCGGCCTCGAACAAGCAATCGGCGCGATGCGCCAGCGAAACGGGGCTCGAGTGGATCTACGAAGCGCGCATGGGCGAGAGCGAGGAGATCCAGCTCGATGCGGAGGGCAGGATTATCAGCAGGCGCGACCGCCTGGGAACCGAGGCGATCCTGATCGCGGCTTAGCCGCGCGCCGCTATCACGCCGCCGCGCGCGCCCGCGGCATCTTGCAATCGCCGTCGAAGGTCGCGCCCTCGTTAAGGATCAGGCTCGGGGTGCTAATCGTGCATTGCGCGCGCGCGGTCGCCAAAAGCTCGACCCGCTCGCGCGCGGTGACCTCGCCGCTGAACGCGCCCGCGATAGTTACCTTGCCGGCGGAGATGCGTGCGCTGACGACCGCGCCGCTTGCGATGATCACCTCGTCGCCGGAAATCTCGCCCTCGGCTTCTCCTTCGATTTTGACCGGCCCCTTGAAGTGCAACTTGCCGGAGGCCTTGGTGCCCTTGCCGATGCGGGACTCGAATGATGCGTCGTCAACTGATGCCATTGCTACACCCTTGGAGAGAATTGCGAGCCAACAGTATGGCGGCATTCTTGTCGGGCCTGCAATCGAAAGACAGGTTACGTATGTATGACGATGCTGGTTAAAGCGTGCATTTTCGCTTTTGCACGCGGTGCCGTGGACGCGCAACAATATCCGGGCATGGCGAATTCCACTCTCATCGAACACGGACCGGAGCGCGCGGGCGGCCAGGGACTCGACCCCAATCAGCACGAATCGGGCGACCGCGCGATCTTAGCGCTGCTCAAGGAAACTCGCGCCGCGGATCAGACCGATCTGGTCGCGACCTGGCGCGACGGCGCCTATGAAGTCTGGTCGCGCCGCGGGATGATTCGCTTCAAGCGTTACCGCGATGCGGCCGGCGCGCTTGGCTTCGTGATAATCGAGCAGATCGGCGAAAATCCGGTCGCCCAACAAGATCCGTTCGCCGTCGCGACGATTGAAGAAGAGCTCGAGGCCGCCCGCCGCAGCGGAAATCCCGCCGCCGATCCCAATCGCGCGTTCTTCGAGCCGCACACTCTTATCCATCCTAGCGCCTACGAGCGGCTCGCACAGTTGTTCGACAGTCCGCGCGGCCCCGATCTGGTCGTCAGCCCGAAAGCCTATGCCTACGGAATCCAACCGGGCCAGCATGGCGCGCTCGATATCGTGCAATCGCGCGCTCCGCTGATATTCCACGGCCCCGGGGTGCGCCGGGGAAGTTTCAAGATCGAAGCGCGCCACGTCGATATCGCGCCGACGATCGCCGCGATTATGCGATTTCCCGAAATCGACGGATACGGACCCGCCGGAACTCCGGCGCGCACGCTCCTGCGGCGTCAGGACGGCGTAGCGCTCGACGCGCTTATCGCGCATCAATCCGCGCCGCCCGAGCGCGTCTATCTGATTGTGCTCGACGGCCTTTCGCATACCGAACTGGCCTGGCAGCTCAAAAACAATCGCGGCGCGATTGCGAACCTTGCCGCGCTGGCCGAGGGCGGCGCGATGCTCTCGCACGGCTCGATCGTCAACTTCCCCAGCATCACCTGGCCCAGCCATTCGACGATCCTCACCGGCGCGTGGTGCGGTCATCACGATGTCGTGAACCCGACCTTTCACCTGCGCGAGCATCGCCGGACCGTGCCCATCCAGGGCAATATCTTCGAGGGCGAAGGCTACCTGAACCCGGAAGTCGAAACGCTCTACGAGGCATTCAAGCGCGTGCTCGGGCCGCAGGCGATTACCGCTTCGATTCACGAGCCGCAGGGCCGCGGCGCCGATCACGCGGTGTTCGAGCGGCGCATCGTCGGCGACAAGGCGCGCCTCAAGGCGCTCACGCAGGAGATGGCGGGCGACGTAAGTCCGCGCTGGATGGCGGACGGCATGCCCGGGATGTATCGCGAGGAGATCGTCGATGTGCGCGGGATGGCGCAAATGCTGACCCTGTTCGAGCATTGCGGCGCCGCGCCCCCCGTGTTCGTCGCGCACGAGTTCGTGCTCACCGACGGCGCCGGGCACGATTACGGACCGCATCACGCTGGCCTGCGTGAGGCGATCGTTCGCACCGACGCGCGGATCGGCAAAATTTTCGAGACCCTGCGCGCCCGCGGCATCTTCGACTCGACGTTGTTCGTCCTGACCTCCGACCACGGGATGGCGGCGCAGCGCGTCGAGCTCAAGGCGAATCCTTCCTGCGAGCCGCAGAGCGCGGGACTCAGGGGCGTGTTCGCCGAGCCGATGATCTATCTGCGCGATCTGGCGGTCGAAATCGAGCGCGCTCGCGACCTGCGCAGCCTGCGCGTGACGGTGCTCGACAACGATCACTTGCCCGGCGGCGAGCATCCCCCGGTCCCAGGCGCGAACCTCGAGGTGCGTGGGCGCGGCGGCAGCGTTATCGGGCGAGCGGTGACCGGGCCGACCGGGCGCGTCGCATTCGCGACCCCGGCCGACCTTGCGGATGCGGAAATCGTGCTCCAGATCGAGCATCCTGATTTCAACTGGCGCAAGCTGCGGGGCGACGGCGCTCCGGTCGCGCGTGACGGCGGTATCAGGAAGGCGCTCTACGATTTCGCGTGAGGGCGCGGCGCGGCGGGTTTTACAGGCCTGGCGGTGCGCGTGCTAGTCTTCCCCGCCATGCATGACCTAAAGGGGAAAGTGGCTCTCGTCACGGGCGGAACGCGCGGCCTGGGACGCGCGATATCGAAGCGGATGGCCGAACTCGGCGCGACCGTTGCGATGAATTATCGGCGCGACGAGGACAGCGCCGCGCGCACTTTTGAGATGGTGCGCGAGATCTCGCCGCGTTCGATCCTCGTTAAGGCCGACCTCGAGAACGACGCCGAGGTGCGCGCGATGGTCGCGCGCACCGCCGCCGAACTCGGCCGGCTCGATATCCTGGTCGCGAACGCCGCGGCGACCGCCTTCAAGCCGCTGCTCGAATCCAAACCGCACAACCTGCTCCGCACCTTTAATCTGTGCGTGGGCGGATTTCTCGCGGCGGTCCAGGAAGCATCCAAGGTGATGGGCGATGGCGGGCGCATCCTGATGGTCTCCGGCATCGATTCGGTCCGCAATCTGCCCGGTCATGGTGTGCTCGGCGCGGCAAAGGCCGCGCTCGAGAGCATGGTGCGCGATTTTGCTTTCGAGCTCGGGCCGCGCGGCATAACCGTCAACGGCATAAACCTCGGCTATGTCGATACCGACTCGGCGCGGTATTACGCGCAATATCTTGGCGACCCGTACGAAGAGTTTCAGCGCCGATGCGCCGAGCGCTCGGCGATGAAGCGGCTGCCGTCGCTCGAGGAGATCGCGGCCGTCGCGTGCCTGATTTGCCTGCCGGAGGCGAGCTATCTGACCGCGCAGACGATCATGGTGGACGGCGGATTCACGCTGCATTTCCCCGGCGGGAAGTAGGGGGGGCGCAAGAGGCAACGGCCGCCGAGACGGCGGCCCTACTGGCGAGCGTGGTCAGTAGGACCGGCGTCCCGCCGGTCGGAAGCGTCGCGTGTTGAGGAGACGACGCAATGCCAGAAGACGATCGGCGCGCATTTTTCTATCGCAGACATTTGCCGCATTGGCGAGCGGATCGCGCTACCTATTTTGTGACTTGGCGCCTCGCGCGTGGGCAAGCCGAGCTCGATCCTGCCGAACGGACCATCGTGGCCGACGCGATTCGTCATTTTATCGGTGTTCGGTACGAGATTATCGCGTTCGTCGTGATGAACGACCACGTGCATTCGATCGTCGTTCCACTCAGCGAATTTAGCGTCGAAGGAATCGTGCACGCCTGGAAGTCGTTCACCGCGCATGCGATCCGGAAGGGGCGGACCGGCAGCGGTCCGGTCTGGCAGCGCGAGTACTTCGATCGTGTGATTCGGGACGATCGCGAATTGCAGGAGAAACGGCTCTATATCCTCGCGAATCCGTTCAAGCGATGGCCCGAGATCGATTCATATCTGTGGGTCTGGCCGCTGGGGGATTGAGCCGCATACGAGCAACGGCCGCCGAGACGGCGGCCCTACTGGCGAGCGCGGTCAGTAGGACCGGCGTCCCGCCGGTCGAGAGCGTCGCGTAGGCAACGGCCGCCGGGACGGCGGCCCTACTGGCGAGAGAGGTCAGTAGGACCGGCGCCCCGCCGGTCGGAAGCGTCGCGTAGGCGATGGCCTCCGGGACGGCGGCCCTACTGGCGAGCGCGGTCAGTAGGACCGGCGGTTCGTCCGCCCATCGCGGTCCTCCGATCTCGCTCATTCGCGCGCGGCGCGGCGCACGACCCTGATATTGCCCCATTTTCCGATCGCGCCCTGGCCGTGGCATGACACGCTGCCTTTGCCTGGTTGAATATCTTTTTCGCTCATCAACCCGAGCGCGAGCGTACACGCGCCGAGCTTGAACGGCACGTTCGAGTAGCGCCGCACCTCGGCGCCGTCGATCAGGAACGTCACTCGGTCGGCCGCGGAGTCATAAACGATCTCGAAATGATGCATCGCGCCGGGCGCGGTCTGGCCGCGAATTTCCTCGAACAGGCAGAAATAGCGCGGGCCTTGCGCGGGCGCTAAGTCGGGCACGCCGGGAAACGGCAGCTTGCCATACACGGTGGCGATCACGTCGTTGCCGGCGAAGAAATCCAGCGCGGCGCCGGTCGAGAAATCCAGTACATTGAACGACACGAACCCGTCGTAGAGATCGCCGGCGCGGCCGCCTACGATCGTCGCCGAAAAATCCAGTGAAAACGAAATCGTCCCACCCGGCGGCGGCGCGAACGTCTGCGTGCTGAAGTACATGTGCTTGGCGTTGTCGAGAATCTGGATCGAATCGTGATGGCGCGTGTACGGCGTCGCCGCGACGCGCAGAAAGCCATCCTGGATGATCACGATCGCGCCCGGCTCCTGGTATTGCCAGAAGCCTCCGTCCTGGAGCGGAAAGCCGGCGGGAATCCACTGCCCCTTGCCAGTAATAACCGATGCGAAATCTGAAAGTTCGATTGCTTGGTTCGACTCCGAATCCTGCTGCGTGCTCATGTGGCGATAATTTTCCGGATGATGCGATTTTGTTGGCGCCGACCGGAGCCAGCGCCGCGATTAGACGAAACCACGGCGCCGGATCGCGCGCAAGACCGCCGCGCGCGCGCGCGAATCCGATTCACCGCCGCGCGATGACGCGTGTCACACGCGGCACATCAGCGCGTCATCGACGACGATCGATTCTCCGGTTACGAAGCCCGACGCGGACGACACCAGGTAGAGCAGCGCGCCGGAAAGGTCCTCGGGGGCGATCAGCCGATTCGAGGGCAGATACTTGAGCAGGGTTTTTCTGAACTCCTCATCGGCGTTGGCCGGCGACGCCGGCTCGTCGAGCCATCCGGTCTCGAGTGCGTTGACGCGGATGCCCTGCCGCGCCCATTCCATCGCGAGCGCGCGGGTCAGATTCAAGACCGCCGCTTTCGCCGCGCAATAGAGGCTCGCGTGGGGAACCCCGCGTTGCGCGAGCACGGAAGTGAGGTTGACAATTGTGCCGCCGCCTTGGCGCAGCATCACGCGCGCCGCCTCCTGGCACGCCATCCACACGGTCTTGAAATTGTTATCGATCACTTTCTCGAACGCGCTGTCGTCGGCGCTTTCGGCCGGTCCATACCATGGCGTGTCGAGCGCGTTGACGACGATGTCGAGGCGGCCGAGCTGCTTGGCGGCGAAGTCGGCGGTGGCGCTCAGATCGGCGCGGATCGCCGCGTTCTGCACCCGCAATATCGGCTTGATGCCGGCGGCCTGCACGGCTTTGGCGGTCTCTTTGAGTTGCGCGTCGGTGCCCGGCTCGCGCGAGGCGAGGATGAGCTTGGCGCCCGCTTCCGCCAGCGTGACGGCGGCGGCGCGGCCGACAGGGTGCTCGGCGCCGAGTACCAGCGCGCCTTTTCCTTCGAGTGAAAAGCTATTGAGGGTAGCGTCCGATGCCATAATATTCCTCGCGCTCAGGCCGGTAGATTCGGAATCGCGCCGGTGGGCAGAATTCCGCCCGCCAGTCCGCCGCCGTCTATCGCCACCAGCTCTCCGTTGATATGGTCCGCGGCGTCCGAGGCCAGGAAGATTGCGAGCGGCCCCAGTTCGGCGTCCTCGCCGGTGCGCCCCAGCGGGACGAATTTTCCGCCCTTGAAAAACCGCATCATCTCTTCATTGTGGGGAAAGATTCCCGGCACGATGCAATTGGTCTGGATATTGTTGAGCGCGTAAGTCAGCGCGAGCGAGCGGGTGAGCTGAATCACGCCGCCCTTCGAGCACGCATACATGTAGTTGTGTTTGCCGCCGCGCAGTCCATAGCCGGAGGCGAGGTTGATGATCTTGCCGCGACTCTGCTTGACCATCTGCGGTATGACCGCGCGCGCGGCGTAAAATTGGCTGGTCAGATTGGTATCCAGGCCGCGGCGCCACTCGGCGTCGGTAATCTCCGTGATTGGCTTGCCCCGCGAATCGTCGCCGCCGCCCGCGTTGTTCACCAGGATATCGATCTTGCCGAATTCATTTATCGCCGCCGCCGCCAGGTCATTGACCGCCTGGGAGTTGGTGACGTCGGTGGGGACGATCAGGCATTTGCGTCCGGTCTTGAGCACGATCGCGGCGGTTTCCTCGAGCTGCGAGAGCGTGCGCGCCGCGGCGACGATATCGGCTCCGGCTTCGGCGAACCTCACCGCCATCGCGCGCCCCAGGCCGCGTCCGGCGCCGGTGATGATCGCGACCCGGTCGTCGAGTTTCAAAGCGTCCAGAATCATCGTTTCACCTCGGTGGAAGACTGCGCCGCGCGGCGCGCTCAGTTGCTAACTAACACAGCCGCGCAGCGCCGCAAAATGGCGCCGCGAAATCCCCCTGGGCACCCGCGCCGCGCTTTTGACGGCGCGAAACCGCCCGCCGTATAGTAAACCCCGGAGGCCGATTCGATGCCGCTCAAGATCACGATGTTCTCGGACTTCATTTGTCCCTTCTGCTACATCGGTTTCGAGGTAATCCGCAGGCTCAAGCCGGAGTTCGACCTCGAAGTCGAATGGCGCGGCTTCCAGATCCATCCGGATTGGCCCGCCGAAGGTCTGCCAGTCGAGAAGCTGCGCTCTCCCACCGACATGGACGCGCGCCGGGCCGCCTGGCAGCGAATTGTCGCGCTGGCCGAGGCCGAAAGTCTGCCGATCAAGGCGCCTTCCGTGTTCACCAATTCGCGCGCGGCGCTGCTCGGATGCGAGTACGCGCGCGAAAAAGGCCGGGCCGAGGAATACGAAGGTCAGGTATTCCGCGCCTATTTCTTTGACGGCGAGAATATCGGCGATGAGAAAGTTCTGGCGCGATGCGCCGGCGACGCGGGCCTTGACGCCGCCGAATTCTCGGCCGCGCTATGGTCGCCGCGCTACGACCTGCGGCTCAAGAATAACGCGCTCGCGGCCAATCAGCGCCAGGTCAGCGGCGTGCCGACGTTTTTCATCGGCGAGTTCGCGATGGTGGGTGCGCAGAATTCCGACACCACTCGGATGATCCTGAAACGCGTGCGTGAACGCATGCCCGAGGCGCAGTGATCGCGCAAGCCGCGGCGGAGAAATTGAGATGGCAAATTCGCTCGAAAGCCGAATCCAGGAACTCGAAGATCGCGACCAGATAAAGGAACTCACCGCGCGCTACTGCTGGCACGTCGCCCGTGGCGAAGGTGAAGCGGTGGCGAGCCTGTTCACCGCCGACGGCGCGCTCGAAGTCAGCGACGGGAGCTTCCGCCCGGTGCGTGGCGGCGAGGCGATCCTGAAATTCTATCGCACGGCGGTCAGTGAGCCCGAACTCGCGATCCCGTTCATTCAGAATCACATCATCGAGCTGCACGGCGATGAGGCGCGCGGCACCTGCGCTATCGAGGCGCGCTTCTCGCGCGGCGGCGAGAGTTTCACCGCGGCGGGATATTACGAAGATCGCTATCGGCGCGAAACCGGCGGATGGCGCTTCGCCGAGCGCAAACTCACGTTTTGGCATTCGGTGCCGCTCAAGCAGGGATGGGCCGAATCGAAGGCGGCCGGGGCCAAACGCTAGGACGGCGCGCGCGCATCTTTGGCGTCTTTTGTGTGGTAGATTTTTACCGTGACCGATTCGCGCGCGACGACGGTTCGTCTCGATCTGCGGGGCGTCAAATGCCCGCTCAACTGGGCGCATGCCAAGGTCAGGCTCGAGGCGATGGCGCGCGGCGAGATTCTTGAGCTGATTCTCGACGACCCGCGCGGCGCGCGCGACCTTCCGCGCGCGGCCGAGGCGGAGGGCCATGCGATTATCGAAGCGCGGAGCGACGGCGTGTTGTTTCATATAAAGATCGAAAAGTAGCGGAGAATCTGGACCGGTGGCGGGAGACGCGATGGCGGAGGGTCGCAATTTCGAGGTGATAATTATCGGCGGCGGAATCGCCGGCGCGTCGCTGGCCTATTTTCTGGCCGCGCGCGGGATGACCGACGTGGCGCTACTCGAGCGCGAAACCCAGCACGGCTATCACTCGACCGGACGCAGCGCCGCGAGCCTGGTCGAGTGGGACTCAATTCCCGCGGTGCAGCGGCTCAAGGGAATCGGCGGCAAATTTCTGCGCCATCCGCCCGCGGAGTTTTCGGAAAACCCGCTCCTGGATCGCTCGCAGGTGATGATCCTGTTTCGCGACGGCAAGCTGGGCGATTTCGAGCAATCCGCCGCCGGCCTGACCCGCGACGGCGTCGAGTTCCAGAGCCTTATGAGCCGCGACGCGGTCGCGCGGGTTCCCGCGCTCGCGCCCGGCGACCAGGCGCGCGCGCTGCTGCTCACCGACGACGGCCGTATCGACGTGCACGAATTGCTCACCAGCTATCTGCGCGGCGCGCGCAGCAGCGGCGTCGTGATTCGGACCGGCGCCGAGGTGCGCTCGATTATCGTCGAGGGCGGGCGATGCCGCGGCGTCGCGACCGGGCAGGAAACCCTGCGCGCGCGAATCGTCGTCGATGCGGCCGGGGCGTGGGCCGGTGAAATCGCCACGCTTGCGGGCGCCGAACCGATTCAGCTCGAGCCGCGCCGACGCTCGATCGTACTGTTCGATCCGCCGCCAGATATCGCCGTGCGCGGATGGCCGTTCGTGATCAGCGAAGCCGACCAGGTGTACTTCGCCCCGGAATCGGGCGGCCTGATGCTAAGCCCGATGGATCAGGTGGCGATGGCGCCGTGCGACGCGCAGCCCGACGACGAGATTATCGCCGCCGCGCTCGAACGCCTGCGCGCGCTCGCGCCGCGCCTCGTGCCACGATCGCTCAAGCGCAAATGGGCGGGGCTCAGGACCTTTTCGCCCGACTCGGTTCCGGTCGTCGGCGAAGATCCGCGCGTGCCCGGTTTCTTCTGGCTTGCGGGGCAGGCCGGATTCGGAATCGAAAGCAGTCCCGCAATCGGCCAGATTGCGGCGGATCTGATCGCGCGCGGAGCGACCAGCCTTTTCGACGCCGCGATCCTGTCGCCCACCCGCTTTTCGGATTAGCCGCGCGCGGGTCACTTGCGCCGAAAGTGATCGCGCATCCGCTTCAATAGGCCGCCCGGTGCGACCGCCGCCTGCGTCACCACCGCAATCGTCTCCTGCGGCTTCCCATCCACCATCAGCGCGACCGCTCCGGCCTGGGCTCCTTTCGTCACCGGAGCGTCCAGATACTTGGCGGCGGGAGTCCATTGCAACGCGACTTTGCCTTCCTGCCCGCGCTCGACGGTCACCGACGATTGCGCAACCGGCGCGATCGCGACCGTGTCGGCCGCTCCATAGAAGACCGGCATCGTGCCGGGGACCACGCCGTGCCAATCGGGCCGCGCGGTGACATAGGAGCGAAACGCCCAATCGATCAGCTTCTCGGTTTCAGTGCGCCGCTTCTCGGAGCTGGGCGTGCCGAGCACCGCCGAGATCAGATGCATCCCCTGCGAGTTCGCCGACCCGACCAGATGGAACCCGGCCTCCTGCACGTGCCCGGTTTTTATTCCGTTAACCCGCGCGTCATAGAACAGCAGCGAGTTGAAGTTGCGCTGCTTGATCTTGTCGAAGGTGAACTCCTTGGCCGACGTATAGGTTACGGCCTCGGGATGATGCTCGAGCAGCGAGCGCGCGAGCTTTACCATATCGGCGGCGGTGGTGTACTCGCCGTCGGCGGGCAGCCCGTCGGGATTCATGAAGTGGGTTTCGGTAAGCCCGATCTCTTTCGCCTTCGAGTTCATCTGGGTGGTGAACGCATCGGTGCTACCGGCCAGATACTCGGCCAGCGCGACGGCCGCGTCGTTGCCCGACGAGACCATCAGGCCAAACAAAAGATCGTGTACGGGAACCTGCTGGCCGACACCCAGGAACATCCGCGACACCGACTGATCCATCGACAGGCGCCAGGCCTGCTCGCTGATCGTGATCGGCGTATCGAGCGAGAGGCGCTTGGCCGAGAGTGCGTCGAGGGTCAGGTAGAAGGTCATTATTTTGGCCAGGCTGGCCGGCTGCATCTTCAGATGCTCGTTGTAGCCGTAAAGCTGAGTGCCAGTCGCGGCGTCAACGAGCATCGCGGCCTTCGCATCGAGGGCGAACGGAGCCGGGCGATCGCCCATCACATGGATGTCCGACAGCGGGACCGCCGGCGCCGCTTGCGCGGCGGCCTTGCTCCCGCGATGTGCCGCGCTCGAATGAGGGTGACGGCGCGCTGCCCGGGCGGGCGCCGAGCTCGCCGCGAGCACCGCGATCACGACCGCGATCATCGTGGCAAACAGGAAATTCGTCGCAAACAGGAAATTGCTTCGCACGCGCATCACTGACCCTTCCACCTCCGCCCGTGAATCGAGGCTACGGCGCGTCGCGCGCGCCCGCAAGCGGAAGGTTTCATGGGCGTGGGAGATGCGCGGGACTATATTCCCTTCGCCGCGCATTCCGAATACATCAGAATGTGCCGTCACGGACCCACCCATGGATCTCACCGTCCTGATTCCCAGCCTAAACGAGGCCGACAATCTGCGCGTCCTGGTGCCGCGGATCAGGTCGATTCTCGACCGCGAGCGCATTTCGTACGAAGTGCTGATCGTCGATGGCCGCTCGACCGATGACACCGCGGAGGTTTGCAAGACCGTAGGCGCCCGGATGGTTCAGGAGCGGCGCAAGGGATACGCGGGCGCGCTCGAGACCGGGTTTGCCGAGGCGCAGGGCGAATGGATATTGAAGCTCGACGCCGATCAGTCGCACGATCCCGATTTTATTCCGCGCATCTGGCGCGCGCGCGACCGCGGCGACATCATAATCGCCTCGCGCTACGTGCGCGGCGGGGTCACGTACACGGACTTCACGCGCAAGCTGTCGAGTGCATTCATGAGCGCGATGCTGCGCCGGATACTCTCGCTGCCGGTGCGCGACGTTTCGAGCGGGTACCGGCTCTATTCCCGCCGCCTGACCGAGGGCTTCAAGTTCGAGTCCACCAACTTCGAGGCCGAAGAAGAGATTCTGGTGCGCGCCTATGCGCAGGGATTTAATCTGGCTGAAGTTCCCTTCACCTATTTCCCGCGCGGCGCCGGCGCCTCGCACGCCAAGCTTTTGAAATTCGGCTGGAGTATAGCCAAGCGCTCGGCCCGGTTGTGGAAGCTGCGCAACTCGCTCGACTCCGCCGACTACGACGAGCGCGGCTTCTACAGCGTGATTCCGATCCAGCGCTGGTGGCATCGCCGGCGCCATCGGATCACCGTGTCGTGGGCGCGCGGCTCGGATCGGGTGCTCGACGCGGGATGCGGCTCGAGCCTGATCGTGCAGAGCCTCAACAACGTCGTCGGGATGGATTTCAATTTCTCGAAACTGCGCTTCCTGTCCCGCTACCGGATGCCGCTGGTGCGCGGCTCGGCCTTCGCGCTGCCGTTTCGCGACGCGAGCTTCGATTGCGTGATCAGCTCGCAGGTCATCGAGCACATCCCCTTCGACGAGGTTCTGTTTTCCGAGATGCACCGGGTGCTCGCGGCGGGTGGAAGGCTGATTTTGGGGACTCCGGATTACGCGACGCGCGCATGGCGGATAATCGAACCAATTTACGGCGTGTTGATGCCGGGCGGATACAAGGACGAGCACATCACGCATTACACCCGCGCGAAATTAAACGACCTGCTGACGCGCCACGGATTCGTGGTCGATGAAATCGCCTATATCGGCGGCGGCGAGTTGATCATGCGATGCCATCGCGGCGACCGCCCCGCGCTCGCCGCGGCGCCCGCGCGCGCCGTGGCTTCCACGGCGGCGTGACCCCCGCGCGAGCGCGGTGGGCGGCGACGCCGCGCTTCACGCGCATCCCCTGGGCGCGCTAGTCTCGGTCATTCGCAACGGAGGAACCCCGATGGCGCAAATCAAATCCGGTGACATAAATCTTCATTACGACACCTACGGCGCTGGAGCGCCGCTGTTGATGATCATGGGACTGGGCGCAAGCTCGGCGGTGTGGGATGCGGAGTTGGTGCAGGAGCTCGCGCGCGACTTCCGCGTCATCACCTTCGATAATCGCGGAACCGGCCAGAGCGACAAGCCCGACGCGCCGTACTCGATCGGGATGTTCGCCGATGACGCGGCGGCGGTGCTCGAAGGGCTGAAGATCCCGCGCGCGCATATTTTCGGCGTTTCGATGGGCGGGATGATCGCGCAGGAGTTCGCGCTGCGCCACGCCCCGCGCACCGCGAC